>JAGXFR010000002.1 GCA_024637155.1 Burkholderiaceae bacterium | reverse complement strand
TCGTTCCCGCGTTACCGCTTCGACCAGATCATGCGACTGGGCTGGAAGATCTTCATCCCGGTGACGCTGGTCTGGCTCGTGGTGGTAGCGATCTGGATGCAGACTCCACTGAATATCTGGAAGTAAGGGCAGGAAAACGTAAATGGAAGAGGTCAAGAATTTCTTTTCGAGTTTCATGCTCCTTGAGATGTTCAAGGGGTTGAAGCTCACCGGGCGGTATTTCTTCTCCCGCAACATCACGGTGCAGTACCCCGAAGAGCGCACGCCGATCTCGCCGCGCTTTCGCGGCCTGCATGCGCTGCGGCGCTACCCCAATGGCGAAGAGCGCTGCATCGCCTGCAAGCTCTGCGAGGTGGTGTGCCCGGCGCTGGCGATCACCATCGAGTCCGAGGAGCGCGCCGACGGCACGCGGCGCACGACGCGCTACGACATCGATCAGAACAAGTGCATCTTCTGCGGGTTTTGCGAGGAATCGTGTCCGGTGGATTCGATCGTCGAGACCGAAATCTTCGAATACTGCGGAGAGTCGCGCGACGATCTGATCTTCACCAAGGAAATGCTGCTGGCGATCGGCGATCGGTACGAGAAACAGATCGCCGCCAACCGGGAGGCGGACGCACGATATCGGTAGGACCCGAGGCCGGACCGCGCGGCGTACGGCGGTGACTCCCGGGGGCAGGAATCCCGGGGCCCAAGGCAGGTGACCGAGCATTGCGAATTGATATGGATGCCCAAACGATTCTTTTCTATGTTTTTGCACTGATCACGGTGTACGCGGCGCTGCGCGTCGTGACCTCGCGCAACGCGGTGCACGCCGTATTGCATCTGGTGCTCACTTTCTTCTCGGCGGCCTGCATCTGGATGCTGATGGAGGCCGAGTTCCTCGCGATCGTGCTCGTGCTCGTCTACGTCGGCGCGGTGATGGTGCTGTTCCTGTTCGTGGTGATGATGCTCGACATCAGGATCGACTCGGCCCGACAGGGCTTCTGGAACAACCTGCCGGCGGCCGCATTTGTCGGAGTCGTGATCATCCTCGAACTCGCCGTCGTGCTGGTTCACTCCTTCTCCGGGGTCAAGGGGACCGACGCACCGGCCCTGCCCGAGGGGTACAGCAACACCGAAACGCTGGGCAGGCTGCTCTACACCGACTACGTCTATCCGTTCGAGCTCGCCGGCGTGATCCTGCTCGTCGCGATGATCGCGGCGATCGCGCTGACGCTGCGCAAGCGCAAGGACGTGCGCTACAACAATCCGTCGCAGGCGGTTCGCACCAAGGCCGCCGATCGGGTCAGGCTGGTCAAGATGCCGGCTGCTCCGCGCGCCACGCCCACGGAGAAGTCATGACGCTTACCCTTGCTCACTACCTGGTGCTCGGCGCGATCCTGTTCGCGATCGGCGTGGTCGGAATTTTCCTGAACCGGCGCAACGTCATCATCGTGCTGATGGCGATCGAGCTGATGCTGCTCGCGGTGAACATGAACTTCGTCGCGTTCTCGCACTTCCTCGGCGATGCCGCCGGGCAGGTGTTCGTGTTTTTCATCCTGACCGTGGCGGCTGCGGAAGCGGCGATCGGTCTGGCGATCCTGGTAACGCTGTTCCGCAACCTCGATTCGATCGAAATCGGGGAACTGGAGAGCCTGAAGGGCTAACGAGGGAAGACCCCGGATTTCGGGCACCCGACTGAGACGGTCAAAGAATGAAGACAGCCTATCTGCTAGCAGCATTCGCCCCCCTGGTGGGCGCCATCATTGCGGGACTCTGGGGCCGGCGCATCGGCCGCGGCGCAGCGCACTGGGTGACGATCATCGGCGTTGCCGTGTCGTTCTTCGCGTCCGTCTGGACGCTCTCCGACGTGCTGGCCGGCCATACCTTCAACGGAACCCTGTATTCCTGGGCGACGATCGGGGCGCTGAACCTGGAGGTCGGATTCCAGATCGACACGCTGACCGCGACGATGATGTCGGTGGTGACCTTCGTCTCGCTGATGGTGCACATCTACACGATCGGCTACATGGCCGACGACGACGGCTACCAGCGCTTCTTCAGCTACATCTCGCTGTTCACCTTCTCGATGATGATGCTGGTGATGGCGAACAATTTCCTCCAGCTGTTCTTCGGCTGGGAGGCGGTGGGGCTGATGTCCTACCTGCTGATCGGTTTCTGGTACACGCGGCCCACGGCGATTCACGCCAACCTCAAGGCCTTCCTAGTGAACCGGGTCGGCGACTTCGGCTTCCTGCTGGGCATCGGCCTGGTGCTCGCGCACTTTGGCAGCCTCGACTACGCGACCGTGTTCAAGGCCGCGCCGGATCTCGCCGGCAAGACGATCGAACTCCTGCCGGGCACGGCCTGGTCGCTGCTCACGGTGGCCTGCATCTGCCTGTTCATCGGCGCGATGGGCAAGTCGGCCCAGGTTCCGCTGCATGTCTGGCTGCCCGATTCGATGGAAGGCCCGACCCCGATCTCGGCGCTGATCCATGCGGCGACGATGGTCACCGCGGGGATCTTCATGGTGGCCCGCATGTCGCCGCTCTTCGAACTCACCGACACCGCGCTGGGCTTTGTGATGGTGATCGGCGCGATCACGGCGCTCTTCATGGGCTTTCTGGGCATCGTCCAGAACGACATCAAGCGGGTCGTCGCCTACTCGACGCTTTCGCAACTGGGCTACATGACCGTGGCGCTTGGCGCCTCGGCCTATGGCGTGGCCATCTTCCACCTGATGACGCACGCGTTCTTCAAGGCGCTGCTGTTCCTGGGCGCCGGTTCGGTGATCATCGGGATGCATCACGAGCAGGACATGCGCAAGATGGGCGGACTGCGCAAGTACATGCCGATCACCTGGATCACCTCCCTGATCGGCTCGCTGGCCCTGATCGGCACCCCGTTCTTTTCGGGCTTCTACTCGAAGGACCTGATCATCGAGGCGGCCAAGTACGCGCAGGTGCCGGGTGCCGGCTTTGCGTACTTTGCGGTGATGTCGGGTGTCTTCGTCACCGCCTTCTACTCGTTCCGGATGTACTTCCTGGTCTTTCACGGCAAGGAGCGCTTCGGCCACGACGACGCGCACGGTCACGGTGCGGCGGCGCACGGACATGATGACCATGGTCACGGCGGCAAGCCGCATGAGTCGCCGGCGGTGGTGACCGTTCCCCTGATCCTGCTGGCGATTCCCTCGATGCTGATCGGCCTGTACACCGTCGGCCCGATGCTCTTCGGTGACTATTTCAAAGACGTGCTCATGGTGGGGGCCAACCACCCGGCGATGGCCGAGATCGCGCAGGAGTTCCACGGTTGGGCGGCGCTCGGGGTGCACGCCTTCCAGACCTTGCCCTTCTGGCTGGCGTTCGCGGGGGTTGCCTCTGCGTACTACTGCTACATGGTGAATCCGAAAGTACCCGAGGCGTTCGCACGCACCTTCAGCTTCGCCTACAAGGTGTTGATGAACAAGTACTACTTCGATCGCTTCAACGAGGTCGTGTTTGCCGGGGGCGCACGCCTCATCGGTCAGGGACTCTGGAAGGGTGGCGACCAGGGGCTGATCGACGGGATCGCGATCAACGGCAGCGCGCGCCTCGTCGGGTGGTTCTCCGGTGTACTGCGGCTCGTGCAGAACGGCCGCATCAACAGCTACGCGATCTCGATGATTCTCGGGGTGGGCCTGCTGTTGCTGTTCGTGTTGATTCCCCTGATCCAGCGCTGAAACCCGTCGACCATAAGACAGACCAAGACAGATGACATCGTTTCCAATACTGAGCGCAGCAATCTGGATTCCGATCCTCTTCGGATTGGCCCTGCTGGCGCTGGGCAGCGATCGCAACGCGAACGTTGTGCGCACCGTGGCTCTGGTGGGGGCCCTGCTGGGCTTTCTCGCGACGTTGCCGCTCATTTTCGATTTCGACCTGACATCGGCTTCGATGCAGTTCGTCGAGAAGGCCCCGTGGATCGAACGCTTTTCGGCCAATTACCACCTTGGCGTCGACGGCCTGTCGGTATGGTTCGTCGTGCTCACGGCGTTCATCAACGTGATCGTGGTGATCGCGGGCTGGGAGGTGATCAAGGAGCGCGTGGCCCAGTACATGGCTTCGTTCCTGTTTCTCTCGGGACTCATGATCGGCGTGTTCAGCGCGCTCGACGGACTGCTGTTCTACGTGTTCTTCGAGGCGACGCTGATCCCGATGTACCTGATCATCGGCGTCTGGGGCGGGGCCAACCGGGTCTACGCGGCCTTCAAGTTCTTCCTCTACACGCTTGCCGGCTCGCTCCTCACGCTGGTCGCTCTCATCTACCTCTACCTGTCCTCGGGGTCCTTCGCGATCCTCGACTGGCACGCGATGCCGCTCACGCTCTACGAGCAGGTGCTCATCTTCTTCGCCTTCCTCCTCGCCTTCGCGGTCAAGGTGCCGATGTGGCCGGTGCACACGTGGTTGCCCGACGCGCACGTCGAGGCGCCGACCGGAGGCTCGGTCGTGCTGGCGGCGATCATGCTCAAGCTCGGCGCCTACGGCTTTCTGCGGTTCTCGCTGCCCATCCTGCCTGACGCAAGCCACGAGCTGGCGTGGCTGATGATCACGCTGTCGCTGATCGGGGTGGTCTACATCGGACTGGTGGCGCTGGTGCAGGCCGACATGAAGAAGCTGATCGCCTACTCGTCGGTGGCCCACATGGGCTTCGTGACGCTGGGGTTCTTCATGTTCAACACGCTCGGCATGCAGGGCGCCATCGTGCAGATGATCTCGCACGGTTTCGTCTCGGGCGCCATGTTCCTGTGCGTGGGCGTGCTCTACGACCGGATGCATTCGCGCCAGATCGCCGATTACGGCGGCGTCGTCAACACGATGCCCAAGTTTGCCGCGCTCTTCATGCTCTTCGCGATGGCCAACGCGGGGCTGCCGGCCACGTCCGGGTTCGTGGGCGAGTTCCTGGTGATCCTGGGTGCGGTTGAGTTCAACTTCTGGGTCGCCTTCGCGGCGGCCACCACGTTGATCCTCGGCGCCGCGTATTCGCTGTGGATGTACAAGCGCGTGATCTTCGGCGCGGTCGCCAATGACAAGGTCGCCAAGCTGCAGGACGTCAATCGCCGCGAGTTCTGGACGCTCGTCGTGATGGCGGTCATGGTCCTGGCAATGGGCCTTTATCCGAAGCCGGTCACCGACGTGACCAACGCATCGGTCGATGCGCTGCTCAAGCATGTCGCGGTTTCCAAGATCAAGTAAAGAGAAATGGACAAATTGAACCTGCTGGCTGCGCTGCCCGAGATCTCGCTTTTGATCGCGGCAGTCGTCGTGCTCCTGGCCGACGCCCTGCTTCCCGAAGGGCGGCGCACGGCGATCGACCGACTGGCCCTTCTCGCTCTCTTCTTCCCCTTCGCCGCGACCTTGGCGCAGCTGGGAACCGGGACCCAGACGGCCTTCAACGGGATGTACGTCGCGGACGCATTCTCGACGATGCTCAAGCTGTGCAGCCAGGTGGCGATCGCCGCGACGATCATCTACGCGCGCGGCTACGTGATCGAGCGTGGCATGCACAAGGGCGAGTTCTACACGCTCGCGCTCTTTACGCTGCTTGGCCAGATGGTGATGATCTCGTCGGCCAATCTTCTCGTGCTCTACATGGGCCTCGAGATGATGTCGCTCTCGCTGTATGCGCTGGCCGCGATGCGGCGTGATTCGCCGCTCTCGAGCGAAGCGGCGATGAAGTACTTCGTGCTGGGCGCGATCGCCTCGGGCTTCCTGCTCTACGGCATCTCGATGATCTACGGCGGCACCGGCAACCTGGACATCCGTGCCGTGGCCAGAGCGTTCGGCGAGGCGCAGAGCAACAAGACCGTGCTGGTGTTCGGTACGGTGTTCATCGTGGCCGGACTCGGATTCAAGTTCGGTGCGGTGCCGTTCCACATGTGGGTGCCGGACGTCTACCACGGCACGCCGACGGCCGTGACCCTGCTGATCGCCGGTGCGCCCAAGATCGCCGCGTTTGCGATCGCGTTCCGCCTTTTGGTCGAAGGGCTTCTGCCCGCGGCAGGGGACTGGCAGCAGATGCTGATCATCCTCGCGGTCCTCTCGCTGGGTGTCGGGAACATCGTCGCGATCGCGCAGAGCAACTTCAAGCGCATGCTCGCCTATTCGACGATCTCGCAGGTCGGCTTCGTGCTCCTCGGCCTGAGCGCCGGTGTGGTCGGCGGAAACATGAACTCGGCGGCGGCGGCCTACAGCGCGTCGATGTTCTACGTGATCATCTACGTGCTCACGACGCTGGGCACTTTCGGCGTCATTCAGCTGCTCACGCGCAAGGGTTTCGAGGCCGAGGACATCACCGACCTGCGGGGCCTGAACCGGCGCAGCCCGTGGCTTGCGTTCGTGCTGCTGATCCTGATGTTCTCGCTCGCCGGGATCCCGCCCACGGCAGGATTCTTCGCCAAGCTCATCGTGCTCCAGGCAGTGGTCAATGCCGGGCAGGTCTGGCTCGCCGTATTCGCGGTGATGATGTCTCTGGTGGGCGCCTTCTACTACCTGCGCATCGTCAAGGTGATGTACTTCGACGAGCCCACGGACACGGCCGTGATCGGCGGTGGTCAGGGCGCGCGCGCGACGCTCGCGATCAACGGGGCGCTGGTGCTCCTGATCGGCCTGATTCCGGGGCCGCTGATGAACGCCTGCATCGACGCGATCCGCCAGATCCTGGGTTCCTGAGCGGGCGCGCCGTGGCGCGCAATCTGGACGAGGTGGCGGTCGAGACGGCCGTCGTTTACGACGGCATCTTCCTGCGCCTGCGCCGCGACGTGGCCCGTCTTCCCGGCGGTGCGCTCGCCGGGCGCGAATTCGTCGAGCATCCGGGCGCGGCGGCCATGATCGCGCTCCTCGATGACGGCCGCATTGTCGTCGAGCGCCAGTTCCGCTATCCGCTCGGGCGAACCTTCATCGAGATTCCTGCCGGCAAGCTCGACCCCGGCGAGACCTCGCTCGTCACCGCGAAGCGCGAACTCGCGGAAGAGACCGGCTATCGGGCCCGCGAGTGGGCGTTCCTGACCACCATCCACCCCGCGATCGGTTTCGCCAACGAGGTGATGGACCTCTATCTGTGCCGCGGCCTCCAGCACGTCGGCCAGAGGCTCGACCCTGACGAGCACCTCGAGGTGGAACTGGTCACCCTTGATTGGCTGATCGACGAACTGCGCGCCGGGCGGCTGACCGACGTGAAGACGCAGATCGCGGTGTTCTGGCTGGAGCGCCTGCGCAGCGGCGCCTGGCCCTGGCCGGCCTTCGCGCCGGCCTGATCCGCATCAGGGTGCGCGCCGCTCGACTTTGCGCAACCACTCGTCGCTGATCCGGTAGTCGGGGAAACTGCGGCGAAACGCCACCAGCGCGCGGTCGGCTTCATCGTGCCGGCCCTGCGCGCGCAACGCGGCGATGCGCTCGAGGCCGCGCTCCGGCGTCTCCTGCACATCGGCCATGCGCCCTTTCTGCGTCATGAATTCCTGCACCACGGAGCCCTGCGCCGCGGATTCCCCGGCCGCGGATTCCCGGGCCGCCTCCATTCGCCCAGCCGGAGCGCCAGCGGTGCCCGCACGCTCCGCTTCGACGGGCTTGGCGGCTTGCGCGGGGGCACTTGCAGCGGGCGCGCGTATCGGGGCCGGCGCCGCGAAGGACTCGGATGGCGGCACGGCAGCCTTGCTGGCAGGCGCCGCGGGTGGTGCCGCTTGCGGTGCGGAGCGAACTTCCGGCTCCGCCGGGGCTGCCGGGTACTCGGCGTTTCCCGCGGGAGCCGGCGCGACATCCCCCCCCATCGGCTGCTCGCGTTCGACCTGCAGCGACACGGCGACGGCGAGCACGAGCGCAGCGGCGACGGAGATCGGAATCGACCAGCGACGTGCATTCCCCGGCCGCGACCCGACGGCGCGGCGGGCGGCCGCCTGGATCGCCGCGTCGAGCGCCGGCGAGGGCGCGTCGTCGGGCAACTCGCGGTACGCGCCCGAGACGCGGTCGTCGCGCGGATCAGCCATCGAGGGCCTCCCGGAGCCGGGCGGTCGCGTAGCGAATCCGGCTCTTGACGGCTTCCGTGTTGGAGTCGGTGGCCGCCGCGATCTCGGCGATGGACATGCCGGCTTCCTCCTTCATCACGAATGCCTCGCGCTGCGCGGGGGGCAGCTTCTCGAAGGCGCGGGCGAATCGCGCCATCGCCTCCCGGGTCGACAACTGGGCAAAGGGCTCGTTGGCGGGGTCGCCCGCGGGATCGATTGCGGGCCGCCCAGCGGCATCGTCGCCATCGAGCGGGACCAGCACCAGCCCCTTGCGGCGCCAGGCATCCACGAGGCGGTTGTGTGCGATCGCATAGAGCCAGGTGGTGAACTTCGCCCGCGGCTCGTAGCGCGTTCTCGCTTCGATTGCCTTCATCCAGACGTCCTGGAAGATCTCTTCCGCGTCGGCCTGCGTGGGCAGCGAGCGCGCGATGAACCGGAACACCGTGCCTTTGTGGCGTGCGTACAGACGGTCGAACGCGCCGGCATTCCCCTGCGCGAAGGCGAGCATGAGCTCTTCGTCCGTTTCGGCCACGCGGGGAGTTTACGCTCCCCGCGGCGCCGTCGGGGCGCGCTCCTCAGCCGCGGCTCGTCGCGTGCCCGGAGGGGAGCTGCGACAGCGGGTCGGGAACAAAGCCCGGGAAGGGGTTCGGATCGTGGGGTCGGGGTACGGCGCGGATCACGCCCTGTGCGACGAGATTGCGCGTGCTGTCGTAGTGGATCGTGATCGTCTCGATCGGGTGGGGCGTCGCGCGCTCGAAGGCCACGCGGCGCGCGGGATTCGTTTCGCCCCGGCCGTGGCCGGTGCCCAACGGCGACTCGGCCGCCGCGCTCTTGGCCGTCGAGTCGCGCGACTCGGCGCGCCCCGCCGATTCGCCGGCGGCGGGTGCCGCCGGATGCGGCGCCCCGTTGGCCGATTCCCGTTCCGCAAACGGCATCGCCCGGCGCGGCTGAATCGAGATCGGCTCGGGGGGCTTGCGTTTAAACAGGGCGACGCCGATCACGCCGACGTTCTCCGGGCGTCCCGTGCGCGCCGCGTAGGAGTCCGGGAGCGTCGTGAAGTAGAAGGCCGCCGTGCGCTCCATGCTCTTGCGCCATCCCGACACGTCCAGCGCGCTGTACGAACCGATCACGTAGCCGCTCTGTGCGGCGTGCGCCGACTGGCCGGTGACCACATTCACCCCGTCGACGCTGACGACGGCGAGCAGGTCCTCGCCGGCGACATTGCGCACGCGCACCTGGTATTCGTTGCCGGGCTGTCCGGCGACATAGGCGCGCCCATCGCGCCAGTGCACGGGGAGTTCCCGGTTGGCGCTGCGATCGAAAACGGTGACGCGCGCCAGGCTGCCCACCTCGTGGGCACAGGCAGGAAGGGAGAGGATGGCGGCGAGCGCCGCGGTGGCGAGTGCGATGCGTTTCATGACGACTCCTTTCGAAAAGACTCCGGCCGAATGGCCGGGCTCAAGTCGTGAAACGGCAGAATTCGCGGAAAGGGTTAAATCGTGATGACGGCGGGCAACGGTCTCGGCCTGCGCGCGGGGTGCCCGCAATGCGGTGTCCGGTCGTGGTTCGGCCACGTTCGCGCCCGATCGGGGGCGTCGGGAGGGTTAGAATCGGCGCTTCGGAAGGGTGGCAGAGTGGTCGATTGCACTGGTCTTGAAAACCAGCGACGGGCAACCGTCCGTGGGTTCGAATCCCACCCCTTCCGCCCCCAGCGCCTATCAGGCGCTTTTTTTTCGTCTCAAGTTCCGCCAAAAAACAACGATTCTCCCTCTAGGGTTCGAATCCAACTGTTGCAACCCGTCGCAAACAAGCGCAAACTCCAAAGGCGAATAGATGGCGGAACCAAAAAGTCTCCGCCCAACCTTGGGAGGCACAGATGCCGAAGATTGCGACGGAACTCACACCGATTGAGGTCAAGCGGCTAGGCGTCGGTCAGCACTTGGTCGGCACCGTTCCCGGCCTGCGGTTGTCGGTGAAGCCGAGCGGCGCACGCAGTTGGGTGTTCCGCGCCACCGTTGGCTCCCGGCGCGCCGAAATGGGGTTGGGCAGCTATCCTGCCGTCACACTCGCGATGGCACACGAGCGCGCCCGCGAGATACTGGACATGATCCATAGAGGGGTCGATCCGACCGCCGAGCGCCGCGCCAAACGCGCAACCATCGAGTGGACCTTCAAGCGCACTGCCGAGGCCTACATCGAGGCGCACCGGGCCGGGTGGAAGAACGCCAAGCATGCCGCACAGTGGACGGCGACGCTCACCACGTACGCCTACCCGACCATCGGCAAGAAGCATGTGCGCGACGTGAACAAGGGCGATGTGCACACCATCCTTGATGCGATCTGGAACACGAAGAACGAAACCGCCGTGCGGGTGCGCAGTCGCATCGAGTTGATCCTGAACTACGCGGTACAGCGAGAGCTCAGGCCCGAGGGATTGAACCCCGCGCGGTGGCGCGGCAACCTGGACGCCGTGTTCCCGAAGGCGTCGAAGGTATCCAAGACGGCGCACTTCGCGGCACTGCCCATCGATGAGATGCACGGGTTCATGGAGCGGCTGCGCCAGGCGGAGGGCACGGGCGCGCGCGCGCTCGAGCTCGCGATCCTGACGGCCACCCGGTCCGGTGACGTGCGCGGCGCGACGTGGGGCGAGATCGACCTGCAGCGGGCCGTGTGGACGATCCCAGCCGGGCGCATGAAGGCAGACCGGGAGCATCGTTGCCCACTCTCCGAGAGGGCGCTGGAGCTGCTGGAAGGGCTGCCACGCTTCGAAGGCACGGACCTGGTGTTCCCTGGCCAGCGGGGCGACAAGCCGCTATCCGACATGAGCCTGACCGCTGTATTGCGGCGTTTCAAGGTGCCCGTGACCGCGCATGGTTTCCGCTCGACGTTCCGCGACTGGTGCGCCGAGCGCACCGCCACGCCGTCGGAGGTTGCCGAAATGGCGCTGGCGCATGCGGTCGGTGACGCAACCGAGGCGGCCTATCGCCGCGGTGATCTGTTCGAAAAACGCCGCGAGCTGATGACGTTGTGGGCGAAGTTCATCGACACAAAGCCGCCCCGCGGGAATGTGCGCGCGCTTCGCCTGGGTGAGTCCAAATGAAAGCGCGGTGGCTAAATCGCAGGCCGGTTCGCCTCTCGAAGAATCGCGCCGACCTACTGGCTCAGGTAGAGAATGACGAGTCGGTCCTGGCCAAGATCGAGGGCGCAGTCACGCTGTATTTTGCCCTTGCGCCGGACGCCGGCGAGGGCCGGGCGGAAACGTCGACGAAAACCCGCGATGATCTGGTGCGTCTCGCTGGTGCTCTTCGAACTGCGCGCGAGATATTGGAATGCGGTGGCAGTGCGCGGTGGTTGTTCCTGAACGCGTGCGGCGAGCACCTTGAAGATGAAACCCTGGCTCGGTTCCAACAGCTCGAAGCCGCGTTGTTCGATGGAGAACTTGCGGACCTGGCCGACTCGGCCGCGGTCAGCGTCACCGTTCGAAGCGGCAGGCCACAAGATCCAGAGAAGCAGCTGCGCCTACAGCTTGTAAGCCGAGTTGCGGACGCGGTGAAGGTACTTGGAATCAAGTCTGGCCGCGGCAAGAAGTTCCATACGCTGATGAAGGCCATCTACGAGAGCGCCGGCATCGAACGCACCGGGACTGAAAAGGCTATCGATCCAGCGCGTGACCTTCGCGGCACGAATCCTCGAGAACCGCACGGGCACTAGCTGCGCAGGCAATTCGCCGTAGCACGGGCAATTAGCGTCCCGGAAAATTCAAAAAAATTACCGTTGTACCGTGGTATTTCGCCTATCGTCCCGCCGCATGCACCTTTGGAGGCATGCGATGAAACAATACGTTCGAATTGCACAACTGGCCAGCACGCCGCAGCACGCGGGGAGGTGGCCTGTCAGCCCGGCGACGATTTGGCGCTGGTGCGCTCGGGGTCGACTTCCTGCACCGGTTCGGCTATCGCCGGGCGTCTCGGCCTGGCCGCTCGATGTCATCGAGGAATTCGAGGCGGCACAAGCCCAGACCGCCGGAAGCACTGATCGGCAGCGGATAGCTGCTGCCGCTTCAGTTGCGGTGCGGCGCGCGGCGAAGTAGGGGTGCGCCGTGGCAAAGCGATTCCGGGCGATACAGCCCTGCGCAGCCTGCGCGACCCCAATGGATGCGGCGGCCGCAGCGGCCGACGTGCGTTTGACGCTGGCGATCCGTTCTGGACGCCGAATCGAGCTTGTGGCGCGCGTCTGCGCTGCGTGCGTTGAACAAGCGGGAACAGATCCGGATCGGCTGCTTTTCGTGTTGAGGAAGGCCGGCTGGCGAATCCTGGGGCTCGACGCAGCGCAAGATCACGCCCGATCCGTTTACCTAAGGGCCACGGCCACCGCCTGTGTGACCCCGCAACGTTCACCCCAGTCGCGTGCAGTGTGAGCGCTGCGGAGCTTCTTGATCGTCTTGACGGCGTGCGAAAGGTCGGGCGTGACCGCTGGACCGCGAGCTGCCCGGCACACGAGGATCGCGCCCCCTCGCTCTCGGTCCGCGAGTTGGACGATGGTCGAGTGCTCGCCCATTGCTTCAGCGGGTGCTCGGTCGAAGACGTGCTTCGGGCTGTCGACCTCGACTTCGAGGCCCTATTCCCGGAAAGCGCCCTTGGCGATCGCCAGCCACGGGTGCGCCGGCCGTTCAGCGCTCGCGACCTGGTGGAGGCGCTTCAGTTCGAGCTGACGGTAGCTTTGGTAACGCTCGCCGACGTGGCGGCGGATCGACCGGTCGATCGGACGCGCTGCCACGTGGCCAGCGAACGCATCGCGCAGTTCCTGGAGGAGCTGCGGCATGCCGGCTGAAGATCCCGCGGAAGTTTCAGCACGTGTGGCAGTGGCGCTCGGGAAGAGGCGATCTAACGGTGCCGCGGTGGGTCCGCGGGACGCCGTGGCCGCCTCGACAAGATGCGCCGATTTCGCAGACCCGGTCGCAGCTGCGCGGTCGATCGTTCAGGAGTACTACATGCGCGGCGGCTTGCGCATTTTGTTCTCTTGGCAAGGCGATTTCCACTTGTGGACGGGAGCGCATTATGTGGTGCTGCCTTTGGCAGACCTGCGGGAATTACTCTATCGAATCGGCTCCACTTGCTCGCGATCAGCCGTGAAAAAAGCCACCGTCGACAACGTGCTCGACGCGTTGCGCGGTGTGACCAATCTTTCGCACTTGGTTGTTCCGAGCGCGCCAGCCTGGCTCGACAAGATGGTAGGAGATCCAGACCCGCGCGCAGTAATTCCGATGGCAAATGGCGTTCTCCACATTGCCGACGGTGCGCTTCACCCGGAAACGCCCAGGCTCTTTGTTCCGTACTCGCTGCCCTTCGATTACGAAAAAAACGCAAAGCCACCACTGGCCTGGCTGCAGTTTCTGGCCTCATTGTGGCCGAACGACATGGAGTCCGTGCATTGCCTGCAGGAATGGTTCGGCTACCTGTTGACCGCCGACACCTCGCTGCAAAAGGCGCTATTGATTGTTGGACCCCGCCGATCCGGAAAAGGCACGATCGGGCGATTGATCGAGAGCTTGCTGGGCGCCGGCAACATCGCGTCGCCGACGTTGGCGTCTCTGGCGCAAACATTCGGTCTGCAGGCACTCATCGGAAAGACAGTCGCGCTTCTGTCGGACGCTCGGCTCGGCGCGCGCGCCGACATCGCCGCCATTGCTGAAAACCTGTTGCGCATAACAGGCGAAGACGCGATCAGCATCGACCGAAAATTCCAGACCGCGTACACCGCGCGCCTGGTCGCGCGCCTGGTGGTGCTGGCCAACGAATTGCCAGCATTCCGCGATGCTGCGAGTGCGCTGCCATCTCGTTTCGTCATCTTGCGGACAACACGATCATTCTTCGGCGAAGAGGACCACCAGCTCGAAGCAAAGCTGAATGCCGAGCTGCCCGGAATCCTCATCTGGGCGCTCGCAGGTCTTCGCCGTCTTCGCGCTCGAGGTCGATTCGTTCAACCGCAGTCATCAACGGACGCAGTGCGTCTCATGGAGGACTTGTCCTCACCGATCGGCGCGTACTTGCGCGAACGCTGCATCGTCGACTCGGGAGCCGAGGCGGCGATTAAGGATGTCTACTCTTCCTGGCGTGAATGGTGCCACGAGCATGGCCGCGATCAGCCTGGCACCGAGCAAACCTTCGGCCGCGATCTGTCCGCCGCCGCCCCAGGCGTGCGCGTCATCCGACCGCGAATCGCTGGCGGCCGCGTGCGCTGTTACTCCGGGCTGCGTCTGCGGACAGCCGGCGATGACGGTGATGCCGATGAGCTTTTTTGAACCGTGGTCCGCGATGGTCCGCGGTCCACACCATTGCACGCGTAGCGAGATGAATACATATATAGCTGCAATGCTGTGGACCGCGGACCACTGCGGACCAGTCAAGCAAGCGGGACGATGTAATCACTATGGGAGTTGAACAATGATCAAGATGTCGGTGACAGCAGACCTCAAGGCAGTGCGCGACCAGTTGCGCAAGCTCGAGCGTGGCCTGCGTGAGCAGGCCATCGCTGCCGCGCTGAACCGCACGGCCGAGCAAGCAAAAACCGCAGCGACGCGCGACATCACGTCCGCGTACAACCTGCAGTCCGCTTATGTGCGCGGGCGCATCCGAATCCGGCGCGTATCGGCTAGATCCGGGACGCTGGAGGTAACCCTGTCGGCGCCAGGGAAGCGCTCTTCGAACCTGATCCGCTTTGCCGAGCGCAAGGTGACGCTTGCTGAAGGTCGCCGGCGCACGAAGCAGGGCACGCACGGGGTGTACGTCAAGGTGCGGCGCAAGGGCCAGCTCATTCTGATCAAGGGCGGGTTCATCGCAAACCAAGGCCGCACCGTGTTCCATCGCATCAAGGGCCAGTACATGAAGGATCGAATCAACAGGAAAGGGAACAGCAAGCATGCGCAAGCCCTTGAGGCGCTGACGTCGATCGACGTGCCGCAGGCGATGTTCTCCGACGTTGGCGTGAAGAACCTGAAGCGTGCGGTTGACCAGATATTCCCGAAACGGTTGGCCCACGAAATCCAGAGGCTGATCAAGCGATGAGCGCACGGCTGGGCGTGGCCAGTGGGTTGCGGGTCCTCCCGGGGGAAAAGATATGCGGATGCGCAGACTCCCGGGATCGCCTTAGAGGCTGTCCGCCGATTAGGTTGCTCTATAGGTTGTCTTCCATCGATAGAAGGTTGCAATGCCTGAGTTGATCAATGCAAAAGCCCTGGCTCACATGCTCGGCGTGTCCCGGCAGGCCGTGGATAAGGCGCACGCCACGGGCCGGCTGTCGTCGACCGGTGGAAAGTTCGACCCGACCGTCGCGAAGATCCAGTGGGAGACGAACCGCCGCCGCCGGCCGGCGCGCCCGAAAGATCCTGCCGGCGGCGCGGCGAAGATCGATGCCGCGGGGCAATCGCCGAGCGGCGAGGGGTCGGGCTACTGGGTCAGCAAGACCCGGCGCGAGACGGCCGAGGCCACGATCGCCGAGCTCAAGCTCGCCGAGCTGGCGGGCACCTTGGTGCTGCGCGAAGAGGTCGACCGCATGCTGTTCGGCGCCGCGCGCGTGATGCGCGATCAGATGCTCGCGATCGCGCCGCGCCTGGCGGCCACGCTCGCCCCGATCAGTGATGCGAGCGTCATCGAGCTGCGCATCGGCGACGAAATCCGTGTCGCGCTGGCGGCGTTCGCGCAGCAGCTGCGCGCGGGTGGGCTAGTGGACGTGAACTATGGGCCGACTGGCTGACGGATCTCCGATGCGGAGCCGGTCGACCCCGTTTGCCAGAAGCAATCCTGCTTCGCCTGGGGTGAGCAACTACCCCTTTCTCTTTTCAGACCACTAGGAGCACCACCATGAGCATCGAGAAATTTGGAGTCCAACTCATCGCCCCTGAAAGCAACATCACCTTGAAGGGGCAGTCGTTCGCGGAGCTGATCCTGCTCGACTACCTCCACGTAGAGAACCTTCGGCGCTGCGCAGTAGCCATGAGCTTGGCCAATCCGAACGGGGAGAACGAACTGCTGGCCGATATCCACGTGCAGCTGCAGGTCATGATCGAGGCCACCGACGGACGGCTGCAGGAAATGCTGCGTGTCGGAGGTGCCCAGGGTCTGCACTTCAAGATGCTCTCCGAGCAGGGCGAGCCCAACGTCGAGACGCGAGCAATGCGACGCAACCGAGGCGGAGCTGCACCAGCTCGGCATTGATGAGTGGCAGGGCAGCGACATTTCTTGCCCTATGAATGTCGCTGCGCGCCTGCCACCATGCAACCTCGTCGAGCCCCGTGGCCCGCAGACGACTGCCTTCAAAGCTCCGCGCTTGGGTTAGCTCTGCCAAAGTTCACGAGGTGGGAGACGCGCTCGCCGCGCGCCTGGTCAGACAAAAAAAGACAGCTTTCGAGCTGCCCCTTGTTGCCTGGCCGAGCGCGCCTTTTTTTGCGCACCAGGCGTGAAAAAAGGTTCGCCAACATGCCCAAATATCACACCCGCGAAATAGAGTTCCGTGCCGACGAAACGGTCGGCGACTTGATCCCGTGTGTGCTTTCCAGCGAAACGCCAGTCGAGCGCGGGCAGTACCTCGAGGTACTTTCCCACACTCCGGCGGATGTCGATTTGTCGCGCGCGCCCCTGCCGCTCCTGGTGCAGCACGATCGCACCCAGCTCAATGTTGGCGTTATCGAACAAATACGCCTGGTGGGCGGCAAATTGCTGGGCGCCGCTCGCTTCGGCGCGAGCGCGCTCGCCCAGGAGATCCGCGCGGATGTGCTAAGCAGAATCATTAACAGCCTCTCTGTCGGCTATCGCGTTATTAAGCCGATCTCGGAGAGCGGCAGGACGGTTCGCTTCGCTTGGCAACCGCTCGAATGCTCGATCGTCTCAGTGCCCGCTGACGAAAACGCGGGATTCTGGCGCTCTATCAATCAACCATCGAAAGGAAAAATCATGCCTGACAACAACTCCACCGAAATCACCGACACCACCGATCAACGAACCCGCTCCCAAGTCCGCAGCGCAACCCGCAGCATGGCCGACGAACGCGAACGCGCCAGCGAGATTTTCGCGATCGGACGCGTGCACAATTTGGGCGACCTTGCCGAGCGAGCAGTCGCGGACGGCACCAGCCTCGACGACTTCCGCAACCTTGCACTGTCCCGCATGCGCGACAGTGGGTCTCTGCGCCTGTCCGAATCGCCGGAGATCGGCATGAGCCGCGGCGAAATCGAGCGCTTCAGTTTCCGCCGTGCAATTCTGTCGCGGATCGACCCGCAGTGGGGCGCTCGCGAGGCGGGTTTCGAGATGGAGGTTTCTCGCGCCTACGCCAAGCAAATCGGGAAGGATCCGCAGGGCATCTTCGTGCCTCCCGAGGTCCTGCAGCATCGCGATATGACGGTCGGAACGCCCTCCGCGGGCGGCCACCTGGTGGCCACCGAGCACATGGGCGCCAATTTCATCGACGTCTTGCGCCAGGCCAGCATGGTCATGGCCTTGGGCGCGACCAATCTGGCGGGTCTGACGGGAAACGTCGCCATCCCGCGCAAGACCGGAACCGCCACGGTTTACTGGGTCCCCGAGAACGGTGCACCGCCGCCCAGCGCCATCGCGCTCGATCAGATTGGGCTCACCCCGAAGACCGTCGCCGGTTACAGCGACTACAGCCGGCGCCTGTTGCAACAGGCGACCCCGGACATCGAGAGCCTGCTGCGACGCGATTTTGCGGAGACGATCGCGGTCGAACTCGACCGGGTAGTGATCATCGGCGCCGGCACGAGCACCGAGCCGCGCGGCATCCTCAACACGTCCGGCATCGGTTCCGTGGCCATCGGGGCGAACGGCGGCCCGATCACGTGGGATCACGTGCTGCAGCTCGAGGAGGCTCTTGTCGCTGCGCACGCCGATGCTTCGTCCATAGCCTACTTGACGACCACCAAGGTGCGTCGCAAGCTGAAAGGCACAACCAAGGTCCCTTCGGACGCCGGCGCTGGCTTCATCTGGGAGAATGGCCAGGAAGGCTTTGGCACCGTCAACACGTATAGAGCAGCGGCGTCGACCAACGTACCTAGCAATCTGGTCAAGGGCACCAGCGG
This sequence comes from Burkholderiaceae bacterium, assembly GCA_024637155.1. Classification (GTDB taxonomy): domain Bacteria; phylum Pseudomonadota; class Gammaproteobacteria; order Burkholderiales; family Burkholderiaceae_E; genus JAGXFR01. The sequence continues at coordinate 6,723 of JAGXFR010000002.1, read as the reverse complement.
CGCGGTTTGTAGCGCAGTCCTGGCCGGAGACTTCTCTCAGGTGTACATCGGAAACTGGGGAGGCTTGGACATCCTCATCGACCCGTACACGCTTGGAACGTCGGGGGCGCAGCGCATCATCGCGCTGCAGGATGTCGACGTTGCGCTGCGCCTGGCAGCGTGCTTCGCGGCAATCCTCGACGCCACCACGTAAGGAAACTCGGGCGGCGCGTCGCTGCGAGGCAGTTCGGCCATAGCAGCGACGTCGAGTTGAGCTGAGGTCACGGCCTCACGCTTCCAACATGGCCGAACACGGGGACCAGGTTCCTCCTGTACCTGGTCAGGTGCGCCCCCGACGCTTCGCCTGGTAAACGAAGTGACACGGCGCACCCCTCCCCGCCCCTGTGGCGGGTTTTTGTTGCCCGAGGGGCTCTTCCATCAGCTCGGCCTTGCGCGCGGCGCTGTGGCCGCTGTAGACTGCGCAGGCGCACGAGTTTTCGGGCGTACGGGATTGGCGTCCCGGAGCTGAGGCGGGAGACCGCCGCAAGGCGGTTTTTCATTTCCGCGCTGTGCCCTGCAATGAGCGGGCCGGCGGGGGAGCCCGAAAGGGCTCGCCGTAACTCAGCACGGTACGCCAACCCCGCCGGTTCCGCTCACCCAACGCAAGGAGCACTCTCATGAGAAAGCAAGCAGCCTCACTAGCCGTGGCCCCAGAGCCCGAGCCCCAGCCTACCGCCCCGTCGAGCTACCACGCCCCCCGGGCACTTGACTACGCCCGCACTTATGGTGAGGCTGGTCGAGCCATCCATCGCGCGGCGCAGGCGCTTGAAAGCATCGAGGCACTAGCCGACCTGCTCACATGCGAAGAACTGGAGCGGGGCTGTGACGAGCCGCAGCTGGTCCTTTCCAGTCGGCAACGAGTGGGCCTGATGCAGGGCGTGTGTCTACTCGCCGTGTTCGCGGATTCCGAACTTTTGACCGCGATGGAGCATGGCTGCAAAGAGGACGAGGTGTACATTGAGGAGAACTGATGGCCTTGGCAATCCCCACCGGTTCCGCCCATCCAACGCAGGCGGTACTAATGGCGGAACCGAAAAAAAACAGCCTGAAGAACCGCACCAGCACTAGCGGTTAGACAGACACCCCTTCCGCCAGTTACGCACCATACGTCATGGATGATTCGTGGTTGCCGTAGAACCGTCCTACAAAACGTCCCGCAAAGTGGCAAAGAATCGGCGTGTTTTTCGTCCCGCCGTGTGCTGTCGCGCCATCACACCGAGGTAAGCCAATTTGCCAGAACCCATCGGCGCGCTGTTGATTTCGACGGCGTTCAAAGGCTACGTATGGTCACCGCTGGCGGTTGCCGGCTTGATCGAAATCGTCAAATCCGTACACTTGTCAGGCTGAATTACCCGAGAAATGCAGCTATTTACGAGGCAATATGGACAACCTTTCCATTGACACCGGCGCACTGCTGGAAAAACTGCAAGCCATCGGCGTCGAGTTCGGCATCAAGATCATCAGCGCGCTGGCGATTTTCGTCATCGGTCGCATCATCGTGCGCATCATGATGTCCGCCATGCGCAAGGTCATGGTACGCATCGGCATGGATACGACGCTGCAGATCTTCCTGTCGAACATCCTGAGCGTCCTGCTGACCCTCGTGGTGGTGCTGGCTGCGCTGAGCCAGCTCGGCGTGCAGATGACGTCGTTCATTGCCATCCTCGGTGCCGCAGGCCTGGCCGTAGGTCTGGCGCTGCAGGGATCGCTGGCAAACTTCGCGGCCGGCGTGATGATCATTTTCTTCCGTCCGTACAAGGCGGGCGAGTATATCGAGGCCGCCGGCACCGCCGGCACCGTGGAAGCGGTCACCATCTTCAACACGATTCTCAAGACGCCGGACAATCGCAAGGTTGTGGTGCCCAACTCGAATATCACCTCCGGCCCGATCACCAACTTTTCAGCCCATGACACGCGCCGCATCGACTTGATCATCGGCGTCGGTTACGACGACGACCTGAAAGTCACCGAGCAGGCGATCCGCGAGGTCATTGGTGCAGAGTCGCGCGTGCTCAAGGAGCCGGCGCCAATCGTCGCCGTGGAGAGCCTTGGCGACTCCAGCGTCAACTTCGTCGTGCGTCCCTGGGTCAAGACGAGCGACTATTGGCCGATACGCTGGGCACTAATCCAGGCGATCAAGGAAAAGCTCGACGCGGTCGGCGTCACGATTCCCTATCCGCAGCGCGATGTGCACCTGTACCAGAGCGGGAGCAAGGACTGACGGCCACCGGAGCGTATAGACGATGATTCGCGTCTACGTCAGCCGCGCCACCGATGGTACTGACAAGTAAAGTCGTCTGAACTGATCATCCGGTTTTGGTGTATTTGGTTTGGCGCAATATACGCTTGGAGATTGAAGCGGAAGCACCAAGGCTGCGGCGATACCTTCTACATTGATCAAGTATTCGTGAAGGTCAATGGTAAACAGCAGTACCTCTGGCGCGCCGTCGATCAGGATGGTGAGGTAGTCGACGTGTTTCTGCAGGCTCGCCGGGATGGGGCCGCCGCAAGGCGATTTTTTAAACGCCTCCTTGGCAGCCATGGCAGAGAACCCGGGAAGATCGTTACAGACAAGCTGCGAAGCTCAAGTCGACTGGCCCGGCGCAGAGATTCCTGGGAGTGCATTCTGCTGTGTATGACCTCTTCAACCTCGGACGCCATCTGGTTTCGGATGGCCATGATCGAAATCTCAGGATCAGCGCGTTTTCAGAATGGAGTAGGGCGGTTGCATGATCCGGGATGCCGAGATTCTCTGGCCTCGGTAAGCCAGTTTGCCAGTACCCCCCTGGGCGATGAGGTCCATTGAAAATGCCGAAACGCAGGATGACCGGCCGCGCCGCGTTCTTGCAGCTCCTGATCGACGAGGGCGTGACGCACCTTTTCGGCAATCCGGGGACCACGGAACTGGCGATCATGGAGGTGGTGCCGCAGTTCCCGCAACTGAGGTACGTCCTCGGGCTGCAGGAGTCGGTGGTGCTCGGCATGGCGGACGGCTTCGCGCGCGCGTCCCGTCAGCTGGCCGCGGTCAACCTGCATTGCACGCCGGGTCTGGGACATGCGATGGGCGCGCTCTACAGCGCCAAGTTCTCCGGTTCGCCGCTGATCGTCACTGCCGGGCAGTACGAGATCGGCTATGGCCTGCAGGAGCCGCTGCTCTACGAGCCGCTGGTGCCGATCGCGCAACCGCTGGTGAAGTGGGCGGTCGAGGTGACGCGGGTGGAGGATCTGCCGCGCATCATCCGGCGCGCCGCAAAGATCGCGCTGACGCCACCGACGGGACCCGTCTTCATCAGCTTGCCCGGCAGCATTCTGGATGACGAGGCGGATCTCGATTTCGGCAGTCCGACGCGCGTCGACGCCGGGATGCGACCTTCGAATGAAGCGCTGGAGCGCCTCGCCGAGCGCCTGCTCGCGGCGCAAAGGCCGGTTATGATCGCCGGACGCGAACTCGCCGAGCACGAACTCTTCGACGAGGCCGGCGAACTGGCCACTCTGCTCGGCGCCGCGGTCTATCAGGAACCGGTTCCGTACAACGCGCGCTTTCCCTCCGGGCATCCGGCGTGCATGGGGGACCTGACGCGCAACCAGAAGAAGGTGCGCGAAACCCTGCAGCAACACGATCTGCTGCTTTGTCTGGGCGCCGACCTGCTGCGCATGTCGCCGTTCAGCCCGGTGAATCCGCTGCCCGACGGGATGCCGGTGGTGCACATCACCGAACGCGACTGGGAACTGGGGAAAAACTATCCGACCGAGTTGGCGATTCGCGCCGATGTTGCGGAGACGCTGCGTGCGCTGCTTCCGGTGCTGCGCGCCCGGCGTTCCGCGGAACAGGCGAGTCGGGCGGCAGGGCGAATCGCCGAACTGCAGCCCAAGAACTGGTCGGCGCGGTGCGAGGACGCGCGTCGGGAGGCGAGGGCGGCGGCATCGTCGCAACCGATCGATCCGCGCTTCCTGATGATGAGTCTGGTCGATGCTTTGCCCGCCCAGGCGATCGTTCTCGAAGAGGCGCTCACCGCTGCGGCGGCGCTCGCGAGTTTCCTGCCGATGCAGGAAGCGGGCAGCTTCTTCGGATTGGCCAGCGGCGGCCTGGGCTTCGCCATGCCGGGCGCGATCGGCATCAGTCTGGCCCAGCCGGAGCGCCCGGTCGTCGTGGCGGTTGGCGACGGCAGCGCGATGTACGGCCTGCAGGCGTTGTGGAGCGCGGCACACCTGAAGCTGCCGATCACGTACGTGATCATCAACAACCGCAGCTACCGGATCATCAAGGAACGCCTCGTGGCGGGCCGGAATTCGGATCGATTCGTGGCGATGGACCTGCGGGACCCGGCGATCGACTTCGTGGCGGTGGCGCGGGGTCTGGGATTGGTTGCGCGTCGCGTCACGGACCCCGCCGGGATCGACGCCGCGCTGCGCGAGGCAATCGGCAGCGGCGCGCCGAACCTGATCGAGGTGATCGTCGAAGACGGCTTCGGGACGGTGAACGCCGGGGTGAATGGAGGCGTCTGAGCACATCTCGAGGCAGGTGACACGGGTGGACCGGTGCCGGCGGATTGCTACACTACGCAGGGCCGTGCGCAGTTGCACCGGGCAGGATCGGAAAAGGAAACAAAACCATGCAATATCGTCGCCTCGGCCGCGCTGGACTGAAAGTCAGCGCGCTGTCACTCGGGTCCTGGGTCACCTACGGCAATCAGGTCAATACGCATGCGGCGCGCGAGTTGATGGCCGCGGCGTGGGACGCGGGCGTGAACTTCTTCGACAACGCCGAGGTCTACGCGCGCGGAAAAAGCGAGGAGATCATGGGCGAGGCCATCAAGGCGCTCGACTGGCCGCGCCAGAAGTTCGTGGTGTCGACCAAGTTCTTCTGGGGGATCACCGACGGGCCGAACGAGAAGAACACGCTCAATCGCAAGTACCTCAGGCATGCGATCGAGGGCTCCCTCGCGCGCCTGCAACTCGACTACATCGACCTCGTGTTCTGTCATCGGAGCGACCCGGCCACGCCGATCGCGGAAACCGTGTGGGCGATGCACGAGATGATCACGCGCGGGCAGGCACTGTACTGGGGCACCAGCGAGTGGAGCGCGGCGGAGATCAGCGCCGCGTGGCACATCGCCGACAGGTACGGCCTGCACAAACCGGTGATGGAGCAGCCGCAGTACAACCTGCTGCACCGCAAGCGGGTCGAGCAGGAATACGCGCGGCTCTATGAGGACATCGGGCTGGGGCTCACGATCTGGAGTCCGCTGGGCAGCGGACTGCTGACCGGCAAGTATCGCCAGGGCATTCCGCCGGGCAGCCGCGGCACGATCGAGAACTACGCGTTCCTGCGCGAGCGCCTCACCGATGCGCGGGGCAACGAGATCGCGGGAAAGCTCGAACCCGTGGCCGGGGATCTCGGCTGTTCGCTGGCGCAGCTGGCGCTCGCGTGGTGTCTGAACAACCCCCGCGTCTCGACGGTGATCACCGGAGCGAGCAGCGTCACGCAGCTGCAGGAGAACATGAAAGCGCTCGAGGTTCTGCCCAAACTTGGCGCAGACGTGCTGGCGCGCATCGACACGATCGTCGGCGACAGCTTCAGCTGAGGGCGCAGATGGACCTCGAATTTCGCCAAGCCACCGCGGCAGACCTGCCGGCGATCCTGCAGCTCCTCACCGACGACGACATTGCCCGAGTGCGCGGCGACTACACCCAAGAGGTGACACCGGCTGTGGCTGCGGCCTTCCAGGCGATCAACAGCGATCCCAACAACGAACTGTGGGTGGTGGCGCGTGGCGGGGAAGTGATCGGAACGCTCCAGCTGACGCTGATCCCCGGCCTGAGCCGCGGCGGAACGAAGCGCGCGCTCGTCGAGGCGGTGCGGGTGCGTGCGGACCTGCGCGGCAGCGGCATCGGCGTGGCGCTGATGGCCCATGCGGAAAGCCAGGCCCGGGCCGCGGGCTGTGGCATGGTGCAGCTCACGAGCGACAGCAGGCGCCTCGACGCGCACCGGTTCTACGCGCGGCTCGGCTACGCGGCAAGCCATGTGGGCATGAAAAAGAAGCTCTGAGGCCCTGCGCCGCTCTGGGGGACGCACATGCGCCTGTGGACCGTGCATCCGCGTTTTCTCGACGCCCGGGGGATCGTCGCGCTGTGGCGTGAAGGGCTGCTCGCGAAGGCCGTTCTCGAGGGGAAAACGAAAGGCTACCGGAATCATCCGCAGCTCATCCGATTCCGTGCGCACGAGCGGCCGTCGGACGCGATCTGCGAGTACCTGCGCATCGTGCTGGTCGAGTCGCTGTGCCGAGGTTATCGCTTCGACGCGACCAAGCTCCCCGCGCCGGCCGCGGCTCTGGAGCGGATCGAGGAAACGCAGGGACAGCTCGATTACGAGTGGCGGCACCTGCTCGCCAAGCTCGCGGTGCGTGACGCCGAGCGTCTCGCGCGCTTCTCGGCGATCGTCTCGCCGGAGGCGCACCCGCTGTTCACCGTGATCCCGGGCGGGATTCGGGACTGGGAGGCAACGTCGGTGCCGCGCGCTGCAGGTCGGCGATCGTCGAAAATGCGCTGATGTGCTCGAGCGCGCAGATGACGTCGACCACCACCGGGCCGGGGCACGCGAGCGCCTCGCGGGTGACGGCGAGGGCATCTTCGCCGCGCTCGATGCGCAGGCCCGTCGCGCCGTAGGCGCGCGCGAGTTGCGCG
>JAGXFR010000017.1 GCA_024637155.1 Burkholderiaceae bacterium | reverse complement strand
TGCGTCGTCGCCACGAACACGGGCTGTGCCGCGAAGAGAAACGGACAGCGCTCTCTAACCATCGCCGCAAGGCCGGGCTGTCCGAGTTCCGAGTCGAGGGCGCGCCCCAGCGCGTCGGTGTCAAGGCTGACGCAGAAGCACGCGCTGTTGAGCACGTCGATGGGCGAGTCGACGTGCGGTGATGACAAGACAGCGTTCACGGTGGGGTGGGTGCCTTCATGTTGGACGCAGGCGCCGAAGATGGCGATTGTTCCGATCAACGTACTTGTCGCATCCATCGCCGTCTGTTCGGTGCACAACACTGTGGCGCCGCTGGGTCAGCAGCGCTTCGTTGCTCAGCCGCCTGGGTCCAGGACCCGTCGGCAGGCCCGTCCTGCTGCGTTGCCGGTACCCGATGGCTTCAGACATTTCGTCACCTCCATGCCTGCGGTTGCTTCCGGCTGGAGCGGTTGCCGGGTGGGGCTTGCACCGGTCGGCGGTTGCCACCCGCGAACGACCGCTGTCGCAGGGCTTCGATTTCTCGACATGTTCGGCGATCGACCGCTTCCAGAGTGGACCGGTCGCTCGCCCGGAAACGTGCCACCGGCGCCTATGGGTCGACTGCTGCCCGCTACCTCGGTCGCCCGTGCGGGCGCTGTCCCGCGCATTGCGGGCACTCAGTAGTGCGTGGCCGTGCGCTCCCGATAGGATGCGATTCTCGATGCTCCAAGTACTCTAAAACTCAACGGCTTAGAACTCTCGTTGATGATCGAGTGGGATTCGGCGTCTTTCAGCGTCGATCGGAGTCTATCGGGAATCGATGGTTGGTGCTTGTCCCGTATAGAAAAAGTCTGTCGAGATCTATCGACATCGATCGGGGGGATGCCCTCCAGATTGACGGTAAATCCGACGGTAAGAATCCTCCACCGGGGCATCATGCCGGTGTTCCGCAACCGGCTGATGGCCGAGATCAGCCCGGAGGACCTGCGCAGCCTGTGCGCCAAGGTCAAGGCTCGCGGCGCGCCGGCACGGCAAAGAGTCGCCGCTTCGACCCCGGGCGGTGCCCAAGTGACGATCGGCGGAGCCGGCCATTTCTACGCCAGCCGCGAAGCGCAACTGATCGACGTCGTGGCAAAATTCGCCGCACGTTGAGGAAAACACGGCGACGCTGTGCGTCGCCGTGTAACGGGTCACCCCAGCATGTCGGCCCAGACCGTCTGTGCCCAGCCCCAGGCGTACCGGCCTTCCTGCAGCCACTGCGAACGGTCCTGGCCCGACACGCCGCTGGCGCCCTGGACGACCTCCATCGTCTTTTTCTCCGGCACCCAGTGATGAACGCTGGCCACGTGAATGGCGTTCTTGTCGTCGACGAAGCTGTAGCAGGTATTGGCCATCATCGGCGGGCTCGGCGTGCGCCCGTTCATCAGTTCGACGATCGCCGCCGCGACCGCCTTGCCGTGCTGGTTGGCCATGTGGCCCGACTTCGGCATCACCGGCGCGGACAGGGTGGCGTCGCCGAGCACGTGCACATTTGGCACCTTGATCGATTCGAGCGTGAGCCAGTTGACTTCGCACCAGCGGTCGTTGGCCGTGATCAGGCCGGCGTCGCGCGCGATGTTGGCGGCGCGCTGCTGCGGAATGAAGTTCAGCACATCGCCTCTTGTCGTATCGCCAAAGTTGGTGATGAACCGCTTGCCCGTGACGTCGACCTCGGTGACTGCCATGTTGGGCTGATAGTCAACGATGCCGGCGTAGTCCTGTTTCCACACAGGTTTGAATAGCGGCCCCTTGGAGGTCACGTCCGGATTGGCGTCGAGAACGATCAGCTTGGATTTCGGCTTGCGCGTCTTCAGGTGATGCGCGATCTGGCATGCGCGCTCGTACGGCCCCGGCGGGCAGCGATAGGGCGCCAGCGGCACGCTAATGACCACCACGCCGCCGTCGGGCATCGCTTCAAGCTGGCGACGCAGCAGCACGGTCTGCGCTCCGGCTTTCCAGGCATGCGGGATCGTTTCGGCATCGGCCAGCGTCATGCCCTTGACTCGTTCGTACATGAACTCGATGCCCGGAGAGACCACCGCACGATCGAAGGGCAGCGCGCCGCCCGATGCGAGGCGAATCTGTTTCTTGTCGGCGTCGATCGCCGTGACCGTGTCATGCACGACGTTCACGCCGTGCTTGCGCAGGCCGTCGTAACTCGTCGTCAGCTCTTCGATCGTCTTGCTGCCGCCGAGCACGAGGTTGGAGATCGGGCACGACACGAAGCTTCGGTTCGGTTCGACCAGCGTGACATCGATGCGGCCGCCCGACCACAGTCGCAGGTACTTGGCTGCAGTGGCGCCGCCCCAGCCGCCGCCGACCACGACGACCTTGCCGCCGGAGCCGCCGCCCATCGTCGCGCAGGCCGGCAATGCTCCGATCGCCACGCCGGCAGCCGACAGTTTCAGCAGATCGCGGCGCGTGAAGTTGCGGGTGTTCATCAGTTCTCTCCTGTTCAGCGTGCCGCCGGCTGGCGGGCGAAATGATCGGCGATCGCGTCGATCTGCACATCGGAATAACCCTTGGCGATCTGGTGCATCAGTGTCGCCGGCCGCGTTCCGTCACGGAACGCACGCATCTGTGATGCGAGATCAGACTTCTGCCGTCCCGCGAGGCTCGGCATCGCCCCTTGCGCAGAACCCTGCGTGCCGTGGCAATTTGCGCAGTTGGCGGCGATATAGCGTGCGGAATTCGCGTCGATCTGCGCCAGCGCCGGCGCGGCGCTCCATAACAGCGCCGTGATTGCTGCCGCGCACACGGCAACGGTGCGTTGGGTCTTCATCTGTCATCTCCCGAGATTTTGTAGGCCGAGCCCAAAAGAAAGACCTGCGGTTTGAAGCCGCAGGCCTACTTTCGCCACTTCGTCCCTACGTGTCAACGCCGGGAACGGGCCACGGTGGATTGCCCGTAAAGTGACTCAGGTCATTCCGAAAGCACCGTCTCGTCCAGCGAACGGAAGCCGATGATGCTGTCTGCGATCGTCGCGGGAGTCGATAGATGTCGATAGATCTCGAAAGGTCACTTGCGGCCGAATCGCCCGCAAACCCGCGCCAAGGCTGATGCCGCACAGTTTGACGGTAAAGACCTTCGAAGCAGCAGCGAGTGATCTGTAAATCAACAGCTTAGAATACTCGTCGACGATCGAGTGGGAGTGGGTTTTGACCGGCCGTCGCCGTGGTGATAACGTCCCGCGTGACAATGAATTTCCCTCAATTCCTGTTTAACCATCTTCTTGCGCCCTGACCCACAGGGCGTTTCATACTTAACCTGGAGCCCACATGACCACCCGAGTCGATTTATCCAAGCTAACGCTGATGGATGCCCTTGATCTCGCCAGCCTGATCGAGGTCGAGGCATGCAAGCGCTACGAATTGTTCGCTTCCCAGATCGGGCACCGCGATCCCACCGACGCCGCGGCATTTTTCCGTTCGATGGCGATCAACGAGAAGAAGCACGGTGACCAGCTTGCCGAGCGCAGACGGGCCCTGTTCGGGGATGCGCCGGCAAAAGTCAAGCTCGAGGACGTCTTTGAGATCGAGGCCCCTGACGTTGGTTCGGCGGCCTGGGACATGTCGACGCTCAAGGCGCTCAAGGTGGCCCTGTCCTCGGAGCAGAAGGCCTATGACTTCTACGACGAGGCTCTGCCCGGTGTGACGCAGCCCGATGTCAGGGCGCTCTTCGTGGAACTGCGCGACGAGGAGGCCGAGCACATCGAGATGGTCGAGGCGCTTATCGACAAGTCGCCGCCGGAGGCTGCGATCGACCTGCACGACGCGGACGTCAACTAGCATCCTCATTGCGCGCAGCGCGCGACGCCGTCGCGTGCTGCCGACCGACCATCCAGCCCGCCTCATAGGATTGTTCTATCGATTGATTGCATAAGCACAATTGGACGGATGAACGCCGAAACCGTATGTTTCCCCATGATCAAGCAAGCGAACACGACAGGAGGAAACATGGAAAAGGAAAGCAAGTGCCCGGTGATGGGCGGGTCTCACGTGCGCAAGGCAGGGGGGGCGATGTCGAATCAGGACTGGTGGCCCAATCAGTTGAACCTGAAAGTCCTCCGCCAGCACTCACTCCTGTCCGATCCGATGGGCGCGGGCTTCGATTACGCCGCGGAGTTCAAGAGCCTGGACCTGGCCGCCGTGATCAAGGATCTGCACGTCCTGATGACGGATTCGCAGGACTGGTGGCCGGCGGACTACGGCCACTATGGCCCCTTCTTCATCCGCATGGCGTGGCACAGTGCAGGCACGTACCGGATTGCTGACGGTCGGGGCGGCGCGGGATCCGGATCACAGCGCTTTGCGCCCCTCAACAGCTGGCCGGACAACGTCAGCCTCGACAAGGCGCGCCGGCTGCTGTGGCCGATCAAGCAGAAGTACGGCCGGAAAATCTCCTGGGCCGACCTGATCGTTCTCACCGGCAACGTCGCGCTGGATTCGATGGGATGCAAGACTTTCGGCTTCGCGGGTGGGCGCAAGGACATCTGGGAGCCCGAAGAGGAAATCTACTGGGGGTCCGAGACCGAGTGGCTGGGCGACCAGCGCTACAGCGGCGAGCGTCAGCTCGAGAATCCGCTGGGCGCCGTTCAGATGGGCCTGATCTATGTGAACCCGGAAGGCCCGAACGGCAATCCGGATCCGCTCGCTTCGGCGCGGGATATCCGGGAAACCTTCGCCCGCATGGCGATGAATGACGAGGAGACCGTTGCGCTCGTCGCCGGGGGACACACCTTCGGCAAGTGCCACGGCGCGGCCGATCCGGGCAAGTACGTTGGTCCCGCACCCGAGGGCGCCGACATCGAAGAGCAGGGCTTCGGCTGGAGCAACGCCTTTGGCAGCGGCAAGGGGGTGGACACGATCAGCAGCGGCCTGGAGGGCGCCTGGACCACCAACCCGATCCGCTGGGACAACGACTACCTGGATATCCTGTTCAAGTACGAATGGGAACTGACCAAGAGCCCCGCCGGTGCGCACCAGTGGACTCCCAAGGACGCGTCGGCAAAGGGCACGGTGCCCGACGCTCACGATCCGTCAAAGCGACACGCCCCGATGATGTCCACGGCGGACCTGGCGCTGCGCATGGATCCCGCCTACGAGAAAATCGCGCGGCACTTCCTCAGGAATCCACAGGAGTTTCAGGACGCATTCGCCCGGGCCTGGTACAAGCTTACCCATCGCGACATGGGCCCGCTGCCTCGTTACCTCGGGGCGCTGGTGCCGAAGGAAAGCATGTTGTGGCAGGATCCGGTTCCCGCGGTCGATCACCCCTTGGTCGAGAAGCAGGACATCGCCGCCCTGAAGGCCAGGATCCTCGCGTCCGGATTGTCTGTCTCGCAGCTGGTGACGACAGCCTGGGCCTCGGCTGCTACATTCCGTGACAGCGACAAGCGCGGCGGCGCCAACGGGGCGCGCATTCGCCTCGCGCCGCAGAAGGACTGGGAAGTCAACCAGCCGGCTGAACTGGCACAGATTCTGCAGAAGCTGGAGACGATCCAGAAGGACTTCAACGGCGCGCAGTCGGGCGGGAAGAAGGTGTCGCTGGCGGATCTGATCGTCCTGGGGGGCTGCGCAGCCGTCGAGGCAGCGGCGAAGAAGGCCGGCCACGATGTGACGGTTCCCTTCTCGCCGGGTCGTATGGACACGTCGCAGGCGCAGACCGATGTGGACTCGTTCGCCGTTCTCGAGCCGACCGCGGACGGGTTCCGCAATTACGTCCGCCAGGGACTCGAGGGATCGGCGGCCGAACTGCTGGTGGATCGCTCGAACCTGCTGACGCTGACGGCGCCCGAAATGACGGTTCTGATCGGTGGCATGCGGGTGCTCAATGCCAACGTCGGGCGCTCCGGACACGGGGTCTTCACCAAGCGGCCCGAGACCTTGACCAATGACTTCTTCGTGAGTCTGCTGGACATGCGCACGAAGTGGCAGCAGTCCGCCGGATCTGCAGGCGTGTTCCAGGGGCACGATCGGGAGACGGGCGAGCTCAGCTGGACCGGCACCGTCGTGGATCTGGTCTTCGGTTCGAACTCCCAACTGCGCGCCCTCGCCGAAGTCTACGCGTGCAGCGACGCGCAGAAGGCGTTCGTGCACGACTTCGTGGCGGCCTGGGGCAAGGTGATGAACCTGGATCGATTCGAGCTAAGATGAGGCGGTGACCGACCCTACGACGACGAAGGAGAACGCCATGAACGAACGCGAAGCCTATGTGCAGAAGATGAAGGCCAAGCTCGACGAGTGGAACGCCGATATCGAGAAGCTGGACGCGCAGACGCGCAAGGCGCAGGCCGACGCGAAGGTGCGCTACGAGAAGCAGCTGACCGAGCTGAAGGCCAACCGCGACGCGGCGGCGCAGAAGCTGCGCGAACTGCAGAATGCCAGTGTCGACGCGTGGGAGTCGATGCGGCGCGGCACGGAAGCCGCCTGGGCCGATATGGCGAAGGCCTTTCGGGAAGCGGCCGAGCGCTTCAAGTAGGCGTTGCGCCGGGCTCCGCGGGCGGGCGCGCGCTCGCCGCGGGGCTGCGGTGGAACCAGATTAACGAGAGCAGCGCCGCGACGATCAGCAACAGCGCGGCCGCTGCGCTGAACAGGGCGCTGATTTCGGTCTCCTGGCGCTCGAGCGCGAACTTCGCGTTCAGCCCCTCGTAAACCTTGCCCAGATCGGCGGCGCTGCCGGCATGAAAATAGTCGCCGCCGGTGATGTTCGCCACCGCCTTGAGCGTTTCCTCGTCGAGGCGAACGTAGAAGGACATGCCCTCGTCGCTCGAGATCGTCGCGCCCTCGAGCGTGCCAAAGCCCACGGTGAAGACCCGGACGCCCCGATCGGCGGCCATCCGCGCGGCCTCCAGGGGATCGGGGCCGGTGGTGCGCCGGCCGTCGCTCAGCAGGATGATCGCGCCCGAGGTGTAGGAGCCGGGGACGACCGGGGTGAATGGCTTCTGGTCGGGGCCGGCCTTGCGGGCGCGATCGATTGGCGCTGCGCCGGCGCTCCCTCCTGAGGTGCCGTGCCGGGAGCGGGGATTCTCGTAATAGGTGGCTTCCAGATCGATCCCGGCTTCGGGGAGCAATTGCGAGAGAGAGAGCAGCAGGCCGCTGCCGGTGGCGGTTCGTCGCTGCAGCTGAAAGCGCTCGATCGCCGCAATCAGATCGTCGCGATTTTCCGTGGGCGTCTGCACCACCGAGGCGGTGCCGGCAAAGGAGACGATGCCGAGGCGCACGTTGCGCGGGAGCCCCTCGATGAAGGATTTCGCGGCGCTCTGCGCGGCG
>JAGXFR010000016.1 GCA_024637155.1 Burkholderiaceae bacterium | reverse complement strand
GGCCGAAGCCGGGTTTAAAAGCCATCAAGGGGACGCGCGATCACGCGCCCCCTTCACACAGACTCAGGCTGCCCGCAGATGCGGATAACGCACGGACTCGACAAACTCCTGCGTCTCCTTCGACGGTGCCTTGCCGAGCAACGAGACCACGATGATCACGATGAACCCGAGGGGAACGCCCCAGAGCCCGGCCGAGATCGGCTGGATTTCCCACCACAGGTTGGTCACCGGAACCGATTTCGCGATGCCGTAGAACATCTCGCGCATCCACACCTGGGTGATCGTCATGTAGTAGAACGTGATGCCGAAGCCGGAGATCATCCCGAGCGATGCCGCAAGCCCGGTGGTGCGCTTCCAGAAGATCCCGCACACCAGCGCCGGGAAGAACCCGGCAGCGGCAAACGAGAACGCCGCGGACACCAGGAACAGGATGTCCGCCGGCTTCTGGACCGCCACCGACGCCGCCAGGACGGCGACCACCAGCAGCAGCATTTTCGAGAGCATCACGCGACGTGCGGTCGGCGCATTCGGATCGATCATCTTGTAGTACAGATCGTGCGAAAGCGCGTTGGCAATCGTCAGCAGCAAGCCGTCCGCGGTCGAGAGCGCCGCAGCCAGACCGCCGGCAGCCACCAGGCCTGAAACCACGTACGGCAGCCCGGCGATTTCCGGAGTCGCCAGCACGATGATGTCGCCGCCGATCGCGATTTCCGCCCGCTGCACGATCCCGTCACCGTTGATGTCGGCGATCGAGAGCAGGCTCGGATCCACGGCCTGCCACTGCTGGACCCAGACTGGCAGGCTGGCGAAGGTCGATCCCACGATATCCGTGTAGACGACGAACTTGACCAGCACCGCGAGCGCGGGAGCCGTGAAGTAGAGCAGGAAGATGAAGAACAGCGACCAGGTCACCGACGCCCGCGCTTCCTTCACCGACGGCGTGGTGTAGTAGCGCATCAGGATGTGCGGCAGCGCCGCCGTGCCCACCATCAGGCAGAAGATCAGCGCGAGGAAGTTCCTGCGGCTGACGTCACGCGCATGGTCATCCTTGCCCGGAAACGCCTCGGCGTGGCGCAGCAACTGCCCGCCGCGCGACGCGAGCCGGGCATCCTTCTGCCATGCCGCCTTAGCGTCGGCCTCGGACGCCGGATACTTGGCGAGCGCCTCCTCGGCCTGCTTGGTCGCGGCCTCGTCGGTCCCGGCTTTCGCATCGGCGACGCCCTTCTCGAGCTCGGCCTTGCCCGCTGCGTATGCAGCCGGCGCGTCCTTGAGCTTGTCGCTCGCGGCCTTGGCCTTGTCGCCGAACATCTTGCGAACCTCGGCTTCCTTCGGGTCGTCGATCAGCTTCTGTTCGATCGCCGTGACCTTGGCCAGTTGCTGGCCGTAGATCAGCTGCGGGATCGGGAAACCGGTCTGCACGATCGAGAGCCACACCACCGGAATCATGTAGGCCACGATCAGGATGATGTACTGCGCCACCTGCGTCCACGTGACCGCGCGCATCCCGCCCAGGAACGAGCAGACCAGGATGCCGCCCAGCCCCAGGAAGACGCCCACACCGAAGTCAACGCCGGTCAACCGCGTGGTGATCAACCCCACGCCGTAGATCTGCGCCACCACGTAGGTGAACGAGCAGGTGATGGCGATCACGATCCCGATAAAGCGCGGGATGTTGCCGCCGTAGCGCGCGCCCAGGAAGTCCGGAATCGTGAACTGGCCGAACTTGCGCAGGTAGGGCGCAAGAAAGAGCGCCACCAGCACGTAACCGCCGGTCCACCCCAGCACGAATGCGAGTCCCGAGTAGCCGAGCAGGTACAGGCTGCCCGCCATCCCGATGAAGGACGCGGCCGACATCCAGTCCGAACCGGTGGCCATGCCGTTGAACATCGCCGGCACGCGTCGCCCCGCGACGTAGTACTCGGCGGCGTCGCTGGTGCGGCTGATGATGCCGATGCCCGCGTACAGCAGGATCGTCGCGCCCAGGAACACGTAGCCGATCCAGGCCTTGGACAGACCCAACTGTTCGGCGATCGCCAACAGAATCACAAAGGTGAGGAAACCACCCGTGTAGAAGAAGTAGACCTTCTTGAGCTGCTTCGTGAAGCCCTTTTGGGTTTTCGCTGCGCTGATCATTCCACTTCCTCCTCATCCACGCCGTACTCTTTGTCGAGCCGGTTCATGTAACGCGCGTAGAAGGCGATGATCAGCACATAGATGATCAGGGAACCCTGCGCGCCCATGTAGAAGTAGAACGGCCACCCGAAGATCGTGAAGTCGAGCGAGCGCGAGAAAAATCCGATGACATAGGTCGTGAAGAACCAGATCCCCATCAGGATCCCGGTGATCCGCAGGTTCTTCTGCCAGTACTCACGGTGTCGATCCGTTAATTGCATGTCTTCCTCCAAAGGGTTGGAAGGTGTCGCAATGTGTCTTGCGATCACCGAGGTCGAATCCTTCTGTCGTCGTTCTCCTGGTCAGGCCCTCCCGCGCGTCATCAGTCAGAAAGCAGCCGCACGCCCACGCTTACCCCGGTCTCGCCCTCGAGCTGACGGGCAACCTTGGGCTCGAACTGCGCGAGGCGGCGAATCGTCTTTGCGACCCGCTCGGCGTCGCCGAGCCGGTGATAGACATGCGCGAGTTGATACCAGCCGTAGGGGCTCATCGGCTGCAACTCGGTGTTCTTCCGAAGCGGCGCGATCGCGGCCTCGACCTGCCCCAGCTTGATCAGCGACAGGGCCTTGCCGTAGAAGGCCCGATCGAGCTTCTCGTTGATGGCCAGCGCACGTTCGAAGCTGGTGATCGCGGCGGCGTGTTCGCCCTGTTCCTGCTGCAGAAAACCCAGATTGAACCAGCCGTCGGCCTGCCCGGGCTCGATGGCGAGCGCCTCTGCCAGGCTCTGCATTGCCGCGCCGTGCCGCCCTTGCGCCGCGTGCAGGTGGGCAATCGCCGAAACCGGTCGCGCGTCACGCGGGCGCAGCGCACGCACCCGCCCCCAGTACTCGAGCGCCATGCCGTCGCGCTTGAAGATCGTCGACCAGATGGCCATCTGACGGTAGAACCAGGCGTTGACGAGTTGCATCGCTCAGCCTCCCGCCCGGGTGACGACCGGCATCAACTGGACCTTGGCCGCCAGCAGCGCCACCCAGCAGAAAAACAGCAGCAGCGCGGATACGGCCGGCACGTGCTTGTCGAGGACCAGGCGCGGGGTGATCCGTCGCACCGCCGCGTTGACCGGCGAGGTCAGGAACCGGATGCCCCGGTAGACGCGGTTGACCTCGTGACGACCGAAGCTCACCACGAAGACGAGCCCCTGCGCGACGAGGAGCAGCAGCGCGAACTCCACCAGACCCTTGAGCACGACGACCAACGAAAGCACGCGTTGTTTCCTTTTGACTTCAGTTGGCCGACTTCAATTGCTCGAGGATCGCCGGATTCTCCAGCGTCGAGGTGTCCTGCACAATCTCCTCGCCCTTGGCCAGCGCGCGCAGCAGGCGGCGCATGATCTTCCCGGAACGCGTCTTCGGGAGGTTCTCCCCGAACCGGATTTCCCGCGGTTTGGCGATCGGGCCGATCTCGCGCGCGACCCAGTTGCGCAGATCCAGCGCGAGGCGCCGCGCCTCTTCGCCGGTCGGGCGCGTCTGCTTGAGCACGACGAAGGCCACGACGGCCTCGCCGGTCGTCTCGTCAGGCCGCCCGACCACCGCGGCCTCGGCCACCAGCGGGTTGGCGACCAGCGCCGACTCGATCTCCATCGTGCCCAGCCGGTGACCCGAGACGTTGAGCACGTCGTCGATGCGCCCCATGATCCAGAAGAAGCCGTCGGTGTCGCATTGCGCGCCGTCGCCGGCGAGGTAGTAGCGCCCCTGGAAGTCGTCCGGGTAGTAGTTCTTGCGAAAACGCTCCGGGTCGCCCCAGATCGTGCGGATCATCGACGGCCACGGCTTGCGGATCACGAGGAATCCGCCCTTCCCGCGCTCGACTTCGCCGCCCGCCTCGTCGACGATCGCCGCATCGATCCCCGGCAGAGCCATCGCGCACGAGCCGGGCTTGGCCGCGTGCACGCCCGGCAGGGGCGTGATCATGTGGCCACCCGTCTCGGTCTGCCACCAGGTGTCGACGATCGGGCAGCGCCCGCCTCCGACCTGCTCCTGGTACCAGATCCACGCCTCGGGGTTGATCGGCTCGCCCACCGTGCCGAGCAGGCGCAGCGACGACAGGTCGTACTTGTCCGGCGCGTGATCGGGCGCGCCCGAGGCGACCTTGATCAGCGTGCGGATGGCCGTTGGCGCCGTGTAGAAGACGCTCACGCGATGGCGCGCGATCATCTCCCAGAACCGCCCGGGGTGCGGGTACAGCGGAACGCCCTCGAACACCACTTCCGTGGCGCCCGCCGCGAGCGGCCCGTAGGTGACGTAGGTGTGGCCGGTGACCCAGCCAACGTCGGCCGTGCACCAGAACACGTCGTCGGGCTTGATGTCGAAGGTCCAGCGCATCGTCAGCAGCGCGTGCAGCAGGTAGCCGCCCGAGGCGTGCTGGACGCCCTTTGGCTTGCCGGTGGAGCCCGAGGTGTAGAGAACGAACAACGGGTGCTCGGCGCCGACCCAGACCGGTTCACAGACATCGGACTGGCCCGCCTCGGCCTCGTGCATCCACACGTCGCGCGCCGCGTGCCACGCGACCTCGCCCCCGGTGCGCCGATAGACCACCACGTGGCGCACCGCGTCGCAGCCGCCCAGCTCGAAGGATTCGTCCACCGCCGGCTTGAGCGGCAGCGCCTTGCCGCCACGCATCTGTCCATCGGCGGTGATCACGAGCGTCGCGCCCACGTCGACGATCCGCTCCTGCAGCGACTTCGCCGAGAATCCGCCGAACACCACCGAGTGCGTGATGCCCAGCCGGGCGCAGGCCTGCATCGCGACCACCACCTCGATGGACATCGGCATGTAGATGATCGCGCGTTCGCCACACTCGTGACCCAGCGCGCGCAGCGCATTGGCGAAACGGCACACGCGATGGTAGAGCTCGCGGTACGTGACCTGCGTCACCATCCCGTCGTCGGCCTCGAAGATGATCGCGGTCTTGTTCTCGACCGGCGTCCCGAGATGCCGATCCAGGCAGTTGTAGGAAACATTGAGCTCACCGTCCTCGAACCACTTGAAGAACGGCGGATTGCTCTCGTCGAGCGAGCGCGTGAACGGCTTGTGCCAGCGCACGTGCTTGCGCGCCAGCTCCGCCCAGAACCCGGCGTGGTCGCGCTCGGCCTGGGCACACAGTTCCTCGAAAGCCGGAATTCCGGCGATGTTGGCTTGACTGCGAAATGCCTCGTCGGGCGGAAACGCCCGCGATTCGCGCAGCACCGACTCGATCCCTGCGGACATCCTCTCTCCCCCATTCCTGTCGACCGTCGAGGTCTGTCTTGTTCTAAACGACAACCGACCCCGCCACGGGCGCGGTCAGAACGGAGAGCGGGCAGTTTGTCGACCGCACGAAAGCCGGTCGCTTCTTCTTGGAGACCTCGCGCCGGAAATCTCACGGAGTCCGGCACGCGTTTCACGGCGCCTGCGGAAGCGCCATAATATCCAGTGTAAGGGGCAAACCTTAATCAAATCAAGAGGAGTGTTGGAATGACGATCATCAAGCGGGACGATCTGGTCGAGTCGATCGCGGCGGCACTGCAGTTCATCAGTTACTACCATCCGCTCGATTTCATCCGGCATCTGGCCCGCGCGTACGAGGCCGAACAGAGCCCGGCGGCGCGCGACGCGATCGCCCAGATCCTGACCAATTCGCGGATGTGCGCCGAGGGCAAGCGCCCGATCTGCCAGGACACGGGCATTGTCAACGTCTTCCTCAAGGTGGGGATGGACGTGCGTTTCGAGGGCCTGGACGGCACGCTCGCCGAAGCAGTCGACGAGGGTGTGCGCCGCGGCTACCTCAACCCCGACAACACGCTGCGCGCTTCGGTCGTCGCGGATCCGATGTTCAGCCGCAAGAACACGCAGGACAACACGCCGGCGGTGCTCAACGTGGAACTGGTCCCGGGCGACAAGCTCGATGTGACCGTCGCCGCCAAGGGCGGCGGCTCGGAGAACAAGAGCAAGATGGTGATGCTCAATCCCTCGGATTCGGTCGTCGATTGGGTGATGAAGACGGTGCCGACGATGGGCGCGGGCTGGTGCCCGCCGGGCATGCTCGGGATCGGCGTGGGCGGCACGGTTGAGAAGGCGATGCTAATGGCCAAGGAAGCGCTGATGGAGCCGCTCGACATGGCTGACCTGCTCGCGCGTGGCGCCAAGGACGATACCGAGAAGCTGCGCGTCGAACTCTACGAGAAGGTCAACGCGCTCGGAATCGGTGCCCAGGGCCTGGGCGGCCTGGCCACCGTGCTCGACGTGAAGATCAAGACCTTCCCGACCCACGCGGCCTCCAAGCCGGTCGCGATGATCCCCAACTGCGCGGCCACGCGCCACGCGCACTTCGTGCTCGACGGCTCCGGACCGGCGTACTGCGAACCGCCGGCGCTCTCCGAGTGGCCCGACGTCGACTGGGCACCGGACTACGAGAAATCCAAGCGGGTCGACCTGAATACGCTGACTGCCGAGGAAGTGGCCTCGTGGAAGCCGGGCCAGACCCTGTTGCTCTCGGGCAAGATGCTCACCGGTCGTGACGCAGCGCACAAGCGCATTCAGGACATGCTCGCCAAGGGCGAGAAACTGCCGGTGGACTTCAAGAACCGGGTGATCTACTACGTCGGACCGGTCGATCCGGTGCGCGACGAGGCCGTTGGCCCGGCCGGCCCGACGACCTCGACGCGCATGGACAAGTTCACCGAGATGATGCTCGCGCAGACCGGGCTGATCGCGATGGTCGGCAAGGCGGAACGCGGGCCGGCGGCGATCGCCGCAATCAAGAAGCACAAGGCCGCCTATCTGATGGCGGTCGGCGGCGCGGCCTATCTGGTGTCCAAGGCGATCCGGCAGTCCAAGGTGGTGGCCTTCGGCGATCTGGGCATGGAGGCGATCTACGAGTTCGACCTCACCGACATGCCGGTCACCGTCGCCGTGGACGCACTGGGCACCTCAGTGCACGAAACCGGGCCGCGCGAATGGCAGGAGCGCATCGGCAAGATTCCGGTCATGGCCGCCTGAACCAGGCGGTGCGCACGAACCGGGGCCGATTGCGGCCCCGGTTTCTTTTGGGCGAGACGGCGCGGCCCGTGCTTCTGGACAGCCGGCACTCGCGGTACCATGGTGCTCGCGCGCCCCAGCGGTGGCGACAGAGAAAACGACAACAGGGAGACTGACAATGAAACGTTTCGCACGACTTGCCGTGGCGCTCGCTGGCAGCGCGGCTGCGCTGGCCCTGCTGGCGCCGATCCCCGCGCAGGCGCAGGGGACGGTGCTCAAGGTGATCCCGCACTCGAATCTGGCGATCCTGGACCCGATTTGGACCACTGCTTACATGGTGCGCAATCATGGCTACATGATTTACGACACGCTCTTTGGTACCGACGAAAAGAGCCAGGTCAAACCGCAGATGGTCGACACCTGGACGGTGAGTCCGGACCACCGGCTGTGGACCTTCACGCTGCGCAAGGGCCTCGCGTTCCATGACGGCAAGCCCGTCACGGGCGAGGACGTGATCGCCTCGCTCGAGCGCTGGGGCAAGCGCGACTCGATGGGACAGAAGCTCTTCACCTTCATCGAGAAAATGGACTCGCCTGCGCCCGACAAATTCCGGGTCTTTCTGCGCGAAGCCAACGGCTTCATGATCGAGGCGCTCGGCAAGCCCTCGTCGAACGTGCCCTTCATCATGCCCAAGCGCGTCGCCGAAACGCCGGCCGACAAGCAGATCGACGACTACACGGGTTCGGGCCCTTACATCTTCAAGCGCGACGAGTACAAGCCGGGTGACAAGGCCGTCTACCTGAAGAACGACAAGTACGTGCCGCGCGCCGAAGCGCCCTCGGGCACCACCGGCGGCAAGCGCGTCTACGTCGACCGGGTCGAGTGGAACCTCGCGCTGCGCGATGCGCAGCAGCAGGTCAATGCGCTCACCCAGGGCGAAGTCGACATCATCGAGCAGCCCGCCTTCGAATCCTACGCGGCCCTCAAGGCGAATCCGAACGTCGAAATCGTCAACAACAACCCGCTCGGTTTCCAGTACATGCTGCGCTTCAACCACCTGCACCCGCCGTTCGACAACCCGAAGGTCAAGCAGGCGGCGCTCGCGGCGCTCGCGCAGGAACCCTTCCTCAAGGCGCAGGTCGGCGTGGACGGGTTCTACAAGCCCTGCCCGTCGATGTTCACCTGCAACACGCCCTACGCCTCGACCAAGGGCAGCGAGATCCAGTCCAAAGGCACCCTGCGCAAGGCGCAGGAACTGCTCAAGGCCTCCGGCTACAAGGGGGAGACGATCGTCATCATGAAGCCGACAGATCTGGCGTCGATCACCAAGTTGCCGGATGTGGCCGCGCAACTGCTGCGTCAGGCGGGCTTCAAGGTCGACCTGCAGTCGATGGACTGGAGCACGCTGGTGTCGCGGCGCGCGAAGAAGGATCCGCCCGCCGCCGGCGGCTGGAACATCTTCGCCACCGCCTGGGTGTCGCCCGACATCTGGAACCCGCTCTCGAACGCGGCCTTGAACGCCGGCGGCGACAAGGCCTGGTTCGGCTGGCCCAACAATCCGGAAATCGAAAAGCTGCGCGATCAGTTCGCGCGCGAGATCGATCCGGCCAAGAAGAAGGCGCTGGCCGAGGCGATCCAGACCGAGGCGTTCGCGTACGGCACGCACGCGCCGCTGGGCGAGTACATCCAGCCGGCCGCGGTGCGCAAGGGCGTCAAGGGCCTGGTGACCGGCCCGGGCAACTTCTACTGGAACATCCAGAAGTAGTCGCCCACTGGAATTCCCCGGGAACGCGCTGCGTTCCCGGGGGTGATTCGCTCACCTGCCCCGCGATTCGGATCTCCCGATGACCTGGTTCCTGATCAAGAGAATTGCCGCCACCGTCCCGGTGCTGCTGGTCGTGGCCGTGCTGGTGTTCCTGATGCTGCGTCTCACGCCCGGAGACCCGGCGGCGATCATCGCCGGCGACGCGGCCAGCACCGAGAACATCCGCCAGATCCGCGAAAGCCTGGGCCTCGAGGAGCCGTTGCCGACGCAGTTTGCGATCTGGTTCGGGCACCTGATCCGGGGCGACCTGGGCGAGTCGTACTACTTCAAGATGCCGGTCGTCGAACTGATCGGACAGCGGCTCGAGCCGACCTTCGCGCTGGCGACGGCGACCATCCTGCTCTCGGTGCTGATCGCGATCCCGCTCGGCGTGCTCGCCGCATGGCGCCACGGGGGATGGCTCGATCGGGCGCTGATGGCTTTTTCCGTGCTCGGCTTTTCGCTGCCGGTGTTCATCATTGGCTACCTGCTGATCTGGCTCGTTGCCCTGAAGCTCAACTGGCTGCCGGTGCAGGGCTACGTGCGCATCGCCGACGGCTTCGTGCCCTTTCTGCGCCACCTGATCCTGCCTTCGCTGGCGCTCTCGGCGATCTACATCGCGCTCATCGCGCGCGTGACCCGCGCCGCCGTCGCCGAAATCCTCACCGAGGACTACGTGCGCACCGCCCGCGCGAAGGGCCTTTCGGAACGTCGGGTGCTGATCCAGCACGCGCTGGCGAACGCCGCGATTCCGATCGTCACCGTGGTCGGGATCGGCGTGGCGCTGCTCATCGGAGGCGTCGTCGTCACGGAATCGGTGTTCGGCATTCCGGGGCTCGGCCGGCTCACGGTCGACGCGGTGCTCGCGCGCGATTTCCCGACGATCCAGGGCGTCATCCTGTTCTTCTCCTTCGTGTACGTGCTGATCAACCTGCTGGTCGATCTCTCGTACCTGATCTTCGATCCACGGATCCGCTACTGATGGCAACCGACGAACGCGCAGCCCTGTCGGTCGAATCGGCCGCCGTCATCGAACGCCCCGGCGTCTGGCGGCGCGCGCTCGACAACTGGAGCGTGCGCATCGGCGGCTGCGTGCTCCTCGTGCTCGTGGCCATCGCGCTGGCCGCGCCGTGGCTCCACACCGTCGACCCGACGCTCTTCGACCCGTCGAGCCGCGACCTGCTGCCGGGCGCCATGGGCGAAGTGATGACGCTCGATGGCGAGACCCTCAAGCACCAGTTCCTGATGGGCTCGGACTCGTTTGGTCGCGACATCTACAGCCGCGTGATCTACGGAACGCGGGTCTCGCTGATCGTGGGCGTCGCTTGCGCGCTGGCCGCCGTGGCGATCGGCGTGCTCATCGGGCTCACGGCCGGCTATCTGCGCTGGCTCGACGGGACGGTGATGCGGGTGATGGACGGCCTGATGGCGATCCCCGGGATCCTGATCGCGATCGCGCTCGTCGCCCTGTGGCGCGCCAGCCTGCTCACCGTGATCATCGCCATCGCCATCCCCGAGATTCCGCGCGTGACGCGCCTGGTCCGTGCGCTCGTGCTCTCGGTGCGCGAGGAGCCCTACGTCGAGGCGGCGATCTCGCTGGGCACGCCGGGCTGGAAGATCATGTTCAAGCACATCCTGCCGAACACCGCCGCCCCGCTGATCGTGCAGGGCACCTACATCTGTGCGTCGGGCATCCTGATCGAGGCGATCCTCTCCTTCCTGGGCGTCGGCCTGCCGACGGACATCCCGACCTGGGGCAACATCATGGCCGAGGGCCGCGTGCAGTTCCAGGACTATCCCCACAACGTGTTCTTCCCCGGCATTTTCCTGGCGGTGACGGTGCTGGCGGTGAACATCCTCGGCGACGGTCTGCGCGACACGCTGGATCCGAAGATGAGCAAGCGGGTGTGAGCGAATGAGCGCCGTCCTCGAGATCCGCAACCTCAGCGTCGCGCTGCCCGCAGGGGGCGATCGGCCGTTCGCGGTCGAGGGCGTCAACCTGCAGGTGAACCCCGGCGAGATCCTCTGCCTCGTCGGCGAATCGGGTTCGGGCAAGTCGGTGATCGGACAGGCGGTGATGGGGTTGCTGCCCCGCGCCCTGCCCGTGGTCAGGGGCCAGATCCTGCTCGAAGGCGAGGACATCACCCACGTTACCCAGGCACGCTTGCGCGAACTGCGCTGCGTGCGCATGTCGATGGTTTTCCAGGAGCCGATGACCGCGCTGAACCCCGTGATGCGCTGCGGCGAGCAGATCGACGAGGTGCTGCGCACCCACACCGAACTCGACCCGGCCGCGCGCCGCGAAAGGGTGCGCCGGGTCATCGACGAAGTCGGGCTGCCCGACCCGGAGCGGATGTTCGAATCCTTTCCGCACCAGCTCTCCGGCGGTCAGCGCCAGCGCATCATGATCGCCATGGCACTGGTGCTCGAACCGGCGCTGCTGATCGCCGACGAGCCGACGACGGCGATCGACGTGACCACCCAGGCGCAGATCCTGAAGCTGATCCGCGACCTGCGCATCACGCACCGCACTGGCGTGCTGTTCATCACCCACGACTTCGGCGTGGTCGCGGAGATCGGCGAGCAGGTCGCGGTGCTGCGGTTGGGCCAGGTCGTCGAGACCGGTGCGAAGGACGACGTGCTCGGGAAACCCGAGCACCCCTACACGCGCATGCTGATCGGCTCGGTGCCCAGCCTGAAGCCGCGTCATCGCGGCGCCGACCAGGCGGCGCCTGCCGTGCTCACGCTCACCCGGATGAACAAGACCTACCGCAGCGGCGGGTTCTTCGTGCAGCGCCACGCGGTCCACGCGGTGCGCGACGTCTCGTTCGAGATCCGGCGCGGGCAGACCCTCGGGATCGTCGGCGAGTCGGGCTCGGGCAAGTCCACCGTGGCGCGCTGCATCGCGCGTCTGATCGATCCGAGCGACGGCAGCATCCGGCTGGGCGACGACGAGATCGCGACCATGTCGGCGCGGCGCCTGCGCCCGTTGCGCCGGCGCGTCCAGCTGGTCTTCCAGGACCCCTATCGCTCGCTCAATCCCCGGATGGGGGTCGGGGAGTCGATCATCGAAGGTCCCGTCAACTACGGCACGCCACGCCACGACGCGCTGCGTCGCGCGCGCGAACTCATGGAACTGGTGCGGCTGGATCCCGCGTCGCTGGAACGCTATCCGCACCAGTTCTCCGGCGGTCAGCGTCAGCGCATCTGCATCGCGCGCGCGCTGGCGATGGAACCCGACCTGCTGATCGCCGACGAGGCCGTCTCCGCGCTGGATGTCTCGGTCCAGGCACAGGTGCTGGAATTGCTCGACGAGATTCGCGATCGGCTGCACCTCGCGATGCTGTTCATCACCCACGACCTGCGGGTCGCCGCGCAGGTGTGCGACGACGTCGCGGTGATGTCGCAGGGAGTGATCGTCGAGTATGGTCCGGCCGCCGAAATCTTCTCGGCGCCGCGCCACCCGTACACGCAGGCGCTCTTCGCGGCGGCCCCCGGGCGCGACTACGTCTTCGGCGCCTGAACGCCCAGCGTCGGCCGGCGCCGGTGCCAGTCGGTGGCAGCCTCGTAGGCCGCTGCGGCACGCAGGCACAGATCCTCACGAAACGCGGGCGCCACGAGTTGCAGCGCGACCGGCAGGCCGTCGTCGGTGAAGCCGCAGGGCTGAACCAGCGCCGGCTGACCGGTCAGGTTGAACGGGTACGAGAACGGCGTCCACCAGCTCCAGTCGTGCGCTCCGGAGGGCGATGCGACATCGGGCACTTTGGGCATCACCAGACCCACCGCAAAGGGCGCAACGGCCGTCGCGGGCGTGAGCAGCAGGTCGTAGCGCTGCGCGAAATCGCGCATCTGCAGGGCGATGCGGCCACGCGTGGCCTGCGCTTCGAGGAATTCGGGCAAGGTGAGCGACGCGGCGCTGTCAAAGGCCGCGCGCAGCCCGGGGTCGAGCAACGCCAGCTGATCCTCCGGGAACCGGTGCAGCAGATGGCGCGCGGACGCGAACCAGTGCACGCGAAACGCCTCGGTCCCGTCCTCGATGCCCGGATCGGCCGTCTCGACGATCGCGCCGAGCGACGCGAAAACACCCGCAGCCGCCTCGAGCGCACGCTCGATGCGCGGATCGACGTAGCGCACATAGCCCAGGCGCGGCGAGAACGCGATGCGCAATCCGCGAATGCCCCCGTCCCGCGCACCGCTCGCCACGTCACCCGCCCAGTCGTGCGCGGTGGGCGGCAACGCGGTCACATCCCGATCGTCGGGCTGCGCGAGCACTTCAAGCATCCGCGCCGCGTCGGCGACGGTGCGCGTCTGCGGTCCGATGTGCGCCACGTTGCCCATCGGCGAGAGGGGAAAGGCCGGCACGCGCCCGAACTGCGCCTTGAAGCCGACCGTTGCCGTGAAAGCGGCCGGGATGCGGATCGATCCGCCGCCGTCCGTGCCCACGGCAAGCGCGCCCAACCCGGCGGCGATCGCCGCGGTCGCGCCCCCCGAGGAGCCGCCCGGCGTCACGTCCAGCCGCCACGGATTGCGGGTCACCCCGGTCAGGGGCGAGTCGGTCGTGCCGCGCCAGCCGAATTCCGGCGTGTTGGTCTTGCCGAGCAGCACCGCGCCAGCTTCGCGCAAGCGCGCGACGCAAGGCGCATCGACCTCCCACGGGCCAGCCGGGTCAACGGTGCGCGAGCCGCGCAGCGTCGACCAGCCGCGCGTCAGGATGATGTCCTTGATCGAGGCGGGAACCCCGTCGAGGGCTCCGCAGGGCGTCCCGGCGGCCCACCGCGCCTCGGCAGCCTGCGCGTCGCGCAGCGCGCTTTCCGGGTCGACGAGGCGAAACGCATTGAGCTGCGGATCGATCTCGTCGATGCGCGCCAGCACCGCGCGCGCGACTTCGACGGGCGACAGCGCGCGACTGCGATACGCCGCCAAGAGTTCGGTGGCGCTCAGGTAGCAGAGCTCATCGCCGTCCATGGTAAGTCTCCCGAAGTTCAAATCGAGTTTACACTCCGGGTCTCCGCATTGCGCGCGGCGCCGTGCGGCCAGTCCCCATCATCAGGGAGGCACGCGCAGTGACCGTGATCGCAGTCGGCGGGATGCAGCACGAAACCAATACCTTTGCCCCGTCGCAGGCGGACTACCGCGCGTTCGAGCAGGGCGGCGGCTGGCCCCCCGTGCAATTCGGGGAGTCGCTCTTCGCGGCCGTGGAAGGCGCGAACATTCCGGTGCGTGGCGCGATCGACGCGCTGCGCGCCGCCAATCATCGCCTCGTTCCCCTCGCCTGGGCGGCGGCCTCGCCTTCGGCGCAGGTGACGGACGACGCGTTCGAGCGCATCGTCGGCGAATTGATCGCCCGGCTGCGCGCCGCGGGTCCGATCGACGGCGTCTATCTGGACCTCCACGGGGCGATGGTCACCGATTCGCACGACGACGGCGAGGGCGAGATCCTGCGGCGCGTGCGTGAGGTGGTCGGTCCGCGGATCCCGGTGGTCGCGAGCCTCGACTTGCACGCCAATGTCACCCAGGCCATGGTCGCCCATGCCGACGCGCTCTCGATCTATCGCACCTACCCCCACATCGACATGGCCCCCACCGGCGCGCGTGCGGCGTCGCTCCTCTGCGGCCTGCTCTCCACGGGAGATCGCCCCGAGAAGGGCTTCCATCGCTTCGACTTCCTCACCGGACTCCCCTCCCAGAGCACCTTCATCGAGCCGGCGAAGAGCCTCTTCGCGCTGCTCGAGCGCATCGAGCGCGACACCGGCGCCGCAATGTCCTTCGCGCCCGGCTTCCCGATGGCGGACTTTCCGGAGTGCGGGATGAGCGCGCTCGCGTACGGCACGCCGAGCGCGGCCCAGCGTGCGCTGGCGCAATTCGCGCCGGCCGTGGAGGACGCGGAACCGCAATTCCGGATGGAACTGCTCGACCCCGCCGCAGCGGTGCGCCGCGCGATCGAGATCGGCGCCCCGGGTCGCCCGGCGGTTCTCGCCGACACCCAGGACAACCCCGGAGCGGGCGGCAACGGCGACACCACGGGACTGCTCGCCGAGTTGATCGCACAGCGTGCGCCGGACGCCGTGCTGGGCTTGCTGATCGACGCGGCCTCCGCGCGCCGCGCGCACGATGCGGGCATCGGCGCAACGCTCGAATTCTCGCTGGGTGAGACTTCCGGGATTCCCGGCCGGGTCCCCCTCGCGGGGCGCTTCACCGTCGAACGCCTCGGGGACGGGAAGTTCGAATGCACGGGTCCCATGTTCAAGGGTTTCCGCATGACGCTTGGGCCGATGGCACTCCTGCGCTCGGGCGGGGTGCGGGTGCTGCTCGCGTCGCGCAAGGTACAGGCCGCCGACCAGGAAATGTTCCGTCACCTGGGCGTCGAACCGGCCGCGCAGCGCATCGTTGCCCTCAAGAGCTCGGTGCACTTTCGCGCCGACTTCGAGCCGATCGCCGGCGCCGTGCTCGTGGTGCGTTCTCCCGGCCCGGCGCTCGCCGATCCGGCGGATTTCCGCTGGTCACGGCTGCGCCCCGGAATCCGGCTCGGGCCGCTCGGCCCGGCCTTTGCGCCGGCCGAAGCGGATACCGGCAGCGCGTAGGCAAAGCGTTTTCCGAACCACCGCGGTCTGTCGCAACCCGATAGGAAGCACGACTGACATGAGCGATTACCTGCTGATCGACATCGGCAATACCTTTCTGAAATGGGGCTTCTACCGGGCGCGGCTTCCCGGGCAGGCCATCCTCGCGCAGGACCAGGTCGTGCATTTCGGTCGGGTGCTCCACGAAGAAATCCCCAACGTGATGACGCAGTGGCGCGCCTTTCCGGCACCCAAGCGCGTCGTGATTTCCAACGTGGCGGGAACCCTGATCCGCAACCCGGTGATGCGCGCCTTCGAAATCTGGCCGCAGGAACACGCGCCGGACTGGATCTCCTCCCAGGCCCAGCAATGCGGCGTGAGCAACGGCTACCTGAACCCGGCCGCGCTGGGCTGCGACCGCTGGGCGGCCATGATTGGCGCGCGCGCCATCCTGGGCGCGCGGGCCGCGCTCGTGGTGGTGTGCGGCACCGCCACCACGGTGGACTTGCTCGCCGCCGACGGCCGCTTTCTCGGCGGCGGAATCATGCCCGGGCTCGGCCTGATGCAACGCGTGCTGCACCAGCACACCGCGACGCTCCCCGACGCGCAGGGAGAGTACGTCGAACACCCGCGCCAGACGGTTGACGCGATCGCCACCGGCTGCGCGCATGCGCAGGCGGGCGCCGTGGAGCGGATCTTTCACCTGCACGCGGCGCAGCACGCCGATCTGGCTTGCGTGATCTCGGGCGGCGCGGCGCGCACCCTTGCGCCACGCCTGACGGTTGAACACATGGTGCACGAGAACCTCGTGCACGACGGCCTGTACTGGATCGCCGATTCGCTGGACGCTAGTACTTGAGCGCAACCTCGCGCCCGCGCTTCATGTCGACCGCGTGGAGCAGCAACAGCCCGGCGACAAAGAAGGCGCCGGTGCTCACGATCGCCAAGCGGTGATTTCCGACCGTGATCCAGGTAATGGCGCCGTAGGTCATCGGCCCGATGATCGAGGCCAGGCGCACCGCGAGGGTCCAGAGGCCGTAGAACTCGCCGACACGCTCGCGCGGGGCCAGCACGCCGATCATCGCGCGCCCCGCTGACTGGCTTGAACCCATGCACAGCCCGGCGAGCGTCGCGGCAACCCAGAAGATGCCCCGCGTGGTGCCGAGCCCGGCGAGCAGGGTCATGACGATCCAGCCGACCAGCGTTACCGCGAGCGCCACCTTGTGCCCCACCCGGTCCTGTGCATAACCGAAGGTGAACGCACCCGCCGCGGCCGCGATGTTCACCGTGAAGATGAGCGTCATGGTTTCGATTTCGGTGAACTTCATCGCCTCCTGCGCGTAGATCGCCGCCAGCGCGATGACCACGGCGATTCCCGCGTGATAGCAGGTGCCGCACAGCAGCAGACGGAAGAAATCCTGCAGCCGGCGTGCCGCGTGCCAGGTTTCGCGCAGCCGCCCCAGGGAACCGCGCATTCCGCTGGCCACGGCGTGGATCCCGCGGGGCTGCGCGCGCTCACGCAGAAAAAGGAAGGTCGGCAGCACCGCCACCGCGTAGATTCCCGCAGTGATGAGCATGGTCACCGGGACGAACTCGGTGGCGCTCGCGCCCCCCGCCTTGGCGCTGAGCACGTAGGCGAGCGAGAGACCGAGCGCCAGCATGCCGCCGAAGTAACCGAAGCTCCAGCCCCAGCCCGATACCTTGCCCAGTGCTTCCTGACGCGAGAGTTCCGGCAGGAACGCCGAGATCAGCGATTCCCCGATCGAGAAGAAGAAATTCGAGAGGACGATCAGCACCACGGCGAGGGCGACGGATCCCGTCTGCGCGAACGCAAGACCGGCCGTGGTGATCACGCATCCGATCGTCGCGAGCGCGAGCAGGCGCTTCTTCGCGCCGAGCGCGTCGCCCAACGCGCCGATTGCCGGGGCCAGAAGCATCACCAGAACGGCGGAAAACGCCAAAGTCGCGGTCCAGGCGAAAGTGGCCCACTCGGCGTTCCCGGCCACCACGCCGACGAAGTACGCGCTGAACACCGCCGTCAGCACCACGGTGGTGTAGCCGGAATTGGCGAAGTCGTACATCGCCCAGCCGAATACCTCGCGGGGTCGCACGCCCTCGTTCAGGCTTGATTGCTGAAAAATCGCCACGTGCCGCCCTTCTCCGCGTTAGCCGCGCTGACTTCTGTTGGTCGGCCGATCTACTTCCCGGGTGCTACCTCGGTCACGCCACCTTTGGGCGGACCGTTCCTGGGCTCTCCCCCCTTGGGAACTGCGCCTGGTCGAGGACCGTTCTTCGGTCCGGCAACCGGAACCCGCGGTCGAACCGCCGACTCCCCCCGCGCCAGCCGCACCAGCTGGTACCACCACAGACCCACCGCCTCGTGACTCGCCAGATAGCTCGCGTGGATCGACTGGATTCCGGGCACCCATGCCTGGGGCGTACCCCTGCCCGCCAGAAAACCGTGCGGGGCGGCCACGACATGCAGCCCGGCGCCCTCGAAAGCGTAGATCGCGCGGGGCATGTGGTAGGCCTGCGTCACCAGCAGGACGCGCCCGATGCGCGCCTCCGCCAGGAGCGCGGCCGACTCGCGTGCATTGCCCGCCGTGTCGCGGGAGCGCGACTCAATCCAGCGGGGCGTGACACCGAAATCGCGCGTGAGCACGCGCGCCATGGTCACGGCCTCGGCCTCCCGAGCCCCCGGCCCCGACCCGCCGCTCACCAATACCGGCAGCCCGGTTTCGCGGGCCAGCCGGGCCCCGGCCGCGACCCGCTCGAGCGTGTCGCCCTTGAGCACCGTGGTATCGGGCCGCTCGCGCGCGTCGAAGCGCGAACCACCCCCCAGGATCACGATCGCGCGCGGCGGTGAGGACTCGGCCATCAGGCTGCGAATCCACACCGGAGAGAGCGCCGGCGGGCTTGCCGCCTCGACCCACCCGATCAGCGCGCGCGACACGATCGGCGTGCACACCGCCAGAGCCGCCAGCAGACCGAAGATCGTGAGAAAGCCGCCGAGGCGCGGCCACCAGCGTCGCATCAGCTGCCCCAGGAGCGCCGCCAGCAGCAGCGCGATCGGCAGCAGCACGAGCGCGCCGGCAACCCGCTTGAAGGCGAGGACCGGATCATCCATGGGGGCTGCCCACGGCATCACGCACCTGTTGCAGTGCGTTGGGATCCTCGATGGTCGTCAGGTCACCCGGATCGCGCTGCTCGCAGACGGCCTGGATCGCGCGCCGCAGCACCTTGCCCGAGCGCGTCTTGGGCAGCGCCATCACGAAATACACCCGACTCGGGCGCGCGACCGCACCGAGCTGCCGATCGACGATCGCGAGCATCTCCTTCTCGAGACGCAGCGCCGCCTCGGGCTGCGCAGCGGCGCTCGCGTCCTTGAGCACCGCGAAGGCGACCGCGACCTGCCCCTTGATGGCATCGGCCATGCCGATCACCGCGCACTCGGCCAGCGCCGCGTGATGCGACAGGCTCTCCTCGATTTCGCGCGTTCCCAGCCGATGCCCGGCGACGTTGATCACGTCGTCGGTGCGCCCGAGGATGAAGTAATAGCCGTCCTCGTCGCGGATCCCCCAGTCGAAGGTCGAATAGGCAGCCTGCCCGGGGATGGTCGTGAAGTAGGTCTCCACGAAACGCTCGTCATCCCCCCAGACCGTCTGCATGCACCCGGGAGGCAGCGGCGGGAAGATCGCCACGACCCCCTTCTCGTTGACCCCGAGCTCGGCTCCCGTCTGCTCGTGTAGAAGGTGCAGGTCATAGCCGTACATCGGCACCCCGGGACTGCCGAATTTTGCGGTCATCCGCTCCACGCCGTTGGCCAGCGCCAGGATCGGCCATCCCGTCTCCGTCTGCCAGTAGTTGTCGATGATGGGCCGTCCGAGCCCCTCGGAAATCCAGCGGGCGGTCGGCTCGTCGAGCGGCTCTCCGGCCAGGAACAGGGTGCGCAGCGAACTGGTGTCGTACTTCGTCAGCAGGGCCGGATCCTGCTTCTTGAGGACGCGAATCGCAGTGGGCGCCGAGAACATCAGGCTGACGCGGTACTTCTCGACGAGCTGCCACAAAATGCCCGCATCCGGGCGGATCGGCGTGCCCTCGTACAGAATCGTCGCCATCCCGGCGATCAGCGGCCCGTAGACGATATACGAGTGCCCGACCACCCAGCCGATGTCACTGGTGCAGA
Organism: Burkholderiaceae bacterium; assembly: GCA_024637155.1. Taxonomy (GTDB): domain Bacteria; phylum Pseudomonadota; class Gammaproteobacteria; order Burkholderiales; family Burkholderiaceae_E; genus JAGXFR01. The sequence goes on along the minus strand of JAGXFR010000016.1, from coordinate 17,411 downwards.
AGTACGTCTCGCCCGCTTTTCCGCAATAGATGTGGCGCATCGACGCGGCCAGCGCGACCGCATAGCCGCCAACGTCGCGCTGCACGCCCTTGGGCGTGCCGGTGGTTCCCGAGGTGTAGAGCGTGTAGCTGATCTCGTTGGATTCCAGCCAGGTCACCGGCACTTCGGCCTCGGCGTGCGCCTTGCGCAACTCCGCGTAGTCGAGGTCACGCCCGGCGACGCGTTCCATCGGTGCCAGTCCCCGGTCGACGAGCACCACGCTCGCGGGCTTGTGCCGCGCGATGCGAATCGCCTCGTCCAGGAGCGGCTTGTAGGCGATCGCCTTGCCGGCGCGCGAGCCGGCGTCGGCGCTCACCACCACTTTCGGGGTGGCATCGTCGATGCGGGCCGCGAGGCTGTTGGATGCGAAGCCGCCGAAGACCACCGAATGGATGGCGCCGATGCGCGCACACGCGAGCATCGCGAACACGGCCTGCGGAATCATCGGCATGTAGATCAGCACCCGATCGCCGCGCTCCACTCCCTGACCGGCCAGGATCGCGGCCATCGTCATCGTCTCGCGATGCAGTTCGGCGAAGCTGTAGACGGTCTCTTCGTTGGTTTCCGTGGATACGTGGATCAGCGCCGGCTGCCCGGCGCGCTCGGCGAGGTGCCGGTCGATGGCGTTGTGGCACAGGTTGGTGCGCCCGCCGACGAACCAGCGTGCGAACGGCGGACGGCTGTAGTCGAGAACCTGCGTAAAGGGCTCGTGCCAGTCGATCAGTTGCGCCTGCTCCGCCCAGAAACCCTCGCGATCCTCGATCGATCGCCGATGAAACGCCTCGTAGCGCTGTCCCATGTCTCCTCCTGTTCTGTTCGCCTGTACCCCAGACCGTTGCGGACGCCCGACGAATGGCCGACCGTCATCGCCCGGCGGCGACTGGATTGTTTACGCCCCCCCGATTCTCGCTTAACCTCGGCCCCATGCGAAAGGCCTGCCTCCGATTTTCCGATTCGCTCCGCGCGGCATTGCGCGCGGTTGCCATCGCGCTGATCCTGACCGCGCCCCTCGCAGCCTACGCCAACGAGGCGTTTCGGCCGCCCGCGCTCGATCGCGATGCCGGCGGCGAGGTCGTGATGCGCGCGCTCGCGCTGCTGGGCACCCCGTATCGTTACGGCGGGGATTCGCCCGAGGGGGGGTTCGACTGCAGCGGGCTCGTGCGGCACGTTTTTCGCGATGCCGCGGGGTTCACCCTCCCGCGCCGTTCGCAGGAGATGAGCTCCCGGGGCGACGAGGTCGCGCGGGCCGAATTGCTCCCCGGCGATCTGGTTTTCTTCAACACCCTGCGCAGCGCCTTCTCGCACGTCGGCATCTACGTGGGCGACAACCGCTTCGTCCACGCACCGACTTCGGGTGGCGTGGTTCGGGTCGAGAGCATCGAAGTGGACTACTGGAGCCGGCGCTTCGATGGTGCCCGGCGCCTCGCTGCTGCGGGGGGCGGGGCTACCCCCTGGGCACCTGACCCGAACGTGCCGCCGCTGGACGCGCAGGCTTCGCTGCGTGCACAGGGCGCGATCCTGCGGGCGCATTTCCTGCACTGACGAGACTGGCGCGGGGGATACTCCCGGGTGGCGATGGTTCGAGGGACATGCCAATATGCGAATGCGAATGCGTCGCATTGGCTCTTGCATTCACCCACTTTTTCTTCTACACTCGATGCACATCATCGTCAGTGAGAGGAAATCCAACGTGATCCGCCGCGCAGCCCTGCTCCCCCTCCTTGCCCTAAGCCTCAGCCTCGCGATCCCGGTTCCGTCGACGGCACAGGACAAGGTGCTGAACCTCTACTCCGCACGCCACTATCAGACCGACGAGGCGCTGTACGCGAACTTCACCCGACAGACCGGCATTCGCATCAACCGGATCGAGGCGGGTGACGAACCGCTTCTGGAGCGTTTGCGCAGCGAGGGCGCCAACAGCCCGGCCGACGTGCTGCTGCTCGTCGATGCGGCGCGCCTGTGGCGCGCACAGATTGACGGTCTGTTCCAGCCGGTGCGCTCGCGTGTCCTCGAATCGCGAATTCCGGCGCACCTGCGCGCGAAGGACGACGGCAAGGGCAGCGACTGGTTCGCCTTTTCCACGCGTGCCCGCGTGATCGTCTACAACAAGGAAACGCTCCGCCCCGAAGAAGTGCCCACCTACGAGTCGCTGGCGAATCCCGGCCTCAAGGGCAAGGTATGCACGCGTTCGGGCGCCCACCCCTACATGCTCTCGCTGATCGGCTCGATCTCGGAGCACCTCGGGCAGCCGGCTGCCGAGGAATGGGCGCGCGGGGTGGTCGCAAATTTCGCGCGCAGCCCGCGCGGCGGAGATACCGACCAGATTCGCGCGGTGGCCACCGGCGAGTGCGCGGTCGCGCTGACCAACACCTACTACCTGGTGCGCCTGATGCGCTCGACCAAGCCCGAAGACCAGGCGGTGGTCGCCAAGGTGGGGATGGTGTGGCCCAACCAGAAGGGCGTCGGCACCCACGTCAACGTTTCGGGCGGCGGCGTCCTGAAGAACGCTCCGCATCGCGAGGCGGCGATTCGCTTTCTCGAGTACCTGGCGAGCGACGAGGCGCAGGTCTATCTGGCCAACGGCAACAACGAGTGGCCGGTGGTGAAGAGCGCGACCACCGGCAATGCCGTGCTCGACTCGTTGGGCGCCTTCAAGGCCGATTCGCTGTCGATCGCCGCGGTGGGACGCGCCCAGATCAACGCGGCACGCATCATCGACCGGGTCAACTGGCGCTAGCGGCGCGCGGCGCGGGGCCGGTCGCCCGCCCCGGCCCGGCCACGCGTTACCCGATTCAGCGCTTGCGCGCTGGCGGCAGGTCGGTGCACACCCCTTCGAAGACCTCGGCGGCCATGCCGATCGATTCGCCCAGCGTCGGGTGCGGATGGATCGTCTTGCCGATGTCGGTGGCGTCGGCGCCCATTTCGATGGCCAGCGCCAGTTCGCCAATCATGTCGCCCGCGTGCGTCCCGACGATCGCGCCGCCGATGAGCCGGTGGTGCTCCTCGTCGAAGATCAGCTTGGTGAAGCCCTCGTCGCGCCCGTTGGCGATCGCGCGACCCGATGCGGCCCAGGGGAAGACCGACTTTCCGATGCGGATCCCCTGGGCTTTCGCCTCCTCTTCGGTGATGCCCACCCAGGCCACTTCGGGATCGGTGTAGGCCACCGAGGGAATCACCCGCGCGTCGAAGAAGCTCTTCTGCCCCGCGGCCGCTTCAGCAGCCACATGCGCCTCATGGACCGCCTTGTGCGCCAGCATCGGCTGCCCGACGATGTCGCCGATCGCAAAGATGTGCGGCACGTTGGTGCGCATCTGCCGATCGACCTCGATGAAGCCGCGCTCGCTCACCGCGACTCCGGCCTTCTCCGCGGCGATCTTGCGCCCGTTCGGGCTGCGGCCCACCGCCGAGAGCACGAGGTCGTAGACCTGCGCTTCGGCGGGCGCGTTCTCGCCCTCGAATTCGACCGTGATGCCCTTCTTGGACGCCTTGGCGCCGACCGTCTTGGTGCGCACCATCACCTTGTCGAAACGCTTCTCGTTGAATCGGCGCCATACCTTCACTGCGTCGCGATCCGGACCCATCATCAGGTCGTCGAGCATCTCGACCACGTCGACGCGCGCACCCAGCGTCGAATAAACGGTCGCCATTTCCAGGCCGATGATGCCGCCGCCGATCACGAGCATGCGTTTCGGCCGTGATTCCAGGCGCAGCGCGCCCGTGGAGTCCACCACGCGCGGATCGTCGGGCAGGAACGGCAGGCGCACCGCCTGGCTGCCCGCCGCGATGATCGCCTGCTCGAAGCGAATCACCTTCTTCTCGCCGGTCTTCTCCTGCGCTGTCCCGGTGGTCAGTTCGATCTCCATGTGGTGCTCGTCGAGGAAGGCGCCGTAGCCGCGCACCACGGCAACCTTGCGGGCCTTCGCCATCCCCACGAGTCCGCCGGTGAGTTTGCCCACTACCTTGTCCTTCCATCCGCGCAGCTTGTCCAGATCGACCTTTGCCTCACCGAACGAGATGCCGTGCTCGGACATCGAACGTGCCTCGTCGATCACCGCCGCCGTGTGCAGCAACGCCTTCGAGGGAATGCAGCCGACGTTCAGGCACACGCCGCCCAAGGTCGCGTAGCGCTCGACGAGCACCGTATCCATGCCCAGGTCGGCGGCGCGAAAGGCTGCGGAATACCCCCCAGGGCCGGCTCCCAACACGAGCATCGCACAGCGATGATCTGCCTTGCCAGTGTAGGGCGTCATCGTGGGGTCGGGCCGGGCCGGGCTCGCCGGCGCGGCCTCCGGCGCTTCGGCCGCCGGGGCGGCCGGTGGTGGTGGCGCCGGCGTCGGGGCTGCCGCCGCTGCGCTCGTTTCTCCCTGCGCGCTCGCCGCGGCCGCTGCGGGCTGGTCGCCGCTCGCTTCGAGCACGAGCAGCAGCACGCCCTCGGAAACCTTGTCGCCCAGCTTCACGCGCATTTCGCGCACGACGCCGGCGGCCGAGCTGGGGATCTCCATCGAGGCCTTGTCGCTCTCGACGGTGACGAGGCTCTGCTCGACGGCGATCGTGTCGCCCGCTTTGACGAGCACTTCGATCACCTCGACATCCTTGAAGTCGCCGATGTCGGGTACTTTCACTTCGATGGTCTGGGTCATGATGGGGTTCCCGCTGTGAAATCGGTGGGGCCGCGGCCCGAGACTTCCCGGACCGGGCCTGCGCAGCCTGGCGTTCGCCTCAGAGCAGAACGCGGCGGAAGTCGCCGAGGATTTGCGCGAGGTAGGTGTTGAAGCGGGCCGCCGAAGCCCCGTCGATCACGCGGTGATCCCAAGACAGCGACAGCGGCAGGATCAGCCGGGGGGTGAACTGCTTGCCATCCCAGGTCGGGCGCATCGCCGAACGGCAGACGCCGAGGATCGCCACCTCAGGCGCGTTGATGATCGGCGTGAAATAGGTCCCTCCAATACCGCCGAGACTCGAGATCGAGAAGGTGCCGCCCTGCATGTCGGTCGGCGAGAGCTTTCCGTCGCGCGCCTTGGCCGCAAGTTCCGACATCTCGCCGGCAATCTCGACGATGCCCTTGGTGTCGGCCTCGCGGATCACCGGAACGACCAGCCCGTTGGGCGTGTCGGCGGCGAAGCCGATGTGGAAGTAGCGCCGATAGACGAGATTGTCCCCGTCGAGCGATGAATTGAATTCCGGGAACTTCTTGAGCGCCGCAACGCAGGCCTTGATCAGGAAGGCGAGCATCGTCACCTTGACGCCGCTCTTCGCGTATTCCTTGTTCAGCTGGACCCGGAATGCCTCGAGCTCGGTGATGTCCGCGTCGTCGTGATTGGTGACATGCGGGATCATCACCCAGTTGCGATGCAGGTTCGCCGCCGAGAGCTTCTTGATGCGCGGCCGCGCGGTGACCTCCACCGGACCGAACTTGGCGAAGTCCACCTGCGGCCACGGGATCAAGCCGAGCCCCGCGCCGTCCGCCGCCGCGGCGGCCGCAGCCGGCTTGCCGGCGGCAGAAGCGGTGACGACCCGCTTGACATAGGTCTGCACGTCCTCCTGCGTGATGCGCCGCTTCGGCCCGCTGCCCACCACCTGCGTCAAATCGACGCCGAGTTCCCGTGCAAACATGCGCACCGACGGTGAGGCGTGGGGCTTCATCACATTTGCATCGCTGCGCAGTTCCGCGGGCACCGGGTGGGCGCGCATCTCGGCCGGGGCGCACGGCGCGGTGACCGTGTGCGCACCCGCCGGTGCGGATACCGCCGCCGGCGCGGGAGCCGAAGCGCGAGGCGCGGCGGGTGCAGGCGCCGACTCGATCTTCGACTCGCTCTTCGACTCGCTCTTCGACTCGCTCTCCGCCGCGGCTGCCGGCTCCTGCGCGCCGCCCTCCGCCGCCTCGAGGGTCAGCAGCAGGGCGCCCTCGGACACCTTGTCGCCGAGTTTGACGCGCATCTCGCGCACCACGCCTGCCGCGGAACTCGGGATCTCCATCGACGCCTTGTCGCTCTCGACGGTGACGAGGCTCTGCTCGGCGGCAATCGTGTCACCGGGCTTGACCAGCACTTCGATGACTTCGACCTCCTTGAAGTCTCCGATGTCGGGCACCTTCACTTCGATCATCTCGCTCATGTGTCGCTCGCTTGCTGGTGCGGTCTGCGCTGGCGCGCTCTCCGCGGATTTGAACGAGACGCGCGCGCCGGCCGGGCCGGCGGGCGCGCGCCCCAGAAACGCTCAGGCGTGCTGCGGATTTGCCTTGTCGACGTCGATCCCGTACTTGCGGATCGCCTCGCTCACCTTCTTCATCGGGATGCCACCCTCGTCGGCAAGCGCGCGCAATGCCGCGATCACCACGAAGCGGCGGTCGACCTCGAAATGCTCGCGCAGCTTGGCGCGGAAGTCCGATCTGCCGAACCCGTCAGTGCCCAGCACGCGATAGTCGCGCCCCTTGGGAATGAAGGCCCGGATCTGTTCCGCGTAGAGCTTCATGTAGTCGGTCGACGCGACGATCGGGCCCGCGCTCGGCTCAAGCAGGCTGGTGACGAATGGCACCCTCGCCTTCTTCGCTTCCGGATGCAGCAAATTGTGGCGCTCCACGTCGAGCCCCTCGCGGCGCAGTTCGGTAAAGCTGGTGACGCTCCACACGTCGGCCGAAACACCCCAGTCCGCGTCGAGCATCTCGGCGGCCGCCATCACCTCGCGCAGGATCGTTCCCGACCCCATCAGCTGGACCCGCAGCGCGCGCCGCTTGCCCTTCTGCAGCTGGTACATCCCCTTGATGATGCCCTCCTCGTCCCCCTTGCGCAGCCCCGGGTGCGGGTAGCTCTCGTTCATCAGCGTGAGGTAGTAGTAAACGTTCTCCTGATCCTCCACCATGCGCTTGATACCGTGCTGCATGATCACCGCCAGCTCGTGCGCGAAGGTCGGATCGTAGGAAACGCAATTCGGGATCGTCGCCGAGAGGATGTGGCTGTGACCGTCCTCGTGCTGCAGGCCTTCGCCGTTCAGGGTCGTGCGTCCCGCCGTGCCGCCGAGAAGAAAGCCGCGCGCCTGCATGTCGCCGGCCGCCCAGGCCAGGTCGCCCACGCGCTGGAAGCCGAACATCGAGTAGTAGATGTAGAACGGCAGCATGATGCGGTTGTTCGTCGAGTACGAGGTCGCCGCGGCGATCCACGAACAGAAGGCGCCCGCCTCGTTGATCCCTTCCTGCAGGATCTGGCCCGAGGCGTCTTCTCGGTAGTACATCACCTGGTCGCGATCGACGGGCTCGTACTTCTGTCCTTCGGGCGCGTAGATGCCGAGCTGGCGGAACATGCCCTCCATGCCGAAGGTGCGTGCTTCGTCGGGCACGATCGGCACCGTGCGCGGGCCCAGCTCCTTGTCGCGCAACACCATCGTGAGGATGCGCACGAAGGCTTGCGTCGTCGAAATTTCGCGCCCTTCGGCGGTGGCGTCGAGCACGTTCTGGAAAGCCTCGAGCGCGGGCACCTTGAGTTTCTCATCGGCCTGTCGTCGGCGCTGCGGCAGGTAGCCGCCGAGCGCCTTGCGCCGCTCGTGCATGTACTGCATCTCCGGCGTATCGTCGGCCGGCTTGTAGAGCGGCACCTCGGCTAGCCGTTCGTCGGGGATCGGGATGTGGAAGCGGTCGCGGAATTCGCGGATCGTCTCGACGTCGAGCTTCTTCAGCTGGTGGGTGGGATTCTTCGCCTCGCCGGCGCGGCCCATGCCATATCCCTTGACGGTCTTCACCAACAGCACGGTCGGTTGCCCTTTGTGCTCGACCGCGGCCGCGAAGGCCGCATAGACCTTGTGCGGATCGTGTCCGCCGCGATTCAGCCGCCAGATGTCGTCGTCGGTCATGCGCGAGACCATCTCGAGCAACTTCGGATGCTTGCCGAAGAAGTGCTTGCGCACGAAGGCGCCGTCGTTGGCCTTGTAGGCCTGGTATTCGCCGTCGACGGTCTCTTCCATCACCCGGCGCAGGATGCCCTGGTTGTCGTGGGCCAGCAGCGGATCCCAGTAGGAGCCCCAGATCAGCTTGATGACGTTCCAGCCGGCACCCCGAAAGTCGCCCTCGAGTTCCTGAATGATCTTGCCGTTGCCGCGCACCGGACCGTCGAGGCGCTGCAGGTTGCAGTTGACCACGAAGATCAGGTTGTCGAGCTTTTCGCGCGACGCCACGCCCATCGCCCCGCGCGACTCGGGTTCATCCATCTCGCCGTCCCCGCAGAAGACCCACACCTTGCGGTTGCTGGTGTCGGCGATGCCGCGCGCGTGCAGGTACTTGAGAAAGCGCGCCTGATAGATCGCCATGATCGGCCCCAAGCCCATCGACACCGTCGGGAACTGCCAGTAGTCGGGCATCAGCTTCGGGTGGGGATACGACGACAGGCCCTTGCCATCGACCTCCTGGCGGAAATGCAGCATCTGCTCCTCGGTGAGCCGTCCCTCGAGAAACGCGCGGCCGTAGAGTCCCGGCGCCGTGTGTCCCTGGAAGTAGACCAGGTCCCCGCCGTGACCTTCGTGCGGCGCGTTCCAGAAATGGTTCATCCCCGCGCCGATCATGGTCGCGAGCGAGGCAAAGGAGGCAATGTGGCCGCCGAGATCGCCGCCGTCGGGCGGGTTGTGCTTGTTGGCGCGCACAACCATCGCCATCGCGTTCCAGCGCACGAAGGAGCGGATTCGCTCCTCGAACTCCGCGTTGCCCGGGTTCGGCTGCTCGAGATGTGTCGGAATCGTGTTGATGTATGCGGTGCTCGCCGAAAATGGCACGAACGTGCCGCTGCGCCGCGCCTTGTCGATGAGTCGCTCGAGCAGGTAGTGGGCTCGCCCGGGACCCTCGCGATCAAGGACCGCCTCGAGGGCGTCCAGCCATTCGCGCGTCTCGATGGCGTCCGTGTCGGCAGGTCGCTCGGCGTCGTTGGATTCGTGGGGATTGGCGGACATAGATTTTCCTTCTTCTCAGTTACCGGAGATTGTAGAAAGCGGGATGCGCCAGCACAAGGCTATTTATCACCTTGCGAGAAAGTATCTCATGAAGCGGGATCTACCGCGACCACTCTGTCTTCCCATTGTGGCTCCTCCCCGCCGGTTTGGGGCGAAAGCCCACGACGGCGACACCCGGGACTTCCCGACTCAGCCTACCAGCTTGTCGCCCGGGACGGACTTGATGCTAAAATGCGCGGCTGCGCGCCCGTAGCTCAGTTGGATAGAGTACCTGGCTACGAACCAGGGGGTCGTGGGTTCGAATCCTGCCGGGCGCGCCATCAAATTCAAGGGGTTAGCGAGAGCTGGCCCCTTTTTCATTGCGCGCTACGTAGCCGGATCGTAGCCAATTCCTCCGTACTTTCTCCAACCAACCTCAGGCCGGACATGCGCTCGGCGTAGTCAGCCAGGGGTTCCCCGGACAAATGCGCATAACGCCGCGCCAGTCCAATCGGCGGGCGACCTGGCCCATCCCCCAATTCCACGCTTCGCAACTACGGCGTCCGTTGCGCTAGTCCGCGGATTTCCGCGCGTAAGGCCATCACCTCCTCCCGGAGGGCGGCCAGTTGTCTGGCCCCTGCCAGTTCGGCTTCGTCATTCTCCGCGTCGCGGCCAATGAAGAAGGTTGCGAGCGTCGCCGTTACGTAGCCGAAAACAGCGAACGCGTACAGCGCCAGGAAGACGCACAGTAAGCGCCCCTCCATCGTCTGCGGCCAGTACTGCGAGCCCATCGTTACGAGCACCATCGCGGTCCACCACAGTGCTTCACCGTAGCTCTTCAGGCCGCCGGGAGCCTCGTTCTCGAACGCATACATTCCGGCCGCGCCGGCGAACAGGACCAATACCGTGAGGGCGATCACGTAGCCGAAGCCCCGCCGGCTCAGGCTCGCGCCGAGCGCACGCATACCGCGGTTCAGTGAGCTGACGACGCGGAGCAGACGTAAACCCCGCCCTACGCGGGCCAGTCGAAACATCCGAAACACCCGCAAGACGCGGAAGACGCGCAGCGCCGGTATCAGCAGCGAGATGGCGGTCAGCCAATTCTGTTTTAGGTAAGAGACCTTCTGGGGAGCCAGGATGAAGGCCACCGCGAAATCGAGAATGAAGACGACCCAGATGATCGTGCCAAGGATCTCGAACCACAGGCTCTCGCCCCAGATCAACTCCACGACCAACAGCGCCAACCAGATGAAGGCAAGCACCAGCATCGGCGTTTCCAGCGAGTGCTCCAGGCGCTGGAGTAGTTCGTATCGCTCCTTTCTTAGCGCTTCCTCGACAGGGGCTACCTCATCTTGCTTCTGGCTGCTGCTCACGTCGCTCATCGGATCTCCTCGCCTCCGAACCGCCGGAAGCCCTGCCGCCTAAGAAATGAAAGGGACCTCCCCGTCCCGACGTGCCCGCGCTATGGCGGGGTACGGCACCGAGTGCCACGACGGGAGGTGCAGTTCTCTTCTCAACTCACCGCCGAAAGGGGAAGATCCACGGCTATTCTCTACGTTTGCCATCGATCTCGCCAAGAACGACTTTGCGCTGCACGACCACGCGGCGCTTCCGTCGCACGCGCTTGGCACTGCGCCGCACAATCGGTGCGGTTGCATTCCTCGCTGCACTCTGGAAATGGTCACGTCAGTCGCGCAGCGTTCGTCATGGTGGAAGCGCTTCGCCCGTTGGATATTCGCTGCCGGGCTGCTTGCGCTCGTACTCGGCATCACCTGGGCGGTGGTGGACGAGGTGCGAACGTCGCGCCGGCAGGCGCATTGGCTCAGCCGCCTGGCGTCCGAAACGCACTATGAAGTCGAACCGGGACCCAGCCCGGCGATCCGCTTCCCAAGCGTGGGACCCTTCGACGAGCGACTTGGCTATCAGCAGTTGCCCGAACTCGTGCAGCGTCTGGCTCGCCAGGAGTTCACCATCTCGGCCCAGGCCCGCATGTCGCCCAGGATGATCGAGTTCATCGACCGGGGCTTGTTCGCCACGTACGACGAGAAGACGCAGGCCGGACTGGAACTTCGTGACTGCCGCGGACAGCCGATGGCAGTGGCACGCTACCCGGAGCGCACTTACGAGGGCTTCGATTCGATTCCGCCGCTGCTCGTCGATTCGCTGCTCTTCATCGAGAACCGCGAACTTCTGGACCCGCGCTTTCCGATGCGCAACCCGGCCGTCGAGTTGGATCGCTTCGCCAAGGCGTTGGCCGACCAGGCACTGCGCCGGCTCGACGAGTCGCACGGCGAGCGCCGCGGCTGGCGCCGACCTCGCAGCGCAGCGAACTCACGCGCCGCGCGGCGGGATCGAGTAGGTGCCGACCACGTGGGCCACCGGCTCGTCCAACCCCTCCGAATACAGCGACACCTCCCCGACGACGAGCGACTTGCCCATTTTCATCAACTGGCAGACACCGACGATGGCTCGTTCGGCCGCGGGCTTGCGCATGAAATGGATGCTGAGGTTGGTGGTCACGACGAGCGGCACGATGCCGATTTCGCCGAGAATCGCCACGTAGAGCGCGACGTCGGCAACGGCCATCAGCACGGGGCCGGAGACAGTTCCGCCCGGGCGCAATTCGTGCACGCCGATCTCGTGCCGGACGGTCGCCGCCCTGCCGCCGACCGCTGCGACCGTGCACTTGGTCTGGGGAAACTCCTTTGCCAGGAACTCCGCCAATTCTGCTTTGCTGGCCATCGAACTCGTAGTTGAACCTGCGGTCGTGTTCCAGAGGCAAGCGTATCACGCGGCCATACGCCAAAGACGCCATTTGTCACCTGGCTTCCTGGCGGCATCGGGAGTGATCGTTATGCCCTTGGCGCGCAGCGCGTTGACCATTTTGGCGGGGTGTGGATTCCCTGCCTGCGCCAGCCGCGCCGCTGGCGAGAGCGGGCCCCATCGTCTTTGTGCCCTGTGACCGCACGACAGGTACGGCTTAGCGCGGGCGGGCCCGATCCGACGTCTACACTTTCCCGCTGCATCCATGCCGCGACTCGCCGTCGCGCGGATGCACCGATCCGAAACCGCCAACGAGGAGGTCCACATCGGCAATCGCTTCCTGCGTCTCGCAATCCTTTACGCCTTGCTTGGCGTGAGCCTGGGCATCGTAATGGCGGCCAGCCACGACTACACCTTCAAGCCCCTTCATGTTCACCTGAACCTGCTCGGCTGGTCCAGCATGGGCTTGTTCGGACTCTGGTACCGCAGTGCTCCGGCGGCGGGCGAGACTACGCTGGCCAGGATTCATTTCTGGCTGCACAACATTGCGCTGCCGATTCAGATGGTGACGCTGGCGATGTTCGTGAGCGGCAATGAGTCGATCGAGCCGGTCCTCGCGCTGGCGTCCATCGCGATGGGGATCGCATTCGTGTGCTTCGCGATCAACCTGTGGAAGCACACGGCCCACAGTTGAAGAACCGATGAGTCAGACAGGAGGGAAACGGATGACCGAGCAGCAACTTCGCGAACGACCCGTGCCGCAGGGCATCACCCAGTTGGAGATCGATCAACGCGTCTACGATCTCTATGACGAGTACTGCCACGGCCGCATCGACCGGCGCGAGTTTCTCAAGCGCGCGGGATCAATCGCCGGACTGGCGGGAGCCGGGCTGCTGATGGCGCAGGCGCTGCTGCCGCGCTACGCGCAGGCGCAGACCGTTTCCTTTACCGATCCGCGCATCAAGGCGACCTATGCAAGCTACCCATCACCGGGAGGGAACTCCGGCACCATGCGCGGCTATCTCGTGCAGCCCACCGGGCCGGGCTCCTTTCCGGCGGTGCTGGTGGTACATGAGAACCGCGGGCTCAACCCCTACATTGAGGACGTTGCGCGGCGGCTCGCGGCGGAAGGATTTCTCGCGCTGGCTCCCGACGGACTCTTCCCGGTGGGTGGCTATCCGGGCAACGACGACGACGGCCGCACACTGCAGGCGGGCCTCGACCAGACGAAGTTGCGCACCGACCTGCTCAACAGCGCGCGCTTCCTCAAAACCCACAAGCTGTCCACCGGCAAGCTGGGCGTCACGGGTTTCTGCTACGGCGGCGGGATCGTCAATTATCTCGCCGCCGCGCTGGGCGCCGACATGCACGCCGGGGTCCCCTACTACGGTGTCGCGGCCGACACGGCCAGCGTGGCGAAGATCCGGGCGCCGCTTGTGTGCCACCTCGCGGAAAACGACGAGCGGATCAACGCCACCTACCCCGCCTTCGAGGCCGCGCTCAAGGCCGCTGGCGTGCCCTACGCGGTGCATGTCTACCCGGGCACGCAGCACGGTTTCCACAACAATTCGACGCCGCGCTACGACGAAGCGGCTGCAAAGTTGTCATGGGAGCGCACAATCGCGCATTTCCGGAAGCACCTCGCGTAATCGAACTGTGCGCTAGGATTCGGTTGCTCCCGCAACCTGAAAGGATCCTGGAGATGCGCGTTCTCGTGGTCGGCGCCGGCGCGGTCGGCGGTTATTTCGGTGGTCGGCTGATGCAGGCCGGTCGCGACGTCACCTTCCTGGTCCGGCCCGGACGTGCGGCGCAGTTGGCCGCGGGCGGCCTGATCATTCAGAGCGCGTACGGGGACGTCACGCTGCGCGAGCCGGCGACGATCCTCGCGCAAGAGCTGCGCGCGCCCTTCGATGTCGTCGTGCTGAGCTGCAAGGCCTACGACCTCGCGGCGGCCATCGATGCCTTCGCGCCCGCGGTCGGACCCGAGACCATGATCCTGCCGCTGCTCAACGGCATGCGGCACCTGGACCTGCTCGATGCGCGCTTCGGACCCGCGCGCGTGCTCGGCGGCCTGTGTGCGATCGGGGCGACGCTCAATGCCGAGCGCGCCGTGGTGCACCTCAACGACACGCACTCGCTTGCTTTCGGTGAGCGCGACGGGGGACTTTCGGATCGCGTGCAGCGGCTCGCCGGCGTTCTGGTGGGCGCCGGTTTCGACGCCCGCCCGAGCGCACGCATCCTGCACGACATGTGGGAGAAGTGGGTGTTCCTGACGACGCTGGCCGGCATCACCTGTCTGATGCGCGCGCCCGTGGGCGACATCCTGGCCGCACCGGGCGGCGACGAGTTGATTCGGTCTCTGCTTGGAGAGTGCGCTGCCATTGCCGAGGCCGAGGGTTTCGCGCCGCGCGCCGCCTTCCTGGCGCAGACCCGGGCCGCGCTGACGGCGCCGGGCTCGACGCTGAATGCCTCGATGATGCGCGACATCGAGGGCAATGCCCCGATCGAAGCGGACCATATCGCAGGCGACCTGCTGCGTCGGCGCGGCGACGCAGACCAGGGTCCCGGCAAGCTCTCGCTGCTGGGCATCGCCTACACACACATGAAGGCCTACGAGGCACGCAGAGTCAGAACGCTCGCTGCCGCAGCAAACGCCAAACAGCCGTCCGCAGCGCGCGACCGCATTTGACACTACATTAACGCCTGAGCGGCGCGCACAAGGCGCCCAAGTCAGACGGAGATTTCAGCAATGAGCTATGACACACCGGGTTGCGCGTACTGCCCGGACACGGTGCGCGCGTGCCGCCAGGGGGAAGGCGAGGAACGCGGCCCGGGATTTTGCCCGTCCAAGGTGGATCCGGAGGGCGTCGCCGGCGCGTGGACAGCCTATGCCGACCCGTTCACGCTGCGCGTTGCGCAGACCGCGGCGATCGTCGAGAGCGAGGGGTACTGCGAATGGTCGCGGGTGGAGGAGATCTGCAAGTTCGCGACGAAGATGGGCTTTCGCAAGGTGGGAATAGCGATGTGCATTTCCTTCGTGGATCTGGCGCGCATCTTCAGTGCCATCCTCGAGAGTCACGGTCTGGAGGTGACGTCGATCGCGTGCAAGAACGGCGGCGTACCGAAGGAAGACATGGGCCTGAAGGACGAGGAGAAGATTCGCCCCGGCTCCTTCGAGCCGATGTGCAATCCGATTTCGCAAGCTCAGTTGCTCAACCGGGCCGGCTGCGAACTCAACGTGATCATGGGCCTGTGCGTCGGGCACGACAGCCTGTTCATTCGGCACGCCGAGGGCCTGGTGACGACCCTGGTGACCAAGGATCGCGTGCTGGCGCACAATCCGGTGGGCGCGCTGCATCTCGCGGACACCTACTTTCGTCGCGTCTGGGGGCCGCTCAAGCCCGACAAGTTGCCGAGCAAGCCGGCGCGAGCCCTCCAGAAAAAACAGACTACTTCAACGCCGTGAGCTTGCCGCCCGCCCAGCGAAAGCGAATCTGCTTCTTCGCCGTCGGGCAGCAACGCGCGTCACCCGGACCGGGCATCAGTGTGTCGACGGTGATCGACCGACCCGCGACGCTGAGCTTTTCAGTCATGCCTTTCAGGTCGGCGGTCAACACGCGATCGCTGCGGCCCTGATCCAGGAAGATCGTCAGCCTGGGATAGAACCAGGTCGCCCCGAGCACGTTCCACATCAGCACGATGTCGGGTCGGCCGTCGCCGTCGAGATCGTGGATCACGTGCTGCGCTTCCGACGCCGATCCGATCGGGCCGTTCTGCCCGGCGAGGAACTTGCTGATGACGAGTTTCGCGCCGTCTTCATCGAGCGCATGCGCGCCAGGCGCGAGCAGCAGGGACAGGACGAGACCGAGAGAAAACTCCCGCAGGCGGATCGCGGACATGATCGCGGCTCGTTTGTGAAAGGTTGACGCGGAGCAGATGAAGAAAATCATCTGCCCGACGCGCCAGCCCGGTCAACATCAGGGTCAATTCCACACGAGGAGCGCGTGCATGACAGCGGAATCCGGGAACCATGTCATCGTGCCGGCGATTGGTCGTTTTGTTCCACCGTACCCCACGAGGAGTGCACGCATGTTGCGACGATTCTGCTGCCTGGTGTTTTCTCTGACGACGGTGACCGCGATGGCACAGGACCCCGTCAAGACCGACGGAGACAAGTACAGGATGCTGCTCGAGAACGACCGGGTCCGGGTGCTGGAGTATCGCGATCTGCCCGGGGAAACGACACACCAGCACCATCATCCCGCCTTCGTGCTGTATGCGCTCTCCCCTTTCAAGCGCAAGATTCACCTGCCTGATGGAAAAGCCATCATGCGCGAGTTCAAGGCGGGGGACGTGCTGTATTCGGACGACCAGACACACATCGGCGAGAACATCGGCAACACGCCGTCCCACGCGATTCTGGTGGAAATGAAACCGGGCGCGAAGTAGACGCGGCGTTGGACGGCGGGCCATCAGAAACGCGATTCTTGCGGTACCGCTTCCGTAACGGAATCCGACGCCACCGGCGTCGTCCCCTGGGTCGCCAGCTCACGCAGGCTGATGCAGCCGACCGCAGATTCGACGGCCGAGTGCATCTTCTCGAGCACCTGATCGACCGGCGGCGACGTCGGCAGCTCATCGGGCGAAAGGAAATGGTCTTCGCCAGCGCTGCGCACGGCCTCGAGCACCTGAGCCACGCTGATCAGCGCGGGGTCGCGTCCGGGCAGGAAAAGCGGCGGGTCGCCCGTGCTTTGTACGAGCAGTTCGCGCCGCTCCAGCGCATCGAGAACCGGGTTCAGCACATGCATCGGGACGCCCAGCAGTTGCGCGAACTCCGGCAGCGAAACGGCGGGCTCGCCGGCGATGAATCGGCCCACCACCAGGTTCATTGTCGACAGCGCAAGCTGCTCGCGCGCGCGGTTGCTCAGTCGCGGCTCGCCGGCGCTGAGATACAGGTACTCGGGGTGCTGTACGTAGAAGGCGGCACTGGCGCCGAACAGCAGCACCAGCCAGCTCACATACAGCCAGATCATGAACAGCACCAGAATGGCGAAACCCGAATAGATCGCCGCGTACTTGGTCGATGACGCGACAAAATACGCGAAGAGCCAGCCCGCGGTCTGCCATGCGATGCCACCGATCACGCCGCCGACCAGTGCCGGGCCGAAACGCACGCGCGCATTCGGAATGAACAGGTAGATGAAAGTGAAGGCCGAAATGACCAACAGATAGGGGATCAGGCGGCCGACCACCTGCACCATCAGACCCAAGGGGCCCAGCGCCAGCAACTGGCGAACGGCCTCGATGTTCATCACCGTGGCGGTCAGCCCCAGCGCCGAGAACACCAGGATCGGCCCGACCGTCAGCGCGCTCAGATAGCGGCTGAAGCGTTCGCCCAGGCGGCGGGGATGCTCGATGTGCCAGACGAAGTTGAGCGACTCCTCGATCTTCTGCATCAGCGAGAGCGCGGTGTAGAGCAGCAGCGTCAGACCGAGGGCGCCCAGCACGCCGACGTTCATGTTCTCGATGAATTCAGCGATGCGCTGCGCCACTTCGACGCCCTTGTCGCCGAGCGGCTCGAACAACTTCGAGAGCAGCGGCTGAATCTGGTTGTGCACACCAAACGCCTTGAGCACCGAGAAGCTCAGCGCGAACAGCGGCACGATCGACAGCAACGTGGTGTAGACCATGCTCATCGCGCG
>JAGXFR010000015.1 GCA_024637155.1 Burkholderiaceae bacterium | reverse complement strand
GAACCAGAGCAACGACATCCTCGTGACGACGCAGGACGCCACCCGGATCGGCGAGGTCGTGCTCGCCAAGGGCGTGGTGCGCACCAACCGCGACTTCGGGTCCGGCTACACCTACCCGGTGGTGGTGGAAGAGGCGAAGCTGGCGAAGTAAAGCCGCGCGGCGCGGTGGCTCGGTCATGCCCGGCTATGGGTCGCGCTGTCACTTCGTCAGTCGCAGCCGTCGGGCGTTGACGGCCACGATCACCGTGCTCGCGGCCATCAGCGCCGCGCCCAGGGCGGGCGTGAGCACCACGCCCCACGCGTAGAGCGCGCCGGCCGCCAGTGGAATGGCGACAACGTTGTAGCCCGTGGCCCAGACGAGGTTCTCGATCATCTTGCGATAGGTGGCGCGCGACAGCTGCACGATGGCCACGACATCGAGCGGATTGCTGCGCACCAGAATGATGTCGGCGGTTTCCACCGCCACGTCGGACCCGGCACCGATGGCGATGCCGACATCGGCCTGCGCCAGTGCCGGGGCATCGTTCACGCCGTCGCCGGTCATGGCCACCAACACCCCCCGCGCCTGGATCTCCTTGACCTTGGCGGCCTTGTCCTGGGGCAGCACTTCGGCGAAGGTTTCGTCCAACCCCACCTGGTCCGAAACCCACTTGGCCGTCGCCTTGTTGTCGCCGGTGAGCATCATGCAGCGGATGTTCAGCGCCTTGAGCGCTGCGATGGCCTCTTTCGCCTCGGGCCGGACGATGTCGGCCAAGGCGATCGCTCCTTTCAACTGACCGTCGACGAGGACGAACACGACCGTCTTGCCTTGAGCCGGCAATGGTTCGATGCGCTTGTCCGCGAGATCGATGTTCTGCTCGCGCAGGTAGCCCGGGCTGACGACCTTGATTTCCCGGCCGTCGACCTTGCCCGCGGCGCCTTTGCCGGGGATGCTCTTGAAGTCCTCGACGGCCAGCTTCTCTTCCGATGCCGCGGCGATCGCCTTGGCGATGGGATGTTCGGAATTCGCGTCCACGGCGGCCGCGTACTTGCGCAGCGTCTCTTCGTCGATGTCCTGGGCCAGCAGCAAGGTGTCGGTGACGCCAAAGCGACCCTCGGTGAGCGTGCCGGTCTTGTCGAAGATGACGGCCTGCAGCTTGCGCGCGCCTTCGAACGCCACCCGATTGCGGATGAGCAGGCCGTGACTCGCGGCCAAGGCTGTGGAGACGGCCACCACCAGCGCAATGAGGGTGAGCCACATCGCCGCGGCGTCGGCGAGGTTCTGCGTCTTTGACTTGCTTTCCTGGGCCTGCCTGACCAGGTCGATCACCTGCGAAAGGAACGAATCCTTGCCGGTACCCTTGACTTCGATGGTCAGCGCGCCTTCGCCGTTGACGGAACCCCCGATGACCTTGCCGCCGCTCGTCTTGGCGACCGGCGTCGACTCGCCGGTGAGCATCGCCTCATTGACCGAGCTCTCGCCCTCGACGACGGTGCCGTCGGCCGGGACTTTCTCGCCCGGCTTGACCAGAACCTTGTCATCGACCGCCAGTTTGCTCAACGGCACGTCGGTCACGCCGCCGTCGGGCATCAGCTTGTGGGCGTCCGAGGGCATGAGCTTGGCCAGTTCCTCGAGGGTCTTTGAGGCGCCCATCACCGACTTCATCTCAATCCAGTGCCCCAGCAGCATGATGTCGACGAGAGTGGCCAGCTCCCAGAAGAACATCTTGCCGGTCAGACCAAACACCACGGCGCCGCTGTACAGATAAGCGGTGGTGATGGCCACGGCCACCAGCGTCATCATCCCGGGCTTGAGGGACTGGAGCTCGGTATACAGGCCCTTGAGGAAAGGCCACCCACCGTACCAGAAGACCGCCGAGGAAAAGCCGAACAGGACGTAGAGGTCGCCAGGAAAGCGGACCGCTTCACGCAAACCCACCAGCGACTGCAGCAGCGGCGAAAGCGCGAGGATCGGCAGGGTCAGGACCAGCGGGATCCAGAACCGCTTGCGGAAATCCGCCGCCATGTGGGCGTGGTGGTTCTGATGGTCCTGGTGCTCGTCCTGGTGCTCGCCCTGGTGCTCAGGCTGGTCAGCTTAGGGTGCGCCGGCGTGCTGCATTTATCCCGTCCCTGCGGTTCGCGTGCTGTCGCTCAACACCAGCTGGCCCGGTCGCCGGAGTCGGCCAGCAACTCATTGATGTTGGCCTCGATGATCCGGTAGCCGACATTGCCATAGAGCTTCTGCCGCCCTTCGCTGAGCACGAATGTGGGGCTGCCTTCGACAAGCTGCCGGTCCTTGGCATCGAAGTCCGCGCACAGCGCCGCATGCGCGGCGCCACTGTCGATCTGCCGGCGGATGCCCGCAAGGGGCAATGCCATGTCCGAGGCCATCGCTTCCTGGATGTTCCGATCGGCGATGTCCTGCAGGTCCCGGAAGAAACCGAGACGACAACGCCACACCGCCTCTTCAAAGACGCTCTTGCCGCCGAAGCGTTCTTCGGGCTCCGCCGAGATCTCTCCCTGCTTTTCGAGCAGCTGGATGGCTTTGAGAAACACGTGGCAACTCGCCGACGTGGGCGGAGTATTTCTGGTCCAGATCTCGGGATGAATGTCGATGTGATCGAAGCGCACCGCCATCTGTTGCACATGCTGTGAATAGCCCGCCGCACCGCCCTTGTCGCCCCAGCCGGTCTCCATGCGCGCCGCGACATCGCCGAACAGGTGGAGGAAGCGATACTCGACACGGATCTGGTCGCCGAATTGCCGCCGCAACTCGTCGAGCTTGATTTGCGCCACGTAGGCCCATACGCAGAGCACATCGGAGAAGTAGGAAACGGTCAATGGCTTTTGCATGGCGGCGTCCCCTTGTCTCTGTTCAGCACCTCGACAGGGCTCGCAGATCGCCGGATCACTTGCGTTTCTGCAGGACGGCCCATACGACGACAACGATCAGGACGACCAGCAGAACCGGCACCCAGAAGCCGCCGTACCCACCCATCCAGCCTCCGCCCCACATGCCGCCACCATTCATCATGTAACCACTCTGCGCAGAAGACACGCCGCTGGCGAGCGCGGACACCGCGCCGACAGCCATGGTAATCAAGGACTTCATAAAACCCCCTGTTTGCATCGAGACGCCAGAGCGACGGATCTCCGGACGCGAGGAACCGGCCGGACCCACTCTGGTCCGCAATGCCGGGGCGGTCTGTGCGACAGCGCACGGACCTGGATGCGTGTCGGCGACCATGATCGCCGACACGCATCTCATCTTTCACCAGTGCAAGCCCTGATCGACTTCCTCGTGCAGCACCCCGCCGTTGCACTCGCAGTGGTGTTCGCCGCGGCCATGCTGGAGTCCGTCGCCGTGATCGGCACGGTTGTCCCGGGCAGTTCGGTGGTCTTCGCAGCCGGCGTCCTGATCGGCCTTCAGGCGCTCGATCCATGGTGGGCGGCAGCGGTGGCCGTGATCGGCGCCACCCTCGGCGACGGCTTCAGCTACTGGCTCGGTCACCGCTATCACGACAGGCTGAGCACCTGGTGGCCGGTGAGCGCCCATCCCGAGTGGTTCGCGCGCGGACAGGCGTTCTTTGCGAAGCACGGCGGCAAGAGCGTGTTCCTGGGCCGATTCCTGGGACCTGTGCGCGCCATCGTCCCCGTGGTCGCGGGTATGTCCGACATGCCGGTGCTCCGGTTCACGGCGGTGAATGTGCTGTCCGCCATCGCCTGGTCGGCAGCGCACCTGCTGCCCGGCGCGCTCTTTGGTGCGTCCCTGCAGCTTGCCGGTGCGGTGAGTTCCCGCCTGCTCATCCTCCTGGCAGGGGTGGTGGCCGTCGTCTGGCTGTGCATCGCGTTGCTGCGGCTGACCCATCGGGGCGCCGGGGCGCTCGTCAGCCGGCAGCGCGATCGGTTGGTGGCGTGGGCGCGTCCCAGAGCCGGCGTGTTGCCCCGCGTCATCCTGTCGCTGCTGGACCCCGCGCGGCCGGAGTCGCTCGGGCTCCTCATCGCAGCTGTGATGTTGCTGGGCGGGGCCTGGATGTTCGTTGGCATCCTCGAAGACGTGGTGTCGAGCGATCCGCTCGTGCAGTTCGATCACGTCGTGTTCACGGCCCTGCAGAAACTGCGCACTGGCCCGGTCGACGCAGTGATGATCGCCGCCACCGAACTCGGCAGTGGCAGGGTCGCGGTCGCCGTGATCGCCGCGCTATCGGTGGTGCTCGCCTGGAAACGCTGCTGGCGCACGCTGGCGTACTGGCTGACGGCCGTCGGTTTCGCACAGGCGCTGGTCTGGATGCTGAAGATGACGTTGGAACGCGCACGACCGATCGCCATGTACGACGGCGCCGACCGGTTCTCCTTTCCGAGCGGCCACGCCGCGTCGAGCATCGTGCTCTACGGTTTCCTGGCTTTCCTGCTGGCGCACGGACAGCGGCCCAGGCTCAGATGGGCCATCACGCTGGTGGCGGCAGGGCTGGTCGGGCTGATCGCGTTCTCTCGGCTCTACCTCGGGGCGCACTGGTTGTCGGACGTGCTGGCCAGTCTGAGTCTCGGCACGGCCTGGGTGGCGCTGCTCAGCATCGCCTACCTGCAGCATGTGCCTACCGAGCGCCTGCCTGCCCGCGTCTTGTCGTTCACCGCGGCGGGAGTGCTGATCCTGGCGGGCACGGTAGTGGTGGTGACACAACATGCGGCCGACGCCGCCCGGTACGCGCCGCGCCAAGCCGCCGCGGAGTTCCTGATCGATTGGCGGGGAGACGGATGGCAGGGCCTGAGCGCGCGTCGAACCGAGGTCGATGGGGATCATGAGGAGCCGCTGTCGGTGCAGTGGGCCGGCACGCAGGGTCAGATCGTGCCAGTGCTCGAGGCAGCCGGGTGGCACAGGCCGCCGCCGTGGACGCTGCGCACGACGCTCTTGTGGCTCCTGCCGTCCACCGCCGCCGGAGAGCTGCCCGTGCTGGCGAAGTTTCACCAGGGCGAGTCGCCGACGATGAGTTTCGAGCGGGTACTGGACCCGTCGCTTCGCCTGGTGATTCGCCTTTGGCCGACATCCCATCAGGTCGGGACGGCAAACGATCCACCGGTGGCGCTGTGGATCGGGATGGTGACCCGCGAACGCCTGGAGCATCCGGCCGGCTTGGTGACGCTGGCGATGACGGATCAGGATTTCGACATGCCGACGGCGCGACTCGCGCAATCGCTGCAGACCCAAGGCGTGCTCCTCACCATCAAGCGCCGGGACACGACGACAGTGTTGTTGGCGCGCTGAGACGCGGCGGGTGGCGTCACCGATTGTTGGCGTCACCGATATGGAAGACCGCGCCACTAGCGCTAAGATACACAGGGTTTTCAACAACCCCGGAAGGTGGTGCCACAAGAGTGGCCCACACTCAGCCATGCCCAATCGACTGCGCGCCTTCACCGACTCGATTCGTTCGAGCCTCTGGTTCTGGCCTTTCCTGATGACCACCGTCGGCATCGTCCTGGCCCAGGCCATGATCCTGCTGGACCAGTCGGCGTGGATCAAGCGCCAGCACCTATTGTCGAAGGCATCGGACGCGTTGGGGGTGGCCTGGCTGTTCGGCCTCGGCGCCGAGGGCGCCCGGACGCTGCTGGCCACGATCGCCGGCTCGATGATCTCGATCGCGGCCACCGTGTTCTCGATCACGATCGTCGCGCTGTCGCTCGCCGCCGGCCAGCTGGGTCCGCGGCTGTTGCGCACCTTCATGCGCGACCGCGGCACCCAACTGTCGCTGGGCATGTTCATCGCGACCTTTGCGTTCTGCATCGTCGTGCTGGGTGTGGTGCATGGCGGCGACGCCGCGGCGTTCGTTCCCAGTGCCTCGGTGACTGCCGCGCTCGT
The DNA here is from genome assembly GCA_024637155.1 of Burkholderiaceae bacterium. Classification (GTDB taxonomy): domain Bacteria; phylum Pseudomonadota; class Gammaproteobacteria; order Burkholderiales; family Burkholderiaceae_E; genus JAGXFR01. Next base: position 121,029 of record JAGXFR010000015.1, on the reverse strand, counting down.
GCTGGCGCTGGGCAGTCTGGCGATGCTGATCTACTTCATTCACCACGTGGCCAAGTCGATCCAGGCCCCCGAGGTGATCGCCGTGGTCGGGTCGGACCTCGACAGCGCCATCGAGAAGCTGTTTCCCCTGCCGCCTTCAGCGTCCCGCAAGGACGACCACCTGAACGCGTCGCCGTGGGCGAACGACGCCGGCGGCGCGATCGTGCGCTCGCCGAAGTCGGGTTACGTGCAGCACATCGACATGGACGCGTTGGTCAAGCTGGCCACCGAGGCCGACCTGGTCGTGGGCCTGGCGCGTCGCCCCGGCGACCATGTCATTGCAGGCACGGTCCTCGCCACGATCTGGCCGGCGACGAAGCTCGACGACGAGCGCGGCAAATGCGTGTGCGAGGCCTTCGGTTTCGGCGGGGTGCGAACAACGGTGCAGGACCTGCAAAACCTCATCAACCAGCTCGTCGAGATTGCCCAGCGCGCGCTGTCTCCAGGCATCAACGACCCCAGCACCGCCGAGGCCTGCATCGACCGCCTGACCTCGGCGCTGGGCAACCTGGCCGGCCGGCAGCTGCAATCGGGTCACATAGCCGATGAATCGGGTCGCACGCGGCTGCTTGTCTCGCGCCCGGATACCTTCAAGTCACTCCTGGACACCGCGTTCGATCCGATTCGCAACTACAGCGGCGGCAGCCTGCAGGTGGGCCTGAAGTTGGCCGGCGCGATTGCCGAACTGGCCCAGCTGGCGCAAGGTGAGGAACAACGCCGGGCGCTGCTCAGCCAGGCCGAGATGATCGGGCGCATGACCCAGGCCTTGACAGAATCGCGTGACCGCCAGCAACTCGAAGCCGCCTGCCACGCCGCCATCCTTGCGCTGAATGCGCCTTCGCTTCCAATCGACAGGGGTCGTTCCTGATGACGAGGCGCCGCCAATTGAACGCATGCGGGCTTGTCCTGCGCTGACGCTCAGCGCCACTTGATCGAGCAACCCATGCTCGCCACCTGCCGTTCGGGCCCCTTGCCCGTCAGCGCGATCTGGCGCATGGCATTGAGCAGCTCGGGCTCTCGCTGCGCAGCGCTGCCCATGACGGCGTCATCCAGGCGCCCGCGGTACTGCAACTCGCCGTCCCTGTTGAAGCCGAAAAACTCGGGCGTGCAAACCGCGTCATAGGCGCGGCCCACGGCATGGTCCTCGTCCACCAGATACGGAAACGCAAAGCCGTGCTGCGCGGCGAAGCGCTTCATGTTGGCCGGTGAGTCGGCGGGCACATGGTGGTAGTCGTTGGACATCACCGCAGCCACCTGAATGCCTTCGTCGATCAATGTTCGGGTGTCGGCTGCCAAGCGGGTCGCCACGGCCTGGACATAGGGGCAGTGGTTGCAGATGAACGCAATGAGCAAGCCCTTGTCGCCCAGGTTCTGCGACAGGGTGAAGGGCTTGCCATCCGGGTCTTGCAGCGTGAAGTCCGGCGCCTTCCAGCCGAATTCACAGACGGGAGTGTTGAGCAGCACGGTGTCCTCTCCTCTTGACAGGCCGCTCGCGGTGGGCGGCTGTTCGGCGAGCGATCAGAGCTTGAAGTCGTAGTCGATCGTCAGCGGGGCATGGTCGCTGAAGCGTTGGTCCTTGTAGACCGCCGCTGACAGGGCGCTCGCCGCAATGCCCGGCGTGGCGAGCTGATAGTCGAGCCGCCACCCCACGTTCTTGGCGTACGCCTGCCCGCGGTTGCTCCACCAGGTATAGGACTCGCCGGTCGACTCCGGGTGCAGTCGGCGATACACATCGACCCAGCCCTGCTCGTCGAGCACGCGGGATATCCAGGCTCGCTCCTCGGGCAGAAAGCCCGAGTTCTTCTGGTTGCTCTTCCAGTTCTTCAGGTCGATCTCGCGGTGCGCGATGTTCCAGTCGCCGCAGACAATCACCTCGCGTCCCGCCGCGCGCAGCACGCGCAGGTGCCCGCGGAAGTGCTCCATGAACGCGTACTTCGCGGCCTGGCGCTGCGGCCCGCTCGAACCCGAGGGCAGGTAGAGCGAGATCACCGAGAATTTTGGGTAAACCAGTTCGAGGTAGCGACCCTCCGCGTCGATCTCCGGGACACCGAGCCCGGCGATGACACGCTCGGGCCGAGCGCGCGCGTAGATTCCGACGCCGCTGTAGCCGCGACGCTCGGCGCAGTGGAAGTGGCCGCAGCAGCCGTCGACCTCACGCCAGCCGGGTTCCAGGGCCTCCAGTTGTGCGCGAACTTCCTGCACGCACACGAAGTCGGGCTGCTGCTGGCCGAGCCATTCGAAGAAGCCCTTGCGCGCCGCCGAGCGGATCCCGTTGAGGTTGGCGGTGATGACGCGCAAGGCGGACCCGTTCAGATCAGGCAAAAGGAGATCTGCTCCTCATCATCGGTGGCTTTCGCGCGGCCGCCGTTCTCGCCGACCCACAGCAACGGACCAGCGGCCAGCAGCGTCTCGAATTCGGACGCGGGCATCGGACGACCGAGCCGGAAGCCCTGCATCCAGTCGCAGCCAAACTCGCGCAACAGCGCGACATGTTCGTCGCTCTCGACCCCCTCGGCGACCACCCGCACATCGAGCGCGTGCGCCAGGTCGATGACCGCGCGCACGATCGTCGCGTCGTCCGGGCTGGTCACCGCATCGCGCACGAAACTGCGGTCGATCTTGAGTTCGCGCACCGGGAATTGCTTGAGATACGCGAGTGAAGAGTAACCGGTGCCAAAATCGTCAATCGCGATCTCCACGCCGATGGCCTCGATCCGCTTGAGCGTCGCGATGCTCACCAGCAGGTCGGACATCATCGTCGACTCGGTGATCTCGAGCGTGAGCCACTCCGGCGCGAGACCCGACTCGGCAAGGGTCTCACAAACCAGTTCAACCAGATCGCCGTGGCGGAACTGGCGCGCCGACAGGTTCACCGAGATCGGGAACGTGTCGTAGCCGGCCGCCTGCCAGGCTTTGGCCTGGGTGCACGCCGTGCGCAGCACCCAGGCACCGATCGGGACGATCAGCCCGGTGTCTTCGGCCACGTCGATAAAATCCGCGGGCAACACGAACGCCCCGTCGGCGCGGCGCCAGCGGATCAGCGCTTCCGCCCCGACGATGCGGCCGTCACCGCAACTCACGATCGGCTGGAAGTACAAGTCGAATTCCGCGCGTTCGAGCGCGTGGTGCATTTCGGTTCGCACCGCAACGTAGCGTGCCGCGCGCTCGTTGAGCTCGGGCGTGAAGAAGTGGATCGCGTTGCCGCCCCGCTTCTTCGCCTGATACATCGCCGCGTCGGCGTTGCGCAACAGGATGGCGGCGTCGGCGCCGTCGCGTGGATGGATCGTGACGCCGACGCTCGCCGACAGCAGCAGTTCGCGGCCCCGGATCTCGACCGCTCCACCGACCGACTCGACGATTCGACTCGCCAACTCCTGTGCCTGGTCTTCGCCGCCAAGTTCGGCGACCAGCACAACGAACTCATCGCCCGCGAGCCGAGCGACCGTGTCCTCGGGACGTACGCAGGCGAGCAGTCGCTCGGCGAAGAGGCACAGCACTTCGTCGCCGAACTCATGGCCAAGCGTGTCGTTGATGATCTTGAAATCGTCCAGATCGAGCATCATCAGCGCGACGGGATGGCCCGAACGACCCGAACGCTCGATCGCGTGACCCAGCCGGTCGCGCAACAGGTTGCGGTTGGGCAAACCCGTGAGTGCGTCGAAGCTGGCCTGGCGTAACAGGTCTTCTTCGCGGCTCCTGCGCTCGGTAACGTTCTTGCCGGTACCCCGGTAGCCCGTCAGGCGACCGTCACCGTCGTACTGCGGCTCGCCCGAGATGCTGCGCCAGCGCGTCTGCCCGTCCGGGTCCAGGCGCGCATACTCGAAATCCCGAAAGGCCTGGTTCGCGCGCAGCAGCGCGTCGTAGTTGTCGGGATGCGCGTCGCCGTTGGCGCCGAAGCTGAACTCATCCGGGGACTTCCCCAGCACGTCCTCCAGCTTGCCGCCGGTCAGCTCGAAGTACGAGGGCGACACATAGGTGAGCCGCCGGTCGGCGTCGCGCTCCCAGATCCAGTCGACGTTGAGTTCGTTCAGGCGCCGGAACCGCTCCTCGTTGGCCGCGAGCTCGTTGCGCTCGCGCGCCAGCTCCGCGCTGACGCGGCGCAACGCGCGCAACGGCAGCACCATCAGCGTCCCGAACACCAGGCCGCCAAGCAGCACACCCAGCGCGCCCGCGAGCAACGTGCCGACCGCCAGGTCGCGAGCCGAATGCGCAATTTCGACGGCGCCCAGGACCCGTCCGGAATCGTGTATCGGAGCCGAGCGAGACAGAATCGGCGTCGCCGGAACTGAGCCCATCACCAGCAACACGGCGCCTGCCGCGTCGCGGACCGTGGCGCGGTCATCGTCCAGCGGTGTCAGGTGGTGCTGCAGCAGTTCTTCGATGCGCTGCACCTGGTAACGCCACATACCCGGGTTGGCGGCGACCAGAGACGTGAGCGCGTCCGCCTTGGCCGCCGCCTTGAATTCGACCTGTTCAACATGGCTCGCGTATTTCAGGCTGAAATACCCGCCGGGCAGGGCGGCCGCCACGATCAAAGCCAACACGAGGGCGAGGCGCGTCAGGATTCGGGCAGCGCGCTCCTCCCCTGCGATGGCCCGGGCCGCGTATTTCATGGAACCCATTGGCCGTTGCGGACGAGGATCTCCCGTCCGGCAGGGGATTGTACGAATGCGATGAACTGCTCGACCTCGGTCGAGCGCGTCGCGCCGGTCACGAAGAACAGGTGCTTGTGAACCGGATAGGATCCGGTGGCCGATGCCGCGGTTGTCGGCTCCCTGCCGTCGAGTGTCAGCGCCCGCAGCGCACGCTTCTCGGAGAGGATCAGCGCGAGCGAACTCGGTCCGATGGCGCCGGGAATTCTCTCCAGGTCGTCGGCAGCATCCTGATCGTTGACCGCGACCCGCACTCCGGGCCGCTTCGTCGCCATCTCGACCGCAGCGCTGAGTTCCGGGGAGAGGCTCTTGACGATGTCCGTATCAGTGTCGCTCCTCGGTCGCAACACGATGCGCACCGTGCTGCCATCAGCCCATTTCACCATCGTTCCGGCATAGATGTCGGCCAGTTCCCGGGTCGTGACGGCGGTGAGCCTCGACTTGGTGGCAACCGCGAAGACGAAGGGCGTGCGCGCATATTCCGTCTCGACGGCGCCCGCCTTGCGCTCGGTTTCCGTCATCGGGCGCGATGTCACCGCCAATCCAATCGCGCCGGCGAGCATCGCTTTGATGCTCCCGCCGCTGCCAAGGTTTGGCACCGTCGTGACGTGAATCTCCGGATTGCGCGCGGTGAATGCTTCGGCGAGCAGCCGCATGGTGCCCAGTGCCGCCCCGGTACCACCGATGCGCAACTCCTCGCCGAACGCGGCACCCGAGACTCCGAGCCACAGTGCAAGTGCCAGAACCCCAAGACTTGCGCGCGACGAGGGAAAACGGTTACTCGGGTCTTGCTGCATCCCGACCTCACAAAAATGGGGCGAATCTTACATTAAAGTGAAGGCACGGGTCTCGGCGCAGGCCTCGACCCGCGCGGCGCCGAGCAGTTTCACGAACGCTGCCGCCGGCATCGGGCGGCCGAGCCGGAACCCCTGCATCCGGTCGCAGCCGAATTGCCGCAGCAACACGGCCTGCTCGTCGGTCTCGACACCCTCGGCGACCACGCGCAGCCCCAGTGCGTGCGCAAGGTCGATGACCGCGCGCACGATCGTCGCGTCGTCCGGATTGGTCGGCGCGTCGCGCACGAAGCTGCGATCGATCTTGAGTTCGCTCACCGCGAAACGCTTCAGATACGCGAGCGACGAATGTCCGGTGCCAAAGTCATCGATCGATACGGAAACGCCGAGTTCCTTGATTTTGGCGAGTGTCGCGGTGGCTGCGTCCAGGTCGCTCATCATCGTCGATTCGGTCAGCTCCAGGGTGAGCAGATCCGCGGCGAGGCCCGATTCGCTGAGCGCGTCTTGCACCAGGGCCACCAGATCGCCGTGACGGAACTGGCGTGCCGACACGTTCACTGAGACCGGCAGCCGCGCGTGTCCCGCCTCCTGCCACGCCTTCGCCTGCGCACAGGCGGAGCGCAACACCCACGCGCCGATCCGCACGATCAGACCGGTGTCCTCGGCCACGTCGATGAATTCCTCGGGCAGCGCCAAGGTCTCGTCGGCGCGGCGCCAGCGCAGCAGCGCTTCCGCGCCGACGACCCGGCCATCGCCGCAGCCTACGATCGGCTGATAGTGCAGTGCAAAATCACCGCGCTCCAACGCGCGGTGCAAATCGGCGCGCACCGACACATAGCGGGCGGCGCGCGCATTGAGCGCTTCCGTGTAGAAATGGACCGCGCCGCCACCGCCGGCCTTGGCCTGATACATCGCCGCATCCGCGTTGCGCAACAGGATTGCCGCATCGTCGCCGTCGCGCGGGAAGATCGCGACGCCGATGCTCGCGCTGACGCTGACGATTCGCCCCTCGACATCACGCGGCGTCGCGAGATCGGCCAGCAGCCGGGTCGCGATCTCCTGGATCTGCGCCTCGGCCTCCAGTTCTTCGAGGACGACGACGAACTCGTCACCGGCCATTCTGCCGACCGTGTCCTCGGGGCGCACGCAGCGCTGCAGCGACCCGGCGATACGACGCAGCACCGCGTCCCCGGCTTCGTGTCCGAGGCAGTCGTTGATCTGCTTGAACTCGTCCAGATCCAGCAGCATCACCGCCACCGTCCGGCCGGAACGCGCCGCGTGTCCGATGGCGTGCTGGATGCGATCGCGCAGCAAGGTGCGATTGGGCAGCCCCGTCAGCGCGTCGAAGTTCGCCTGGCGGCGCAGCGCTTCCTCGTGGATTCTGCGCTCGGTGACGTTGCGACCCGTTCCCTGGTACCCCTTGAACCCGCCAGCGTCATCAAGGATCGGATCACCCGAAATGCTGCGCCAGCGCAGCACGCCGTCCGGATCGCGCCGCGCGTATTCATAGTCCCGGAACGGACGATGCGCGATCACCGCCGCGAAATAGGTGCGCCGCGTTTCTTCATCGTCGGTCACCTCGTGTAACTCGGCAATGCCGGTTCCCAGCACATCCTCGGGTCTCATCCCGGTCAGCTCGAAATACGAGGGCGACAGGTAGGTGAGCCGCAGCTCCGCATCGCGCTCCCAGATCCAGTCCACCGAGAGTTCGTTCAGGCGCCGGAAGCGTTCCTCGCTCGCGGCGAGTTGGTGCTGTGCCGCACGGCGCTGCGCTTCGGTCGCCCAGCCATCCAGCGCGTAGGAGAGGGCGGCGGCTGCGCGTTCGACGAGTTCGCGGAGTTCATCGTCAAAATAATGTGCTTCCCGGGCGGCAACGGAAAGCACGCCGCAGGTCTTCCCCCCGCACCGCAGCGGAACGGCAAGCACCGCCGCAACACCCTGCTCGATCGCCCGGCCCCAGCTCGCGCGCAGCTCTGCGTCCACGAGATAGTCCGGAACGTAGCAGGTGCGTCCCTCCCGGAACGCGATCGGGTGCGGGTCGGACCAGCTCGTCCCGGGTTCCTGCTGCGCCGCCTCTGTGCCGCCCCCCGGAAAGCGATAGGTGCTCAAGCGCTTGATGTCCATCCCGCTGGACGCAACCGGCGCGAGGACCTCGCCGGCCGCATCGACCATGCGCACAACAGACACCGTGAAGCCGCCGATGTCGTGCAGCGCTTCACAGGTCGCCGCGTGGAGTTCTGCCGCGCCGGCGTTGCCGGACACGGCTTCGTGGATCGTTCCCAGCGCAGCGTAGAGCCGGGTCAGCCGCGCCGCTCGTTCCTCGGCGTTGCGACGGGCCGTGATGTCAGCGCTCGTGCCAAGGTATCCGGCGAATTCCCCGCTTGCGTCGAAGACCGGGTCGCCGTTGAGACTGAACCAGCGAATGACGCCCGCGTCGTCGCGCCCCGCATAGTGGAAGTCGCGAAACGGCTCGTGCGCCGCCAGAGCGTGCCGGTGCGCGTCCCAGTCGTTGGCAACCCCCTGCACACGCGGCATCTCCCAGCGCGCTCGTCCGAGTTCGGCCACGGGCGCCACCTCGTTTCCCTGCGGCTGCGTCATGTAGACCAGCCGGTGCTGGTCATCGGTCTCCCACACCCAGTCCGTGGAGAGTCGCGTCAGGTGCCGGTAGCGGGCCTCGTTGGCGGCCAGCCGCGCCCGCGCGTCCCCACGCTCCGCGGAGGCGCGCAGCGAATCGAGCGCGTAGGACAGAGAGGAGCCCACCTGCTCGATGAGTCGGAGCAACTCGTCATCGAAGCAGTGCGCAACGCCGGATGCGATGGACAGCACGCCCCACACGCGCGCGCCGCAGCGCAGCGGCACGCCGACGATCGAAGCCACGCCCTGTTCGCGCGCCCGCTCATGGCTTGCCGCGAGATCGGGATCCACGTGATAGTCGGGGACGTAACAAGTGCGTCCCTCCTGAAATGCGCGCTCGCCGGGTCCCCACGCGCGCGCGCGCCGCGCCACTTGCGCCGCGTCGTCGTCCAGCGGGAGATGGAAGTTCGCCAGATCCCCCACGGCGATCCCGCGCGCCGCGATCGGGGCCAACACCGATGCCGACGCATCCATGCGGCGGATGTTGACCATTTCGAAGCCGCCGAGCTCGTACAGAGCGTCACACGCCGCGATCGCGAGGCCAAGCTCGTCGGCGACGTTGACCACAGCCTGATTGATCCCCTCGAGCGCGGCGTACATTTGCGCGACGCGCCGCGCCCGCGCCTTTGTTGCCTTTCGTTCGGTGATGTCGCGCGCCGTGCCGCGATAGCCGAGGAATTTGCCGGCCTCATCGAAGAAGGGGACGCCACTGACGGATCGCCACGCCCAGCCAAGCGTCTCGCTGCCCGTGATGTATTCGAAGTCGTGATACGTCTCGTGCGCGTCGCTCGCGGCCAGATGATCGGCCCACGAGTTCGCCGGATGATCCGCACCCGGCAGGTTCCAGCGCTGCGATCCCATGTTCCGGCCCGGGTTCTGCACGGCACGCAAGCTCGCCGGCACCGAAAACCACGAGAACCGGTGCTCCGCGTCGGTCTCCCAGAACCAATCCGAGCCCAGGTCGACAAGCCGGCCCATGCACTGCGGACCGAAGCGCGCGAGCACGTCGCTCGGAACACCGTCCGCAATGTGCTCCCCGTCGTCCCCGACGGGATGCGTCCGGCGGACGTCGATCGACGTCAAATGATTCGAATCTCCACGTTCTGGACGAACTCTCCACACAGTCCCGAAGCCCCCTTGCGAGATCCACCTCCCAAGGCTGCCTCGCTGGCGGCTGCGGTCCCCTGGGCCGGCGCGGCTCGAAACCCAAAGCAAAGCGCAGGCGAAACAGAGCGTGCCATGAGGGCGCGCAAAACTCCTCACTCGGCGGGCCCGATGGCGCGCGAGGGCCGACCGATGGCAAGCTCATGCTACCCCATGCGGGTGAAATCCCCGACGAGCGTGCCGTGGATCGCAGCGCCCGAGGCGATCGACGTATGATCTGGCTTTCACGCCGACCCACGGAAAAGGGAGCCCATGTCGAGCGACGCACGCGCGCAGTTCATCCGCTTCGCCATCGAGGCGGGCATCCTGCGCTTCGGCGAGTTCCGCACCAAGGCGGGGCGGATGTCGCCCTACTTCTTCAACGCCGGGCTGTTTCACGACGGCGCGATGCTCGGGCGCATTGCCCGCTTCTATGCGGACACCCTGAGCGAGGCGGAGCGCGGCGCCGGGCTGCGCTACGACCTGCTGTTCGGCCCCGCCTACAAGGGCATCACGCTCGCGTCGGCCACCGCGGTCGCGCTCGCGCAGGCCGGCCGCAACGTCGGTTTCGCCTACAACCGCAAGGAAGCGAAGGACCACGGCGAGGGCGGCACGCTGGTGGGCGCGCCGCTTGCCGGGCGCGTCGTGATCGTCGACGACGTGATCTCGGCGGGCACCTCGGTGCGCGAATCGGTCGAACTGATCCGCGCCGCGGGCGCCACGCCCGCGGCCGTGCTGATCGCGCTCGATCGCCAGGAGCGCGGCGGCACGGCGCAAGCGCCCACGGAACGCTCGGCGGTGCAGGAAGTGAACGCGCTCTACGGCATTCCGGTGTTCGCGATCGCGAGCCTCGCAGACGTGCTCGCCTTTCTCGGATCGGACGGCGGCGATGCGGCCGGGCTCGCACCCTGGCGCGACAAGGTCGCCGCGTATCGCGAGCGCTACGGGGTGGCGGCTACGACCTGAGCCCTCAGAGCGCCAGCTTGCGCCGCAGCAGATCGCTGACCTGCTGCGGATTCGCCTTGCCGCGGGTGGCCTTCATCGCCTGACCGATGAGCGCGTTGAACGCCTTGTCCTTGCCGGCGCGGAACTCCTCGACCGACTTCGGGTTCGCGGCGAGCACTTCGTCGACGATGCGCTCGAGCTCGGAAGGGTCGCTGATCTGGCGCAGCCCCTGCTCGTCGATGATCCGGTCGATGACCCCGGCGTCGGCGGCCGTGTCCTTCGCCGCATAGACCGTCGCGAAGATCTCCTTGCCGATCTTTCCCGAAATCGTTCCGTCGGCGATCCGGGCGACGAGCGCGGCGAGCTGCTCCGGCTTCACCGGGCAGTCCGCGAAACCGATGCCATCGCGGTTCACCGCTGCCGCGAGGTCGCTCGACACCCAGTTGGCCGCGAGCTTGGCGCTTGCCGGCCCCGCCGCGCCGAGCGCGGCGAGCACCGCGTCGAAGTATTGCGCGACGTCGCGCGATCCGGTGAGGACGGCGGCATCGTATTCCCCGAGTCCGTGATCGCGCATCAGCCGCGCACGCATCGCCACCGGCAGCTCGGGCAAGGATGCGGCCACCGCCGCGATCCACGCGGGCTCGATCACCAGCGTCGGCAGGTCGGGATCGGGGAAATAGCGGTAGTCGTGCGCGTCTTCCTTGCTGCGCATCGAACGCGTTTCGTCACGATCGGGGTCATAGAGGCGCGTTTCCTGCACCACGCGGCCGCCGTCCTCGATCCGTTCGATCTGGCGGCGCACCTCGAAGTCGATCGCGCGCTCCAGGAAGCGAAACGAGTTCAGGTTCTTGATCTCCGAGCGCGTCCCCAGTTCGGTCTGGCCGAGCGGGCGCACCGAGACATTCGCGTCGCAACGAAACGACCCCTCCTGCATGTTGCCGTCGCAGATTCCCAGCCAGACGACGAGCGCATGCAGCGTGCGCGCATAGGCCACGGCTTCGCGCGCCGAGCGCATGTCGGGCTCGGTGACGATCTCCAGCAGCGGCGTGCCGGCACGGTTCAGGTCGATCCCGGTCATGCCGTGGAAATCCTCGTGCAGCGACTTCCCTGCGTCCTCCTCGAGGTGCGCGCGGGTCAGCTGCACCGTCTTGTGGCGCGTCTCGCCGCCCTCCTCCCAGACGACGTCGAGCGAGCCCCCGACCACCACCGGCAGCTCGTACTGGCTGATCTGGTAGCCCTTGGGCAGGTCCGGGTAGAAGTAGTTCTTGCGCGCGAACACCGAGCGCGGCGCAATCTCGGCCCCCACCGCCAGCCCGAAGCGGATCGCGCACTCGGCGGCGGCGCGGTTCATCACCGGCAGCGTCCCCGGCAGGGCCAGGTCAAGTGGACACGCCTGCGTGTTGGGTTCCGCCCCGAAGCGCGTCGCCGCGCCGGAGAAGATCTTTGACCGGGTCGCCAGCTGCGCGTGCGTCTCCAGGCCGATCACGACTTCCCACTGCATCTTCGAACCTCTCTGAACGGTGCTTCCGGTGCGATGTGCCGCTGCGCTACGGACGCGCGCAGCCGCCGGAGACCGGATCGAACATCACCGGCCAGGCGTTCTCGTAAATCCCCGGCGAGCAGCGCGCCGCGCACTCCGCATGCGCCAGGGTAATCCGGCGATTGTCGCGCCAGATCATCAGCTTGCAGCCGCTGCCGTCGCGCGCGAGCAGTTCGATGTGCGGCCGGCTGCGCGTCTGTTCAAAATCGGCCTGCTCGAATCGGCACGACCCGCGCCGGCCGACCTGCAGTTCCCACGACAGCGTTTCGACCCGGCTGTCGCGCAGCCGCAGTGTGGCCCGCTCGCGGAACCCGTCGGCCTCGACCTGCGCGCATTGTCCCTGCAGGTTGATCGCCAGGTCCGCGATCGGCGCCGGGCGCTGCGCGCCAGGCTGCGGAGCGGACGGCGAAAAGGGACCCGGGTAGCTCAGGCGTGTCCCGTCTGGCTGCGAATGGCGCGGGGCGGCACACCCGGCGAGCAGCGCGACGATGGCCGCGGCGAGCAGAAGTCGTATGTGCACGGTTCAGCCTCCGGGGCGGCGCAGGTGCCAGTCACTCGCCTGCTGGAAGCGGTGCGCGACCATGAGCAGCCGCGCCTCGTCGAAGTAGTTCCCGATCAGCTGCAATCCCACGGGCCGCCCGCCGGCGCCGAAGCCCACCGGCATCGAGAGGCCGGGCAACCCCGTGAGCGAGGCGGGCAGCGTGAAGATATCGGCGAGGTAGTTCTGCACCGGGTCGTCGGTGCGTTCCCCGATATTCCACGCGACGGTCGGTGAGACCGGGCCGGCAATGATGTCGACCGACGCGAAGGCGGCGCGGAAGTCTTCGGCGATGAGCCGGCGCAGTTTCTGCGCCTGCAGGTAGTACGCGTCGTAGTAGCCATGCGAGAGCACGTAGGTGCCGATCAGGATCCGGCGCTTGACCTCGGCGCCGAAGCCTTCGGCGCGCGTGCGCTTGTACATGTCGAGCAGGTCGGCGTACGCCCCGGCCCGATGCCCGTAGCGCACCCCGTCGAATCGCGACAGGTTGCTCGACGCCTCGGCCGGCGCGATCACGTAGTAGGCGGGAATCGCCAGTTCCGTCTTGGGGAGCGACACCGCAACCCGGTGCGCGCCGAGCGACTCGAGCGCGGCGAGCGCGGCCTCGATCGGGGCGCGCACGTCGCTGGCGAGCCCGGGTCCGAAGAACTCGGCGGGAATGCCCACGCGCAGCCCGCGCAGCGGCTGTGAGCCCGACGTCGGCGCGGCGAGCTTGGCCGCGAAGTCCTCGGGGTCGCGCTGCAGGCTGGTGGAGTCCTGCGGATCGAAGCCGGCCATCGCGGTGAGCAGGCGCGCGCAGTCATGCGCCGAGCGCGCGAAGGCGCCGCCCTGGTCCAGGCTCGATGCGTAGGCGATCATCCCGTAACGCGAAACACGGCCGTAGGTGGGCTTGATTCCGGTGACGCCGCACATCGCCGCGGGCTGGCGCACCGAGCCGCCCGTGTCCGTGCCCGTGGCGATCGGCGCGAGTCCGGCCGCCACCGCCGCGGCCGACCCGCCCGACGAGCCACCCGGAATCGCGGCCTCGTCCCAGGGGTTGCGCACCGGTCCGAAATGCGGGTTCTCGGTCGACGAGCCCATCGCGAACTCGTCGCAGTTGGTCTTCCCGAGGCACACCGCGCCGGCGACCTGCAGGCGCGCCACCACCGTGGCGTCATAGGGACTGACGTAGTCGGCCAGCATCCGCGAGCCGGCGGTCGAGCGCCAGCCGCGGGTGACGAAAATATCCTTGTGCGCCACCGGAATGCCCAGCAGCGGGGCGCGCTCGCCGGCAGCGATCCGGGTGTCTGCGGCGCGCGCCTGCTCGAGCGTGCGCTGCGGCTGGACGTCGATGAAGGCGTTGAGCCGGTCGGCGCCGATGCGCTCCAGGTAGTGCCGGGCCAGTTCCTCGGCGCCGAAGCGCCCGGCATCCAGCCCGCCGCGCAGCTCGGCCAGGGTGAGTTCGTGGAGCTTCATTCGATCACTTTCGGCACGAGGTAGAGGCCGCGCTCGACCGCCGGAGCCACCTGCTGGTAGTCCGACCGGCGATCCGGCTCCTCGGGCGCGTCGGCGCGCAGACGCAGCGTCACCTCCTGCGGGTGCGTCATCGGCGCGACTCCGGCGGTGTCGACCGACTGGAGCTGCTCGATCAGACCGAAGATGTCGTTGATCTGCGCGTGCATGTGACGCGCCTCGTCGGCGTCGAGTTCGAGCCGCGCGAGGTGCGCGATGCGCTCGACCTCGGATAGGGTCAGGGACATGGGCGGGTTCGCGGGCCGCGACGCAAGCCGATCGGGGTCGCGCCGAAAGCCCTGCTTCTCTCAGGTGGACCGGGGATTATAAGGTATCATTGCCCTCTGATTTCAGGGGCTTTTCCCGCCCGATTCAACGGAATACGCATGCTTGGTTTCCTGCGCAAATATTTTTCGAACGACCTGGCGATCGACCTCGGTACCGCCAACACGCTGATCTACGTTCGCAACAAGGGGATCGTCCTGGACGAGCCCTCCGTTGTGGCGATCCGCACAGAGGGCGGGCCGAGCGGCAAGAAGACCATCTGCGCCGTGGGCACCGAGGCGAAGAACATGCTCGGCAAGGTGCCCGGCCACATTGAGGCAATTCGCCCGATGAAGGACGGCGTGATCGCCGACTTCACGGTCACCGAGCAGATGCTCAAGCAGTTCATCCGCATGGTGCACGAGTCGCGACTGCTCTCGCCGAGTCCGCGCATCATCATCTGCGTGCCCTGCGGCTCGACGCAGGTCGAGCGCCGGGCCATCCGGGAATCCGCGATCGGCGCCGGCGCGTCCCAGGTGTTCCTGATCGAGGAGCCGATGGCCGCGGCGATCGGCGCCGGACTGCCGGTTTCGGAGCCTTCCGGATCGATGGTTGTCGACGTCGGCGGCGGCACCACCGAGGTGGGCGTGATCTCGCTGGGCGGGATGGTCTACAAGGGCTCGATTCGCGTGGGCGGCGACAAGTTCGACGAGGCCATCGTCAACTACGTGCGGCGCAACTACGGAATGCTGATCGGCGAACAAACCGCCGAGGCGATCAAGAAGAAGATCGGTTCCGCCTTCCCGGGCGCCGAGGTGCGCGAGATGGAAGTGAAGGGACGCAACCTCTCCGAGGGAATCCCGCGGGGCTTCACGATCTCGAGCAACGAGATTCTCGAGGCGCTGACCGAACCGCTCAACCAGATCGTATCGTCGGTGAAGATCGCGCTCGAGCAGACTCCGCCCGAGCTCGGCGCCGACATCACCGAACGGGGCATCATGCTCACCGGCGGCGGCGCGCTGCTGCGCGACATCGATCGGCTGCTGATGGAAGAAACCGGGCTTCCCGTGTTCATCGCGGACGATCCGCTCACCTGCGTGGTACGGGGCTGCGGCATCGCGCTCGAGCGCATGGAGAAGTTGGGCGGGATCTTCACCAACGAGTGACACGTACAGCGCGGCGCCTGCTCGTGCACGGTCCCGGATGAACCATGGACCGCAGCCCCCCGCCGTTCTTCAAACAGGGTCCCTCCGCGAATGCGCGCCTCGCGTTCTTCGCGCTGCTCGCGATCGCGCTGCTGGTGATCGATGCGCGCTCCGGACTGCTGGCCACCATTCGCCAGGGCATCGGCACGGTGCTCTATCCGCTGCAGCGCACGCTGCTGGTGCCGCGTGACGCGGCGAGCCTCGTCACCGATTACTTCGGCGGCATCGGCCGCCTGCGCACGGAGAACGCCGAGTTGCGCCGCATCGAAGTCGCCAACGCGCGCACGCTGCTGCAGGTCGAGCAACTCGCGGCCGAGAACAGCCAGCTGCGCCAGGTGCTGGCGATGCGTGAGCGCATCGCGCTGCGCTCGACGGTCGGCGAAGTGCTCTACGAGACGCGTGACCCGTTCACGCGCCGGATCGTGATCGATCGCGGCCTGCAGCACGGCATCGCGGCGGGCCAGCCGGTGATCGACGCCGCCGGCGTGGTCGGACAGGTGACCCGCGTGCTGCCGGTCACCAGCGAGGTGACGCTGCTCTCGGATCGCAGTTCGACGCTGCCCGTGGAACTCGTGCGCACCGGGCAGCGCGCGATCGGCTTCGGGCGACCGCATCCCGGTGGCCTCGAACTGCGCTACCTGCCGTCGAGTTCCGATATTCGCGTCGGAGACATCGCCATCACTTCAGGGCTCGACGCGGTCTTCCCCCCGGGACTCCCGGTGGGCCGCGTCGTCGATTTTCAGCGCGACGCCGGCGGATCCTTCGCGAGCGCCACGCTCGCGCCGATCGCCGGGGTCGAAACCAGCCGGATGCTGCTGGTGCTGCTCGCCGAGCGCAGCGGCGTTCCCGAAACCAGCGCTCCGGCAACGGACACGGTCCCGGCGCGCAAGCGCCGGCCAACCGGGAAATAGCGATGCCCGCGCGTCCGGAATACCTGCTGGCACCGGCCAACCGGGCGTTCATCACGTTCGCCATCGTCGCGGCCTTCGTGCTCAATGTGCTGCCGTGGGGACGCTTTTCGATGGCGCCCGACTTCCTCGCGCTGGTGCTGGTGTTCTGGAACGTGCGCCAGCCGCGCATGGTCGGAATCGGAATCGCCTTCCTCTTCGGCCTGTTGATGGATGTCCACGATGCCGCGTTGCTCGGCGAGACGGCGCTCGTCTACAGCCTGCTGTCCTACGGCGCGATCAGCCTGCACCGGCGCCTCCCCTGGTTCAGCATTCCCGCTCAGATGGTCCACGTGTTCCTGCTGCTGCTCGGCGGGCAGCTGGTGGCGTTGATCCTGCGCATGGCCGTGGGCGCCGATTTCCCGGGCTGGATCTACTTCGCCCCCAGCGTCACCGGGACCCTGCTCTGGCCGGTGGCCGGCTGGGTACTGCTCGCCCCGCAGCGTGCCCCGGTGGACCGGGACGACAACCGCCCGCTCTGACGAGCGGCGCGCACCGACGATGGTGGAAGTTCGCAACTCCGGCGCCGACCTGCACCGCATGCGGCTGCGGCTCGGGTTTGCGCTGGTCTTCGTGCTGGTGCTCTTCGGACTCCTGGTGGTGCGTTTTCTCTACCTGCAGGTCTGGCGCTATGCCGACTACCATGCGCAGGCCGAGGACAATCGCATCTCGCTGGTTCCCGAGACCCCGGGGCGCGGGCTGATTCACGATCGCAACGGAGTGCTGCTCGCCGAGAACGTCTCGGCGTTCACGCTGGAACTGACCCCTGCGCGGATCGCCGACCTGGAGGTGACGATCGACGCCATCGCCGGGGTCATCGAAATCGACCCGCGCGACCGTCGCCGCTTCCAGCGCCTGCTCGAGGACACGCGCAGCATCGAGACTATCCCGCTGAAGGTGCGCCTGAGCGACGAGGAAGTCGCGCGCATCGCGGTCGAACGCTACCGGCTGCCCGGGGTGGAAATCAAGGCGCGCCAGTTCCGCAACTACCCGCTGGGCGAGAGCGCCTCGCACGTGCTCGGCTACATCGGCCGGATCTCCCTGGAAGACAAGCGCCGCATCGAGGAGGGCGACGACGCGTCGGACTATGCGGGCGCCACCCACATCGGCAAGACCGGCGTCGAACTGAGTTACCAGCAGCAACTGCACGGCCGCGCGGGGGCGGCGCGGGTCGAGGTGTCCGCCGGCGGGCGCG
Organism: Burkholderiaceae bacterium; assembly: GCA_024637155.1. Lineage (GTDB taxonomy): Bacteria > Pseudomonadota > Gammaproteobacteria > Burkholderiales > Burkholderiaceae_E > JAGXFR01. The sequence continues at coordinate 103,642 of JAGXFR010000015.1, read as the reverse complement.
TGATGCGCACGCTCTCGCGCATGCCGCCGACGGCGGGCGCCAACATCGTGCTCTCCATCGACATCCAGCTCCAGAAGCTGGTCGAGGAACTCTTCGGCGAGCGCAAGGGTGCGCTGGTGGCGATCCAGCCCGAAACCGGCGAGGTGCTGGCTTTCGTCTCCAAGCCCACCTACGACCCGAACGCCTTCGTCGACGGCATCGACCACGCGAGCTGGCAGGCACTCAACGACGACCCGGCGAAGCCGCTGGTGAACCGCCCGCTGCGCGGCACCTATCCGCCGGGGTCGACCTACAAGCCCTTTATGGCGCTCGCCGCGCTCGAGACCGGGGCGCGCACGCCCGAGATGACGATCCAGGACCCCGGCTACTTCCAGCTCGGCAATCGGCGGTTCCGCGACTCGAAGCCCGCGGGTCACGGGACCGTGAATCTGCACAAGTCGATCGTCGTCTCGAGCGACACCTACTACTACAAGCTCGCCTATGACATGGGCGTCGACGCGATTCACGACTTCATGAAGCCGTGGGGATTCGGGCAGCTCACCGGGATCGATCTGGACAACGAGACCACCGGACTCCTGCCTTCGCGCGCGTGGAAGATGCGGCGCTACAAGCAGAAGTGGTACCCGGGCGAGAGCCCCTCCATCGGAATCGGACAGGGTTACAACGCCTTCACGATGTTGCAGATGGCGCATGCGACGGCGACGCTGGCCAACGGCGGGGTGGCGATGCGCCCGCGGGTGGTGCGCGCGATCGTCGACCCCGCTACCGGCAAAGAGAGCGCCACATCGGCGACCGAGACAAACCGCATCGCATTGAAGCCCGGACATCTGGAACTCGTGCGCGCTGCCATGGTCGACGTGAGCCGCTTCGGCACTAGCCGGATCGCTTTCGCGGGCGCCGAATACACGGTGGCCGGCAAGACCGGCACAGCGCAGGTGATCGGCATCAAGCAGGGCGAGAAATACGACGCGCGCCGCATCGCCGAACGCTTTCGCGATCACTCGTTGTTCATGGCCTTCGCGCCGGCGGACAAGCCCCGGCTCGCGCTGGCGGTGATCGTCGAGAACGGCGGCTTCGGCGCGCAGGCTGCCGCGCCGATCGCGCGCGCCGTGTTCGATTTTCACCTGCTCGGAAAGCTGCCGCGCGACTTCCCCACCACGGGTCTGCCGGGGGTCAGCGACGACGCGCAGCTGCGCGACATCCCGGAAGACCTCGACCCGCAGGACGTGGACCCGGTGATTCCCAGGGAGCGGCGGTGATCGACAAGGTGCCCCTGTGGCAGCGAGTCCGCCCCTACGTGGCGGTGTTCGACCCTTCGCTCACCGTAACGCTGGTGTTGATCAGCGCGCTGAGCATCGTGACGATGTACTCGGCCGCCTACGATTATCCGGGGCGCTTCGAGGGCCATTTGCGCAACCTCGCGCTCGCCTTCGTGGTGATGTGGGTGGCGGCCAACGTTTCGCCAACCGTGCTGATGCGGCTCGCCGTCCCGGCCTTCGTGGTGGGCGTCGTGCTGCTCCTTGGGGTGGCGTTCTTCGGCGAGGTGTCCAAGGGGGCGCGGCGCTGGCTCGACCTGGGCGTCACCCGGGTGCAGCCCTCGGAGCTGATGAAGATCGCGATGCCGCTGATGCTCGCCTGGTACTTCCAGCGCCGCGAGGGCGTTCTGCAGTGGCTCGACTTCGCGCTGGCGGCGCTCCTGCTGGCGATCCCGGTGCTGCTGATCGCGCGCCAGCCCGACCTGGGCACCGCGATCCTGGTGTTTGCCGCAGGCGCCTTCGTGATCTTCTTCGCCGGACTGCGCTGGAAGGTGATCGGCGTGCTGGCGGCTGGCGCGGTCGCGGCTGCGCCGCTGCTCTGGTCGTTCATGCACGACTACCAGCGCCAGCGCATCCTGATGCTGCTCGACCCGAGCTCCGACCCGCTGGGCAAGGGCTTCCACGTGATCCAGTCGACCATCGCGATCGGCTCGGGCGGAATCTGGGGGAAGGGCTGGCTCGAGGGCACGCAGACGCACCTCGAGTTCGTTCCCGAACGCACCACCGACTTCATCTTCGCGGTCTTCGCCGAGGAGTTCGGGCTGGTTGGCAGCAGCGTGCTGCTTGCGCTTTTCCTGCTGGTGATCGGCCGCGGGCTGGTGATCGCCGGACTGGCGGCGAATCCGTTCGCGCGGCTGCTGGCCGGTGCGATCACCATGATCCTGTTCACCTACATCTTCGTGAACATGGGCATGGTCTCCGGGGTGCTGCCGATCGTGGGCGTGCCGCTGCCTCTGATGTCCTACGGCGGCACGGCGATGGTGACGATCGGTCTCGGACTCGGCATGCTGATGAGCGTGCACCGGCACCGGCATCTGGTGCAGACCTGAGATCCTGCGCCGCGGCGCGAACCGGCGTCCCGGCGCAGGTCAGTCCTCGCCGCCCACCCGCAGCAGAATCTTGCCGATGTGCGCGGAAGTCTCCATCAGCGCGTGTGCGGCGGCGGCCTCGGCAAACGGGAACACCCGGAAGACCTGCGGCACGATCTCCCCGCCCGCAATCAGCGGCCAGATCTCGCGCCGGAGCGCCGTGGCGATCGCCGCCTTCTGCGCCGCGCTTTGCGGGCGCAGCGTGGAACCGGTGTACGTGAGCCGGCGCACCATCAGCGCGAGCCAGTCGACCTCGACCTTCGCGCCCTGCAGAAACGCGATCTGCACCAGGCGCCCTTCGACGGCGAGGCAGCGCAGATTGCGCCCGATGTAGTCTCCCCCGACCATGTCGAGGATCACGTCGACACCACGCTTGTCGGTGAGCCGCGCGATCTCCTCGACGAAGTCCTGTTCGCGGTAGTTGATCGCCGCGCTCGCGCCCAACGCGACGCAGGCGGCAAGCTTTTCCGCGCTGCCAGCGGTCGTGTAGACCGTCGCGCCGCGGGCCCGCGCCATCTGGATCGCGGTCACCCCGATGCCCGACGAGCCGCCATGCACCAGCAGGCTCTCGCCCGCGGCGAGGCGCCCGCGCTCGAACACGTTGGTCCAGACCGTGAAGCAGGTCTCGGGCAGCGCCCCCGCCTGCTCGAGCGACAGGCCCTCGGGCACCGGCAGCACCTGCCCTTGCGGCGCGAGCGCCGTTTCGGCGTAGCCGCCGCCGTTGGTGAGTGCGCACACACGATCGCCCGGACGCCAAGCGGTGACCCCCGCGCCCACCGCCGCAACCACCCCGGAGACCTCCAGCCCGATGAGGGGTGAGGCGCCCGGCGGCGGCGGATAGCGTCCGCTGCGCTGCAGGATGTCGGGTCGGTTCACGCCGGCAAACGCGACGCGAATCAGCACGTCGTCCGGGCCGGGCGTCGGGATCGGCGCCGACGCGAGCCGCAGCACCTCCGACGTTCCGCCACTGCCGTGGTCGATGACGCGCATGGTCTCGGGCTGGTTCACGATGTCTCCTTGAAGCGGGCTGCGAATCGGAATCGTAGCCCATCCGCCCGCAGACCCTTCCACCACGGCGCAAGTGCATGCTAGATTGATTGCAACTTGCCGCGTGCTGACGCGGCGCACCTGGTGCGCCACAGCGCGCAGGCGTCCACCCAAAGGAGGGCCCCGCGGCATGAGACTGAAGGACCCCCCGGTGCTTGCCTTCATCATCGCCGCCGGCGCGGCGCTGACGATCGCCGGAGCGTGGCAAGGCACGCCGCTGATCGTGTGGATCTTCAAACCGCTGACCACCGCCACCATCGCGCTGGCGGCATGGCGCCGCGGCTTGCTGGTCGACCGCTACGCGCGCTTCATCGTCGGCGGGCTGCTCTTCTCGCTCGTCGGCGACGTACTGCTGATCACACCCGAATTCTTCGTCTTCGGGCTGCTGGCCTTTCTCCTGGCCCACATGTGCTACCTCTCGGCGTTCACCAGCGACGTGCGCCTCGGCGCGCAGGTGCAGCCCTTCGCCGCGGTGGCGGTCATCGCGGCCGTTGCGCTGGCGATCATCTGGCCCGGCGTCGAAACCGCGCTGCAACTGCCGGTGATCGTCTACGTCGTGGTGCTCGGCGCGATGACCGCGCAGGCGCAGGTGCGCTCCTTCGTGCGGCGCACGCGCGAGGCGCGCAGCGCGGCGCTCGGCGGCGCGCTGTTCCTGATCTCGGACCTGATCCTCGCGCTCGACAAATTCCACGCGGCGGTGCCGGCAGCCACGTTCTGGATCCTCGTCACGTACTGGAGCGCGCAGACACTGATCGCGCTGTCGGTGCCGCGGGAGGAATTGCGCTGAAACGCGGCGCCGGCGGGCGGGGCCCCCGCACCCCTGCCTGGACTCCCGCCATTGCGACGCTAGACCACGACGCACGCGCGGCATCTTGACCTGCGCTTTGCACAGGTCTAGTGTGAGAACCAAGCGCTTTCATAGAAGGCTCTGCATGGTCAAGCCCTTCGGAAAACGCGGGAACCCTCGGGTTCCACGTTCCCCGCGACGGATCGCACGTCCGGGCACAGATCGCGAAACGCGATCTGCTGCATCCCCGGAGGCGAACTGGCCGCGGTAAGCAGCCGCCACTCGCGGCTCGGGGGCGCGGCGCAGAATCCCGCGCCCCTTCTCATTTCCGAATCCGTTTTCGATCCCGCGACTCCGTCGCCTTTCCCGCGTCGCGGCGACGCGCATCCTTTATCATCGCCCCCATGAGTGCATCGGTTCTGGTGCGCGCGGCCCGCGGGCTGTGCGCCGACGTCGCCCCGCTCCGCTTTTCGGCGCCGGTGTCCCACGTCTACAACCCGCTCGATTATGCGTGGCCGGTGCACCAGGCCTACCTCGAGCGCTATGGCGACGGCGCGAAACGGGTGGTCTTCGTCGGGATGAATCCCGGACCCTACGGGATGATGCAGACCGGCGTGCCCTTCGGCGAGATTGCCGCGGTGCGCGACTGGATGGGGCTCTCGGGAACCGTCACCGCACCGGCCGACATGCACCCGAAACGTCCGATTGAGGGCTTCGACTGTCCGCGCTCCGAGGTGAGCGGGCGCCGCCTCTGGGGTTGGGCAGCGGCGCGCTTCGGGGCTGCGGAGGACTTCTTTCGCGCGTGCTTCGTGCTGAACTACTGCCCGCTCGTCTTTCTCGAGGAGTCCGGACGCAACCTCACGCCGGACAAGCTGCTGGCCGCCGAGCTGGCCCCGCTGCTGGGCGCCTGCGACCACCACCTGCGCGTGACCGTCGCGACGCTCAATCCGCATTGGGTGATCGGAGTGGGTGGTTTCGCGAAAACGCGCATCGAGCACGCGCTCGGCAAGGACGTGAGGCCGCGCATCGCGCAGATCCTGCACCCGAGCCCGGCGAGCCCGGCGGCCAATCGCGGCTGGAGCGAGGCGGTCGAGCACCGTCTCGACGAACTCGGCGTATTCGACTGAGCGCCGCCCGATGACTCCGTTTGCCGGTGCCATCGCCTGTTCTGCGTTCCTGCTGTTTCTGGTTCAGCCGATCATCGCCAAGCAGATCCTGCCCTGGTTTGGCGGTTCGGCTGCAGTGTGGACCACCTGCCTGGTCTTTTTCCAGACCGTGCTGCTCGCGGGCTACGCCTACTCGGACGCGCTGATCCGTCGCGCCACGCCCCGCGTCCAGTTCCTGGTGCACGGCGCACTGGTGCTCGCCAGTCTCGCGGCGCTGCCGATCACCGCCGACGCGGGGTGGAAACCCGTCAATGCCGATGCGCCGGCGCTGCGCATCCTGCTGCTGCTCGCCGCGACGATCGGCCTGCCGTTCTTTGTGCTCGCCACCACCGGCCCGCTGGTGCAGGCGTGGTTCGCGCGGCGTTTCGCCGGGGCGCAGGTCTACCGGCTCTACGCGCTGTCCAACCTCGCCTCGATGGCCGCCCTGCTCGCGTACCCGCCGCTGATCGAGCCGCTCGCGTCGATGCGCACGCAGGCGCTCGGCTGGAGCGTCGGTTACGGCGTCTTCGCGGTTCTGGTGCTCGCGACCGCCTGGCTGGCACGCGTCAAGGCGCCGGCCGGCGTGCGGGCGCCGTGCGCGCCCGGGACTGCAGGGCAGGAGAAGGCGGACAGCGTGGCGGCGGCAGCGCGGGATGCGGCGCCGTCGCTCGCGAGTGAGCAAACCGTCTGGTTCCTCCTCGCTGCGTGCGGCTCGGTGCTGCTGCTCACGGTGAGCGCGCACATCACCCAGAACATTGCCTCAGTGCCCTTCTTGTGGATCCTGCCGCTCGCCGTCTACCTGCTCAGCTTCATCCTGTGCTTCGACGGGAGCGGGTGGTACCGGCGCGGCCTGTTCCTGCCGCTCTCGGCACTCATGCTCATGGCCCTGACAGGCGGGCTGAGTTTTCGCTTCGGCGGGACATGGTTCGTCGAGACCGGGCCGATGCCCGTCATCCAGGCGGTGCCGCTGTACGTCGCCGGTCTCTTCGTGCTGTGCATGACCGTGCACGGCGAACTCGTCGAGCACAAGCCCACGCCGCTGCACCTGACCCGTTTCTACCTGATGGTCTCGCTCGGCGGCGCGGCGGGCGGCTTCCTCGTTGGCATCGTCGCGCCGCTCGTGCTGTCCTGGCAGGCGGAACTCCCCGCCGTGCTGGTCGCACTGGCGTTCGCGCTGGGCGGGATCGCGAGCGGCTGGCGGCGCGCGCTGGCGCTCGTCGCCTTCGCGGGCTGCGTCGCGACGGCCACGCTCCACTGGCAGGCCAATCACGAATCGGCCGTGGACATGAAGCGCAACTTCTACGGAACCCTCGCCGTCAAGGCCATCGGCGAAAACGCCGACGCACGCTGGCGTCTGGCGCACGGGAACACCACCCACGGCGAGCAGTTCCGCGCGGGGGAACGCGCGATGGAGCCCACCACCTACTATGGCGAGGAGTCGGGGATCGGGCGCGCGATCTTCACGCTGCGCGCGCTGGACGCCGAGGCGCCGCAGCGCGTCGGAATTGTCGGGCTCGGCGCGGGAACGATCGCGACCTACGGGCGCGCGGACGACACCTACCGCATCTACGAGATCAATCCACAGGTGCTCGAGCTGGCGCGCACCCGCTTCTCCTTTCTCGCGCGCAGCCAGGCCTCGGTGCAGACGGTGCTCGGCGACGCGCGCCTCGCACTCGAGCGCGAGGCAGCGCAGCGCTTCGACGTGCTGGCGATCGACGCGTTCTCCAGCGACTCAATCCCCGTGCACCTGATGACCCGCGAGGCGCTGGCGCTCTACGCCCATCACGTCCGGCCGGGCGGCGTCATTGCCTTTCACGTGTCCAACCGCTATCTGGACCTGGCCCCGGTTCTCTTCCAGCTGGCCGAGGAAATCGGCTGGGACGCGCTGCGCATCGAGCACCGGCCCGCGGCGAGCAGCCACCTCTACCCGTCGACCTGGGTGCTGCTCAGCGCCGAGCGCGCGGTGCGCGCGTCGCTGCGCGGGGACGGGCCCGATTTCGCGCCGCCGCCCCGCCGCCTCCCGCAGCCCTGGACCGACGACTACAACAACCTCTTCGAGGTGCTGAAGAAGTAAACGGGACCTCAATCCGGGTCGGCGCCCGGTGCGAAGCGCGTCACGCCCTGGGCGTCCGTTTCCCGGCGCAGTTCCCCCGCGTACCAGAGCAGGTGGAGGTGGGCGAGCGCCTCGCCCATCGCGAAGCTCAACTGGTGCGTGTCGAACTCGCGCTTGAACATGATCGGAACGATCTCGGCGGCGTTGTGCGGCGCCTGCCGGCACGCCTCACGCACCTCGGCAAGGCGCTCTTCGTGGTGCTCGTGGAGCTGGCGCAGCCGCTCGTGCAGTCCGCGAAACGGCCGGCCGTGCGAGGGCAGCACCAGCGTGTCGGCGGCGCAGGACTCGAAACGGCGCAGGGAATCGAGGTACCAGCGCACCGGGTTCGACTCCGGTTCGGCCTCGAACACCGACACGTTGGTCGAAATGCGCGGCAGCACCATGTCACCCGAGAGCAGCAGCGCTCCGTCGGGACCCTCGTCACTGTAGAGCGCGGCGTGCTCGGGCGAGTGCCCGGTGCCGATGATCACCCGCCAGCGCCGTCCGCCGATCCGGATCGGCTCGTCCTCGCGCATGCGCCGGAACGACGTCGGCGCCACCGGCACCAGCTCTGCGAAGTGGCGCGCGCCGCGTACGCGGATCGCCTGCAACTGGGCCGGATCGGTGATCCCGTGGCGCCGGAAATGCGCGGCAGCGGCATCGCCGTCGGCGCCGCGCAGGGTCGCGGAGTAGACCCGCGCCATCGCATACTCGCCCGCCGTCATCCACACCCGCGCACCGAAGCGCGTCGAAATCCAGTCGGCCAGTCCGACATGATCCGGGTGCATGTGGGTGCAGATCACGCGCACCACCGGCAATCCGTCGAGCTGCTCGGCGAAGATCCGCTCCCAGAGCTCCCGGGTGTCCTGCGAGGCGATGCCGCAGTCGACCACGGTCCAGCCGTCGCGTCCCTCGTGGTGGTCGCGCAGCAGGTAGAGGTGCACGTGATCGAGCTGGAAGGGCAGCGGCATGCGCACCCAACGGACGCCGTCGACGACGGTCACGGGCCGCGCGGGTTCAGGCAGGGTGCTGCCGAGAGGGTACTGAAGCTTCTGTTCCTGGGGATTCATCGGGGTCCGGGCGGGAACGGCTGGCAGGCGCGGCGCGCGGGAGGCGCAAGGCGGAATCCGCTGCCGCCAGTTGACGTAAACGTAAAGTGTGATCGAAGATTCGGGGATGGCCACCTTCTCCATCTCCGAGCTTTCCCGCGAGTTCGACGTGACCCCGCGGACCATCCGATTCTACGAGGATCAGGCCCTGCTCGCCCCCCAGCGCGCCGGCGCCGGGGGCAAGCAGCGCGTCTACACCCAGCGCGACCGCACCCGCCTGAAGCTCACCTTGCGCGGCAAACGCCTCGGGCTCACCCTCGCCGAGGTGCGCTCGCTGATGGACATGTACGAGACGCCCGCCGACACCGCGCCGCAGCTCGAGCGCTTCCTCGCCGTGCTCGCCAGTCACCGCAGCATGCTCGAGCGCCAGCTCGAGGACTTGCAGCTGACGCTCGACGAGATCGCCGAACACGAGGCGCGTGCGCGGGACCTGCTCGCGAAGATCGGGCAGAATTGACGTTTACGTAAACGTCAACCGCCACCGTTTCCCACAGGATCACAGAATGGAACAGGACTCCGTCGAAGCGCGCATCCGCGAGAGCTTCGAGCGACAGCAGGCGATGACGCTGATCGGCGCGCAACTGGTGCGGGTGGCCGCCGGCGAGGTGGAAATCCACCTGCCCTTCGCGGAAGAGCTCACCCAGCAGCACGGCTTCGTCCATGCCGGGCTGCTGTCCACGGCGCTCGACTCGGCCTGCGGCTACGCGGCGCTCACCCGGATGCCCGAAGGTGCCGGTGTGCTGACCATCGAGTACAAGGTCAATCTGCTCGCGCCGGGCGCGGGTGACTGGTTCCGGCTCGTCGGCCGGGTACGCAAGGCGGGCCGCACGATCACGCTCTCGGAAGGCGATGCCTTTGCCGTGAGTGCCGCGGGCGAGAAGCTGATCGCCACGATGAGCGCGACGATGATGACCGTGCACGGACGCGAGCACATCACCAACTGAAGCCCGAAGGGACGAGGCAGGCGCCACGACCCCGAACCCCAAGCGAGGAGAAGCCACACCATGATCAACCTTCCGGGACTGCAGTTCGACCTGGGTGAAGACGTCGCGCTGCTGCGCGACGCGGTGCAGCAGTTCACCGTCGCCGAGATCAGCCCGCGCGCGTACGAAATCGACCGGGACGACCAGTTCCCGATGGACCTGTGGCGCAAGTTCGGCGAAATGGGCCTGCTGGGGATGACGGTGCCCGAGGAGTACGGCGGCACCGATATGGGCTACCTGGCGCACATCGTCGCGATGGAGGAGATCTCGCGCGGCTCTGCCTCCGTCGGGCTGTCCTACGGCGCGCACTCGAACCTGTGCGTCAACCAGATCTATCGCAACGGCAACGACGAGCAGCGTGCGCAGTACCTCCCCCGGCTCGTCTCCGGAGAGCACGTGGGCGCACTGGCGATGTCCGAGCCCAACGCGGGCAGCGACGTGATCTCGATGCGGCTGCGCGCGGAGTTCCGTGGCGATCTGTGGGTCTTGAACGGCACCAAGATGTGGATCACCAACGGTCCTGATGCCGACGTGATGGTGGTGTACGCCAAGAACGACGTCGAGGCCGGGGCGCGCGGGGTCACCGCCTTTCTCGTCGAGAAGGGCTTCAAGGGCTTCTCGACCGCGCAGAAACTCGACAAGATGGGGATGCGCGGCAGTCACACCTGCGAGCTGGTGTTCGAGGACTGCGAGGTGCCGGCCGAGAACGTGCTGGGCGGCCTCGGGCGCGGCGCCAACGTGCTGATGAGCGGGCTCGACTTCGAACGCGCGGTGCTCTCGGGCGGACCGATCGGGATCATGGCCGCGTGCATGGACGCGGTGGTTCCCTATGTGCACGAGCGCAAGCAGTTCGGCCAGCCCATCGGGGAGTTCCAGCTGATGCAGGGCAAGCTGGCCGACATGTACGCGACGATGATGGCCACCCGCGCCTACGTCTACGAGGTCGGGCGCCAGTGCGACCGGGCGCGCGCCGGGCAACTCGACGTGCGCACGCTCAGGAAGGACGCCGCCGCCGCGATTCTGTTCTCGGCCGAGCGCGCGACGTGGATGGCCGGCGAGGCGATCCAGTGCCTGGGCGGCAACGGCTACATCAACGAGTATCCGACCGGGCGCCTGTGGCGCGATGCGAAGCTCTACGAGATCGGCGCCGGCACCTCGGAGATCCGCCGCATGCTGATCGGCCGTGAGCTCTTCGCCCAGACCAGCTGACGTGAGCAGGGACCCGACCACGGCGCAAGCCATTGCCGGCACGATTCTCGCCGGTTTTGCGCGCCACTACGCGCGCTTTCGCTACCACGCGCAGCTGGCCAAGAGTCTCTTCGAGGTGGGCGATTTCCACGGCATTCGGCGCCTCGCGCGCGAGCGCATCGCCTTCTATGACCAGCGCGTGGCCGAGGCGCTCGAGCGCCTCGCGACCGAGCACCGCGCCGGCGAACAGAGCAACGACGTCTGGCAGGACATCAAGCGCCACTACGTGCGGCTGCTCGAACGCCACCGCCAGCCGGAACTCGCCGAGACCTTCTTCAACTCGGTTTGCTGCCGCATCCTCGATCGGAGCTATTTCCACAACGACTTCATCTTCGTGCGCCCCGCGGTGGCCACTGACTACCTCGACTCCGACCCCCCCTCATACCGTTCGTACTACCCGCTGGTCGAGGGCTGGCGTGCGAGCCTGCGCCGGATCTTCATCGACATCGGCTTCGCCTGCCCCTTCGTCGACATCGAGCGCGACCTCGAGCTGGTGCTCGCCGCCGCGCGCGAGCAACTCCCCGCCGATTTCGCCCCGGCCAGCGATTGCCAGATTCAGGTGTTGCGCACGCTGTTCTTTCGCAACAAGGGCGCCTACCTGATCGGGCGCTTCGTCAATGACGGCGAGCTGCTGCCCTTCGCGATTCCCGTGCTGCGCGACTCGCAAGGCAAGCTCTACCTCGACACGATCCTGCTGGGCACGGATCGGCTCGAAGCCATCTTCAACTTCTCGCGCGCCTACTTCATGGTCGACATGGAGGTGCCGTCCGCCTACGTTCGCTTCCTCAAGTCGCTGGTGCCCGCGAAGCCCGAGGCCGAGTTCTACACCATGCTCGGGCTGCAGAAACAGGGCAAGACGCTGTTCTACCGCGATCTCCTCTATCACCTGCGCCACTCGCACGACCAGTACCAGATCGCGCCCGGAATTCCGGGACTGGTGATGGGCGTGTTCACGCTGCCGTCGTTCCCCTACGTGTTCAAGTTCATCAAGGACGTGCGCGGCAAGGACGTGAGCCGCGAGTTCATCAAGGAGCAGTACCTGCGCATCAAGCTGCACGACCGGGTCGGCCGGATGTCGGACACCTGGGAATACTCGGGCGTGCCCTTCCCCAAGGCGCGGATCGACCCGGCGCTCCTGAAGGAACTGCGCACGACGGCGCCCTCGCTCCTGGAAGACGGCGAGGACGCGATCGTGATGACGCACCTCTACATCGAGCGACGGATGACGCCGCTCAACCTCTATCTCGAGCAGGCCAATTCGGCAGAGCGCGAGCAGGCCATCATCGAGTACGGCCGGGCGATCAAGGACATGGTGGCGGCGAACATCTTTCCGGGCGACATGCTCTACAAGAACTTTGGCATGACCCGCCAGGGGCGCGTGGTGTTCTACGACTACGACGAGATCGCCTACATCACCGACTGCAACTTCCGCGATGTTCCGGAAGCGCGCACCCCCGAGGACGAAATGGCCTCCGAGCCGTGGTATCCGGTCGGCGCGCACGACGTCTTCCCAGAGGAGTTCGCCACCTTCCTGCTGGGCGACCCGGGAATCCGCGAGTCCTTCATGCGACACCACGCCGAGCTGCTCGATTCCGCCTACTGGCGCGAGAAACAGGAGCGAATCAAGCGCGGCATCCTCGATGACATTTTCCCGTATGCTGATGAATTGCGCTTCAGGCATCGCCTGATGCAACCATCCGTGACCCCTCCCAACTGAGCAAGGAGATTCCGCCATGAGTGATCCTGTCGTCATCGTTTCCGTCGCCCGCACCCCGATCGGGGCCATGATGGGCGAGTTGTCATCATTCGCCGCCCACCAGCTCGGCTCGATCGCGATCAAGGCTGCCGTCGAACGCGCCGGGATCAAGCCCGAACAGGTGCAGGAAGTGATCATGGGCTGTGTGCTGCCCGCCGGTCAGGGCCAGGCGCCCGCGCGCCAGGCCACGCTGAATGCCGGCCTGCCGATCTCCGCGGGCGCGACCACACTCAACAAGGTCTGCGGCTCGGGCATGAAGACCGTGATGCTCGCCAACGACCTGATCCTCGCCGGCAGCCAGGACATCGTCGTGGCCGGCGGCATGGAGAGCATGAGCAACGCGCCCTACATGATGCTCAAGGGACGCGGCGGCTACCGCTACGGGCACGCGACCTTGTTCGACCACATGGCCTACGACGGGCTCGAGGACGCCTACGAGAAGATGCCCAACGGCGGCGGCAAGTCGATGGGCAACTACGCCGAGGACTGCGCCGGCAAGTATTCGTTCACCCGCGAGGAGCAGGACCAGTTCGCGATCACCTCGGCCAAGCGCGCCCGCACCGCCAACGAAGACGGCACCTTCGCGTGGGAGATCGCCCCGGTGACGGTTGCCGGCAAGAAGGGCGACACGGTGATCGACAAGGACGAGAGCCCGTTCAAGGCCAATCCCGACAAGATCCCGACGCTGCGGCCGGCATTTCGCAAGGACGGCACGGTGACCGCCGCAACCTCGTCGTCGATCTCCGACGGCGCCGCGGCGCTGGTGCTGATGCGCAAGTCGATGGCCGACAAGCTGGGCCTGAAGCCGCTCGCCGCGATCGTCGGCCACGCGACGCACTCGCAGGAGCCGCAGTGGTTCACCACGGCTCCGGTGGGCGCGATCAAGAAGCTCTACGAGAAGACCGGCTGGAAGACCGACAGCGTCGATCTGTTCGAAATCAACGAGGCCTTTGCGGTGGTGACGATGGCCGCGATGAAGGAGCACGGCCTGTCCCACGACAAGGTCAATGTCCACGGCGGCGCCTGCGCGATGGGACACCCGATCGGGGCCTCGGGCGCGCGGCTGATCGTCACGTTGATCGGCGCGCTCAAGAAGACCGGCGGCAAGCGCGGCGTCGCGTCGCTGTGCATCGGTGGTGGCGAGGGCGTCGCGCTCGCTGTCGAGATGCTCTAGTGCCCGCAGCGCCGGGCATGGCGGGAGGCGCCTGATGGCCAGCGTGCTGATCGTCGGCGCCTCGCGCGGCATCGGCTTCGAGTTCGCGCGCCAGTACCGGGCCGAGGGCTGGACCGTGCATGCCACGGTCCGGTCGCCGTCCGGCCGCGCGGCCCTCGAGGCGCTCGGCGCGCAGGTCCATCGCTTCGACGCACTCGACGAAGCGGATGTGGCCGCACTCGACGAGCAACTCGGCGAGGCGTCATTCGAAGGGGTGATCGTCAACGCGGGCGTGATCGGTTCGCGCGAGGCCAGCACGACCCGGCCGCCCGAGTCCGACGAGTTCGCACTCGTGATGGGCACCAACGTGCTCGCCCCGATGCGCCTCGTCCCTGCGCTCGCGCCGCGTCTGGTGCCGGCTCGCGGCACCCTCGCCTTTCTGTCGAGCCGCATGGGTTCGATCGGCGAGGCCGACGCCACCTACGCCAGCACCTATCGCGTTTCCAAGGCCGCACTCAACATGGTCGTCCGGCTCGCGCACATCGAGTTCGGCCAGCAGGGCGTGCGCGTGCTCGCGCTGCACCCGGGCTGGGTGCGCACCGACATGGGCGGCAAGGGCGCGAACATCGAAGCCGCGACGAGCGTGACCGGCATGCGCGCGGTGATCGCCGAGCGCAAGGCCCACCCGGGCGGCACCTTCGTCGACTACACCGGGACCCCGGTCGCCTGGTAGGCGACACGACGACGCATCGCGCCGCCCGAGCCTTTGGCGCACGAGGAACCTTCCCATGCTGCTGACCGAAGACCAGTTGATGATCCGCGACGCCGTGCGCGACTTCGTGCGCGGCGAGATCGCCCCCCACGCCGCGCGCTGGGACCGCGAAGCGACGTTTCCGAAGGAGGCGCTCGCCGGACTCGCGGCGCTGGGCTGCTACGGCGTCGCCGTGCCCGAGCGCTGGGGCGGCGCCGGGCTGGATTACGCGGCGCTGGCGCTGATCATCGAGGAAATTGCCGCCGGCGACGGCGCCACCTCGACCATCGTCTCGGTCAACAACTGCCCCGTGTGTTCGATCCTCATGGCGTGGGCCAACGACGCGCAGAAGGAAACGTGGCTCACGGCGCTCGCGCGCGGCGAAATGCTCGGCGCCTTCTGCCTGACCGAACCCCACGTCGGCTCCGACGCCTCGGCGCTGCGCACCACGGCGCGCCACGAAGGCGAGGACTATGTGCTCAACGGGGTCAAGCAGTTCGTGACCTCCGGGCAGAACGCCGACGTGGCGATCGTGATGGCCCTCACCGACGGTTCGGCCGGCAAGAACGGCATCTCGGCCTTTCTCGTGCCCACCAGCGCGCCTGGCTATCGCGTGACGCGCATCGAGGAAAAACTCGGCCAGCACGCCTCCGACACCGCCCAGGTGAGTTTCGAGGATTGCCGCGTGCTCGCCGCGAACCGGCTCGGCGAGGAAGGCCAGGGTTACCGGATCGCGCTCTCCGGGCTCGAGGGGGGACGCATCGGCATCGCCGCACAGTCGCTGGGCATGGCGCGCGCCGCGTTCAGCGCGGCACTCGCCTATTCGAAGGAGCGCGAGGCCTTCGGCAAACCGATCTTCCAGCACCAGGCCGTGCAGTTCCGGCTCGCCGACATGGCGACGCAGATCGAGGCCGCGCGCCAGCTGATCCGCCACGCCGCTGCGCTCAAGGACGCCGGTCGGCCGTGTCTCAAGGAAGCCGCGATGGCCAAGCTCTTCGCCTCCGAGATGGCCGAGCGCGTCTGCTCGGACGCCATCCAGGTGCACGGTGGCTCCGGTTACGTCAGCGACTTCCCGGTCGAGCGCATCTACCGCGATGTGCGCGTCACGCAGATCTACGAGGGCACGAGCGACATCCAGCGGATCCTGATCGGGCGGGCGTTGGCGCAGAGCGAGGAGTGAGCATGGACATCCGCGACGGCTTCGTCGGCACGGTGGGCAATACGCCGCTGATCCGGCTGCGCCAGGCCTCCGAGGCAACGGGATGCGAAATTCTCGGCAAGGCCGAGTTCCTCAACCCCGGCGGTTCGGTGAAGGACCGCGCGGCGCTCTACATGGTGCTCGACGCCGAGGAGCGCGGCGCGCTGCGCCGCGGCGGCGTGATCGTCGAGGGCACGGCGGGCAACACCGGCATCGGACTCGCGCTGATGGGCAACGCGCGCGGCTATCGCACGGTGATCGTGATTCCCGAAACGCAGAGCCAGGAGAAGAAGGACGTGCTGCGGCTGTGCGGCGCCGATCTGCGCGAGGTGCCCGCGGTGCCCTACAGGAATCCGGCGAATTACGTCCACGTTGCCGCACGGCTCGCCGAGGAAATGGCGGCGACCGAGCCCAACGGCGTGCTCTACGCCAACCAGTGGGACAACCTCGCCAACCGCAACGCGCACATCCGCAGCACCGGCCCGGAGATCTGGCGCCAGACCGAGGGCAGGGTCGACGGCTTTGTCTGCGCGATCGGCACCGGCGGCACGCTGGCCGGCGTGGCGATGTACCTCAAGGAGCGCAATCCGAAAATTCGCATCGCCGCCGCCGACCCCGTCGGGGCCGCGATGTACACCTGGTTCAAGGAAGGCAGGCTCGAGAGCGAGGGCAGTTCGATCACCGAGGGCATCGGCCTGGGGCGCGTCACCGGCAACATCGACGGCGCACCCGTGGACGACGCCTACCGGATTCCCGACGAGGAGGCGCTGCCGATCGTCTTCGCGCTGCTGCGCGAGGAAGGGCTGTGCCTGGGCAGTTCGAGCGGCATCAACGTCGCCGGCGCGATCCGCATGGCGCGCGAGCTGGGCCCGGGACACACCATCGTCACCGTGCTGTGCGACGGCGGCGGGCGCTACCAGTCGAAGCTCTTCAACCCGGAATTCCTGAAGAGCAAGGGGCTGCCCGTGCCGGGGTGGCTGGGGTAGAAACGCGAACCCCATAGCGGCAAGCCGGGAACCACCGGCGGGGCTGTGCCAGAATCGCGCATGCTCCCGATTCTCAACGTCACCATCCCCTTTTTCGCACTCGTCGCCTGCGGCTACCTCGCGGCGCGGGCGCGGCGCGTGCCGGGCAGCGCGGTCGGGGCGCTGAACACCTTCGTGCTCTACTTCGCGCTGCCGGCGATGATGTTCCGCTTTGCCTCGGGGGCACCGCTCTCGGCGATCGCAAACCTGCCGGTGTTCGGCGCCTATGCGCTCACCGGGGTCGTCGTGCTGGCGCTCACCGCGTTCGGACTGCGCTGGGGCAACCGCGACAAGTGGCCGGACGTCGCCTTCGGATCGCTCGCGGCGAGCTGGGCCAACTGGGGCTACATGGGCATCGCGCTGTTGCCGGCGCTGCTGGGCGAGCGGGCAATCGCGACGCTGATGGCCGCGGGCATCGCTGACCTAACCGTGGTCGTGTCCGTGTCGCTGGCGCTCGCCGCGCGCGCCAGCGGGGGCAATCGCTCGACCTTCGCCGCGACGACCGGCGCGCTCGCCGGCGTCGCGCGCAATCCGCTGATCTGGGCGATCGGCGCCGGCATGGCGGCGTCAGGACTGGAACTGCGCCTGCCGGTGGCGATCGACGAATTCCTGCGCCTGTTGGGCACAGCCGCCGGGCCGGTGGCGCTCTTCGCGATCGGCGTCACGCTCTATCGGCCGCACAAGGCGCGCATCCGTGCCGAAACGCTGATCATCGTCGTCACCAAGCTCCTGGTGCACCCGATTCTGTGCGCCGCGATCGCGATCCACCTTTTCGGGGTCGATCGGGAATCCGCGCGCGTGCTGATCCTGATGGCGGCGCTCCCCGCGGCGGGGACAGTGTTCCTGTTTGCAGAGCGCCACGGGGCGAACCATGATCGGATCGCCGCGGTGATCCTGGTGTCGACGGTGATCGCCTTTTTCAGCTTCACGGGTTTCGCCGCGCTGGTGGCCGGCACCGGCTGAAGCGCGGCCGGCGCACTGCGGTGCTTCAGCCGGCCTGCGACAGCAACTCGGAGAGCCGCGCCAGCCCCGGCTTGATCGCCAGGCCGTAGCGCTCGAGGATTTCGGCGCGGGCGGCGGTGGGCTCGGCGTTGGCCCGGGAGATCATCCCGGAAAACGCATCCAGCCGGGCGCGAAACAGCCACCTGCGCAGGTCCGCGAATTGCGACCAGAGACGGTTGTTGCGCGCATCCGCGAGCTGCATGCGCAGCCAGTCGAGCGGCTCGTCGGCGACCGGTACCGGCACGCAGAACGCGTTCTTTTCCGCATCGCCGGAGAGCGTCGCCTCGAGGTGGGCGACGAGGGCGGCACTGAAAGTCGGCGAGCAGCGGCGCACGATCTGCGGCACGATGCGCGCCCCCTGAAAGATCGGCACCGCCGGCTTCTTCGGGATGCCGTCGGCGCTGCAGTCGATGTGGAGGTGCTGCGGTGACGTGGGAATCACGCCCTGCTCGAGAACGATTCGATCGGCTTCGACGGCGCTCACGCGTCCGAGGCGCACCACGCGGGTGATCCGCCGCATCTGCTCCAGCTCGGCGTCGCTCACGATCGCGCAGCGATACATCGTGGGTGCCACAGCGGGGTCGATGCGTCGCAGCAGCTGGGCAGCCTCGAGGCGCGCGAACAGATCGTCGATGGACGTCGCATCTCGCGCCGCCTCCATCTCAGCAGCGAACGCGCCGATCGTGTCCGCGAAGAACTCAAACCGGGGCTGCACGTTGCGGCGATTGAGCAGCCACGCATCGCGCGGCCGAATCCACGTGATCGCATCGGGGTCCACGCCCTGCTCGAGCAACCACACCGCGGTGTCCATCGCTGTCTTGCCCGCACCGATGATCACGAAACCCGCAAAGGGTTCGCTCAAATGCGCCAACGCGTTGGGCGCAACACAGCGAACTCCGTCTGCCACGGCGTAGCCGGGCGGATGGGTGGCGGGAATGCGCGTATCGCTGAAGGTCGCGTCGACCAACTTCCGGCGGGCACGCACCTGCGCGCGCTCGCCCGTGAGGCGGGAGGTGACGAAGCCGTCCTCGCCGAAGTCACGCAACGGCAGATAGGTGACGCGACCGCTGGGGACAAAGCGCTGGTGCATCACGCGATCGAAGTAGGCGCAGATCTCGGCGCCGGTCGCGAGTTCATGGAGTCCCTGGTTGAGCCCCGAGGGGTCGATGGCATCGGAGCCGAGTTTGCGGGAGTTCACGCCGTAATTGGCCGACGGTCCGTGCAGGCGAACGAAGGGGTACGCGTCGTTCCAGTGGCCACCGGGCTTGTGCCGGCGATCCACGAGAATCATGCTGGCGGTGCTGTCGGTCAACAACGTGTCGGCGAAGGCCATGCCAACCGCACCGGCCCCCACGATCACATAATCCGCTTCCAGTGTGCGCTCGGCCATCGCCCCTCCTCCAATGCAGGTACTGCTCATTCCAAATGGGCGCCGCTGCCATGTCAACGCTAGGGGAAACCGCGTCGCAGTCACGCATTCGGAAAACCCGGCCCGACGTGCTCCGCACGGGGCGCCGGCGGCGCGTCGGAATTAAACGGTCAACTGTTCAATTCTTGCGTTATACTTGCGCCGCAACTTCCCGAGCGCACCCATGGCACGCACCACCGGCTCCGATGGAATCCGCACCGAAGAGGCGATCCGCCACGCGGCCGTCGAGCTGATCGCCGCGCGCGGTTTCGAGGCGATGACGATGCGCCAGCTCGCCGAGAAGGTGGGGGTGCAGCCGGGGTCAATCTACCGCTACTTCCCCAGCAAGGGGCGGCTGCTGCTCGACCTGCTCGTCGAACACCTCGAGTTCCTGGTGTCGCGCTGGGAGACCGAGCAGCCGCGCGACGCGGATCCGCGCGCCCGGTTGCGCGCCTTCGTCGACTTCCACATCCGTTCGCACACGCTGCGCCGCCGCGAGGCCTTCGTCGCCAACATGGAACTGCGCAGCCTGGCGCCGGCCGACTACCGGCGGGTTGTCGCGCTGCGCCGGCGCTACGAGGACATCCTCACCGGAATCCTGCGCGCCGGGGTCGAGGCGGATTGCTTCCGCGTGCCCGATGCGCGCGTGGCCACCTTCGCCGTGCTCGCGATGCTCACCGGAGTCGGGTCCTGGTATCGCGAGACCGGAAGGCTGGGCAAGCGCGAACTGATCGAGATCCACACGCAGCTGGTGATGCAGTGCGTTGGCGCCCAATGAACGCAGTTTGAAGGAGATTGGCTTGAATATCCTGCAAAGCAAACTCGACCCCCGTGATCCGCAGTTCCAGGCGAACGCGCAGGCACTGCGCACGCTGGTCGAAGATCTGCGCGAGAAGGTGGCCGCGGCTGCGCTGGGTGGCGGCGCCGAAGCGAACGCCCGCCAGAAGGCGCGCGGCAAGCTGCTGCCGCGCGAGCGCGTCCAGATGCTGCTCGACCCGGGCACGCCGTTCCTCGAACTCTCGCCGCTCGCCGCGCACGATCTCTACGATGGCGAAGGGCCGTGCGCGGGGATCATCACCGGCATCGGGCGCATCGCCGGGATCGAGTGCATGGTGGTGTGCAACGACGCCACGGTGAAGGGCGGCTCCTACTATCCGCTCACGGTCAAGAAGCACCTGCGCGCGCAGGAGATCGCCGGGGAGAACCGCCTGCCGTGCATCTACCTGGTCGACTCGGGCGGCGCCAACCTGCCCAACCAGGACGACGTGTTCCCGGATCGCGAGCACTTCGGGCGCATCTTCTACAACCAGGCCAACCTGTCGGCTGCGGGAATTCCGCAGATCGCGGTGGTGATGGGCTCGTGCACCGCCGGCGGCGCGTACGTGCCGGCGATGAGCGACGAAGCGGTGATCGTGAAGGACCAGGGCACGATCTTTCTGGGCGGCCCGCCACTGGTGAAGGCCGCCACCGGCGAGGAAGTGAGCGCCGAGGATCTGGGCGGAGGCGACGTGCACACGCGGCTCTCGGGCGTGGCCGATCACCTCGCCCAGAGCGACGCGCACGCGCTGGCGATCGCCCGCGAGATCGTCTCGGGGCTGAACCGGCGCAAGCAGCCCGACATCGTGCTGCGTGAGCCCGTCGACCCGCTGTACCCGGCCGAGGAACTCTACGGCATCATCCCCACCGACACGCGCAAACCCTACGACGTGCGCGAGGTGATCGCCCGCATCGTCGACGGCTCGGTGTTCGACGAGTTCAAGGTGCGCTACGGCACGACGCTGGTGACCGGTTTCGCGCACATCCACGGCGTTCCGGTCGGGATCGTCGCGAGCAACGGGATCCTGTTCTCCGAGTCGGCCAACAAAGGCGCGCACTTCGTCGAGCTGTGCGCGCAGCGCCGCATCCCGCTGGTGTTCCTGCAGAACATCACCGGCTTCATGGTCGGGCGCAAGTACGAGAACGAGGGCATCGCGCGGGCCGGCGCCAAAATGGTGATGGCGGTGGCCTGCGCGCAGGTGCCGCGCTTCACGGTGATCATCGGCGGCAGCTTCGGCGCCGGCAACTACGGGATGTGCGGACGCGCGTACTCGCCGCGCTTCCTGTGGATGTGGCCCAACGCGCGCATCAGCGTGATGGGCGGCGAGCAGGCCGCTTCGGTGCTCGCCACCGTCAAGCGCGACGGCATCGAGAGCCGCGGCAAGGCCTGGAGCACCGAGGAGGAAGCGGCGTTCCGGGCGCCGATCCTCGAGCAGTATGAACGTCAGGGGCACCCGTACTTCGCCACCGCCCGACTGTGGGACGACGGCATCATCGACCCGGCCGATACCCGCACGGTGCTGGGGTTGGCGCTCTCGGCTTCGCTCAACGCTCCGGTACCCGAAACGCGCTTCGGCGTGTTTCGGATGTGAGGAGAACGGAAATGGCTTACGAGACCTTGCAGACCGAGGTGCGCGACGGCGCCGGCTTCCTCTGGCTCAACCGCCCGGAACTGCGCAACGCAATGAACGACGTGATGATCGGCGAGCTCGCCGACGCTGTTGCGGCGCTGGCCGCCGATCCGGCGGCGCGTGTGATCGTGCTCGGCGGACACGGCAAGGCGTTCTGCGCCGGCGCGGACCTGAACTGGATGCGCAGCGCCCGCACGTTCACGCCCGCGCAGGCGCAAGCCGATTCGGCGCGTCTGGCCGGCGTGCTGCGCGCGCTCTACGAGAGCCCCAAGCCGACGGTGGCGCGCGTGCACGGACCCGCCTTCGCGGGCGGCCTGGGGCTGGTGGCCGCGTGCGACATCGTGCTCGCCAGCGCCGCGGCAAAGTTCTGCCTCTCCGAGGTACGGCTGGGTCTCGTGCCGGCGATGATCAGCCCCTACGTGCTGCGCGCCATCGGCGAGCGCCAGGCGCGGCGCTACATGCTGAGCGCCGAAGTGTTCGACGGCGCCGAGGCGCACCGCATCGGGCTGGTCCACGAACTCGTGGACGAAGACGCCCTCGACGCGGCGCTCGCGCAGATGATCGCCGCGCTCGCGGCCGGCGGTCCGCTCGCGCTGGGCGCGACCAAGCAGCTGATCCGCGCGGTGCTCGGCCGCCCGGTGGACGATGCGCTCGTCGCGGACACCGCGGCGCGGATCGCGGCGGCACGCGCCTCCGACGAAGGGCAGGAAGGAATGGCCTCGTTCTTCGAAAAGCGCCGGCCCGCGTGGGCGCCGGCGTGGTCCTAGTGATCTGCGGAGCGCATCCATGATCGCGCAGGCACAGGCATGAAGTTCTTCGCCCCCGGCGACCCGCGCCGTGCCACTTTCGCGCACGCGCTGCTCTACATCACGCCGCTGATGTGGTCCGCGAACTACATCGTGGCGCGCATGGCGGTGGGCGTGGTCGAGCCGCATCTGCTGGCGCTGATGCGCTGGACGCTGGCCTGCGCGATGATGCTGCCGCTCGCGTGGCCCGCGCTGGCGCGCAACTGGCCGGCGTGGCGGCGCGAGTGGAAGGACCTGCTGTTGCTGGGCGCGCTGGGCATGTGGATCTGCGGCGCCTTCGTCTACATCGGCGCCGCCAACACCACCGCGACCAACATCGGCCTCCTGTACGCGGTCGCGCCGGTGCTCATCGCCGTCGGCTCGGCGGCGTGGCTGCGCGAGCGGCTGGGCCCTGCCCAGGTCGCCGGGGTCGCGCTGGCGCTCACCGGCACGCTGCTGATCGTCGTCAAGGGTTCACTCGCCGACCTGCTCGCCTTCCGGCTGGGCACCGGCGACCTGTGGATCGTGGCCTCGGTGCTCGCCTGGACGGCGTACTCGCTGCTGCTGCGCGGGCGCCCCTCGGTGCTCGACTCCTTCGCGCGCCTCACCGCGATCGCGCTCGGCGGCGTGGTGGTGCTGATCCCGTTCACGATCGCCGAGGTGGCACTCACGGGCCTCCCCGAGCCGACCGTGGCGATGTTCACGCTCGCCTTCGTGGCGGCGCTGCTGCCGGGATTTCTCTCCTACCAGTCCTACTCCTTCATGCAGCGCGAACTCGGGGTCGCGCGCACCGCGCTGGTGATGTACCTGTCCCCGATCTATGCCGCGGGGGTCGCCTGGGCGATCCTCGGCGAGGTGCCGCAGTGGTTCCACGGCGCCGGCGCACTGCTGATCCTGCCGGGCATCTACCTGGCCACCCGCAATCCCGTCCTGATTCCGCAACGAGGCTGACGCCATGTTCACGAAAATCCTGATTGCCAACCGCGGCGAGATTGCCTGCCGGGTTGCCGCCACCGCGCGCCGGCTGGGCATCGCGACCGTCGCCGTGTACTCCGACGCCGACGCCGGTGCGAAGCACGTCGCCGCCTGCGACGAGGCCTTCCGGCTGGGCCCGGCACCGGCCAGCGAGTCCTACCTGCGCGCCGACCGGATTCTCGCGATCGCGCGGCATTGCGGCGCGCAGGCCATCCACCCCGGCTACGGCTTTCTCTCCGAGAACGAGGACTTCGCCAACGCGATCGCCGCCGCCGGTCTCGTGTTCATCGGCCCCCCGGCGAGCGCGATCGCCGCGATGGGCAGCAAGTCGGCCGCCAAGGATCTGATGGGGAAAGCGGGCGTCCCGCTCGTTCCCGGCTACCACGGCGCCGAGCAGGATGCCGTCTACCTCAGGGGCCAGGCCGACGCGATCGGCTACCCCGTGCTGATCAAGGCGAGCGCGGGAGGCGGCGGCAAGGGAATGCGCATCGTCGAGCGCGGCGCCGACTTTGACGCGGCCCTGCTTTCGTGCCGACGCGAGTCGAAGAACTCCTTCGGCGACGACCGGGTGCTGATCGAGCGCTATGTGCTTGAGCCGCGCCACATCGAGATCCAGGTGTTCGCCGACACGCATGGCGGCTGCGTCTACCTGTTCGAGCGCGACTGCTCGGTGCAGCGCCGCCACCAGAAGGTGATCGAGGAGGCGCCCGCACCCGGGATGCCGCCCGATCGGCGGCGCGCGATGGGCGAAGCGGCGGTGGCCGCGGCCCGCGCCGTAGGCTATGTGGGCGCGGGAACGGTCGAGTTCATCGCCGACCAGGCGGGTGACTTCCATTTCATGGAAATGAACACGCGCCTGCAGGTGGAACATCCGGTCACCGAGATGATCACGGGCTATGACCTCGTCGAGTGGCAGCTGCGGGTGGCCGCCGGTGAGCCGCTGCCGGTCACGCAGGAGCAGCTCGCGATCCACGGCCACGCGATCGAGGCGCGCATCTACGCCGAGACCCCGCTGAAGAACTTCCTGCCCTCGATCGGGCATCTCGCGCACCTGCGCACCCCGGCGGCCGAGACCTTTTGCGGACAGGGCAGCCCGGCGCTGCCCGACGGCACCCGCGCCATTCTCCCCGCGACGGTGCGCATCGACAGCGGCGTGCGCGAGGACGATGAGATCTCGCCCTACTACGACCCGATGATCGCCAAGCTGATCGTCTGGGGGGCCGACCGGGGGCAGGCCATCGCCCGGATGACGCAGGCGCTGGCGGGCTACGAGGTGGGCGGTCCCGGCACCAACGTCGAATTTCTCGCGCGCCTGATGCGCAATGCCTCGTTCGCCGCCGGTCGCCTCGACACGGGGCTCATCGAGCGCGAACGCGCCGACCTCCTGCCCGCGCCGAGCGCGCCGCCGCTGCGCGCGCTCGCCATCGCCGCCGCCGCCGTGCTGGCGGACGAGGCAAACGCCGGGCGCGATGCACCTGCCGGGGAGGCGGGCAGCGCCGGCGCGGCGCGCGCCTGGAGCGACCCGTGGTCCGCTCCCAGCGGCTGGCGCAGCGCCGCGATCCTGGCGCGCCTGCTGCCTTTCGACGACGCCGCCGGCAGCTATCCGGTCGAGGTCGAATACCACCCGAACGGCCATCTGGTGCGACTGGGCGCCGAGGCGATCTGCATCGCCGACGTGCGCTTCGACCCGGTGACGCGCCGGCTGCGCTGCCTGTGCGGCGACGAGGCGATCGAAGTCGGCTGCGTGATCGACGGCGAGCAGATCGATCTGTTCCTGCCCGAGGGTCCGCGCGTGATCGGCTACGCGCCGCCGCTGGCGCACGCCGGCGAAGAGGCGGCGGACCCGGGGCGGCTCACCGCGCCGATGCCCGGCAAGGTGATCGCACTGCTCGTTGCCCCCGGAGACAGCGTGACGGCGGGCCAGCCGCTGGTGATCATGGAGGCGATGAAGATGGAACACACAATCGCCGCGCCGCGCGACGGCGAGGTCGTGAAGATTCTCTACGGGGTTGGCGACCAGGTTGACGAGGGCGCGCGGCTCATTGAGCTGGGGGCAGCCTGACCGTGCGCGTCGCCGTCACCCACCCCAACGCGGAGACCCGTGCCCGCTGGTGCGCCGAAATTGAAGCGCGGCTGCCCGACGCGCGGGCATTCGGCTGGATGCCCGCGGGCAGCGAGGACGCAGCGCCGGCTGCGGCGCACGCATCTTCGGCCACGAACGCGCGCGCGCCGGGCCCGGCCAACCCGCTCAGCGCCGACTATGCGATCGGCTGGCGCCCTGCGGGGGCGTTCTTCCGCTCGGTGCGCGGACTCAAGGCCTTCTTCAGCACCGGCGCGGGGGTCGACCATGTGCTCGATGAACCGAGCTATCCGGCCGATTTGCCGCTCATCCGCCTGGAGGATGCCGGGATGGCGCAGCAGATGGCCGAGTACTGCAGCTACGAGGTGATCCGGCTCTACCATCACCGGGCACGCTACGCGGCCCAGCAGCGCGCGGGCACCTGGCACGAGATCCAGCCGGTTCCGCGCGAGAACTTCGGGGTGGGCGTGCTGGGGCTGGGCGTGCTCGGCACCGCGGTGGCCCGCTCCCTCGCGGGCTTCGGCTATCCGGTGCGCGGTTACGCGCGCTCGCCCCGGGAAGTCGCGGGCGTGAGCGGTTTCAGCGGGGACGCGTTGCCCGCCTTCCTGTCGGGCTGCCAGGTGCTGATCCTGATGGTGCCCCTCACGGCGCAGACGACCGACATGGTCGATCGGCGCCTGCTCGCACTGCTGCCCGCCGGCGCGCACTTGGTGAACGTCGCGCGGGGCGGGCTGGTCGTCGAAGAGGATCTCCTGGCCGCGCTGGACAGCGGCCGGCTCGGGGGTGCGACGCTCGACGTGTTCCGTCGCGAACCCCTGCCCGCCGGGCACGCCTTCTGGACGCATCCGAAGGTGCGCATCACGCCGCACGTCGCGGCGATCACGCTGGTGGCCGAGTCGGCGCGACAGGTCGCTGATAAGATCGACAGACTCGAGCGCGGCCTGCCGGTTTCCGGCGTCGTTGAGCGCGGGCGCGGCTACTGAGGCGACGGGCCGGCACGCGCCCCGGCAGCAGGAACGCGACCACACGGAATCAAGGAGCGAAGCGTTGTCCAAAATGCATCTGCCAGAACGGGTCTGGATCACCGAGGTGGGTCCGCGCGACGGGCTGCAGAACGAAGCGAAGATGATCGCGACCGATGTCAAGGTCGAGCTGTGCGAACGACTGCTCGCCGCGGGCGTCACGAACCTCGAGGCGACCTCTTTCGTGTCGCCCAAGTGGGTGCCGCAGATGGGCGACGCGGCCGAGGTGATGGCGCGCATTCCGCGCCCGGCGCACGCGCGCATCTCCGTGCTGACCCCGAACATGAAGGGGTTCGAGGGCGCGCTCGCGGCCGGCGCCGACGAGGTCGTGATTTTCGGCGCCGCCAGCGAGGCCTTCTCGCAGAAGAACATCAACTGCTCGGTGACCGAGAGCATCGAACGCTTCCGGGTCGTCGCCCAGGCGGCGAAAGACCACGGTTTGCGGGTACGCGGTGCGGTCTCGGTGGCGCTGGGTTGCCCGTACCAGGGCGAGGTTCCGATCGCCGACGCGCTCGACGTGGCGCGACGCCTGCGTGATCTGGGCTGCGACGAGGTCGGCATCGCCGACACAATCGGAGTGGGCACCGCGGGCCAGGTCCGTGCCCTGTTCGAAGCCGTCGCGCGCGAGCTGCCGCTCGACACCATCTCCGGGCACTTCCACGACACCTACGGACAGGCCGTGGCCAACGTGCTGGCCTGCCTGGAAGTCGGTGTGACGCGCTTCGACACCTCGATCGCGGGGCTCGGCGGATGTCCGTACGCGAAGGGCGCCACGGGGAACGTCGCCACCGAGGACGTCGTCTACCTGCTGCACGGGCTCGGGGTCGAGACCGGACTCGATCTGGACCGCCTGGTCGATGCGGGCCAGTGGATCTCCACCTTCCTCGAACGCAAGAGCAACTCACGCGTCGGCAACGCGATCGCCGCGAAGCGCGTACCTGCCTGATGGACACCCCGCAGGAGCGGTTCGCCGAGCCGGTGCGCGGTCACGCCTACCGCCCGGTGACCCGGGTGCTCACCGTGGTGATCGCGCTGGTGACGCTGGGCTATGGCGCCAGCGTGGGCATCCGGCGCGGCGAACTGTCCGGCCCGCTGTTGTTCATGCTGGTGAGCGCCGGGCTGATCATGGCCGTCGCCACCTGGTACATCGTGATGGGGCAGACCACGATCGATGCGCGCGGCGTGCACCAGGACTGGATCATGGCCAAGACCTACGGCTGGGGCGAGATCCGCAGCGCACGGCTCGTGCGACTGCCGCTCTCCACCCGGCTGATGCTCAACACCGGCCGCCCCCCGTTCAAAGTGGTCCAGGCGGGCACCGCCGAGCTCGAGGCCGCATTCCGCGAGATCGCGGCCGTCTACCGCACCCGGACCTGAGCGCCGGCAAGCCCCGGCGCGGGCTCGGAATACCCGAGTCCGCCGAACCGGGGTGAATTGGCCGGGTCGGTACAATCGGGGCCAGAAGCAGCCTCGCGCAAGCCCGCGTGAAGGCCCACGGGCGATGCCGGCCGCGCCGGCTCCGCAATGGAGGAGAAGACATGTTCCAGGTCCGCATCCATGGACGCGGCGGTCAGGGCGTCGTCACGGGAGCCGAGATGCTCTCGATCGCGGCCTTTCTCGAGGGCCGTCACGCGCAGGCCTTTCCGAGTTTCGGTTCCGAGCGCACCGGCGCTCCGGTCGTTGCGTATTGCCGCATCGACACCAAGGAAATCCGGTTGCGCGAGCCGATCATGCAACCCGACGCACTGATCATTCAGGATCCCACGCTGCTCCATCAGGTCGACGTGCTCTCGGGCCTCGAGCGCCCGGGCGGCTACATCCTGATCAACACCAACAAGGGCTTCGCGGAGCTCGGTCTGGGCGAATTCGTCAAGGGCCTGCGCGCGGATCGCCTGGTGAGCCTGCCGGCCACCGAGCTCTCGCTCAAGCATGTGGGGCGCGCCGTGCCGAACGTGCCGCTGCTCGGCGGTTTCGCCGCCGCCTCGGGGCTGATCTCGCTCGACTCCGTGATCGCCGCCATCAACGACAAGTTCGGCGGCAAGGTCGCCGCCGGCAACATCGCCGCGGCCACCGAAGCCTACAACCTCGTGAAAGACGCCGTGAGCGCGAAGGAGGCCAACCATGCTTAAGCAATGCGAAGGCTCCCATGCCGTGGCCGAAGCCGTCGGCCTGTGCCGGCCGGAAGTGATCTGCGCCTACCCGATCTCCCCGCAAACCCACATCGTTGAAGGCCTGGGCGAGATGGTCAAGGGCGGTGCCGTCAAGAACTGCGAGTTCATCAACGTCGAATCCGAATTCGCCGCGATGTCGGTGGCGATCGGATCGTCGGCCGCCGGCGCCCGCACGTACACGGCCACCGCCAGCCAGGGCCTGCTGTTCATGGCCGAAGCCGTCTACAACGCCTCCGGGCTCGGCCTGCCGATCGTGATGACGGTGGCCAACCGGGCGATCGGCGCGCCGATCAACATCTGGAACGATCACACCGACTCGATGAGTCAGCGCGACAGCGGCTGGATCCAGATCTTCGCGGAGACCAACCAGGAGGCGCTCGACCTGCACATCCAGGCCTTCAAGCTCGCCGAAGAGCTGTCGCTCCCGGTGATGGTGTGCATGGACGGATTCATCCTGACGCACGCCTACGAGCGCGTCGACATGCCCACGCAGGAGCAGGTGGACGCGTTCCTGCCGCCCTACGTGCCGCGCCAGTCGCTGGACCCAGACGATCCGGTGTCGATCGGCGCGATGGTCGGCCCCGAGGCCTTCACCGAAGTGCGCTATCTGGCGCACGCCAAGCAGTTGCAGGCGCTCGAGCTGATCCCGCGCATCGCCGCCGAATACCGGGAGATGTTCGGTCGCGAAGCCGGCGGGCTGGTGCGCCCGTACCTTGTCGAGGATGCCGACACGGTCGTGATCGCACTGGGCTCCGTGCTCGGCACGATCAAGGACACGATCGACGAAATGCGTGCCGACGGGCTCAAGATCGGCGTGCTGGGCATCACCTCGTTCCGCCCCTTCCCCCTTGCGGCCATCCGCGAGGCGGTCAAGCACGCCCGGCGCACGGTCGTGCTGGAGAAAAGCCTTGCCGTGGGCATCGGCGGCATCGTCGCGACGAACGTGCGCATGGCGCTCGACGGCCTGCCGGTCAAGGTGAACACGGTGGTGGCCGGACTGGGCGGGCGCTCGATCACCAAGGCGAGCCTGCACCGGGTGTTCCGCCAGGCCATGCACGAGCAGATCGAGCCCGTGCACTTCCTCGATCTGGACATCGGCATCGTCAACCGCGTCCTCGAACGCGAACGCCAGCAGCGCCGCACCGGACCCATCGCCGAAGGCATCCTGCGCGAACTCGGCGCAGTGGCCTCGAAGATCGGCTGAACGGAGACCAGACACCATGGACCAGCAAGTCAAGTTCTACCAAACCGGAACCTTCACGGTCGGCAACCGGCTGCTCTCGCCCGAGCAGCGCACGGTGCAGGCCAGCATGGAGCGGACCAATTCGCTCAACTCGGGGCATCGCGCCTGCCAGGGCTGCGGCGAGGCGCTGGGCGCACGCTACGCGATCGACGCGGCGATGCGTGCGTGTGACAACCAGCTGATTGCCACCAACGCGACCGGGTGCCTGGAAGTGTTCTCCACCCCGTACCCCGAGACCTCGTGGCAGATTCCGTGGATCCACTCGCTCTTTGGCAATGCCGCCGCGGTCGCCACCGGAGTTGCCGCGGCGATGCGCGTGAAGGGTCGCAACAACGTGCGCGTCATCGCGCAGGGCGGCGACGGCGGCACCACCGACATCGGCTTCGGGTGCCTGTCGGGGATGTTCGAGCGCAACGACGACGTGCTCTACATCTGCTACGACAACGAGGCGTACATGAACACCGGCGTGCAGCGCTCCTCGGCCACACCGCCGGCGGCGCGCACCGCCACCACGATGCCCGTGGGGCCCGAGCCGGGAAACGTCTTTGGCCAGGGCAAGAATTTGCCGCGCATCGCCATGGCGCACGAGATTCCGTATGTGGCCACCGCGACCGTGGCCGACCTGCATGATCTCGAGAACAAGGTAACCAAGGCGATGTCGATTCGCGGTGCCCGCTACATCCACATCTTCGTGCCCTGCCCGTTGGGCTGGGGCGCCGCGGCGCACGACACCATCAAGCTCGCGCGACTCGCCAAGGAAACCGGCATGTTCCCGGTGTTCGAGGCCGAGCGCGGCGAGGTCACCGGGGTTTCGAAAATTCGCCGCCGCGTGCCAGTCGAGGACTACCTCAAGCCGCAGCGCCGTTACGCTCATCTGTTCGGCAAGAAGCCATCGGTGGAGACGATCGCCAAGATCCAGGCCATGGCGGACCGCAACATCCGCGTCTACGGGCTGCTCGAAGAGGGGGCCATCTGAGATGAACAAACCCTTTGCCATCACGCTCGACGTCGGCTCCTCGCTCGCCAACAAGACCGGGTCCTGGCGCACCCACCGGCCCGAATACCTCGACCGGCTGCCGCCGTGCAACCACCAGTGCCCCGCCGGCGAGGACATCCAGGGCTGGCTGTTCCACGCCGAATCGGGCGACTACGAGAAGGCCTGGCGCCACCTGACGCGCGACAATCCGTTCCCGGCCATCATGGGCCGCGCCTGCTATCACACCTGCGAAGGCGCGTGCAATCGCGGCAAGATCGACCTGCCGGTGGGCATCAATTCGGTCGAGCGCTTTCTGGGCGACGAGGCGCTGAAGAAGGGCTGGGCCTTCGTGCCGCCGAAAGAGGCCACGGGCAAGCACGTGCTGGTGGTCGGCGCCGGCCCCTCCGGCATGTCCGCCGCCTATCACCTGCGCATGCTGGGCCATCAGGTCACCGTCGCCGAGGCGGGCCCGATGGTGGGCGGCATGATGCGCTTCGGCATTCCCAAGTACCGGCTGCCGCGTGACGTGCTCGACGCCGAGATGAAGCGCATCACCGACCTCGGGGTGATGCTCAACCTCAACACCAAGGTCGACGACATCATGGTGAGCATGAAGGAAGGGGGCTTCGACGCGTCCTTCCTCGCGGTCGGCGCCCACATCGCCAAGCGCGCCTTCATTCCGGCCGGCGACGCATCGCATGTGATCGACGCGGTGGCCGTGCTGCGCTCGATGGAAGGCGAGGACAAGCCCATGCTCGGGCGTCGCGTGATCGTCTACGGTGGCGGCAACACCGCCATCGACGTGGCGCGCACCGCCAAGCGCCTGGGAGCGGAGCCGATCATCGTCTATCGGCGCACCCGCGACAAGATGCCCGCGCACGACTTCGAGGTGGAAGAGGCCATCGAGGAAGGCGTGATGATGAAGTGGCTCTCCACCATCAAGCACACCGATGGCGGCAAGATCAAAATCGAAAAGATGGAGATGGACGAGCACGGTCAACCGCAACCGACCGGCGAAATCGAGGAGCTGGAAGCCGACTCGCTGGTGCTGGCGCTCGGGCAGGAAGTGGACCTGTCGCTGCTCGACAAGGTGCCCGGGCTGGACATCGAAGGCGGCGTGGTCAAGGTCGGCAAGAACATGATGACGGGTCACCCCGGTATCTTCGCCGGCGGCGACATGGTTCCGGCCGAGCGCAACATCACTGTCGCCATCGGACACGGCAAGAAGGCGGCGCGCCACATCAACGCGTGGTTGCGCGGCGGGGAACTGCTGGAAGGCCCCAAGCACGAACTGGCCACCTTCGAAAAGCTCAACACCTGGTACTACACCGACGCTCCCAAGACCGTGCGTCCCGTGCTCGACATCATCCGGCGCCAGAGCACCTTCGACGAGGTGCAGGGGGGCCTCGACGAGACCAACGCGCTCTTCGAAGCGCGCCGCTGCCTGTCGTGCGGCAACTGCTTCGAGTGCGACAACTGCTACGGCGTATGTCCAGACAACGCGGTGATCAAGCTCGGCCCGGGAAACCGCTTCGAGTTCAACTACGACTACTGCAAGGGCTGCGGGATTTGCGTCGCCGAGTGTCCGTGCGGCGCGATCAAGATGGTGCCCGAGGAAATATGAGCCCGACGGGCGCCTGTTCGTGACCTCGGTTGCGCGCGCGCCCGGGAGGCGCACCCTTTGACCGCGCCCGTGACGGGGCCTGCGCTCCTGCCCGCATCGATGCGCTTCATCCAGCGCGACTGGCTGTCGTGCAACCAGCTCGTGCTGTTCGACGCCGAGGGCGCGACGCTGATCGACTCCGGCTACGTGAAGAACGCCGCCGAGACCGTCGCGCTCGTACGCGCGGCGCTCGCCACAAATGCCGGCGCCCTGCCCCTCACGCGGGTGATCAACACCCATTTGCATTCGGATCACTGCGGCGGCAATGCCGCACTCGCCTCCGCCTTCGGCTGCGCCATCATCGTGCCGGAGGCCAGCTCGCGAGCCGTCGCCGACTGGGATGAGGAAGCACTCACTTACCGGGCAACCGGCCAGCGCTGTGACCCGTTCGCAGCGACCGGATCGATCGCACCGGGCGACACCTTCCGCGCCGGAGGCGTCGAGTGGATGGCGCATGCCGCGCCGGGGCACGATCCCGAGTCGCTGATCTTTCACTGCCCCGAACTCGCCGTGCTGGTGTCGGCCGACGCGCTCTGGGAGCGCGGCTTCGGCGTGATCTTTCCCGAACTCGCCGGCGAGTCCGGCTTCGCCGAGCAGGGCGCGGTGCTCGACCTGATCGAATCGCTCCAGCCGCGCGTCGTGGTGCCGGGCCACGGCCCCGTTTTCGCCGACGCGCCGGCAGCGATCCGGCACGCGCGCTCCCGCCTGGCCGCGATGGCGGCCGACCCGGTGCGCCACGCGCGCAGCGCGCTCAAGGTGCTCATCAAGTACCGGCTGCTCGACTTGGAGCGCGAACGGCTCGACGCGATGATCGGCGAACTCGCCACAGCGCGCATCATGGTCGACGCCGCAGGCCTGCTCGAAATGACGCCCGCCGCTGCGCTCGCCTGGGCCGCCGATGAACTCGTCGCGCAAGGGCAACTGCGCCGTGACGGGGAGTGGCTGGTCGACGCTTGAGGGCGGAATGAGCGCAACGCGGCTGCGCGGCGTGAGAACATCCGGCTCGTGACCGTTCGCCTCTCCGTCAAGGTGGTCCCCGGATCCTCCCGCAGCATGGTGGCCGGCTGGCTTGCCGACGCGCTCAAGGTGCGCGTCAGTGCGCCGCCGGAGCGCGGCAAGGCCAACGCCGCCGTGGAGAGCCTGCTTGCCGAGGCGCTCGGCCTCGCGCGCGACTGCGTGCGCGTGGTCGCCGGCCACGGCTCGCCGCGCAAGATCGTCGAGATCGACGGCCTGTCCGAAGCCGAGGTCCACCGGCGCCTCGCCAAGGACGCGCCGCCTACTTCCTGAAGCGCTCGTCCGGTTCGATCTGGTAGCCGATCGCAATGCGGTTGGTGGTCGACGCCATCGCGATCACACGCATCAGCTCGTTGTACTGTGCCTCGCTCATGCCCTTTGCACGCGCGGCCTCGGTGTGCGTGACGACGCAGTACTCGCAGTTGTTGGCGATGCTCACCGCGACGTAGATCAGTTCCTTGGTGAGCGCATCGAGCGCGCCGGGCGCCATCACCTTCTTCGCCTGCGCCCAGACGGCGGCCAGCTGCTCCGGGTCGTTGGCCAGCACGCGCCAGAAATCGTTGATCTGGTCGGTCTTGCGCGTCGCGCGGATGTCGTCGAACACCGCGCGGGCCGCGGGGCTCGCCTGTTCGTCGCTCAGCTTGGGCAGGATCGCCATGTCGTCGCTCCCTGTTTGTTTGCCAGCCGTGAGGGTAGCTCAGGCGGGTGCCGTCAGGCGGTGGCCGTCTGGCGCGCCGTGGTCAGGTGTCCGCAGTCGCGGCACGTGACCCGCTTGGTGCGGACACCTGACCACACCGCGCTGCGTGGCGTCTCGGCGCGCTGGCAGCCGCTGCGATTCAGCGGCGTGGTTCACGCTCCACGCGCTCATCGGTGACGGCGAAGCGTCTCGCGGCGGGCGCCCGGCACGTGACCCGGGCGCCACGCGCCGCGAGGCCGCCCGCCGGCAACAGCTTGGGCCTGCAAGCAAGTTTATGACGCATAAACGGACGCAGCCGCGACGGATGAACGCGCTCATCTACAGCAGGCACGCCACTGCATTCCCCAGCGCGCCGCTGGCGGACGCTTGCCCGATCGGATCACGGGCCGATCGGGCATGCGGGAGCGCGGTGCGCCACGCGAACGCCCGTGTGAGACCTGAGCGAGAGTCACTGGTGACTCGTACGCCAGGCGCCCGCACGAGGGCTGTGCTTGCCGACTTGCTGAGTTGTGCGCTCAGCTGCCCAAAAGCGTGATGTGGTCAGGCGTCCTGACCAAGCCGGTATCGAGCGGCGACTCAGGACGCCTGACGACAGCACGCCACGACGCAAGCCCACGAACAACGACAGCGCGCCACGACGCTCCCGTCAGATCAGGTACTCCGCCGCGTTGTCGTGCCCGAGAATCACGTAATTCACGCGCCGGATATCGAAGAGCTCCTTGCCGCCGGCGTACGAGATCGAACTCTGGAGATCCTCCTCCATCTCGCGCAGCGTGTCCGAGAGCGTTCCCTTGATCGGCTCGAGAATCCGCTTGCCCTCGACGAAGCTGCGATAGCCCTTGTTGAACTCGGAAGCCGAGCCGAAGTACTCCTTGTAGCGCTTGCCGTCGAGTTCCACGGTCTTGCCCGGCGACTCCTCGTGACCGGCGAAGAGCGAGCCGATCATCACCATCGTCGCACCGAAGCGAATCGACTTGCCGATGTCGCCGTGCTCGCGGATTCCGCCGTCGGCAATGATCGGTCGCGTCGCCACGCGCGCGCACCACTTGAGCGCGGCGAGCTGCCAGCCGCCGGTGCCGAATCCCGTCTTCATGCGGGTGATGCAGACCTTGCCGGGCCCGACGCCGACCTTGGTCGCGTCCGCGCCCCAGCGTTCGATGTCCATGACGCCTTCGGGCGTGCCGACGTTGCCGGCGATCACGAAGGCTTCCGGGAGCCGATCCTTGATGGTGCGGATCATGTTCTTGACGGTGTCGGCGTGGCCGTGCGCGATATCGATCGTCACGTAGTCCGCGCCCAGCCCGGTGCGCGCCAGTTCGTCGACGACCGCGTGGTCGTCGGCCTTCACGCCCAGCGATATCGAAACGAACAGCTCGCGTTCGCGCATCCGGCGCACGAACGCGACGGTGTCACCGTTGAAGCGGTGCTGAATGTAGAAGTACCCGTTAGCCGCAAGGAACTCGCAAATGCCGTCGTCGACCACCGTGAGCATGTTCGCGGGCACGGCCGGGATGCGGAAACGCCGGGGGCCGAATTCGACCGAAGGATCGCACTCGCGGCGACTCTTCACCGCGCAGCGGCGCGGCAGCATCAGGATGTTCTCGTAGTCGAAGATTTCCATGCGGGACTTCCTTTGGCCGGGCGGCGCGGCACGCGGCGCCGATCGGGCGCACTGTACCCGAATCGCTGCGCCAGCGATCTTGGCGCGACTTTGTAGCAGTTTCTTTACGCGCGTTCGTCTTGGCGTGGCGCGCCGCCGTCAGGCCGATTCAGTCGCAGCTCGTTACCTGCTTTGTGAATCGGCCTGACCGCGTCGCGCATCGTGGCGTATCGGCACGCCACGAGATACTTCGTTGACGCGGCCCGATCCGCGCTTCGCGCCTACCGTGGTGCGACGGCCCGCCTCGCGGCGGCGCCCGGCACGTGACCCGGGCGCTGATCGCCGCGAGCCGGACCGCTCAGCGCTTTCGCACACCAAAACCTTGAATGCGGCGAAGTTGGGGTGGCGCGCCCGTGCGGTCCCAGCGCACCGCTGGCGGACGCGCGCGACCTGAGCGCAGCAGCCGACTGGTTTGCGCAGCGGTCGCGCGCACGAGGGCTGTGCTTGCCGACTTGCAGAAGCGCGCGCCCGGAGGCTCCAAAGCGTGACGTGGTCAGGTCGACTCACCAAGCCGGTAACGAGCGGCGACGGAGGCGACCTGACGACAGCACGCCACGCCAGCACCCGGCGAACGACAAACAGGACAGCAAACCCCCTACTGATACGTCCGCGCGTCCTCGATCACCTTGCCGTCGTTGGGCAGGCTGCGCGGGGCCACCAGTTCGACCTCGCCACGCAGCTTGGTGACGTCGCGAATCGCCGCGACAACGCGCTCGGCCAGCCCCTCCTCCGGCTTCGCGGCCTCGACGCGCAACACCATCTGGTCGTTGGCCATCTCGCCGCTCACCACCAGCCGCGCACGACCCAGTTGCGGGAAGCGGCGCACGATTTCAGCGACCTGTCCCGGCTGGACGAACATGCCGCGCACCTTCGTGGTCTGGTCGGCGCGCCCGAGCCAGCCCCGGATGCGCACATTGGTGCGCCCGCAGGGTGACGATCCGGCGAGCACCGCGGAGAGGTCTCCCGTGCCGAAGCGAATCATCGGGTACGCCTTGCTGAAACTGGTCACGACCACCTCGCCGACGTCGCCGTCGGTGACCGGCTCACCGGTACCCGGCCGCACGATCTCGAGGATCAGGTCCTCATCGAGAATCATTCCCTCCATCGCCGCGGACTCGTAGGCGACCATGCCCAGGTCGGCGGTGCCGTACCACTGCAGCACGGTTTCGATCCCTGCGGCGCGCAACCAGTCGCGCAAGCTCTGCGGCAGCGCCTCGGCGGCCACCAGCGCACGGCGCAGATTGCTGATGTCCGCGCCGGTCTCGCGCGCCTTCTCGACGATGATGCGCAGGAACGACGGCGTGCCCACGTAGGCGTCGGGCTTCAGGGTGCGGATCACCTCGATCTGCTGCTCGGTCTGCCCGATCCCCGCCGGGATCACCGCGCAGCCGAGTCGGCGTGCCGCGTGATGAACCATCCAGGCGCCGGGGGTGAGGTGATAGCCGAAGCAGTTCTGGATCACGTGTCCGGGCCGGATGCCGGCCGCGTAGAGTGCGCGCACCGTGCGCCAGGGATCGTCCCCGCGCCCCTCCGGATCGAAGATCGGACCCGGCGACATGTACAGCGCGCCCAGTTCGCCAGGCGCCGCGGTGGTCAGCCCGCCAAAGGGCGGGCGCTTCTCCTGCAGGTCCTTCAATTCGGACTTGCGCAGCACGGGCAGCGCGGCGAGCGCCTTGCGCGAACTCACCGCGCGCGGGTCCACGCCCGCGAGCCGCTCCGCCCAGCCGGGCGCCTGCATCGCGTGCGCCAGCAGGCCGGGCAGGCGGGCCATCAGCTCACCCTCGCGCTGCTCGGCCGGGCGCGTTTCGAGGTCGTCGAAGAATTCGTTCATCTGGGCCCCTCTGGGGCGCCGTTCGCCTACAGCCAGCGCTTGCGACGGCGATATGACTTGATGTCGCGAAACGAGGTGCGTCCCTCCTTCGCAACGCCGAGGTAGAACTCCTTGACGTCCTCGTTGTCGGCCAGCTCGGCCGCAGGCCCGTCCATCACGATGCGCCCGTTCTCCAGGATGTACCCGTAGTCGGAGTTGCGCAGCGCGACGTTGGTGTTCTGTTCAGCGAGCAGGAAGCTCACCTTCTCCTTGGTGTTCAGGTCGCGCACGATGTCGAAGATCTCGGCGACGATCTGCGGGGCGAGTCCCATCGACGGTTCGTCGAGCAGGATCATTTTCGGGTCGGCCATCAGCGCCCGCCCCACGGCCGTCATCTGCTGCTCGCCGCCGGATGTGTAGCCCGACTGCGACGTGCGCCGCTGCTTGAGGCGTGGAAAGTAGTGATAGACCCGCTCGAGTGCGCCCGACAGATCGGCGCGCGACAGATTGCGGGTGAAGGCGCCGGTGAGCAGATTCTCCTCGACCGTCAGGTGCGCGAAGCAGTGGCGCCCTTCCATCACCTGCACCACGCCGCGCTTGACCAGCGCGGCCGGAGTCAGCTTCTCGATCGACTCGCCACGGTACTCGATCGTTCCCTTGGTGACATCGCCGCGCTCCCCCTTCAACAGGTTCGACACCGCGCGCAGCGTGGTCGTCTTGCCGGCACCGTTGGCGCCGA
This sequence comes from Burkholderiaceae bacterium, assembly GCA_024637155.1. Classification (GTDB taxonomy): domain Bacteria; phylum Pseudomonadota; class Gammaproteobacteria; order Burkholderiales; family Burkholderiaceae_E; genus JAGXFR01. The sequence continues at coordinate 65,252 of JAGXFR010000015.1, read as the reverse complement.
GCAGTGCAACGATCTTTCCCTCGGGAACCGTGAGCGAGACGCCCTTCAGCACGAGGATCACGTGGTTGTAGATGACCTCGATGCCGTTGACGACGAGAATCGGGTTGCTCAAGGCGTTCTCTCCAGTAGTGCGGCTGCGGCCCGTCACGGACCGGCGATCCGGAACTTCTCAAGGGGGCCGCCGCCGGATCGCCCCGCGGCGGCCTTCCTGCGCTCGCCCGGCTCACGCCAGGCGAGCACAGCCTTCACTCAGGCACCCGCGTCCTTCGCGCAGTCACGCAACGGGACTTTCTTCTCGGCCGCGTACTTCGCGGCCGCCGCCTGGATCATCGGCTTGAGGATCTGCATGTCGGCCGAGATCACGTCCGACGAATAGACCCACTTGCTGCCGTCCCAGGTGTGGACCCGGGCCGAATGCGCACCCATATGATCGGCGCAGCTGGTGCTGGTCGGCGTCATGTAGCCCTCGAAACCGAGCGCCTTGATCGCCTTGTCGTCGATCACCAGGTTCTCCAGTCCCCAGCGCACCTGCTCGCCGGTCAGCGGCTTCTTGCCGTAGGCCGTCTGTGCCCGCTTGACGCCCTCGACCAGATACATCGCGTGGACCATGCCGCGGTTGTAGAGCACGCTGCCGACCTCTTCTCGCGGACCGGTTCCCTGGCCCTTGTCGTGGAGGTACTTGAAGATGTCCTGATGGACCTTGCCCGTATGGCCCGCGCCGGCCTGGAAGTTCAGCCCGCTGTAGCCCTTGGCGCCGTCACCGACCGGAACCACGTCCGGCTCGGCCGCCGCCCACCACACACCGAACATCTTCTCGCGCGGATAGCCGGTCGCAACCGCCTCCTTGAGCGCGGTCGAGTTCATCACTCCCCAGCCCCACAGGAATACGTAGTCGGGACGCTGTTGACGCACCTGCAGCCAGGTGGCCTTCTGCTCGACGCCCGGATGCGTGACGGGCAGCAGCATCAGCTCGAAGCCGTGCATCTTGGCCCGCTCCTGCAGCAGCGGGATCGGCTCCTTGCCGTAGGGCGAGTCGTGATAGATCAGCGCGATCTTCTTGCCCTTCAACTTGTCCAGGCCCCCTTCCTTCTTGCCGACGTGCTGCACCAGGATGTCGGCCGCGGTCCAGTAGCTGCCGCCCAAGATGAAGTTCCACTTGAAGACGCGCCCGTCGGCCGACTCGGAACGCCCATAGCCGGAGGTCACGAGCGGGATCTTGTCGACTGTGGTCTTGTCGGTCAGCGCGAAAGTCACGCCGGTGGAGAGCGGCTGGAACCCGGTGGCACCGGTCGGGCCCTTGCCCTTCAGGCGCTCGTAGCACTCGACGCCGCGATCCGTCGCGTAGCCGAACTCGCATTCCTCGTAGGTGATCGTGACGCCGCCGATGCCCTTGTCGCGCGCGTTGATCAGCTTCAGGTAGTCCACGTAGCCGTTCGCGTAGGGCGTGCCGTTGGGAGCGTAAGCGCCGGTGCGATAGACCAGCACCGGAAAGAACTGCTCCTTGGCCTGCGCCTGGACCGGGGCCTGCGGGATTGCCGCCGCCAGTGCGCCGGTCAGGGCAAGCGCCGTTACCAGCAGTTTGACTCGATCTGTCTTCCTCATCTCAACCTCCTTTGGGTCATGTTATGGGTACATGAAAACGGGATTCGATCGTCTCCGTTGATCTAGTGCGGGAACGGCCACAACCTGAGCTTTTCCTTTCCGATCGACCACAGCCGCGCCAGCCCATGCGGCTCGACGATCAGGAAAAAAACAATCAAAGCGCCAAAGATCATGAACTCGAGATGCGCCGCGGTATCCACGGCGATCGGCATGCCGAGTGCGGCCGGCACCTGATTGAGCAGGATCGGCAGCGCCACGATGAAGAACGCGCCGAAAAAACTGCCCATGATCGATCCGAGTCCGCCAATGATCACCATGAACAGCAGGTTCAGCGAGCGATTCACGTCAAATGCGGCCGGTTCCCACGATCCAAGGTACACGAAGCCCCACATCGCGCCCGCCACGCCGATGAAAAACGAGCTGACCGCGAAAGCCGTGAGCTTGGCGTGCATCGGCCGGATGCCGATCACCTCCGCGGCGACATCCATGTCGCGCATCGCCATCCAGGAGCGACCGAGGTGCCCGCGCGTGAGGTTCTTGGCGGCAAGCGCGCACACGGCAACGATCGCCAGCACGAACAGGTACTTCTCGACCGGGCTCGAAATCGGGAACCCGAACATCTTGAGCGCCGGCACCGACACCGAACCCGACGACGAGTAGTTGGTCAGCCAGGGCACCCGCGCGAAGATCCAGTCCGAGAAGAACTGCGCGGCGAGGGTGGCCACCGCGAGGTAGAGTCCGCGGATGCGCAGGCTCGGAATGCCGAACAGGATGCCGAACACCATCGCGGTCAGCCCGCCGAGCACGAATGCGATCAGCAGGTTCAGGTCCGGAATGCGCAGAAAGAAGTTGTATGAAGCGTAGGCGCCCACCGCCATGAACGCGCCCGAACCGAGCGAGATCTGCCCGCAGTAGCCGACCAGCAGGTTCAGTCCGATCGCTGCGAGCGAGAGGATCAGCACCGGGATCAGAATCGCCCGCATCATGTATTCGCTGGCGAGCAGCGGGATCCCGATGAAGGCAAAGGCGAGCAGCGCCGCGATCACCCAGCGGTCCTGCAGAATCGGGAAGATCTGCTGGTCGGCCGGGTAGGTCGACTTGAATTGTCCGTTTTCGCGATAGATCATGCTCAGACCCGGTCGATGATGCGTTCGCCGAACAACCCCTGCGGACGAAACATCAGGAAACTCAACGCCAGAACGTACGCGAACCAGTTCTCGATGCCTCCGCCGATGATCGGCCCAAGGTAGACCTCGGAGAGCTTCTCGCCCATCCCGATGATCAGCCCGCCGATGATCGCGCCCGGGATTGAGGTAAAGCCGCCGAGGATCACCACCGGCAGCGCCTTGAGGGCCAGCACCGCCAGCGAGAACTGCACGCCGAGCTTGCTCCCCCACACCGCGCCGGCCACCAGCGCGACGAAGCCGGCCACCGACCAGACGATCACCCAGATGCGGTTCAGGGGAATGCCGATCGACTGCGCCGCCTGGTGGTCGTCGGCCACCGCGCGCAGCGCGCGCCCCGTCGCGGTCTTCTGGAAGAAGATCGCCAGAATGATGACGAGCAGCGTCGCGGACACCGCCGCGACCACGTCGTCGCGGTTGACGAGCAGCCCCCCCTGGAACACGCCACCGAGCACGAAGAGCGGGTCCTTGGAGATGCCCAGATCGATTTCGTAGATGTTCGATCCCCAGATCGTCTGTCCGAAGCCGTCGAGGAAGTAGCTCACGCCGAGGGTGGCCATCAGCAGCACGATCCCTTCCTGCGCGACGAGCGGTCGCAGCACGATGCGCTCGATCACCATGGCGACCACGATCATCACCACGACGGACAGCGCGAACGCGATCACGTTGCCCAGGAGCAGGCTTTCGATGCCGAGCCACTGCGGAATCCATTCGGCGAGCCGCGCGAACGAAAGCGCCGCAAACAGCACCATCGCCCCCTGCGCGAAGTTGAACACCCCGCTGGCCTTGTAGATCAGCACGAAGCCGAGCGCGACGAGCGCGTAGAGCACCCCGGCCATCAGGCCGCCGATCATCACTTCCAGGAAAAATGCCATCGTTCGGCCCTCAGTGCGCGACGCCGAGATAGGCGGTGATCACGTCTTCGTTGTTGCGAACCTCGTCAGGCGAGCCGTCGGCGATCTTCTTGCCGTAGTCCAGCACGACCACCCGATCGGAGATGTCCATCACGACGCTCATGTCGTGTTCGATCAGGACGATCGTCGTTCCGAACTCGTTGTTGACGTCCAGCACGAAGCGGCACATGTCCTGCTTCTCCTCGACGTTCATCCCCGCCATGGGCTCGTCCAGGAGCAGCAGGCTGGGCTCCATCGCCAGCGCGCGGCCCAGGTCGACGCGCTTCTGCAGTCCGTAGGGCATGAGTCCGACCGGCGTCTTGCGATACGCCTGGATCTCGAGAAAGTCGATGATGTGCTCGACGTATTCACGGTGCCGGATCTCCTCGCGCTCGGCGGGTCCGATGCGAATCATCTGCGCGAGAATTCCCGAACTCATCTTCAGGTTGCGCCCGGCCATGATGTTGTCGAGCACGCTCATGCCCTTGAAGAGCGCGAGACTCTGGAAGGTGCGCGCCACGCCCATCATCGCGACCTTGTGCGGGTTCATCTTGTGGAAGTGCTGTCCGCGGAAGTGAATTTCGCCTTGCTGTGGCGCGTAAACGCCGTTGATGACGTTGAGCATCGAGCTCTTGCCCGCGCCGTTGGGGCCGATGATCGCCCGCACTTCGTGTTCGCGCACGTCGAAGGAAATGTCCGTCAACGCGTTCACCCCGCCAAAGGACAGCGAGATTTTCTCGAGTGCCAGGATCACTTCGCCAATTTCTCTTCTCATCGCCCTGTTCCCACCTACGCCGCCTTCACGGCAGCGCCGGATTCAAACACCTTCGTGTCCTCGATGCGCAGATCGGCCGAAACCTTGCCGGTGCGACCGTCCTCGAAGCGCACCTGCGTCTCGATGAAACACGATTTCTCGCCCTCGTAGAGCGCCTTGATCAGGATCTCGTACTTCTCCGCGATGAAGCCGCGGCGCACCTTGCGCGTGCGGGTAAGTTCGCCGTCGTCGGCGTCGAGTTCCTTGTGTAGCACAAGGAAGCGGTGGATCTGCGATGCCGTCATCATCTCGTCGGCGGCCAGATCGGCGTTGACCTTTTCGACGCAATCCTTGACCAGTGCGATGACTTCATCGCGTCCGGCCAGATCGACGTAGCCCGCGTAGGGAATGTTGCGCCGCTCCGCGTAGTTGCCGCAGGCCTCAAAGTCGATGTTCACCATCACCATCGCGCGGTCGCGGCCGTCCCCGAAGGCGACGGCTTCCTTGATATACGGGAAGAACTTGAGCTTGTTCTCGATGTACTTGGGAGCGAACAGGTGCGTGCCGCCGATCTTGCCGACATCCTTGGCACGATCGATGATCTTGAGGTGCCCGTCGCGGTCCAGAAAACCCGCGTCGCCGGTGTGATACCAGCCATCGGCATCCTTGACCTCGGCGGTCGCGGCCGGATTCTTGTAGTACTCGCGCAGCAGCCCGGGGCTGCGGATCAGCACCTCGCCGCTCTCGGCGGTGCGCACTTCCACGCCGCGCACCGCGGGCCCGACCGTGTCGGACTTGACCTGTCCGTCGGGCTGGATGCAGACGAACACCGCAGTCTCGGTCGACCCGTAGAGCTGCTTGAGGTTGATCCCGAGCGAGCGGTAGAAGACGAACAGATCCGGCCCGATTGCCTCGCCGGCCGTGTAGGCAACGCGCACGCGGCTCATCCCCAGCGCGTTGCGCAGCGGGCCGTAGACGCAGATGTCGCCGAGCCGGTACTTGATCCGCTCGAGGAGCGACACGCTGGCGTCGTGCTGGAGCAGGCGTTCGCCGACGTCACGCGCGACATTCATGAAGTACGCGAACATCTTGCGCTTGATCGCCGCGGCGTCCTCCATGCGGATGGTCACCTGCGTGAGCATCGCCTCGAGCACCCGCGGGGGAGCGAAGTAGTAGGTCGGGCCGATTTCGCGCATGTCGGCGGTGACGGTCGCCGCCGATTCCGGGCAGTTGACCGTGAAGCCGGTCGCCAGCCACTGCGCGTAGGAGAAGATGTTCTGTCCGATCCACGCGATCGGCAGGTAGGCGAGCACATCCTCATCGGGGGTCAGGTGCTCGAGCTGCGAGGCAACGGCCGCCATCGTGATCAGGTTGCGGTGGCCGTGGAGCACGCCCTTCGGGTTTCCGGTGGTGCCCGATGTGTAGAACATCGCGGCGACGTCGTCGGGCGTGCCCTTCGCGATCTCGGCTTCGAGGAAACCGGGATTCGCGGCAAGGTGGGCCCGGCCGATCTCGAGCAGCGCCTCGTAGCTCGTCAGCGCCGGGTCGTCGTAGCCGCGCAGTCCGCGCGGGTCGTCGTAGTAGATGTGCGCGAGCAGCGGTGCGCTCTCGCGCACTTGGAGCAGCTTGTCGACCTGCTCCTGGTCCTCGACGATCGCGAACGCCACTTCGGCATTCTGGAAAACATAGACCATCTCGGCGGCGACCGCGTCCTGGTAGAGCGGTACCGGAATGCCGCCCAGCACCTGCGCGGCCAGGATCCCCGCGTACATGCGCGGCCGGTTCTCACCGATCAGCGTGAGGTTCTGCCCGCGACCGAAACCCTGCGCCGCGAGACCGGCCGCGAGCAACTCCACCTCGGCCTTGAGTTCCGCCCAGGTGAGCGCCTGCCAGATCCCGTACTCCTTCTCGCGCAGCGCGACCGCATCGGGCCGCGCGGCCGCGTGGCCCAACAGCAGGCGCGGGAAGGTTGTGTTCCCGAGGGCCAGCAGTTCAACGTCCGGGGATGCGTCGGCACGAACGCGCGTTTCCGCCATGCGTCTTGTCTCCTTGAACGACACCGTTGTCGGTGTTCTCTCTTCAGTCTACCGGCGCAGAACCGGTATAGTTGTCACCCGCGTGACAATTCACTGCGGCGCCATTGTGCGCCCGTTGGAATCGGTGCGATGAATTCTCTGGATTCCCTCCTCTCCGGATCGTCGTGGATGCGCAGCCTTGATGCGGCGCAGCAGGCGCGCGTGCGCGCCGAGATCGTCGAACGCGCGGTTCCGGCCGAAGGCTTCGTCTGCCAGAAGGGCGAGACGGTCGAAGCCTGGATCGGCGTGATCGACGGGCTGGTGAAGATCAGCAGCGTATCCCTCGACGGCAAGGCAGTGAGCTTCACCGGCGTGCCCTCGGGCGGCTGGTTCGGCGAGGGTTCGCTCCTGAAACCCGAGCCGCGCCGCTACGACGGCGTGGCGCTGCGCGACAGCCGCATCGCCTACATGCCGCGGCGCACCTTCCAGTGGCTGCTCGACACCAGCATCCACTTCAACCGCTTTCTGCTCGAGCAGATCAACGAGCGCCTCGGGCAGTTCATCGGCGCGCTCGAGCACGAACGCCTGCTGGGCCCCGACGCGCGCGTGGCGCGCTGCCTCGCGCAGCTCTTCAACCAGCTGCTCTACCCGCGCGCCGACAACCGGATCGAGATCTCGCAGCGCGAGGTGGGCTTTCTCACCGGGCTCTCGCGCCAGCGCGTCAACCAGGCACTGCAGTCGCTGCAGGAACGCGAGCTGGTGCGCGTCGAGTACGGGCGCATCGTCGTGCTCTCGCTCGAGGGGCTGCAGACGCTCGAATGAGCGCGCGCCGCCGGCGCGCGCCCAAGGTCCATCTCACTTGTCGTAGTTGTAGAAGCCGCGGCCACTCTTCCTGCCGAGCATCCCCGCGTCGACCATCTCGCGCAGCAGCGGCGCCGGGCGGTACTTCGAGTCGTTGAAGTTTCCGTAGAGCACTTCCATCACCGCCAGCTCGACATCGAGCCCGATCATGTCGCACAGCGCGAGCGGGCCGATCGGATGGTTGCAGCCGAGCTTCATCCCCGCGTCGATTTCCTCGGCGCTCGCCAGGCCCTCCTGCAGCGCGAAGATCGCCTCGTTGATCATCGGGCACAGGATGCGGTTGACGACGAAGCCGGCGCTGTTCTTCACGCCGATCGGGGTCTTGCCGAGCTGTTTCGCGAACGCCGTGACCGCGTCGACCGTCTCGTCCGAGGTGCGCAAGCCGCGGATGATCTCGACGAGCGCCATCAGCGGCACCGGATTGAAGAAATGCATGCCCACGAACAGCTCGGGGCGCCCGCTCGCCTCGGCAAGCCGGGTGATCGAGATCGACGAGGTGTTGGTGGCGATGATCGCCTCGGGCCGCGCCACGGCCGCGACCTGGGCGAGGATCTTCAGCTTGAGCGCCTCGTTTTCGGTGGCGGCCTCGAGGATCAGATCCGCGCCGGCGAGACCGGAGAGTTCCGTCGCCGTGGCGATCCGCCCAAGCGCCGCAGCCTTGTCCGCGTCGCTCATCGAGCCCTTCTTGATCAGCCGGTCGAGCGACTTGCCGACCGTGGCGACCCCGCGTTCGAGCGCCGCCGGCTGGATGTCGAACATCACCGCTTTCAGTCCCACCACCGCGCAGGCCTGCGCGATGCCGTTGCCCATCGTGCCGGCCCCGATGATGCCGATCGTCCTGATTCCCATGCCCGCCCCCATGTCCCTGTAAATGTAGGGGCCATTCTATCGGGAGCGTCGCTCTGCGTGGTGCGCGGAAGTCCATCGACTTCAGGGAAGTATAAGTCTTTTTCAGTCCAGTATAAGGAAAAGGTACAATTGGCCTGTTGCGAACTGTCTCAATGCGAACCAAGGAGTACCGAATGCGGAAGTTTGGATTTGTTCTTGCGTGTGCCGTGCTGGTTGCCGGCCCCGCGCTCGCCGCCGACCCGGCCACGATCGACTGGTCGAAGATTGCGCCCACGAAGGTGCCGCTGTTCTATCCGGGCCAGTCGTCCTACCAGTGGCTGGTCAGCAGCCACAAGGGCGCGAAGGGCGTCAGGGAAGGCAAGGCCTGCGCCAGCTGCCACGACGGTGAAGAAAAGGACATAGGCGAGGCGCTCGTCAAGGGCGGGCCGCTCGAGCCGATGCCCGTCAAGGGCAAGGACGGCTTCAAGGAGCTCTCCGTGCAGGTCGCCTATGACGCGAAGAACGCCTACCTGCGCTTCCAGTGGAAGACGCTCAATCCGTTCGCCGGCATCGAACACCCCTTCTATCGCTATGACGGGAAGGAGTGGAAGGGCTACGGCGAGCCGAAGCTGAACAAGGCAGTCCAGGACGGCAAGCAGCCCGGCATCTACGAGGACCGGATGTCGGTGATGATCGACGACGGCAAGGTGCCGAACTTCGCCAAGCAGGGTTGCTGGCTCACCTGCCACGACGGCGAGCGTGACATGCCCAAGCTCGCGACCAAGGAGCAGATTGGCGGCAACGCGCTCTTCAAGGAGATCAAGAAGGGCGATGTACGCAAGTACCTGCCCGCGACCCGCACCGCCGACAATGCTGAATGGCAGAGTGGCAAGTCGATGGCCGACATTGCCAAGATCAAGGCGGCCGGCGGCTTCGTCGATCTGATCCAGTGGCGCGCGCACCGCAGCAATCCGGTCGGGATGACCGACGACGGTTTCGTGCTCGAGTATCGGAACGCCGACGCCGGCGTCAACCCGTTTAACTCGAACATGGACAAGGAAACCCATATGCCGAAGTACATGTGGGACGCGGCCAAGGCCGGCTACAAGTCGATCACCGCAGACCAGGTGCGCAAGGGCGAGCATTTCCTGACCGTCGAGAAGAACGCGGTTGCGTTCGACCCGAAAGCCGGCTGGAAGGAAGGCGACATGGTGCCGCAGTACTACACCAGCGCCACCGGGGCCAAGGGCTCGGCTGCCGACAACGGCGGCATGGGCAGCTGGAAGGAAGGCATGTGGACGGTCGTGATGACCCGCCCGCTGGGCCTCTCCAACAACGACGACAAGAACCTCAAGGAAGGCGGGGTCTACAACGTCGGTTTCGCCGTGCATGACGACAACATCACCACCCGTGGTCATCAGGTGTCCTTTGTCCGGTCGCTTGGCTTCGGTGCCAAGGCCGACATCCAGGCGGTGAAGCTGCCCTGATCTGGGCAGCATGCAGGATGCGCGCAGGAATGCGCGCCGACAGCGGCCCTGCGGGGCCGTTGTCATTTGCGCGCCCCACGGCGCCCGACAACATGCCATCATCCGTGGATGAGGGGCGAAGATGACTGAATCACGGACCCACGAGCCTCAGCCACTGCGCCTGCTGCTCGTCGGCGCCACCGGCGCCGTCGGTCGCCGGGTGCTCGACGCGGCGCTCGCCGAGGCGCGCATCGGGGCGGTGGTCGCGCCGACTCGGCGCGCGCTTGCCGCGCATCCGCGCTTGCTCAATCCGGTGATCGATTTCACCGCGCTTCCGTCCGCAGCGCCCTGGTGGCAGGTGGATGCGGTGATCTGCACGCTGGGCACCACGATCCGCACCGCCGGATCGCAGGAGGCCTTTGCTTTTGTCGATCGGGACCTGCCGATCACCGTGGCGCGGCTGACCCGCGCGGCGGGGGCCACTCGCTTCGCGCTGAACTCATCGCTCGGGGCGAACCTGGCGGGAAGTTTCTACCTGCGCACCAAGGCCGAAGCCGAAGCCGGGATCCGCGCGATCGGCTTCCCCGCGTACACGATCGTGCGGCCCTCGCTGATCGACACCGAGCGCGACGAGTCGCGCCCCGGTGAAGCGGCGGGGCTCGTCGTCGCCCGCGTGCTGCGCGCGCTGATTCCCCGGCGCTACCGCGCCGTCACGGCCGAGCGCATCGCGCGCGCGCTGATCGCCGGCGTGCTGCGCGACGACGCCGGCGAGCAGATCATCGAGAACGAAGCGCTGCAGGACTCGTAAGCGGGCGGAGCAGGACCTCCGCGAACACGTCGTGATCGACGTTGCCGCCGCACAGCGGCAGCCCGACACGTTGCCCGCGCACCATTTCCGGGTTGGCGAGCGCGGCCGCGAGCGGCGCGGCGCCAGCCCCCTCCGCGACGTTGTGCGTGTCCAGGAAGTAGATCTTCATCGCGTCCGCGACCTGGTCGTCGGTGACTCGCACGACCGCGTCGGCGTGCGCGAGGATCAGCTCGAGCGATTCCGCGTCCGGGGTGCGGCAGGCCATGCCGTCGGCGAGCCGGGTGCTCACGGGCGCATCGATGGCGCGGCGCGCGGCGAAGGACAGCGCATAGGCGGGAGCGTGTTCGGAAACGACCCCGACGATCCGGCAACGGTGCCCGAGCAGCGCGCGCGCAACGATCGCCGCGCAGATTCCGGACCCCTGCCCGATCGGGACGAAAACGACGTCCAGGTCCGGGTGCGCCTCGAACAGTTCCACCCAGTAGGTGGCCACCCCGAGGATCAGATCGCGGTGGAAGGAAGGAACCATGTGCAGCCCGCCTTCCCGGGCGAGCCGTGCCGCGTGCTCGCGGCTTTCCTGGAAGTCATCTCCATGCTCGATGAGGGTCACGCCGAGCGCGCGCATCGCGGCGTTCTTCTCGCGACTGTTGCCATGCGGCACGATGATCGTCGCCGGAATCCCGAAGCTGCGCGCCGCGAGTCCCACCGACTGGCCGTGGTTGCCGCGGGTGGCCGTTACGACGCCGGGGCACTGGGGTTCGCGCTGCGCGAGCCGATCGAAATAGACGAGCCCGCCGCGCACCTTGAAGGCGCCGGTGGGCGTGTGGTTCTCGTGCTTGACGATGACTTCGGTGCCGACACGCTCGCGCAGCAGCGGCCACGCGTAGGCGGGAGTGGGAGGCATGACGGCGTGCACGATGCTGCGGGCGACTTCGAATTCTTCTCGATCGGGGAAGTTCATCACGCAATGAATCCTTCTGGGTCTGGGGGAGGGGGTCAGGGTTGGAGCGGCGGCTCGTCCATCGCGGCCACCTGTTCGCGCAGTTCGAGGATCCGGTCCTGCCAGTAGCGACCGGTGCCGAACCAGGGGAAAGCGGCCGGGAAGGCGGGGTCGTCCCAGCGGCTGGCCAGCCAGGCCGAGTAGTGCAGCAGGCGCAGGGTGCGCAGCGCCTCGACGAGGTGCAGCTCACGCGCGTCGAGCGTGCCGAAGTCCTCGTAGCCGGCGAGCACATCGGCGAGCTGACGGGTCATCGCCGCCCGGTCCCCGGAGAGCAGCATCCAGATATCCTGCATGCGCGGCCCGCTGCGCGTGTCGTCCAGATCGACGATGTGCGCTCCGCGCTCGCTCCAGAGCACGTTGCCGGGGTGAAAATCGCCGTGCACCCGGATGCGGGACACATCGCCCGCGCGCTCGAAACACGCGTGCACCCCGTCGAGCGCCAGCGCCGCAACGGTTTGCCAGGGCACGAGCAGCTCGGCGGGCAGGCAGTCGTGGGCGAGCAGCCAGTCACGCGGCTCGGTGCCGAACGAGGCCAGATCGAGCGCCGGGCGCGTGGCAAAGGGACGTCGCGCACCGACGCGGTGGATGCGCCCGAGGAAGCCGCCGATGCGCTCGAGCGTGTCCGGGTCGTCGAGTTCGGGCGCACGACCGCCGCGCACCGGAAAGACGGCAAAGCCGATGCCGTCGAAGGCGTGCAGCGTGCGCCCGCCGATGGCAAGCGGAGCGACGACGGGGATTTCGTCGTCGGCCAGTTCGCGCGCGAATTCGTGTTCCTCGAGGATCTGTGCGTCGCTCCAGCGCCCGGGGCGGTAGAATTTCACGATGACTGCCTGCGCGGCATCGCCCAGCGCCGGCGCACCCCCCTCGAGGTGAACCCGGTAGACCCGGTTCTCGTAGCTGTTGAGCGCGAGCAGTCGCCCGTCACCGAGCAGCCCGATGCTCTCGAGCGCATCGAGAATCCGGTCCGGGGTGAGGCCCTCGTAGGGCGTGCGGTGCATGAGTGGGGAAGAAAGCGCGGCACGGCAGGGAAGTGCCGCAAGGCTGAAGGATACGACATCGCGACCGTGGGCGACCTGCATCGCCGCGCGGCGCAGCAACCAGGGAAAGCAAAGAGATGGCGCAATACGTCTACACGATGAACCGGGTCGGCAAGATCGTCCCGCCGAAACGACAGATTCTGAAGGACATCTCGCTGTCCTTCTTCCCGGGCGCGAAGATCGGCGTGCTGGGCTTGAACGGCTCGGGCAAGTCGAGCCTGCTGCGGATCATGGCCGGTGAGGACCGCGAGTTCGAGGGCGAAGCGGTGCCGATGCCGAACATGCGCATCGGCTTTCTGCCCCAGGAGCCGCAGCTCGACGCAACGCGCGATGTGCGCGGCAACGTCGAGCAGGGGCTCGGGGAAACGGTGACGCTGGTCCAGCGCTACAACGAGATCAGCGAGCGTTTCGCCGAGCCGATGGACGACGACGAAATGGCGCGGCTGCTCGACGAGCAGGGCGAGTTGCAGGGCAAGATCGACGCGACCAACGGCTGGGAAATCGAGCGCCGGCTGGAAGTCGCCGCCAACGCGCTGCGGCTTCCTCCATGGGACGCCGACGTCGCGAAACTCTCGGGCGGCGAACGGCGCCGGGTGGCCCTGTGCCGCCTGTTGCTTTCCGAGCCCGACATGCTGCTGCTCGACGAGCCGACCAACCACCTGGACGCGCTCTCGGTGCAGTGGCTCGAGCAGTTCCTCGAACGTTTTCCCGGAACCGTGATCGCGGTCACCCACGATCGCTATTTCCTGGACAACGTTGCCGGCTGGATCCTCGAACTCGATCGCGGCTACGGGATCCCGTGGCAGGGCAATTATTCGTCGTGGCTCGAGCAAAAGGAGCAGCGGCTCGAAGTGGAGGCGAAGCAGGAGTCGGCGCGCATCAAGGCGATGCAGATCGAGCTCGAGTGGGTGCGCGCCAGCCCCAAGGCGCGCCAGGCCAAGAGCAAGGCGCGACTCGCCCGCTTCGACGAACTCGCCTCGAGCGAGGTGCAGAAGCGCAACGAGACCAACGAGATCTACATTCCGCCGGGGCCGCGGCTCGGCGATCTGGTCATCGAGGCGCAGGGGCTGCGCAAGGCCTTTGGCGACCAGTTGCTCTTCGACGGGATCTCGTTCTCCCTGCCCCGCGGCGGGATCGTCGGAATCATCGGGCCCAACGGCGCGGGCAAGACAACGCTGTTTCGCATGCTGATCGGCACCGAAAAAACCGACGCCGGAAGTCTGCGCATGGGTGAGACCGTGCAGATTTCCTATGTAGATCAGAGCCGCGACGCACTGCCCGCCGACCAGACCGTCTGGGAGTTCCTCTCGGAGGGCATGGACCTCATCCAGGTCGGGACCTACACGACGCCGAGCCGGGCCTACGTGGCGCGCTTCAACTTCAAGGGCGCGGATCAGCAGAAGCTGATCGGGCAGCTCTCGGGCGGTGAGCGCAACCGCGTGCACCTCGCGAAGCTGATCAAGAGCGGCGGCAACGTGCTGCTGCTCGACGAACCGACCAACGATCTGGACGTCGAGACGCTGCGCGCGCTCGAGCAGGCGCTGCTGGACTTCCCCGGATGCGCGGTGGTGATCTCGCACGATCGCTGGTTCCTCGACCGGGTTGCGACGCACATCCTCGCTTTCGAGGGCGACAGCCGGGCGGTGTGGTTCGAGGGCAATTACGCCGACTACCTGGCCGACCGCCGCAAGCGGCTGGGCGACGACGCCGACAAACCCGAGCGAATCCGCTACCGGGCGCTGATGAGCTGAGGGGTCAGCGGCCGGCGCGGCGCCGCGCCGCTACAGGTGACTCGGCCTTCTCTGCCGCGCGCAGTCCCGCCTGGCGATCGACCGGAACCACGCTTTCCACGGAGGTGCCCGGCGGCGGATGAAGCGCGGGCGGAAAGATCGCCAGCTTCTGGCCTTTGGCGAGCTTCTCGACGCGCCCCGGGTCGAGATCGTGCTCGTTGGTGCCGCCGGGCGGGCGCACCGCCACGCCGTCGACGATTTCCAGGTCGAACCACCAGCGCTTGACGGGATTGCGAGCGCCCGCGCCGATCGCATCATCATGCGCGATCAGCCAGGGATGCGAGGCAGGGTCCTCGATCGCCATCCAGCGCAGCCGATCGGACTCCACCAGATCCTCGCTGTCCCAGGGGCAGGTCTTCATGCAGCGCCCGCAGGCCGATCCGCGTGCGTTGGTCAGTCGGTACTTGGCGCAGCGCTCCACATCGGGCTTCCAGATCTCGTAGCCGTTGTACATGATCTTCGGACCGAAGGAGATCGCGTTGCACGGGCACTCGCGCGCGCACTTGCGGCACAGTTCGCAGAAGCGCTGCAGCCCGAAGTCGATCGGCCGGTCCGCCGCGAGCGGCAGGCTGGTGGTGACGAGCACCGACTTCGAGCGCGGACCGATGAAGGGGTTGAGCACCAGTTCGCCGATGCGCGGCAACTCGCCCAGCCCCGCCATCAGCACCGCGGGCAGGTGCAGCACCTCGGAGTGCGCGCTGGTGTGCGCGCGCGCGCTGTGACCCAGGCGCTGCAGGTGCCCGACGATCACCCCCGCCATCAGCGCGCCGCGCAGGTAGGCGCGCATCGACTGCGCGCCCGAGATCCAGTCGTCGCCCGCGGCGCCCTCCATCGTCTCGAAACCCTGGTCGAGCAAGATCACCAGCGCGAAGCGGTGGTACGCGTCGATCGCGCAGCTCCCGGTCTCGTCGAGCGAGTGGTACATCCAGGACTCGGCGCGGCAGATGCCCGCCAGGTCGGCGCCGAGGAAATAGGCGAGCGCCTTGAGCGCCTCGGCATTGCGCAGCGGGTCGCTCAGGTCCTCTGCTGCTTGCGCGGCCGGTTCGGGCGTGTCCGCCGCCGGCAAGGCGCCGCGCGACCCCTGCAACGGGACCATCACACGGATCAGCGGGGTCATCGCCAAGGCGAGCGGGTGCTTGGTCGCGAAACGGCCGCGCTCGGCCTTGGGCTTCGGGCCGAGATCCCCGGCGAGCGCGCGGGTGAAGAAATCGGAGCGCCTCGTTACGCGCACGATCTCGTCGCGCAGGATCAGCGTCGTGGGCTCATCGACGCGCCGGATGCGCTCCATCGGATAACGCCCGAGATGCACCGGGCGCCTCGCGAGCTCATCGTCCCACCACCCCGGGCGCGTCCCATCGACGCCCGCAAAGGCGTCCGGATCGGGGAAGCCGAGTGGCGCGTCAGCGGCCAGCGGCAGGTCGCAGGCCATCGCGTATTCGGTGGTCACCACCCCGATGCGAAAACCCGCGCTGAGCATCGGCACGCGCAATACTGCGGGACCGTCGCCGTCGACAGCGTGGTTGCCGGAATCTTCGCCGGGTCGCTCGCCAACGCCCTCGACCTGGCCGACAGCACGCGCCACGCCCGCGCGCTGGGCCAGCCGCTCGATCGCGACCGTAGTGGCACCCGCCACGTGGCCGCGGGCCGGGTAGCCGAGCGCACGCAGGTAGCCCGCGAGCACCGCGGCGATTTCGGCACAGCGCAGATCCGTCCAGTCGGCGTTGCTGCCGGCGATCCACGCCGCACCGGGCTCGTCGGGAGCGGGCTCGCGCCCGAACTCGACGACGAACACGAACGCGTGCGTATGCGGCTCCGAGCGGGCCGCGCTCCAGTCATCCGGCGCGAGCGAGCAGACACCGGCCAGCGTCGCCTCGAGGAAGTAGGCGCTGGCCTTGAGGTTGTCGGCACGCACGCGGGCATTGCCCGGGACGGCGACGCTGCGCGGCGCCACGTCGCCATCCAGGCAGCCCAGCAACAATTCCCGGTAGGCCGGGATCGCCGCAGCCACGGCGGCGGGGCCGGCCGGAGAACGGTCGTCGGGCATCCGGGCCTGGGCAGCGGGCGCAGCGGGGTCGCGCGGGAGGTGCTCGGTGGGCAGCACCCCGAGGTGAAACGGGCGATCGCGGTTCGAATGCAGGCGAGGCACGCACGATCCTTCATGAGGCCTGGCGGAACCTGCAGCGTAGCAGAGCGCAGACCGACAATGGCGGCGCGAACCGCGCTCGGCTGGCCGGATACGGAAAGTCGCACGAAGGACTATCTCACCCGGACGAGTGATGCCGCCGAGCAGCTCGGAGACGATACCCCTGTTAAGATTGGGGTCGGGGGTTTCACCATGCGCGTCTCAATCGTCGATGATCATCCGATCGTGCTCGAGGCGATCAAGGCGACCGTTTCCTTCCTGGATCCGGCCAGCATGGTCGAGTCCTTTGGTGACCTGGAGTCCTTTCTTGCCGCCCGCGCTGGCGCGCCGGCCCCCGACATCGTGCTGCTCGACCTGATTCTCCCCGGCCACGACGGGGTGAGCGCCGTGCTGCGCTGTCGGGAGGCCTGCCCCGATGTGCCGATCGTCGTCTTCTCGGGGATCACCGACCCGGAGGTCGTGCTCGGGGCGCTCGACGCCGGGGCGATGAGCGTGATTCCCAAGACCGCTTCGGGTGACGAACTCGTCGGTGCGATCCGCACCGTGCTCGGCGGCGGCTACTACGTCCCGCGCGAGGTGTTCGCGTCCGGGCTCAACAACGCGTCCGCGTCGTCGGGCAAAGGGATCCCGCCCGCCGACACCCAGGCGCTCGAGGCGCTCACGGAACGCCAGCAGCACGTGTTGCGCCTGCTGTTGCGCGGCGCTCCGAACAAGCGAATCGGCACCGAGCTCGAGCTCTCGGAAAACACCGTCAAGTCGCACGTGAGCGCGATCCTGCGCGCGCTGGGCGCGCGCAACCGCACGCAGGCGGTGCTCACCGCCCACCGGCTCGGGCTTTCGCACCGGCTGCGCAGCCCCGGCGACCGCTGAGCGCGCCGACCCCGGGGGCTTCTTCGCGCCTTCCCGTCGGCGCCGCCGCCCGGTCAGCGGATCAGCCGCGCCCGACGAAGGGCATCTTCGTCGCCATGATCGTCATGAACAGCACGTTGGTCTCGAGCGGCAGATTGGCCATCTGCAGCACCGCCTGGCCCACGTGCGCGACATCCATCCGCGGTTCCGCACGCATGCTGCCGTCGGCCTGTGCCACACCGTCCTTCATCCGGTCGGTCATTTCGGTGGCGGCGTTGCCGATGTCGATCTGACCGCAGGCGATGTCAAAGGGGCGCCCGTCGAGTGCCGAGGCGCGGGTCAGCCCGGTGACCCCGTGCTTGGTCGCCGTGTAGGGAGCCGAATTCGGCCGCGGCGCGTGCGCGGAAATCGAGCCGTTGTTGATGATCCGTCCGCCGCGCGGCTGCTGCTTCTTCATCAGTCGGAACGCCTCCTGCGTGCACAGGAAGGTGCCGGTAAGGTTCGCGTCCACCACCGCCTGCCACTGCTCGAAACGCAACTCGTCGATTGGCACCGGCGGCGTGCCGCTGCCGGCATTGTTGAACAGCACGTCGAGTCGCCCGAACACCTGCTCGATGCGCGCAAAGAGCGCCCGCACGGACGTCGGATCGCCCACGTTGGTGGGAACGGCGAGCACCCGCTCGGCGGACACGCCGGCTTCGGCGATCACGCCCTCGAGCGGCTCGACGCGCCGCCCCGCCAGCACGACCCGATAGCCGTCGCCCAGGAAGGCCAGCGTCGCCGCTCGCCCGATTCCGGTTCCGGCGCCCGTGACGAGCGCCACCCGAGCGTGCGCCGACGCCGCGGCGCCCTGTGATCCCCCCTGCGTTCCCGTGTGAGCCGTCATCTGATTCCTCCGTGTCGAAGTGCCCTGGTGGCCGGGCCTGAGGCCCGGCGGCGTTGGTGCCACAATGCAGGCTTTCGATGGTAGCGCAACGCCCGCCGCCTCGAAGCGCGGAGACCTGCAGATGAGCGAGTACGAATACGACCTGTTCACGATCGGCGCCGGATCCGGCGGCGTGCGCGCGAGCCGTTTTGCCGCGCAGCTCGGCGCCCGCGTGGCGGTGGCCGAGGACCGCGACCTCGGCGGCACCTGCGTGAACCTCGGCTGCATTCCCAAGAAACTGCTCTCCTACGCGGCGCATTACGAAGAGGATTTCGGTGACGCTGCCGGCTTCGGCTGGTCGATGATCCAGCCGACTTTCTCGTGGCAGACGCTGATCGCCAACAAGAACCGCGAAATCGCGCGTCTCAACGGCGTCTACGAGAAACTGCTTGGCGATGCCGGAGTGACACTGCTGCGCGGACGCGCCACCCTCGTCGATGCGCACACGGTGGAGGTCGCCGGCCAGCGCATCCGCGCCCGCCACATCCTGGTCGCCACGGGCGGGCGTCCCGCGAAGCCGGAACTCCCGGGCATGGCGCATGCGATCACCTCGGACGAGGCGTTCCACCTCGCGCGCCTGCCCGTTCGCGTCGTCGTCTACGGTGGCGGCTACATCGCGCTCGAGTTTGCGTCGATCCTCAACGGGCTCGGCGCGCAGGTGAATCTCGTCTACCGCGGGTCGCGCATCCTGCGGGGCTTCGACGCGGACCTCGGCGCGACGCTCGCCACCGAGATGACCAAGAAAGGCGTGACGTTGCGCCTCTCGACGCAGATCTCGCGCATCGATCGCGATGATGACGGACTCGTCGTCACGCTCGATGACGGCACCCTGCTCGATGCCGACTGCGTGCTGGCCGCAACGGGGCGTACCCCCAATACGGCGGGACTCGGGCTCGAAGCCGTTGGCGTGGAATTCGACGCGCGCGGCGCCGTGCAGGTCGACGAGAACTTTCGCAGCAACATCCCCTCGATCCTGGCCATCGGCGACGTGATCGATCGGGTGCAGCTCACTCCGGTGGCGCTCGCCGAGGGGATGTTCGTTGCGGAACACCTCTTTGGCGGTGGGCGACCGGCCCCGAGCTACGAAAACGTCGCGACCGCCGTGTTCAGTCACCCCAACGTCGCAACGGTGGGACTGAGCGAAGAGGAGGCGCGCGCGCGCGGCGCGGTGCGCATCTTCCGGTCGCGCTTCAAGGCACTGCGCCACACCCTGTCGGGGCGCGACGAGCAGACGATGATGAAGATCGTGGTCGATGCGGCGAGCGACCGCGTGCTCGGCGTGCACATGGTCGGCGAGGAAGCCGGCGAGATCATCCAGGGCTTCGCGGTGGCCCTGCAGTGTGGCGCCACGAAGGCACAGTTCGACGCGACCATCGGGATTCATCCGACTTCGGCCGAGGAGTTCGTGACGATGCGCACGGCAGTGGAGCCCTAGCGCCGGCGCAGAGACCGCGCCCGACGCGGCGCGCAAGAATTCAGTGCGTGGGCGCGCCCCTGCGCTGCGGTTCGAGGCTCTCGTGAAACGCGAAGGTTGCCTCGATCATCGCTTCGATCAACTCCTGGCGCTGGTCGGCTGCAACGGCCTGACTCACCTCGCCGGTCTCGAAGTCGATCTCCTCGGCGAGAGTCTCGAAGGGCTCGAACAGCGATTCGGTGCTTTCGTCACCCTCGATCTCGTCCCACGCATCGGGGTGAACGCCGACGCCGCGCAGGAAACCGACCGCCCACAGATTTCCCTGCGGCGTCCCGTCATCGTCGTGCATCAGGATCGGCGAGAAGCCCTCGCCCGCGGTGAGCGCCTCGCCAACCGAACGCAGATGCCGCGCGAGCAGGGCCGTGAACTCGGTTTCCTGCTCGGCCGACACGAACTCCACGGGCTCGCCGGGGTCGAGACCGAGCACTTCCGGCAACAGGTCCGGGATGCTGCTCGTCTCGGGGCTGCACGCGATGGCGGCGAAGAAACCGTCCAGTTCCTCGAGCAGCATCGCCGCATCGGGACTGAGCGTCTCCAGGAGTTCGTCGAGGCGCGCGAGTTCAGCGTCGTTCAGCGGTACGGTCGGTTTGGCAGCGTTCATCGCGCAAGTATAGTCGCACCCCTTGCGCGCCGCCGCCGCGGCTAGCGACCGAACAGGCCGCGCAGGGTCTCGAAAGGACGCCGCTTCGGAGTCGCGGACGATTCGGTCGGGGACGCGCCGCCCGCAGCAAGAAACTGCGCGTCCCCGACCGACTGGAAACGCATGTGCAGACTCCAGTCCTGCTCCCAGGTGCGCGACGGATCACGCGGCCGGCGGGGCTGGATCTGCGCGTACTCGTTGCCGTAGGCAATCATCCGCACGCGCACGGCTTCCCCGTCGGCAAAGATCCCCGCGGGTACCGCACAACGGGTCAGGCTGGTCGGCAGCAGTACGCCTTCGGCAAGCCAGCGATCGACGGCCAGGTTGGACAGGTAGCCGAACATGCCGAAACCCGGTTCCGGCAGGAGACTGGAACTCCAGACCACCGTCTCGCCGGGTGTGCGCCCCGCGCCCTGCGCCTGCAGGAAGAACGCCCGTGCGCTCGGCACCAGCTGCCAGCGCAGCTGCAGCGCGCCCTGACGGCCCGCGGCTGCGCTCAGGACCACCGGGGCCATGAAATCGTGCCGCGCATCGATGCGAAACGACAGGGGCGCCAGACCCGCAGCAGTCACGCGATGCTCACCGACCAGCGAAACGCCGGCGGGCACTGCGACGTGAACCGCGCGCGCCTGGGACGCGGCAAGCACATGCATCGGCACCGTTTCGCCGGCATCGGCAGCGTGGCGGGGGCGCAGCGCCAGCGCAAAAGAATCCGCGTTCGCCTGCCCGGGGTCGATGACCTGCGGCTGGCCCGGCCGGGGCGTATCCCCGCAACCCCAGTAGTGGGCCACGACGCCGTTCGGCAACTCGGTCGCGGGCACGGTGGCCATGCCGGCGAGCCCCGCGCCGTCCGCCGGAGTCGTCAGCACGAGCGCGTCACCGCGCTGCAGGGCCGCAGGGATCCGATATTCGGCCCGGCTGCCCGGAACCAGCGCCGGCGCCATCAGCAGGGCGTCGAGCTTGCGCGACACCCCCGCAGCGGCGCCCGAGGCTGGAGCGTGCGTCGCCACGTCGACCCAGAACTGCGCCGCCGGAGAACGAATCGGCTGTTCGGCGCTCGCATCGGGAAGCGCGATCCCTGCCGCCATGACCACTGCGATCCATCGCACCACGCACCCCACCATGTCCCTCTCTCCTGCCCGCGCTGCGCGGACCACACGGCACCGAATTCGATGACGTGCACGCGGCTGCGCGCACGCCAGTGTGACAAATGGATCGGTCGCCTGCAATCGGCCCGACGGCGGGCAGCGGCGGCGGTGCCGGGCGTACGCCCCGCTGCGTGCTCCGGCACAGTCTGGCACGCTATCATGCTGTCCATCACGGCGCCGGGCGTGCCGCGCACAAGAACAGCAAGGAGACGGTCCGATGGCAAACGACCAGGGCATGATGCGCCTGCTCGGCAACAACCGCAGCTGGGTCGCCGAACGGCTGGCGGAAGATCCCCGCTTCTTCTCGCGACTGTCCGACCAGCAGGCGCCGGAGTTTCTGTGGATCGGCTGTTCCGATTCGCGGGTGCCCGCCAACCAGATCACCGGGCTCGACCCGGGCGAGGTGTTCGTCCACCGCAACATTGCCAACGTGGTCGTGCACTCGGATCTGAACCTGCTCTCGGTGCTCCAGTTCGGCATCGATGTGCTCAAGATCCGGCACGTCATCGTCTGCGGCCACTATGGCTGCGCCGGGATTCGTGCGGTGCTTCTGGGCACCCGGGTCGGTCTGGCCGACAACTGGCTGCGCCACATCGCCGATGTCGTCGAGCGCAACGAGGCCGAACTCGACGCGCTGCCCGAGGCGCAGCGGTTGCGGCGGCTGTGCCAGCTCAACGTCGTCGAGCAGGTGCGCAACGTCGCGCGCACTTCCGTGGTCCGCGACGCCTGGTCCCGCGGCCAGGAACTGAACGTGCACGGCCTCGTCTACGACGTGGCCGACGGAATTCTCCACGATCTCGGAGTCACGGTCGAGGGATAGTCCGTGCGGCGAACCCGGCAAGCGCCGCAGCCGGGACCGCGGCCATCGAGCGCACCCCTGCGCGGGAGATAGACTTGCCCCGATGCGCGCCCTCGACCCGATCATCCTGTTCTTCCTGCTCGGCCTGGTCGCCGGGCTGCTGCGCTCCCCGCTGCGGTTGCCCGGGGCGATCTACGAGTTCGTCAGCATCCTGCTGCTGCTCGCCATCGGACTCAAGGGCGGCATCGAACTCGCGCGGCAATCACTGGGCGAGCTGCTGCCGCAGATCCTCGCCGTGCTGGCCATGGGCTTCGCGATGCCGCTCGTCGCCTTTCCGATCCTGCGGGGTCTCGGGCGCTTCAAGCGCTCCGATGCGGCCTCCATCGCCGCCCATTACGGGTCGGTGAGCGTCGGCACCTACGCCGTCGCCGTCGCCTGGTTCGGCTCGCGGCAGATCGATTTCGAGGCGCAGATGTCGCTGCTGCTGGTGCTCCTCGAAATCCCGGCGATCCTGGTGGGCATCGTGCTGGCGCGCGGCCTCTCGCGCCAGACGCGCTGGGGGTCCGTCGCCCACGAGGTGTTCCTGGGCAAGGGCATCGTGCTGCTGATCGGGGGCCTGTTGATCGGCTGGGCGGCCGGCGCGGACGGCCTGGTGGCCATCAAGCCGCTGTTCTTCGACCTGTTCAAGGGTCTGTTGGCGATCTTCCTGCTGGAGATGGGGTTGCTCACCGCGGGGCAGATCGGCGCGTTGCGCCAGTACGGCGCGTTCCTGGCGATCTTCGGCGTGGCGATGCCGCTGTTCTCGGCAGGCGTCGGGACCGCCCTCGGGTGGGCGCTGGGGCTCTCGGTCGGCGGCACCGCCATGCTCGCCACCCTCGCGGCGAGCGCGTCGTACATCGCGGTGCCGGCGGCCATGCGGATTTCCGTCCCCGAGGCCAACCCGACGCTCTCGCTCGCGGCCTCGCTCGGGATCACGTTCCCGTTCAACGTGCTGGTGGGGATTCCGATGTACTACGCGCTCGCGGTGCGGGTGCACGCGTTCGCGGGAGGATGAAACCGATGGGCAGCCATACGCGCAAGCTCCTGAGCGTCATCACCGAGACGGCGATCGAGGACACGCTGCTCGCCGACATCGAAAAGATGGGCGCACACGGCTACACGGTCACCGATGTGCGCGGCAAGGGCAGCCGCGGCGTGCGCAACGCCGCGTGGGACGCCAGCAGCAACATCCGCGTCGAAGTGGTATGCGACTCGGACGTGGCCGGGGCCATCATCGCGCACCTGCGCAAGGTCTACTACGACGATTACGCGATGATCGTCTGGTGCCACGACGTCGAGGTCCTGCGCCCGGAGAAGTTCTGAACCCTCACCACATGTCGCGCAGTGCGCCGGCGACGTCGATCGGCGCGCCGCCGGCTGCGTCGCGCCCCGCCTCCGGCGCCGCGCTGGGTGCGAAGGCCTCGAAGCGGCGCAGCACCGGGTCGGTGAGAAAGCGGCTGCGCGCACCGTGCACGTAGCCGGCACCGAGCCGGGGCTGGTGCGTCACGTAGTAACGCTGCGGCTCGAGCAGGTGCAACCGGTCGCGCGCCCGCGTGATCGCCACGTAGAGCAGGCGGCGTTCCTCCTCGATCGCCTCGGCATTCCCCGCGGCGAACTCGTTCGGGAAGTTCCCGTCGGCCACGTTCAGGACGTAGACCGAGTCCCACTCCTGCCCCTTGGCCGAGTGCACCGTTGACAGGATCAGGTAGTCCTCGTCACGCAGCGGGTCGCCGGCCAGATCGCCGCTCGCCTGCGGCGGGTCGAGCGTGATCTCGGTCAGAAAACGCTCGCGGCTGGCGAACTGCCCGGAGATGGTTGCCAGCATGTCCAAATCCGACGCGCGCACGCCGGCGTCGTCGAAGCGCTTCTCGAGCAGCGGCTGGTACCAGTTGCGCACCTGCGCGACCTGCCCCGGCCAGGGTGTAACCGGGTTGCACAGCACCCCCAGCAGCGCCACGAAACCGCGCCACGATTCGCGCGCCGCCGCCGGCGGAGCAAAGCCCTCCAGACCAGCGAACGGGCCGCGCCCGACGGCCCCGGCCGTGTCCGCCAGGTGCGCGAGGCAGCGCTGCGCGCTCGCCGGACCCATTCCGCTCATCAGCTGCAGCGCGCGAAACGCGGCAATGCCGTTGCGCGGATTGTCCGCCCAGCGCAGCACGCAGAGCAGGTCCTTGACGTGTGCGCTTTCGAGGAACTTCAGCCCGCCGTACTTGACGAAGGGGATGTTCGCGCGCATCAGCTCGACTTCGAGCACGTCGCTGTGGTGCGCACTGCGAAAGAGCACCGCCTGATGCCGCAGCGCGACGCCCGCCTCGCGCGCCTCGAGCACCTCGCGAATCACGTAATCGGCCTGCGCCCGGTCGTCGAGCACGGTGACCAGGCGCGGCAGGGCTCCCTGCGCGTCGTCGCGGTGCGCGCGCAGCGTCTTGGGAACCTGGCGCTTTCCCTCGGCGATGAGTGCGTTGGCGGCATCGAGCACGGCCTGCACCGAGCGGTAGTTTTCCTCGAGCGTGACGCGCTGCGCGGGCGGCTCGAAGTGATTCGGAAAGGCGAGAATGTTACCCACGTCGGCGGCGCGGAACCGATAGATCGATTGGGCGTCATCGCCGACCACGGTGACGCCACGCCCGTCCGGCTTGAGCGCCAACAGGATCTGCGCCTGCAGCGCGTTGGTGTCCTGGTACTCGTCGACGAGCACATGGTCGAAGCAAGCACCCACTTCGCGCGCCAAGGCGGCATCGCTCATCGCGGCGTGCCACCACAGCAGCAGGTCGTCGTAGTCGAGCACCCCGTGCGCCTGCTTGCGTTCGACGTAGCCGCGAAACAGCTGCTGGAGTTCGTCCCCCCATTCGCGGCACCACGGGTACACCTCGTCGAGGACCTGCGCGAGCGGCCAGCCGGTGTTGACGCGGTGCGAGTAGATGGCCAGGCAGGTGTCCTTGCGCGGGAAGCGGCGCCGCTCGCCCGAGAAGCCGCATTCGTGGCGGATCACGTCCAGCAGGTCGGCCGAATCGCCGCGATCGAGGACTCCGAAGGACGGGTCGAGCCCGAGCCGGACGGCGTGACGGCGCAGCAGCCGGGCGCCGATCGCGTGGAAGGTGCCGGCCCAGGGGAGCCGCACCGTGGCGGTGCGCCCGGCACCGTGACGCTCGGCGAGGGCCTGCGCCACGAGGCGCTCGGCGCGGCGCGTCATTTCCTGCGCCGCGCGCCGGCTGAATGTGACGAGCAGGATGCGCGCCGGATCCACGCCCGCGACCACGAGGTGCGCGACGCGGTGCGCCAGCGTCGAGGTCTTGCCCGTGCCCGCGCCCGCGATCACCAGCAGCGGACCCGCGGCGAAGCCGCAGTCGGCGTCCGGTTCGCCCCAGGTCGCAGCCCGCAGTTGCTGCGGATTGAGTCGCTCCAGCCAGCGCGGTGCAGCGGGCGGCGTTTCGGTCTCGATGGCCATGGGCGCAAGTCTAGCCCAAAGACTGTATATCCATCCACCCGCCCCCCGGTCCGCCTCGCTCGCGACAATAGGTGATAATGAGATGTCGCAAAGAGCACAAGGAAGGCGCCATGGCCGGATACAAGAAGGTGCTCGCGCTTGTCAACGACAGCGCGCGTTCCCGCGAAACGCTGACCCTCGCGGCCCGTGTCGCGCGCGAGCACGCGGGCGAATTGACCGCCCTCTACAGCGTGGAAAAGGCCCGGCACGCGCCCTATCTCGACCGCTCAATGACCAACACGCTGGTCGCGCTGGAGCGCCGCTGCGCGCTCGCGCAGGAGATGGTCGCCGATACCGCCGAGGCAATCGGCATGCCCATCGCCTTTCGCTACGAAGAAGGGGACCCCGCCACCGTCGCGGTGCGCGCGGCGCGACTGCACGACCTGATCGTGGCCGGACAGTGGAACCCAGACGACCCCGGTGAGACGCGTGCCGACTTCTCGTATCGCCTGCTGATGGGAAGCGGCCGGCCGGTGCTGTTCGTCCCGCACGCCGGGGACTTCGCCGTCTGCGGGAAGCGGGTGCTGATCTCCTGGAACGGGACGAGAGAGAGCGCGCGCGCGGTGCGCGACGCGCTTCCGGTGATCAGCCGCGCTGAGTTCGTCGAAGCGATCCAGTTCGCGCCCAACGAAAACGAAGCTTCGGAAGACGGGCGCCTCGACGGCCTCCAATCCTATCTCGCAGCCCACGACATCGAGGTGGAGATCACGATACAGGTGCCGCCGCACCCGTCGATCAGCGAGCGCATTCTCTCCCCCACCAATGTGGACGCGTCCTTCGCGGAGATGCTGCTCTCGCACGCCGCCGATCTCGGCGCCGACCTGGTCGTGATGGGCGCCTACGGCCACTCGCGCGGCTTCGAACTGGTGCTCGGCGGCATGACGCGCACTTTCCTCTCGTCGATGCCGATCCCGTTCCTGATGTCGCACTGAGCTCGACGCGCCACGTTCGCAGTTCCGTGGCGTCCGCCGCGCGGGTGTCCTACCGCTCCCCGACCGGCAGCGGGGCGAGCGCCTTGATCTCCTCCATGCAGATCGTCGAGCGCACGCTGGCCACCCCGCGCACCTGCGGCAACCGGTCGGTGAGGAAACCGGAGAGTTCCTTGAGGTTTCGCGCGACGACCTTGAGCAGGTAGTCGAAATCTCCGGAGATCGTGTAGCACTCGACGATTTCGGGAAAGGCGCGAATGTGGCGCTCGAACTCCCGCTCGCCCTTGGCCTTTTCGCGATCCACCGAAAGGCTGACGAAGGCGACGACCCCGTAACCCAGCGCCTCGGGGTCGACCAACGCGGCATAGCGCCGGATCACGCCGTCCTCCTCGAGTTGGCGCACCCGGCGCAGGCACTGCGGCGCGGACAGGTGGACCTGCGCGGAAAGCTCGACGTTGGTGGCGCGGCCGCGGTTCTGCAGGAAATCGATGATGCTGCGGTCAATTCGATCAAGTTCGCGCATTTCCATATTATCCCGCTAATTCGTGCATGATTCTTGCATACTTGATCACTTTCAGGCAACAAGACGCAACCCTATTTCGCGCCTTCGGAGCTACGATGTTCCCATGGACAACCCTCCCAGCGAGTCTTCGTCATGAGCCATCTCTTCATCGATCTGGAACTGCGCCATGGCGCGCGGAACTACCTCCCCCTGCCGATGGTGCTCGAGCGCGGCGCGGGCGTGTACCTGTGGGACACCGCCGGCCGGCGCTACCTCGACATGATGTCGGCCTATTCGGCGGCGAGCTTCGGGCACAGCAACCCCGAACTCGTGGGCGCGCTGTGCGAACAGGCGGGCCAGCTCGCCGTGACCTCACGGGCCTTCTACACGGATCAACTGGGTCCGCTGCTCGAAACCCTCTGCGCGATGACCGGGATGGCGCGCGCACTGCCGATGAACACGGGTGCCGAGGCCGTCGAGACGGCGATCAAGGCCGCGCGCAAGTGGGGCCACCGCGTGCGCGGGATTCCCGACGGGCGTGCCCGGATCATCGTCGCCGCCGGCAACTTCGCCGGGCGCACGACCACGATCATCAGCTTTTCGAGCGAGCCGCAGAATCGCGACGGGTTCGGCCCGCTGACGCCGGGCTTCGACATCATCCCCTACGGCGATGCCGCGGCGCTGGAAGCGGCGATCACCCCCGAGACCGCGGCCTTTCTGGTCGAACCCATTCAGGGCGAAGCGGGGATCATCGTCCCGCCGGACGGCTACCTGCGCGCGGTGCGCGAGATCTGTTCGCGCCACGACATCCTGCTGATCGTCGACGAGGTGCAGACGGGCCTCGGGCGCACCGGCCGGCTGCTTGCCTGCGACCACGAGGGCATTCGCCCGGACGCCCTGGTGCTCGGCAAGGCGCTGGGCGGCGGATTGCTGCCAATCTCGATGTTCCTCGCCCGCGCCGACGTGATGGATGTGTTTCGTCCCGGCGACCACGGCAGCACCTTCGGCGGCAACCCGCTAGCGTGCGCGGTGGCGCTGACCGCGTTGCGCATCCTCGAGCGCGACCGGCTCGCGGAGCGCGCGGCCGAGCTGGGCGCCTACCTGATCGAAGGGCTGCGCGCGATCCGCCACCCGGCGATCCGCGCGGTGCGGGGCCGCGGCCTGCTGGTCGCCCTCGACCTGCGGCCCGAGTGGGCAAGCGCCCGCACATTCTGCGAGGCTCTGATGCACCGCGGCGTGCTGAGCAAGGAAACGCACCGGAGCGTGGTTCGGCTCGCGCCGCCGCTGGTGATCACCCGCGCCCAGATTGACTCGGCGCTCTCGGCGATCACCGCGGTGCTCGCCGAGCTCGCACGCCCGGTGACGGCGCGCGCCGGCGAACTGGTCGCCTGAGGGTGAGATCATGAAACCGCGAATCCTCATGTGTGCGCCCACCCGGTTCGAGATCCGTTACGTGATCAATCCCTGGATGCTCGGCCACCTCGACGCCGGTAAGCGCACGGTCGCAATCGCGCAATGGAATCGGCTGCACGCCGCGCTGGTGCGGCATGCCGATGTGGAGCTGATCGAACCGGCGCCGGGCTGGCCCGACATGGTGTTCACCGCGAACGCCGGCCTCGTGTTGGGCAACCGGGTGCTGCTGGCCCGCTTTCGCCACGGGGAACGTCAGGGCGAGGAGCCGCATTTCGCAGAATGGTTCACCCGGCACGGCTTCGCGGTGCTGCGCCTGCCCGAGGACCTCGCCTTCGAGGGGGCGGGCGACGCGTTGCTTGACCGCGCGGCGCCGCTGCTGTGGATGGGACACGGCTTTCGCACCGACGAGCGCGCCACGGCGCTCGTCGCGGCGGCACTCGACATCGAGGTGGTCCCGCTGCGCTTGACTGACCCGCGCTTCTATCACCTCGACACCTGCCTCTGTCCGCTGGCCGGCGGCGAGCTGCTCTATCACCCCGGCGCGTTCGACGCGGAGTCGCTGCGTCGCATCGAGGCGCGCGTTCCGGCGCACGCGCGCATCACGGTCGATGAGGCGGACGCGCGCAGTTTCGCGTGCAACGCCGTCAACCTCGCGGGACACGTCATTCTCAACCGCGCCTCGCAGCGACTGGTCACGGCGCTCAACGCGCGCGGCTACCGGGTCACGCAGACGCCGCTGGGCGAGTTCATGAAGGCCGGCGGCTCGGCCAAGTGCCTGACGCTGCGCCTCGACGGATCCCTGCCTGTGTGCGCTGCGGCAGTGGCCTGACGCAAGCTACCCCGCGGGCTGCGTGGCGCGGAAGCTGTCGCGCTTTTGCATGGTCGCCAGCACGCGCTGCACGTTCGGCGCGGCGGCAAGCAACTCGTCGCCCCCCG
Source organism: Burkholderiaceae bacterium (assembly GCA_024637155.1). Taxonomy (GTDB): domain Bacteria; phylum Pseudomonadota; class Gammaproteobacteria; order Burkholderiales; family Burkholderiaceae_E; genus JAGXFR01. Next base: position 35,730 of record JAGXFR010000015.1, on the reverse strand, counting down.
GGGCGAGCGACACGTAGTGCAGGATCGGCGCGAGCATCAGGTCCGCAATGCTGAACGAGGCGCCGGCCAGGGTGTCCCCCTCGCCATAGGCGTCATCGAGGATCGCGAGATGGCGCGCGATGTCGGTGCGCGCGGCACCGATCACCGTCTCGTCGGGTTTGCCGTCCGGGCCCTTGGGAAACAGGTACTGCAGCACGTAGCGGCGGATCATCGCGTCGTAGAGGTACGAGCTCGCCGCGCTCACCCACTGCTCGGCGCGCGCACGTTCCCGCACCGACCCCGGAATCAGCGCCGGCTCCGCAAAGCACTCGTCGAGGTAGCGCACGATGGCGCTGGTCTCGAACAGGATGAAGTCCCCGTCGCGCAGCGCCGGGATGCGCCCGAACGGGTGCAGACGCACCTGCTCGGGACTGTGCGGCGCGCGCTGCACCATCTCGTAGCGCAGCGCTTTCTCGGCCAGCGCCATGCGCACCGTCCAGGTGTAGGTGCTGCGCGGGTCGCCGCTCAGGGCCAGCGTCGCCGCGGTGCCGCGCGGGTCGAGCTCTTCGACCAGTCGGTTGAGGCTCGCGTTCCAGCCGTCGACGTGCGCATCGCGCATCGCCGGGTCCGGAAAGCCCGAATGCGTCATCTGCAGCTCGCATCCCTCGTCGCCAGGCGTCATCACCACCGTGACCAGCGTCTCGAGCGCCGGCAGCGCGTCATCGACCCACTGCCAAGTGTAGGCGAGCCGGCTCGGGCGCTCGAGCACCCGATACTCGCCGGTTGCCGTGTAACGGATGCCGTCGCGCGCACGCATGGTGATCCGGTAGCCCTTGCCGACTCGGGCGTCGAGCGCAACCTGCGGGATCGTCATGCCCCGGGGACTCGACCATCGCGCGAGCACGCGCTCGTCGACGAAGGCGTCGTAGACCCGTTCGCAGGGCGCATCGATGCGTCGGGTCAGGGTCAGTTCGAAGGTGGCGTTCCGGGACATGATGAACCTCCCTTTAGCGCAGGCTCGCCGCGTAGGCGCGGCCCCGCGCGTCGAGCAGGAAAACCTGCTCGCCGACGGCCGCCAGGGCGACGACGGGCGCCTCGAGGGCCACGCGCCAGCGCGGGGCCGCATCGGCCTCGAGATCCAGCGCCACCAGTTCGCGATGGCTTTGCGACGGGACGATCAGCAGCGTCCCGACCGGCGTCGCGAGGTTGGTATTGCGCGAACCGATCGAGTGGTTCGAAACCCCGTCGCGCAGGCGCGTCGGCAGCAGCCGCGCGCCCACGCGGCGGTAGCCGGTGAGCACGCCGCCGATATGCGGGGTGTGGATCGCGTAAAGCCGGTGCCCCACGACGATCGGCGCCATCCAGCGATTGCGCGTGCCGAGCGGCGGACCCTGCGCGATGATCTCGAGCTCCGCGCCGCCCGGCACGGGACGTCCGACGAGCACCAGCGCCGCGCCCTGCGGACCGGACTGCACGGTCGCCAGCAGTTCGTGTCCCGTCTCGAGTTCGGCGAAGCGGCGCGGCGCGACGTCTTCGAAGACGTAGGGGTCGGCCAGTTCCAGCATGGCCAGCGGAGTGAGGCTGCGACACGCGGCGTAAATGAGCTGGGTGGCCTCGACGCCGTCGCCGAGCACGCCGTGCCGATAGCGCAATTCGCTCGGGCCGGCGAGCACCACGAGCTGCCCGCCCGGCCCCGGGCCGGCCTCCGGACAGTCGAGTTCGACCAGCAGCGGGCGCGCATCCGGCATCACCACGAAGTCCGAACGGGCGGATTCGCGCCAGCCATCCATGAACGAAAAGCGCACGAGCCGTGTCGCGCGCAGCGGATCCGCGGCGTCACCCTCCTCCCCGCGCTTGGGCCGGGACCCGCCGGCGACGTGCGGTCCGGTCACCGCGATGATCCCGTCGGGGAGGTTGATGAATCCGCCGAACGGTGCCAGCCGCGGCCCGGCCGTGCGCACGATCTTGCCGCCTTCGAACACCCGCAGCCACCCGGCGAGCGAGCGGCCCGCGATCCTGCCGTGGCCCGCCGCAAGCGGGGCGAGCGGATCAAAACCGTCGGCGAGCTTCAGCCATTCCTTCCCGGAGAGGCGCAACAGCACACCTGCGCGCGTCACCGCCAGCAGTTCGCCATCGCCAACAGCGAACGCGCCGATCTCCTCCGACGCCGGCAGGCGCATCAATTCCGGCGCAAGTGCGCGCAGCGGTGCCGCGGCGCCCTCGGCGGGCGCCTGCGGGGCAGCGGAGCGCGGCAGACGACGCTCGGGAAGCCCCTGCGCCAGCGAGGGCGTCGACGCCAGCAAGCCGAGGCCCGCGGCGATGACGCCGAGCGCCGATCGGCGGGCGTGTGTCCCAACCGGGGCCGGCGCAACCGGGGTGGAGAGCGTCCGGGGCGCGCGAGGCTGCACTGCTTTTCGCCTTGTCACGACAGCCTCCTACATGCTGCGCCGATACTGCCCGCCGACCTCGAACAGCGTGGTGGTGATCTGCCCGAGCGAGCATACCCGCACCGCATCCATCAGCACTTCGAAGACATTGCGATTCTCGATCACCGCAGCCTTCAGGCGCTCGAGCATCGGGCCCGATGCCTTCGCATGGCGGCGCTGGAAATCACGCAGGCGCTCGAGCTGCGAGGCCTTCTCCGCCTCGGTGGAGCGCGCCAGCTCGACGGTCTGCGGGGTGGGATCGCTCTGCGGATTGCGGAAGGTGTTCACGCCGATGATCGGGTATTCGCCGCTGTGCTTGCGCGTCTCGTAGTAGAGGCTCTCGTCCTGGATCTTGCCGCGCTGGTAACCGGTCTCCATCGCGCCCAGCACGCCGCCACGCTCGGCGATGCGCTCGAACTCGGCGAGCACCGCCTCCTCGACCAGTTCGGTGAGCTCGTCGATGATGAAGCTGCCCTGATTCGGGTTCTCGTTCTTCGCCAGCCCCCACTCGCGGTTGATGATCATCTGGATCGCCATCGCGCGACGCACCGATTCCTCGGTGGGCGTGGTGATCGCCTCGTCGTAGGCGTTGGTGTGCAGGCTGTTGGCGTTGTCGTAGGTGGCGATCAGCGCCTGCAGCGTGGTGCGAATGTCGTTGAAGTCGATCTCCTGCGCGTGCAGCGAACGCCCCGAGGTCTGGCAGTGGTACTTGAGCTTCTGGCTGCGTTCGTTGGCGCCGTAGAGCTGTTGCATCGCCACCGCCCAGATGCGCCGCGCCACGCGCCCGATCACCGTGTATTCCGGGTCCATTCCGTTGCTGAAGAAGAAACTCAGGTTGGGCGCGAAATCGTCGATGTGCAGACCGCGCGCGCGGTACGCCTCGACGTAGGTGAAGCCGTTGGCGAGCGTGAACGCGAGCTGGCTGATCGGGTTGGCTCCGGCCTCGGCGATGTGATAACCGGAGATCGACACCGAATAGAAGTTCTGCACCGCGTGGTGCACGAAATACTCGGCGATGTCGCCCATCACCTTGAGCGAGAATTCGGTCGAGAAGATGCAGGTGTTCTGGCCCTGGTCCTCCTTGAGAATGTCGGCCTGCACCGTGCCGCGCGCGGTCGACAGTGTCCAGGCGCGGATCTTCTGATACTCGGTGTCGGTGGGCTGGCGGCCGTTGTCGGCGACGAACTTGTCGACCTGCTGGTCGATCGCCGTGTTCATGAACATCGCCAGAATCGTCGGCGCCGGGCCGTTGATCGTCATCGACACCGAGGTGCCCGGGTGACACAGGTCGAAGCCGCCGTAGAGCACCTTCAGGTCGTCGAGCGTCGCGATCGACACCCCCGAATTGCCGACCTTGCCGTAGATGTCGGGGCGCGGATCGGGGTCGTGACCATAGAGCGTCACCGAGTCGAACGCGGTCGACAGCCGCTTCGCGGGCATGCCCTCGGAGAGCAGCTTGAAGCGCCGATTGGTGCGAAACGCATCGCCCTCTCCAGCGAACATCCGCGTCGGATCCTCGTTCTCGCGCTTGAACGCGAACACCCCGCTGGTGTACGGGTAGGAGCCCGGGACGTTCTCGAGCATCAGCCACTTGAGCAGTTCGCCGTGATCCTCATAGCGTGGCAGCGCGACCTTGGGAATCTTGGTGCCCGAAAGCGAGGTGCTCACCAGCGACGTGCGAATCTCGCGGTCGCGGATGCGCACCGCGTACTCGTCGCCCGCATAGGCCTTGCGCATGTCGGGCCACATCGCGAGCAGCTTGCGCGACGCCGGGTCCAGACTCTCGTCGCGCCGCTGCGCGAGGGACTCCAGCGCGGCGACACCCGCCGGGTCGTCCGGCGTGCCGGGCCGGGCCTTGCCGGCAGCAGCCGGCGCCTCCTGCGCCAGCATGCGCGCGGCGGCGCGCAACTGCTGGACTTCGCGCGCGATCCGCGCCTGCGCCGCCGCGTGCGCCTTGTAGTCGCGCACCTCCTGCGCGATCTCCGCGAGATAGCGCGCGCGCTGCGGCGGCACGATCGCGTTGGCGGCGCTGCTGTGGCGCACGTCGACCGACGCGAGCCGCCCGGGCTGCAGCGTGAGTCCGAACGCAGCGAGCCGCGCGACGATCGCCTGGTAGAGCGCCGTCACGCCATCGTCGTGGAAGCGCGAGGCCTGCGTGCCGAAAACCGGCATCTGATCGGGCGTGGTGTCGAATGCCTCGCGGTTGCGCTGCACCTGCTTGGCGACATCGCGCAGCGCATCGGCGGCGCCCTTGCGATCGAACTTGTTGATCGCGACAAAATCCGCGAAATCGAGCATGTCGATCTTCTCGAGCTGGCTGGCAGCGCCGAACTCGGGCGTCATCACGTACAGCGAAGCGTCCACGAGCGGAGCGATCGCCGCGTTCCCCTGCCCGATCCCCGATGTCTCGACGATGATCAGATCGAAGCGCGCCACCTTGCACGCCGCGATCACGTCGGGCAGCGCCACGCTGATTTCGCTGCCCGCCGCGCGGGTCGCCAGCGAGCGCATGAACACGCGCTGGCCGCCCTCGCCCCACGGGCCGATCGCATTCATCCGGATCCTGTCACCCAGCAGCGCTCCGCCCGACTTGCGTCGTGAAGGGTCGATCGAAATCAGCGCGACGCGCAGCGCGTCGTCCTGGTCGAGCCGCAGCCGGCGGATCAGCTCGTCGGTCAGCGACGACTTGCCCGCGCCGCCCGTGCCCGTGATGCCCAGCGTGGGCACCTTGCAATCCGCCGCCGCAGCGTGCAGCTGCGCGCGCAATTCCGTCAATCCGCCGTCGTCGCGCCCCGCGCCGTTGTCGAGCACGGTGATCAGCCGCGCGAGCGAACGCCACGCGCGATCGTCGTGCCCGCGCAGCGCCGCCAGATCCGCCCGCGCCACTGGCGCGAGATCGATGTCGCACAGCGCGAGCATCTCGCCGATCATGCCTTGCAGCCCCACGCGCTGGCCGTCCTCGGGCGAATAGATCCGCGTGACGCCGTAGTCGCGCAATGCCTGGATCTCGTCGGGCACGATCACCCCGCCCCCGCCGCCGAAGACCTGGATTTCCTCGCCGCCGCGGCTGCGCAGCAGGTCCATCATGTACTGGAAGAATTCGACGTGCCCGCCCTGGTAGGAGCTCACCGCGATGCCCTGCGCGTCCTCCTGCAGGGCGCAGGTGACGATTTCTTCCACCGATCGGTTGTGCCCGAGATGGATCACCTCGGCGCCCATCGACTGGAGGATGCGCCGCATGATGTTGATCGCGGCATCGTGTCCGTCGAAGAGCGACGCCGCGGTGACGAAGCGCACCTTGTGGGTGGGTTTATAGGTGGCCAGCTTGCGGGCCTCGCTGAGGTCAGTCATCGGTATTGTCCCTTCGGGCCGTCGGCGGTGATCCGGAAACGGTAAATGACGTTTACGTAAACGTCAACAAGGATTCCTGTGCACAAGGATTCCTGTGCAGCCGGGCCTCTCCGGGCCCGGTCCACGTGCTCCGTCCATCATGGTAGTGTCAAAGCATCGCCTGACGGCACCCGCGCCCGCCCGTTTTCCCGTTGCCAGCCATGAGCCGAACCGACGCCGACGCGCGCATCCTCGCCACCTACCGGATCACCTCCCCGGCCGCCGCAATCGCCGAGCGCGCGGGCGCGCTCGCCATCGAACAGAGCGTCGAAATGCCGCTTGCCGCGGTGCGCAGCGTCGCGATCCGCGAAACGATTGCCGGGCGGGTCGAGTCCATTGAACCCGCACGCGCGAGCGCCCCGCGAGCCGGCATCGGAACCGGCGCCGACGCGCCGCAGGCGTTTCGGGTGACGATCTCGCTCGCCGCACAAACGGTGGGCGACGATGCCGGCCAGCTGATGAACATGGCCTTCGGCAACGCCTCGCTGCAACCCGAGGTCGAGCTCGTCGATCTGGCGCTTCCCGCGAAAATGCTGGCCGCGTTCCCCGGCCCGGCGCACGGCATCGCCGGAATCCGCGCCTGCACCGGCGCGCACGGCCGCGCGCTCACCTGCACCGCGCTCAAGCCCCAGGGACTCGCGCCCGAGGAACTGGCCGAACTGGCCCACACGCTCGCGCTCGCGGGCATCGACGTGATCAAGGACGACCATGGAATCGCTGACCAGGCCTATGCGCCTTTCGCACGGCGGGTTCCGCTGGTGCAACGCGCCGTCGCGGCCGCCAACCGGGCCACGGGCGGACGCACCGTCTACGCCCCCAGCCTCTCGGGCGGAGCGCGTCGGCGCGCCGAGCAGTGCGCGCTCGTGCGTGCCGAAGGCGTGGCCATGGTGCTGGCGTGCCCGATGATCCTGGGCATTCCCGGATTCGTCGAACTGCGTGAGGAAATCGGCGTGCCGATCCTCGCCCATCCGGCGCTCGCCGGCTCGGGTCGCATCGACCCGGCCCTGCTGCTCGGATTCCTGTTTCGCCTTTTCGGCGCGGACGCCACGATCTTCCCGAATTTCGGCGGCCGCTTTTCCTATGACCGCGCAGCCTGCCAGGCGATCGCCGCGCGCGCCCGCGCACCGCTCGCCGGGCATCGCGACACGCTGCCGGTGCCCGCGGGCGGGATGACGGTCGAGCGCGTCGACGAGATCGTCGCAGAATACGGGATCGACCTGATGCTGCTGATCGGCGGCAACCTGCTCGAGGCGCCGGAAGGCGTCGAGCGGCGGGCGCGCGCCTTCGTGGAGCGGGTCGGTCGCAGGGGAGTCAAGTCATGAGCGAGAAGATCGTGCGCCGCGCCGATGCGGCCTACGGCTGGGAAGACGTGGAGCGTCTCGCCTACAAGGAGGCGGGCGGCGCGGCGTTTCGCGACATCACGCGCCAGATTCTTTTCGACGACGCGCCGGGTGCAAGCCAGTGGCGCTACTTCGAAATCGCGCCCGGCGGCCACTCGAGTCTCGAGCGCCACGAACACGTGCACGCGGTGATGGTGCTGCGCGGCCGGGGTCGCTGCCTCGTCGGCGACGCCGTTCACACCCTCGCCGAGCGCGACCTGGTGCGCGTTCCGCCCCGCACCTGGCACCAGTTCCGCGCCGACCCCGATGCGCCGCTCGGATTCCTCTGCCTCGTGCCGAGCGAGCGCGATCGCCCGCAACTTCCCGATTCCGACGAGCGCGCTCGGCTCGCCCGCAATCCCGCCCTCGCCGCGTTTCTGGCCGACGACGGCGCGGCCTGAGCCCACGCCGTGGCGCCCACCATGGATCTGCCGAAGGACTTCGCACCCATCGCGACGCACGACGGTGCGCCGCTCGCGCGTCACCACAACGGCTGGCTCGAGATCACCCTGAACCGCCCGGCCGAGCACAACCGCATCGACCCGGCGGACCTTGACGCGCTGCTGCCCCTGCTCGCTTCCGTGCACGCCGACCCGCAGGAGGTGCGCGCGCTGCTCATCACGGGCGCGGGCGAGCGCAGCTTCAGTTCCGGCTACACGCTGCAGGCGATCGAAACGGCTGCGGACGAGCGCTTCGAGCAGCTGCTCGACACGCTCGAAACGCTCCCGTTCGCGACGATTGCTGCGCTCAACGGCAGCGTCTACGGCGGCGCAACCGATATCGCGCTGTGCTGCGACATTCGCATCGGCGTGCCGGGCATCGGAATGCTCAATCCGGCGGCGCGCTTCGGACTGCATTTCTATCCGGGCGGCCTGCGCCGCTATGTCACCCGTCTCGGACTGACGGCCGCGAGCCACCTGATGCTCACCGCGACCCGCATCGACACCGACGAAATGCTGCGCATCGGCTTTCTCTCCGAGGTGGTCGAACGCGCCGCGCTCGACGAGCGGCTCGCGGCCCTGCGCGAGGCCATCGAGCAAACGGAGCCCGGCGCGGTGGCGGCGATGAAGCGCCATCTGCTGGCGCTCGCCGCCGGCGGCAGTGCCGAGGAACGCGCCGCGCTCGATCGCGCAATGTCCGCCGCCTATCGGCAGACGATGCAGGCGCCGGAGCTCCAGCGCCGGCTCGCCGCGCTGCTGCGGCGCGAGGATTGAGCCGCGCGGGGGCGTCCCCGCAGGAACCTCAGCCCACGCCGCGCCGGTACCGGTAAATTCCCTGCGTCGCGCGCAATCCGGGCAGCCAGGTCACGGGGAGCCCGTTGGCGAGGAACGCGCGCGCGGTGATCTGCAAACCGAACTTCGCGAGGAAATCCTCGAAATCCAGCAGCGTCACCAGGTGCAGGTTCGGCGTGTTGTACCACTCGTAGGGCATCTCGCGCGACACCGGCATGCGTCCGCGCAGGATCGACCAGGGGTGGAACCAGTGGCCGAAGTTCGGGAACGAGACGATTCCATCCGCGCCCACCTCGCTCATCTCGCGCAGCACCTTTTCGGTCTGGTGCGTGACCTGGATCGCCATCGAGAGCACCACCACGTCGAAGCGACTGGCGCGAAACATGCCGAGCCCGGCTTCGATGTCGCGCTGGATCACGTTGACGCCGCGCTGCGCACAGGCGAGCACCGAGGCGTCGTCGATCTCAACCCCGTAGCCGAGGCAGCCTTTCTCCTGCTGGAGATGCGCGAGCAGTGCCCCGTCGCCGCAGCCCAGGTCGAGCACGGTCGAGCCGTGCGGAATCCAGTCGGCGATCAGCGCGAGGTCGGGGCGCAGCGTCAGCGTCATCGGCCGCTCCCCAGCCCGGCGACGATGCGCTCGAAGTACGCGCGCAGCAGCCCATGGTACTGCGGGTCATCGAGCAGAAAGGCGTCGTGGCCGTGCGCCGCATTGATCTCGGCGTAGGTGACGTTGCGGTGATTGGCCAGCAGCGCCTCGACGATCTCCCGGCTGCGCTGCGGCGCGAAGCGCCAGTCGGTGGTGAACGAGGCGACCAGGAAGTTCGCACGCGTCGCCGCGAGCGCCGCCGCCAGGTCGCCGCCGTGTTCGCGCGACGGGTCGAAATAATCGAGCGCGCGGGTGATCAGCAGGTAGGTGTTCGCATCGTAGTAGCTCGAGAACTTCTCGGCCTGGTAACGCAGGTACGACTCGATTTCGAAGTCGACATCGAAACTGAAGCTGTAGTCGCCGCTGCGCAGCGCGCGGCCGAACTTCTCCGCCATCACGTCGTCCGACAGATAGGTGATGTGGCCGATCATGCGGGCCACCTGCAGGCCGCGTCGCGGCACCACCCCGTGTCGGTAGAAGTGTCCGCCGTGGAAATCCGGGTCGGTGATGATCGCGCGCCGCGCGACTTCGTCGAATGCGATGTTCTGTGCGGAAAGGTGCGCCGCCGTGGCGATCACGACCGCGTTGGCGATGCGCTCGGGGTAGAGGAAACTCCACGCCAGCGCCTGCATGCCCCCGAGGCTGCCGCCGAGAACCGCGGCGAAACGCTCGATGCCGAGCCGGTCGGCAAAACGCGCCTGCGAGTGCACCCAGTCCTCCACGGTGATCACCGGAAAATCCGGCCCGTAGGGCTCGTCGGTGCCCGGACGAATCGTGCGCGGTCCCGTCGAACCGAAGCAGCTGCCCAGGTTGTTGACGCCGATCACGAAGAAGCGCTCGGTGTCCAGCGGCTTGCCCGGACCGATCAGGTTGTCCCACCAGCCGACGTTCTCGGGCTCGTCCGCGTAGGTGCCGGCGACGTGGTGCGAGGCGTTCAGGGCGTGGCAGACCAGCACCGCGTTGTCGCGCGCCGCGTTGAGTTCGCCGTAGGTTTCGTAGACGAGGTCGTAGCCGGCGAGCGAAGCCCCGCTGCGCAGCGCGAGCGCCTCGTCGAAGCGCATCCGCTGCGCGTGAACCTCGCCTACCGAACCCATCATTGCCGTGTCCGCACCAATAAAAAACCCGACCAGCGCTTCGGGGGCGGATCGGGTCGCGTGAACTCGCAAGCCTGCCGCTTTAGCCGCATTTATTTCGCGCCCGCAAGCTGGTGCTCAAATCGGCGCGTGGCCTGAACATAGCGCCAGGTGCGCGCCCCTGTCAACCGGTGTGGCCGCCGCGTTCCGGATCGAGCAAGTGCTCACGCAGCGCGCGGGCGCGCACCGGATCTTCGGCCCGCAGGACGCGTGCGACCCGTGACGAGAGGATCCCGGCGTTGGACTGCAGCACCTCACGCTTGACCCGCAACAGGTTGGCCGGGTGCATCGAGAACTGTCGCAATCCCATGCCGAGCAGCAGCGGCGTCGCGGCCGGCTCGCCGGCCAGCTCGCCACAGACCGACACGCCCCGGCGCAGCTTGTTCGCCGCCCGGATGGTCCCGGCAATGAGACGCAGCACCGCCGGATGGTACGGATCGTAGAGAGCGGCCACCGTGTTGTCGTCGCGGTCGATGGCCAGCGTGTACTGCGTGAGATCGTTGGTGCCGATGGCCAGGAAGTCGAGCCGGCGCGCGAAGTAGGCGGCCGAGAGCGCCGCCGCGGGAATCTCGATCATGCCGCCGACTTCGACGCGCTGTGCCTGGGGAATCCCGGCATCGCGCAGCTGCTCGCGCGCCTGCCCGATCAGGCGCAGCGACTGGTCCACCTCGTGTCCGTGCGCGAGCATCGGCAGGAGAATGCGCACCTTGCCGAACGCGGAAGCGCGCAACATCGCGCGCAGCTGCACGAGAAAGGTCTCCGGCTGGGCGAGCGAAAAGCGGATCGCGCGCTGGCCCAGCGCCGGATTGGCAGCGACCAGGTCCTTCATCGCCTCGATCGGCTTGTCGGCGCCCGCGTCGAGCGTGCGGATCGTCACGGGCCGCCCCCGCATGGCTACAACCGCATCGCGATAGGCCTCGAACTGCTCGTCCTCATCGGGGAGATCCAGCCGGTTCATGAACAGGAACTCGGAGCGGAACAAGCCCACGCCGGCAGCGCCCGCCTCACAGGCCGCCTCGGCTTCGCCGGACAGCTCGATGTTCGCCCAAAGTTCAACAGCGACCCCGTCGACCGTCACAGCGGGGACGTGGATCAGGCGCTTGAGCTTGTCGCGGGCAAGCAGGGCTTCGGCCTGCAGCGTGCGGTACTGCGCGAGCACCTCGTCGTCCGGAGCGACGATCAGCACCCCCGCGTCTGCGTCGAGAATCAGCCAGTCGTCATCGCGGATCAGTTCCCGCGCGCAGTGCAGTCCGACAATCGACGGAATGTTGAGCGAACGCGCCAGAATCGCCGCGTGGGAGGTGGTGCCGCCCAGATCGATCGCGAATCCGATGCTGTTGCGCAGCATCAGCATGTCGGCGGGGGAGATATCCTCGGCGACGAAGAGCTCGGGCTCGTCGTTTTCGGTGCTCTCCGAGGCACGGCTTCCGGAGAGCGTCTTGAGCAGGCGCTCGGCGACCTGGCGAACGTCGCGGCCACGCTCGCGCATGTACAGATCTTCGAATTCGTCGAACTTCCCCGCGAGTTCCTGGGCCTGTGTCGCCACCGCCCATTCGGCGTTCCAGCCATGGTCGAGAACGATCGCACGCGCGCCCTCGACGAGCAGGTCGTCCTGCAGAATCATCAGGTGGATGTCGATCAGCGAGCGCGCTTCAGCCGGCGCGGACGCCGGCAATTCCTCGCAGACCTGTTCGAGCTCCTGGCGCGCGTCGGCGATCGCGCATTCGATCCGCAGCGCCTCGGCCGCGACACGCTGCGGCTCGATCCGGTAGCGCGCGACGTCGCGCAGCTGCGGCGCAATCCGCCGGGCCCGGCCGATCGCGATTCCGCCTCCCAGAGCGCTGCCGTGCAGACTGAACATCGTCGAGGGTGCCTTCCTGTCGCAGCGCCGGACCATCCGGCACGCGTGCTTCCATCCGATAGCTTAGCCGATCACCGGCTTGACCCCGGCGCCGACTGCGCTATCGGCAATGATCGGTCCGCATCAGGGCGAACTGGGCTCCTTGTCTTCGTCGAAGGCCGACGCAAACATCGCGCAGATTGCGGCCAGCGCCTCCACTTCATCGTGCCCGTGCGCCTCGACTTCCAACCGCGTGCCCCGGCCTGCGGCCAGCATCATCACGCCCATGATGCTCTTGGCATTCACCCGACGTCCCTTGCCGGTGATCCAGACCTCCGAGCGAAATTTCCCGGCGAGTCGGGTGAGCTGTGCCGACGGCCGCGCATGCAGGCCCAGCCGGTTGAGCACGGTCACTTCAGCGCGTTGCATCACCGCCGTCCGCTTCCGGCGCCAGCGGCACGGCCGTATCGGCCGCCGCGCGGCCCAACTCCAGCAGCGCCCCGCGCCCGGCCCCGATCAGCAGCGGCATCAAGTCGCCCAGATCGGTTCCCTTGCGCCGGCCGAGTGCCTTCACCAGGGTCGGCAGGTTGACCCCGCACAGCACGCCGATCTTGCGCGGCTGGGCCAGCCGGGCGGCGATGCGCGCCGGCGTTGCCCCGTAGAGGTCGGTGAGCACCAGCACGCCGCTGCCGTCGCTGATCCGATCGATCAGGTGCTGCGCGGCCTCGCGCGCGGCTTCCGGATCCTCGTCGGGAATCACGTCGAGCGCGGCGAGCTGCCTGGGCATCTCGCCGAAAATGTGGCGCGTGCAGTGGATCAGCGCGGTGGCGAGCGGCGCGTGCGCGATGACCAGCACGCCGATCATCGCGAGACGACCGCCTCCAGCGCGTCGATGAACATCCCCGCCACATCGCAGCCGGTCTGCTCCATGATTTCCCGGAAGCAGGTCGGGCTGGTGACATTGATCTCGGTGAGGCAGTCCCCGATCACGTCGAGTCCGACCAGCAGCAGACCGCGGCTCCAGAGCGGCTGCGCGAGGGCTTCCGCGATCTCGCGGTCACGCGCCGACAGCGGCTGCGCCCGGCCCGTTCCGCCCGCCGCGAGGTTGCCCCGCGATTCGCCCTTCTTTGGGATTCTGGCCAGCGAAAAGGGCACCACCTCGCCGGCAATCAGCAGGATGCGTTTGTCGCCCTCGCTGATTTCGGGAAGATAGCGCTGCGCCATCACCGAACGCGCGCCAAACTCGTTCATGGTCTCGATGATCACCGACAGGTTCGGATCGTCCGCGCGTGCCTGGAAGATCGAAGTGCCTCCCATTCCGTCGAGCAACTTGAACACCGCCTGTCCGTGCTCGGCAACGAAGGCGCGCAGGCGCAGTGGGTCGCGCGTGACGAGCGTCGGCGCGGTGAACTGCGGGTATTCGGTGATCGCCAGCTTCTCGTTGTGATCGCGGATGGCGCGCGGGTCGTTGAACACGCGCGCACCCTGCGCCGCGCCGCGCTCGAGCAGCATGGTCGCGTACAGATACTCGAGGTCGAACGGCGGATCCTTGCGCATCAGCGTCGCGTCGAAGGCCTGCAGCGGTTGCGCAAGCGGCTCCTCGAGGCGGTACCACGCTCCCTCACCCGTGCCCTGCAGGTGCAGGCGCGTGGCCGTCACACGCACCTGCGTGCCGTCGAACCACATCTCGCGCTGCTCGCACACGTGAATCTCATGGCCGCGCGCACTGGCCTCGACCATCATCGCGTAGCTCGTGTCCTTGTAGGTCTTGATCTGCGGCAGCGGATCGAGAATCAGCAGGACGCGCATCAACGGCTCCTCTGCATGGCGGCATTCTGGGAGGGAGACGGATCCACCATCCCGCCCCGACACGCCGGCGGCGTGCGAGCGGCGATTTTAGCCCAGCACGCCGCAATGCAGCATGAAAGATGTCACCGCCACCCGCGAAACGGGACCCCGTCCGTTTGGCGAGGCCCCGTGGAAAGCGGTGCGCCGCGGGCGGCGCACCGGATGCAGACCCGCAGCGTCTACGAATGATAGGCGGACTCGCCGTGCGAGGTGATGTCCAGCCCCTCGCGCTCGGCGTCGGCGTCGACGCGCAGCCCGATGGCCATATCCGCGATCTTGTAGGCGATCCAGGCAACCAGCCCCGACCAGACCACCGTGATGAGCACGGCCTGCAGCTGGATCCAGACCTGCCCGAGGATCGAGTAGTCCGGGCTGACTGCGTTCGCGACGTAGTCGTAGACGCCGGTACCCCCCAGCCAGGGCGCTGCGAACACGCCGGTGAGCAATGCACCGAGCGTTCCGCCGACTCCGTGGACGCCGAACACGTCGAGCGAGTCATCCGCCCCGAGCATGCGCTTGAGTCCGTTGACGCCCCACAGGCAGACGAGGCCTGCCGCGAGTCCGATCACGAGCGCCCCCATCGGACCGACGAAGCCGCAAGCCGGAGTGACCGCGACCAGGCCGGCAACCGCACCGGAAGCGCAACCGAGCATCGAGGGCTTGCCCTTCGTCATCCACTCGCCGAACATCCACGATACGGCCGCGGCCGCGGTCGCGAAGAGCGTGTTGGCGAAAGCGAGTGCCGCCGTGCCGGTTGCCTCCAGATTGGAGCCGGCGTTGAAGCCGAACCAGCCCACCCACAACAGCGACGCGCCGATCATGGTGCTCGTCAGGGAGCTCGGCGCCATCGATTCGCGTCCGTAGCCGATCCGACTGCCGATCACGTAGGCGCCGACCAGGCCGGCGACGCCCGCGTTGATGTGCACCACGGTCCCTCCCGCGAAGTCGAGCGCGCCCTTGCCCCACAGATATCCCGCCGCCGCCGTGACGGCGTCAAGCGATGCCGCGTCGGTGATCGCGTCGGGACCATCCCAGTACCAGACCATGTGCGCGATCGGGATGTAGGCGAAGGTGAACCACAGCACGCAAAAGAGCAGCACCGCGGAGAAGCGCGCCCGTTCGGCGAAGGCGCCCACGATCAGCGCGCAGGTGATCGCCGCGAAGGTCGCCTGGAAGGACATGAAAGTCAGTTCGGGAATGACGACCCCCTTGCTGAAGGTCGCGCCCAGCGAGTCGGCCGTGATCCCCTTGAGGAACAGCTTGTCGAGATTGCCGAAGAAGGCCCCGGATCCCCCGAAGGTGAGCGTGTAGCCGTAGATGGCCCACAGCACCACGATCAGCGAGAACACCATCAGGACCTGCATCAGCACCGAGAGCATGTTCTTGCTGCGCACCAGCCCCCCGTAGAACAGGGCGAGGCCCGGCACGGCCATCATGATCACGAGCAATGTCGCCATCGACATGAACGCCACGTCGCCCTTGTTCGGAACGGGCGCGGCGGCTGCGGCGGCAGCCGGCGCCGCCTCCGCGACGGCCGCCGGCGCAGCTGCCGCCGGTGTTGCTTCCGCCGCCGCCGGTGCAGCACCGCTGTCCGCCGGAGTGGGCGCGGTGGCCTGCGCGATCAACAGGGGCGCCCCGCCCGCCGTTGGTCGCGTGTCAGCCTGTCCAAGCGCGGGCGCCAGCAACAGCACCAGCGCGAATAACCCTGCGTACTTTTTCATCGCAATGCCCCTTTGTCGGTTTCGGGCCGGCTCAAACCGCCTCGTTGCCCATTTCGCCCGTGCGGATCCGGATCACCTGCTCCAGGTCGTAGACGAAGATCTTTCCGTCGCCGATCTTGCCGGTACGCGCGGAACCCTCGATCGCCTCGAGCACACGTTCCACCAGCTCGTCCGGCACGGCCGCCTCGAGTTTCACCTTCGGCAGGAAATCGACCACGTACTCCGCACCGCGGTACAGTTCGGTGTGGCCTTTCTGGCGGCCGAAACCCTTGACTTCGGTGACGGTCACGCCCTGCACTCCGATTCCCGAGAGGGCTTCGCGCACCTCGTCGAGCTTGAACGGCTTGATGATCGCTGTAACGAGTTTCATCTCTTCCTCCGTGAGGCGGCCGGCGATCGGCCCGGCCGCTTGGTCTGGCGCATTGCTTCAGAACGTCTTGCCGACCGACAGGACGAGCGTCTGGCGCCCCAGGTTCTTGTTGAAGGCATTGCGGTAGCACTCTCCGGCGCCGCCCTTGGCATTGGTATCGACGTAGGTCAACCCGACATTCACGCCGTAGAGCTCTTTCGAAACGCCGAGCGACCAGTCGGTGTACGTGCAGTCCGACTTGGCGCGCCCGTTGGCCAGCGACTCCGGGATCAACTGGTAGCCGGCGTGCCCGCGCAATGCGTAGCCGTCACCCACTTCCATCGTCGCACTCGCGTCGAGATACCCGGCTCCCCTGCTGTCGGGGAAACCGAAGATGTCCGTCACCGCGTGCGAGTACTTGAGCGTCAGCATCTTCCAGCCCCCCGCGAGAAAGAGCTCGGTCGTATGCGGTTTGGTGAACCCGGCCGGATACGTACCCGGATAGTAGTAGTGGAGCAGCCCCGCGTCATAGCTGAAATCGCCCATCTGCCGCCGAAAGCCAGCCGTGAGATCGATTTCCAGGGAATTGCTGACCGATCCGCCGCCCGCGTCCGAGAGCCAGCTGACGTTGGTGGCCCAGATGCCGGCGTAGTAGCCACGACTGTGGGCGTAGTCGACACCGCCCTGCAACGCGGGCCGGATGTTGGTCTGCCCGATACCGCGGTACCGATACTCGCTGACGCCGCTCAGGTTGGCGCTAAACGTATGATCGGACATCGCCTGCGTCTGCGCCATCGCGGACAGGGGCATCCAGGCGTACAGTCCGCTCAGGGCGGCAAGGACAAGTGCTCGTTTCATCGTGTTTCTCCAGGATTGGATCGTTTGGCGGGAGCTTTCCGCAAGGCACCACCCAATCCAAAGCATTTACCGTGCCAGGCCTCGGGAGGCCCTTGGGAGCCTCGTTTCCGCTTTTCGGCGCACTCCCATGGTGCATTGCCGCACCGGCGAAGTGCGAAATGCGCCGTATGCTGCATTGCAGCGCAGCGTCTGCGGCACGCGGCGTCGACCATCCGGCCAGGTCGTTCGGGAGTCGCGCGGCCACCCAGGCTGCGCTAGACTGCTTACCCATGGACACGTCACCCCGCTCCCCCCTCGAAGACTTCCAGCAACGCATGGCCGAGCTGTTGCGCGGGAGCCCCGCAGCCGACCTCGAACGCAACCTCAAGGCGCTCGGCGCGCAGTTCTTCGACCGACTGGATCTCGTCACGCGCGACGAATTCGAGGCCCAGCTTGCGATCGTCGAGAAGTTGCGGCGCCGCATCGAAGCCCTCGAGCAGGCGCGGGCCAACGACGCGCCCTGAATCGCGCCGCCGCCGGCGGGATCGCAACGGTCCGGAAACCGCGCAATGGCGATCGCCGTGGTCCGCAGCCGGGGCCTCGCCGGGCTGAGCGCTCCGTCGGTGGAGGTCGAGGTCCATGTCGGCACCGGGCTCCCCGCTTTCCATATCGTCGGCCTTCCGGAGGCCGAAGTGCGCGAGAGTCGCGAGCGGGTGCGCGCAGCGCTCACCCACAGCGGCTTCGAGTTCCCGAACCGGCGCATTGCCGTCAACCTCGCCCCCGCGGATCTCCCCAAGGAGTCGGGACGCTTCGATCTGCCGATCGCGATCGGGCTGCTCGTCGCGAGCGGGCAGTTGCCGACTCAGGGGTTGCAGGAGCTCGAGATGATCGGCGAACTCTCGCTCACCGGCGCGCTGCGCCCCGTGCGCGGCGCCCTCGCGATGGCGCTCGCCTGCCACAGCGGGGCCGCTGCGCCCGCCCTGTTGGTGCCCCGCGGCAATTGCATCGAGGCCGCGCTGGTGCGTGACCTGTGCGTATACGGCGCATCGTCCTTAGCGGAAGTGTGCGCTCACCTCGGAGGAACCGAAGCCCTGCCGAGGATCGAATCCGTGCCGGCCGCGGACCTGGCGGGGACGCGGGAGCACGGCGAGGATTTCGCCGATGTGCGCGGACATCGCGAAGCCAAGCGCGCGCTGGAGATCGCGGCGGCCGGTTCGCACAGCCTGCTGATGGTCGGCCCCCCGGGGGCCGGAAAGTCGATGCTCGCGACGCGGCTCCCGACGATCCTTCCCCCTCTCGACGAGGACACCGCGCTCGAGACCGCCGCGATCGCCGGCCTGCGCGGCGGCTTCGACCCGCGATCCTGGCGCACGCGCCCGTTTCGCGCCCCCCACCACAGTGCCTCGGCGGCCGCGCTCGTCGGCGGCGGCGCCCACCCCCGCCCCGGCGAGGCGAGCCTGGCCCACCACGGGGTGCTGTTCCTCGACGAGTTGCCGGAATTCAACCGCGCCGCCCTGGAGGGACTGCGCGAACCCCTGGAGACTGGGCACATCGCGATCGCCCGCGCGCTGCACCGCGTCGAATTTCCCGCCCGCTTCCAG
The DNA here is from genome assembly GCA_024637155.1 of Burkholderiaceae bacterium. Taxonomy (GTDB): domain Bacteria; phylum Pseudomonadota; class Gammaproteobacteria; order Burkholderiales; family Burkholderiaceae_E; genus JAGXFR01. The sequence goes on along the minus strand of JAGXFR010000015.1, from coordinate 17,349 downwards.
CTCGTCGCGGCGATGAACCCCTGCGCCTGCGGACACTTCGGATCCCCGCGCTGCCGTTGCACGCCCAACCAGGTGCTGCACTATCAGCGCCGCATCTCCGGTCCGCTGCTCGATCGGATCGACCTGCAGATCCGGATTCTCCCGGTCGCCCAGCACACGCTGGGCGGCGATGCCGACGGCGAGCCCAGCGCCACAATCGCCGAGCGGGTCTGCCTCGCGCATCAGCGCCAGCAGTGCCGACAGGGCAAGCCCAACGCCGCGCTGGGCGCCGCCGAGATCCACCGCCACTGCGCGCTCCCGGCGGAGTCCGCCGCGCTGCTCGAGCGCGCCGCGATGCGGCTGCACTGGTCGAGCCGCAGCGCGCATCGCGTGCAAAAGCTCGCACGCACGATCTGCGATCTCGACGGTGAGACGACGATCGCCCCCGCGCACGTCGCCGAGGCCATCGGCTACCGTCGGGCACTGTTCGCACCGGCGACGGCGCAAGCTCCCGGCGTGCCGCTACACTAGGAGTGTCCCCCACCCGCTGGATCGACGATGTCCGAGACCGTGCTGCCGCCCTTGTCCCTGCTCGAATCGCGCGTGCTCGGCGTGCTCGTCGAGAAGGAGCAGACGGTGCCCGACACCTATCCGCTGACCTTGAACGCGCTCGTCTCCGGCTGCAACCAGAAGACCAGCCGCGATCCAGTCATCACGGCGAGCACCGCCGAATTGCAGGCGGCGCTCGATACGCTGCGCCGGCACGCGCTGGTCATCGAGTCGAGCGGCGGGCGCGCCATGCGCTACGAGCAGAACATCAAGCGTGTACTGGGCGTGCCCGCGCAGGCGGTGGCGCTGCTGGCGATGCTGGCGCTGCGCGGTCCGCAGACCGCGGCCGAGTTGCGCGCGAATTGCGCGCGGATCGAGAACTTCGCCGATGCTTCGTCGGTGGAAGGCTTCCTGCACGAGTTGGCCGAGCGGGCGCAGGGCGCGCTCGTCGTCCTTCTGCCCCGCCAGCCCGGCGCGCGCGAGGCACGCTGGGCGCACCTGCTCGGGGGTCCGGTGACGCCGGAACTCGCGGCTGCGCCGCGGCCCGACGGGGGTGGCGAGAGCCGTCCGAACGCCGCACAGCACGGGACGAGCGAATTGCTCGAGGCACGGCTGATCCGGCTGGAGGAGGAGGTCGCGCAGTTGAAGGCTGCGCTGGCCGACGTGCTCGCGTCGCGCGACGAGCGCTGATCGCAGGGAACTCATCGCGCAATCCAACCCGAGCCCGACCATGGACGCAGCACCCCCTCTCGCAGGTCTCGCGGTCGTCGAACTTCACGCGATCGGACCGGTTCCCTTTGCCGGCATGGTCCTGCGCCAGCTCGGCGCGCGCGTCACGCGCGTCAGCCCGCCGGATGATCCGGGGCTCGGCGTGGCCATGCGCCCCGAATACGACCTGCTCAATGTTGACAAGGAAACGCGGCTCATCGACCTGAAGGATCCGGCGGGCCGCGAACGGCTGCTGGCGCTGCTTGCCGAGGCGGACGTGCTTCTTGAGGGCTTCCGCCCGGGCGTGCTCGAGCGCCTGGGGCTCGCGCCCGCCGAACTGCTGGCGCGCCATCCCCGGCTCGTGATCGGCCGGCTGAGCGGCTGGGGCACCCAGGGGCCGCTCGCCGCGCGTGCGGGGCACGACATCAACTATCTGGCGATCGCCGGCGTACTCCACGCGATCGGCACGCGCGAAGAGCCGATTGTGCCGCTGAACCTCGTCGCCGACTTCGGCGGCGGCGCGATGCACCTCCTGCTCGGCGTGCTCGCTCGGCTCGTGCAACGCTCCGTGAACGGCGCGGGCGGCGTGGTCGAGACCAGCATCCTCGCGGGCACGGTCGGACTTACGCCGATGTTCTACGGGCTGATCGCCGGCGGAATCTGGAATCTGCGCCGCGAGAACAATCTGCTCGACGGCGCGCTGCCCTTCTACCGCGTCTACCGTTGTGCGGACGAGCGCTTCGTCGCGGTGGGCGCGCTCGAGCCCAAGTTCTACGCGGCGTTGCTCGAGGTACTGGGGCTCTCGGGCGAGATCGACCGCCAGAGCCAGTACGACCCGGCGAGCTGGGCCGCCACCACCGCGCGCATCGCCGCGCGGCTCGCCGAGCGCTCCCGCGACGAGTGGGCGCAGGCGGCCGCGGCGAGCGACTGCTGCCTGAGCCCGGTGCTCGACTTCGCCGAAGCCGCACGCCATCCACACAATCTCGCCAACGGCCTGTTTCGCGACGAGCCGTTCGCGCAACCGGGCCGCACGATCGGGTTTCCGGACTGACGGGCACGGCGCGGATTCCATGGACACGTTTCCCGAGTCCGGCGTCGTGCCGCTGTCCGGTGCGAAGCCGGCGGTCGTCGCGGCGGCGCCCGGTTCGGCGCTTGCGACCGGCGTCGCGGCGGCGCTTGCCGCCGGAATGCTCTGGGGTCTCGTGTTTCTCGTCCCGGTCATGCTGCACGACTATCCGCCGGCCGTGCTCTCGATCGGTCGCTACCTCGCCTTCGGACTCATCTGCATCCCGATCGCATTCGCCCGCCGTACCCGACTGGCGCGGCTGACGCGCCGCGACTGGTACGAGGCCGCCCGCCTGTCGCTGTCCGGCAACTTTCTCTACTACGGATTCCTCGCCGCGGGAATTCAGCTGGCAGGCGCCCCGCTGCCGACCATCCTGATCGGGACACTCCCGGTGGTGATCGCGGTGTGCTCGAATCTGAGCGAGCGCGCGCTTCCCTGGGGGCGGCTGTCCGTTTCGCTGGTGACGATCAGCGCCGGCGTGTTGCTCGTGAACCATGACGAGTGGGCACGGCTCGGCGACGGCGATCCCGTGGGCCTGTGGTCCGGCGCCGCGCTCACCCTGGTCGCCATCGCCTGCTGGACCTGGTATCCGATCCGCAACTCCGCCTGGTTGCGGCGCAATCCGACGCATGGCCCGGGAACCTGGTCGACCGCGCAGGGTCTGGTTTCGCTGCCGCTCGCGCTTGTCGGGGGAGCCGTGCTCTGGGTGCTGCAGGCAGGCGGCAGTGGCGCGTACGACGGGCCGCTCGGACCACGGCCCCTGCTCTTCGTGGCGACGATGCTGGTCCTCGGGCTGCTCGCTTCGTGGCTGGGCACGATCCTCTGGAACCGCGCCAGCCAGCTCGTCTCGACCTCGCTGGTCGGACAGCTGATCGTCTTCGAGACGCTGGCCGCGCTGCTCTATGCGTTCCTGTGGCGCGGCACCTTCCCCGGGGTGGCGACGTTGAGCGGGGTCGCGCTGCTCGTCGCCGGCGTGGTGCTCGGGGTGCGGGCATTCCAGCGACAAGGACGCCGCTAGAGCAACTCGATCCCGAAGCGCCGCAGCACGAGCGCGAACAACCCGAAACACGCGACCGTGATCAGCACGCACGCCAGCAGCGTCGGCCAGAACCCGAAACGCGGCAAGAGCGCGGGGAAGGCCAGGAACATCGGCAGCGTGGGCAGCACGTACCAGAAGGTGTACCAGGCGTGGTTGGCGAGCTTCTCCTGTGGCTGCTGCTCCACGTGAAGCCAGATCAACGCCAGCACGGTAACCAGCGGAAGTGCCGCCACAAAGCCGCCGAGCTTGTCACTGCGCTTGGCGACTTCGGAGACCAGCACCACGACCGCGGCGGTCAGGAAGTACTTGGTAATGAGCCAGATCACGGCTCGCCCATTTTGAGCACGTGCCGGATCTCGGGCAGCATCCGCCGAACACACCGCTCTCCCTCGGTGATCGCCTCGGCGGCGCGGTAGAACTCCAGCAGTCCGATTTGCGCGAGCTTGGGAGTGAGCAGAATGTCCGGCGGATCACCCGCCATTCGGCTGCGGGTGATCCGATCCTGCGCGATGTTGAAGGAGCTGGCGATCGCGTCGAACAGCCCCGGGGGTTTGGCGCCGTTCTTCCTCGCGGGGAACGCCGACGCGGCGTATTCCGTGACGAGATCCGCAAACCGGTCGACGACACGCGGAATCCTCTTCGATCCCTCCTCCGGCTTCTGAAGATGTCTTCCCAGAAGATCGCCGTTCAAGTTGACGGCGATGACGATGTCCGCTCCCAGCGCGCGGCAGATCGAAACGGGAACCGGATTGACCAAGCCGCCATCCACCAGCCAGCGATCCTTGTTCCGTATCGCTGGAAAGAGCCCGGGCAAGGCCATCGACGACCAGACCGCTTCCAGTACGGGGCCCTTGGTCATCCAGACTTCCCGGCCCGCTTCGAGATCGGTGGCGACCGCAGCATATTGCCTGGGAAGATCCTCGATCAGCGCATCGTCACGGGCCACATATTCGCTCAGGAACCCATGCAGGCGTTCCCTGTTGATGAACCCGTTCAGCGAAGTGTTGATTTCAAAGAAACGTGCCGTGTCGAACTTGGTGAGCCTGCGCACCCAATCCTCGAGCTTCTCCAGATTGCTCGACACATAGGACGCCCCCACGAGCGCGCCAATGGACGCGCCACAGATGACATCCGGCACGATTTTCTGCTCGGCCAGCGCATGGAGAACCCCGATGTGGGACCAGCCGCGGGAAGAACCGCTGCCCAGCGCGAGCCCGATTGTCGCCTTGCGCGCGCTCATCGTCGCGGCTCCCGACGCAGGTCGGTTCGGGACACTCGCCTAGCCGTCATGACGGTAGGTGCCCGCGCCGTGCGGCGCGGCCACGAACTCAGGGAGCGCCTCGGCCGCCGCCGAGAAGGCCTCCAGTGCAGGGTGGTTCGCGCCCGCGAGCACGTCGGGAATCGTCTCCTGGGTGAAGCGCCACGCCGCCGCGACGCTCACCCCCGCCTGGTTGATCGCCACGCTCGTCGCCGCGAGGGGCCGCCGCTGGAGATTCGCTTCCAGCGCGGCGTACGCAGCCAGCAGCTGACCGGAAACACGCTCGATCCACGGCGCATGCTGGATTTCGGACGGCCGCAGATTGCGCTCATAGACGATCTGCACGCTCTTCTCGCAGGCCGCCAGCGCCAGTCCAACCGTATGCAGCGTGTGCTGGAGCTGTGCGATGTCGACGGGCAGCAGGCGCCGCTGCGGCGCCAGCGCCTGCGCGTACTCGAGGATCAGCGATGAATCCATCAGCACCTCCCCGTCGTCGCAGATCAGCGACGGTGCCTTCACCACGGGGTTGATCTTCTGGAACTGAGCGAAACCGCGGAAGACCGAAATCGACTCGTGCTCGAAGCGCAGGCCGAGCAACTGCAGCGAGACGGCCACGCGGCGGACGTAGGGCGAGTCGAGCATTCCGATCAGTTTCACGGCATCTCCTCATCAGCGTGACGGCATCATGGCACGTAGGCCTTTTCGAATTTCGCCACCCCGTCCGGAATGTGCATCCAATGCTGCGCCGAGCGCGTCCAGATGTGGCGATCGATCCCGAACCAGCCCGGATCCTCGAAGGTCCCGCCGGCGATAATGCGCAGCTTCGGGTCTCGCTCGATGCTGAGCATCACCGTTGTCCCGCATCGGCTGCAGAAGTGGTTCCGGATCCAGCGCCCGCTCTCGTCCGACCGATGTTCATACACTGTGAGCTCGGGTCCGCTCCAGGCGATTTGCTCCTCCTGGAACGCGACGACGATCGCAAACGCCGACCCCGTGCGGGTCTGGCAGTAGCTGCAGTGGCAGGCCTGACTTCTCGCGGGCTCGCCCGAAACGCGATAGCGAACGCTGCCGCACAAACAGCCACCTTCGTGCGCGTCATTCATGTCGAGCTCTCCTGCAAACGATCGATCCACGGGGCGCCGGCGGTCGCGATTCGCCGCGTCTGCGCCTCATGGCCGCCCCGGCTCTGACTGTTTCCTGATTGAATCATAGAGCGTGTCCGTTCTGCTCGTGCAGTGATCCGCGTCAGGCATGATCAGACATGGGCGGCGCGTCGGCATGGCTTCTGCCCCCTAGAACATGGTGTTGGCGTGCGCGGATTCTGCCGGGACAACCTGCAGCACATCCCAGTGCTCGACGATCTTGCCGGCGGCATCGAATCGGAAGATGTCGATGCCCGCCCAATCTCGGTTCGCGTCCCCCGGCCACTCCTGGTGGCAGTGCAGGACAACCAGATCCCCCTCCGCCACCGCGCGCTTGACGGTCACGCGCTTGCCCGGGTACTCGCGCGCCATCTTCTCGAAGTAGTCGATGAACGCCTGCCTGCCATCGGCGACGTGCGGATTGTGCTGGGTGTACGTTGCGCCGGCGTAGCGCTGAATCGCCTCGGCGGGCCGGCACTGATTGAACATCAGGTCGTAGAACGCGATCGCGTTGCGCTTGTTGCGATCGGACGGTTCGCTCATGTCCGTGGTTCTCCTTTCTCTCGTCACGCCGCACAGCTGCGCTGGCGGTGCCTCTAGCGCGCGACCCAGCCGCCGCAGACTGGAAACACCTGGCCCACGAAGCAGTTCGCCGCCTCGCTGCACAGGTAGGCCGCGAACTCCGCGTCCTCGCGCGCCCCGACCAGGCGACCGAGCGGCACTTCGCGCTGGAGGCGCTCCTGGAAGCGCGGATTGGCCTGCACCTCGGGCGGGAAGTAGGTGGGGTTGTCGACGAAATTCTGCGCGACCACATTGACCTGCACGTTGTGGACGGCAAGCTCCACGCCGACCGCCTGCACATAGGCCAGTTGCGCACCGCGGGCGGCACTGTAGGTGGACGTGCGCTTCATCCCGCGCAGCGCCGAGGCGCTGCCCATCACCAGGATCTTCCCGGCGCGCCGTTCGATCATGGCCGGCAGCACCGTACGAAACAGCCGCGGCAGCGGATCCACCAGCGCGGCGAAGGTGTCGCGCCACTCGGTATCCGAGACCTGCGTCGCCTCCGTGGTGGGCGCCGGCACGGCCAGATTGGCGACGAGAACGTCGATCTCGCCCGCCGCCGCGACGGCAGCCGAGGCCGCCTCGGGAGCGACCAGCGCTCGCACGTCGGCGATGACGATCGCACCATGCTCGGCGAGAACTGCGCACAGCGTCGGGCCCATGAAGGCGTCGGCCTGCGTGACGAGAATGCGCTTGCCTTGAAGGGTGGTGCTGGACACGGAACCTCCTGTTGAACTCATTTTCGTGCAGCCGGCAGAATCCGTGCCTGAACTGCGTTCGCGCGCGCGCTCAGCGCCCCGACGTCAGCGCTGCCGGCGCGCGCGCACTGTGGCCATCGGCAACGTCGTCGCTTCGCGCCCCTGCGCGTCCAGACAGCTGCAGGTGTCCAGCCCCGAGTCGCGCGGCGGCATCGAACTCGCGTCGAATCCCTGCTCCCGACAATAGCCGGAGCACAGTGCGCCGTTGCCCGGCGCTCCGATATTGCCCACGCTCCACTGGTGAGAAAGAGCGAGCAGGACGAGCAGCACCGTGGCGCCCACCGACATCGTGACATGGCGGACACTGAGCGCCGGGAGCGCCTCCTGTTTGCGCCCGGCGAAATACGCGAGCGACAGCAGCGCGACCCACAGTGCGAGGAAGCTCAGAACGAACAGCGATGCCAGCAGCGTGCTGGCGCTCTGCGGCCAGGGTTCGTCGCCGAGAACGAACAGCCACAGGAAGCCCGCCGCCGAACCGAACAACGCGAGAGATACCATGACCGCCGCCAGAAGGGCCGGCACGCTGAACATCAGTACGTACAGGGTTCTCCTGCGCATGCGACGCTCCGGTTGCGTGACGCCTGTCCGCGCTTGCCGCCGCTAGCCCAGCGCCGACAGGGCGGGATTGAACGCGATCTCCCACAAGTGGCCGTCCGGATCCTGGAAGTACCCGGAGTAACCGCCCCAGAAGGCGCGCGCGGCCGGCTTGACGATCCGGGCGCCGGCCTGCGCAGCCCGCGCCATGACGGCGTCGACCTCCTGCTGCGACGAGACATTGTGACCGATGGCAAACTCCATCGCATTCGGTTCCTGCGCGGGAAGTCCGGTTTCCGCGGCGAGGCTCTGGCGCGGCCAGAGCCCGAGCTTGAGGCCCGACTGGAGTTGGAAGAAGGCGACCGCGCCATTCTCGAACTCGGTGCCAACAATGCCCTGGGTCGGGAAACCGAGTCCGTCACGGTAGAACGCAACCGCGCGTTCCAGATCGGCAACACACAGCGTGAGCAGCGTGATGTGGGGATTCATCGGTTGGCGTGGACCCAGGTCACTCGTCGACGATCATCTCGAACCCGCCATAGATCAATCGCGTGCCATCAAACGGCATGGCCTTCATGTCGAGCCGCGGATCCGCCATCGCCTTTTCCATCCCCTTTTTGCGCGCTTCCTTCGACGGCCAGACGATCCACGAGAAGACCACGGTCTCATCGGGCTGGCACTTGACCGACATCGGGAAGGACGTGACTTTCCCGTCCGGAACGTCGTCCCCCCAGCACTCCACCGAGCGCAGCGCGCCGTGCTCCTTGAACACTGCCGACGCCGCGAGCGCATGCCTGCGATAGCTCTCCTTGTTCCTGGTGGGCACAGCCACCACAAAGCCGTCAATGTAATCCACGTTCGTCTCCCTTTGTCTCTGCATGCTCTCCACTCGACCGACAACGAACTGCCTCGCACCACCTGCCATGGCGAAACGGCGCGGCGTTCATTCGGCCGGCGGACCCTTGAGTTCGACCGTGTTCCCTTCCGGATCGCGCAGGTAGATCGAGGGGCCGGCCCCCTCGGCACCGTAGCGCTGCTCGGTCGCACCCGAGCGCACCCCGTGCGCTTCGAGATGTCCGCGCAGCGCCGCTTCGTCGAAGGGCTCCACGCGCACACAGAAGTGATCCATGTTCCGGCCCTGCGCCTGCGGAGCGCTGCCGCCAGCGCGTCCGATCTTGCCCGCCACGGACACGAGATCGATCAGAGAAGTCCCGGCACGCAGTTGCACCAGGCCCGCGTCGTCAACCCGGCGCGCCACCGTGCATCCGAGCACTTCGCAGTAGAAGCGCAGCATCGCCTCGAGATCAACGACGCGCAGGACCAGGTGATCGATTTCGCGGATGCGGATGGCGATGTCGGCGGTCTCCGTCGCTTGCGTCACGAATCGGAAAGATTCGAGCCTAGAGTACGCGGAAAATTTCCCAGCGGCTCGTTCCCGAAACCACGTGCGGCTCCAGGTCCTTGCCCCATTTCTGGTGCGCGGCGATCTTGGCCAGCTTGTCCCACGCCTCGTTCAGTTCGCCGAGATCCTTGACCAGATGTTCCGATTGGAACGTTGCCTCGAGCGCTCCAACTGACCCGGTCAGCAGCCGGCTCTTGTCGGCGCCAAACCCGATCTGCGGAGCGATCTCCTTGAGCCAGCGCTGCATCAGGTCGATCACGTTCTGCTTGTATCCGAACTTCGCGTCAATGCTCCAGCGTGCCAGCGTCATGATGATTCTCCTCAAACGGACTTTCCCGGACGCGGCGGCGCTCAACACCTCAACCGCGACAACTCGCGCAGGGGACGCGGCATGCGTCGATCAAGCCGATACCCATGCCCTGCACCGATCCTGCTTCGGCGAGTCGTGTTTTCACACGGAGTGGGGCGGGGCCCGCGGACCGAGCTTCCTGAAATCAATGGGGGCGAAGACCGTTCTTCGCGAATGGGCGTGACCTGACGCTCGAAATTCAGCGTCCATTGTCGGCCACGTCGCGCGGCCCGTGAGAAGACAGTACTCGCTTGCCCCAGCCCCGTCCATGGGGCGGCCACGCCCTCTTCGCCGCCCTCTGGCGCGTTGCGCGAGCGCCCCCTCACGGGCTGTGGTTATCGGCCCGCCGGGCAGTCCAGCTTACCGCACGACCGAATTGCCACACAGTTCCGACGTGACAAAGAGCGGCGACAAACCGCGCTCGGCAACCAGCACTTCGACGACGCGTCCGCGCGGCACCTCCATCGGGCGCAAGCTCACCGCATTCCCCTTCCCACGCATCAGCGCCGCAAACGATTGCGGATCGCGCACGTTGCCGAGATCGGGCACCTTGCGCCGGAGCGCTTCCAACGCGCCACTGCGCTTGAGGTCGGCATAGACCGACGCGGCAAAGGTCCCGGTACGGAACGAGTCGAAGGATTCGGTCGTGCGCGGATACCGGTACGCGCGCTGAAACTCGCCGACGGTGTGTGAAATCTGCAGTGCCCGGTTGCACTCTCCGCGAACCAGCGCAGCGGCCACGAGCCGCTCGATGTTCCGGCTCTCCTCCTGCGCAATGGTGAGCCGGGTGACCTTGTAGTGCTCCGTCACCAGAGCGTCATAGAGGTAGCCCGCGATCTGCCGGTTGGCCTCTTGCCAGAATCCATCGGCGGTCGGATTGTCGAAGCGGCTGCCGACACTGCTGCCGACCACGACGGCACAGCCCCGGGCAGCGGAGAGGTACGCCGGTATGGGCGGCGCGGCACATCCGCCCATGGCGAGGATGGCCAGGAACAAAAAGAGTGCCGCTGCGCGCAAGGGCTCAACCGACGCCGTGAAGCGGCGCACCACGCGCGATGACGCCGTCCGAGAGTACGTCGGCGCGCAGCCCGGCCCGGTGCAGGAAGCGCCGGACGATGGTCGCGGAGTCGAGCTCGGGGGAACGCAGCGCGCGCCCCAGCACGAAGCACGGCTCGCACAGTTCGACGCCGCGCAACCTCACGTCCCCGACGCTGAACTCCTTGCCGACCAGGGAGTTCAGGCGAACGCCGCGGGTGACCAGGTTGCGCTTGCTGATGGAGAGGTCGTGGGGGCGGTCGTACTTGCTGAGAAACGCCTCGATCTCCTCGGCCTCAATCAGCGTGATGTTCTGCCCCGGTTCGTCACGGTGGCCGAAGTAGCGATCGTCTTCGATCCCGGCGCCGGCAACGACCATGACGGACTCGAGCTCGAACTGCACGCCGCCTTGCTCGTGACTGATGTAGATGCGGTCAATCGTCATGGCGATGCCCTGGCGTGATTTCCCCCGGCAGCATCAGAGGGACTGCGCGCCGGGCGTGCCGGCGGCGTCAGGCTCGGACGCGAGGAATTGCTCGACGTAGCGCACAAAGCCCGGGTCCTCGCCGCGCAGCAAGACGGGCAGGAGCGATCGGAAATGGGGCTTGCGACACCACTCCTGGATGTAGTCCTCCCAGGAGTTCCAGCGCCGCGACTGCTTGGACGACATCGTGTCCTCGTAGAGCAATACATACGCGCGTTCGAACAATGAAATGAGCATGCTGAAGATGATCAGTTGCCGTTCCCCCTGTTCGTCGTCCAGTGGCGACATCCCTGCGACCGAGAACAGCCGGAGATCCGGATTGGCGAGCGCCACCTTGAGGAAATCCTGATAGTTGTCCGAAAGCTGCTGGTAAACCTCGTCTTCTTCGTTTTCGCGCTCCTTGCGCTGCTCGAACAGGAACACCGCAATCGCCAGCGGCAGACCGATCACGGTCACCACGTAGCTCAGCAATTCCCACAGCTCTCGTGACATGTCGCGGCTCCCCGGCGGCCCTGTTTCACAACCCTCGCTGCGCGGCGAAGAACCGGCACAACTCGGCGTGTGCAACCTGATGGTCGGCGTACGAGAAAGTCCCGAGCTCGGCCATTTCGGTCGCGGCCGCGCGAATCAGGCTCAGGGCCGCGCGCGCCAGGCTGCCCCCGATCGAGACCCGCCGAACGCCCAGCGATCCAAGTTGCGCTACGGTCAACGCCGAGCCGCTCAGTCCCATGACCACCGTCATCGGACCGTCGATTGCACGGACCAGTGCCGCAATGCTTTTCGGGTCCGCGGCCCCAGGCACGAAGAGACAGTCCGCACCGGCCGCACGGTACGCGTTGCACCGCGCGACCGCCTCGGCGAACGGGTCGCTCACGCGCAGCAGGTACGCGTCGGCGCGTGCCGTCAGCACGAAAGGCAAGCCGGAGGCGTCGGCCGCTTGCCGCGCCGCCTGAATGCGCGCGGTCGCGTCTTGAATCGGGAACAAGGGCTGCGCGGGATCGCCGCTGGCGTCTTCGATGTTCGCGCCCACCGCGCCGGCAAGGATGGCACGGCGGATGGTGGCCCCGACTTCGTCCGGGCTCGAGCCGTAGCCCGCCTGCAGGTCTGCGCTCACCGGCAGCGGGACCGCCGCGGCGATCGACTGGACGCGATCGAGCATCGTGTCGCGGTCGACCGCGGCTTCCTCGTCCGGGTATCCGAGCGAAAAACAGATGCCTGCGCTGGTGCTTGCGATCGCGGAAAATCCAAGCGAGGCGAGCATCATCGCGCTGCCCGCATCCCATGCGTTGGGCATCAGAAAGATCGCATCGGTGGCATGAAGTTGCCTGAATCGGGTGCCGCGTTCGATCTGGTTCATGACTGCCACACCGGTGAGAAACCAAGCCCGAGGGGATTGCCCGATCGCGCGAATGCTCCGACCGCGACGCTCATTGCCGCGAGTGCAATCCGATCATGTTGCCTTCCGTGTCGATGGCCAGCACGATGAAACCGTACTCGCCGATCGACGTCTTCTCCCGCTCGATGCGGCCACCGGCAGACTTCACCCGCACCGCTTCCGTCGCGCAGTCAACACAACTGAAGTAGACGAGCGTGCTGTTTCCTCCCGAAGGAAAGCCCGGCATGCTGACCAGCGCACCGCTGGCGCCCATTCGATCCATCAGCATCGGGAACGCCCACATCTCGGGGCCGGGGCTCTTGAGCTCCTCCAGCCTGACGAGAAACACCGCTTCATAGAATTTCCTGGCTCGCTTCATGTCCTGCACGTAGATCTCGAACCAACCGACGGGATTGTTTGTCATGGCCTGGGCCCTCAGTAGGTGGACGGGGCGCGGTTGACCGTCAGCGCCGGGGGGTGCGCCAGGGTCTGATACACAACGCAGTAGCGTTCGGTCAGGCGCAGGAGTGTCGCGAGCTGTTCGTCCGACGCGTCGGTGTCGAGCGTGAACTGCAGCCGTATGTCCTGGAAGCCGACGGGAACCTCCTTGGACACGCCCAGCGTATCGCGGAAGTCCAGGTCGCCTTCGGCGCGCAGCGAGGCATCTCGCAACTCGATGCCGAGCGCCGTGGCAACCGCGCTCAGCGTCGCTCCGGCGCATGCCACCAGGGCTTCAAGCAGCATGTCCCCGGAACACGCGGCCTGCCCGGTCCCGCCGGTGGCCGGATGCAACCCGGCAAGGACCAGCACCTTGCCCGTTTCGACCCGGCAGCTCACACCCTCGCCGACGCGACCTTGCGCATGCAAGGTGATCAACGCCGCATTCGGGGTTTCCCGGTAGCGCTCCTTCAGCGGAGCCTGCACCGAGCGCAAATCGTCTGCGGTCATGATCGTGTCTCCTTGACCCAGGGTCAACTGCTCGCAAGCCGAACGAAGCCCTCGATCAAGTTAACCGGACGCGCGTGCGCGCGGCGCAAAGTCCAGTTGAGCGAAGGGTCAGGTGCCCAAATCCGTTCCCGAAGTGCCGAGTGCGGCAGACCCGATCCTGCTCGCGACTTCGAGGCCCGGCGGATGGCGCGGCACGCCGAGCATGAACACCACGATGCGGCATGGCTCCGCGCCCTTGTTGCGCCATGCGTGCCGTGTGCCGTTCTGCACGACCGTGTCACCGGCGCGCAGATGCATCGAGGCGCCGTCGTCGAGTTCGAGCCACACCTCGCCGGAGATGATGTACTCGAAATCCACCGTGTCGGTCGTGTGCATTCCGGGGTTGTTGCGCTCCATGTGTTCGGCGAGACCCGGCAACGTGGCCTTGATTTCACGGCCCATGGCCTGCCGATCGCCGCCTTCCGGATGCGGCGTGGTCTGCGGCGGCACGCTGAACATCATGAAGCGATAGCCGCCCAGCGGCGGGAAATACCCCGCACCGGCGGGCTGGGACCCGTCGTCCGGGAACTCGGGCGCACGGTCGGCGCCCCACAGTCGGTGGAACTCGGCCCCGGGGATCAGCGCGACGGTCGCCGCGTCGACTTCGCTGTCGCTGACGAAAACCGCCTTTCCCTGCGCGTTGTGACCGGTCGTGACGCGTCGCACTTTCATCGGCTTGCTCCTTTGCCCGGGAATTGTCGCGCTACGCGGGCGGCTGGCCTTTGGTCAACCAGTACTCGCGCATCAGTTCACGCGACCAGGGCGGTTGGCGAACCTCCTCGCGTGGCAGGAACTCGGCCATGACCGGCTTGATGTCGAGCACCGGCGTGCCGTCGATCGCGTCGAGTTCGGCAACGAAGAGCCGCGTTCCCTCTATTCGAAGCAATCGGCAGATGGTGCTGCCGATGCGATTGGGACGGTTCTTTCCGCGCTGCGCGAAGATGCCGACGGCCGGCCATGCCGGGTTGTTTCGCGGGTGACGCGCGCCGCTGGCGATCCTGGACAACGCGACTTCGTGGAACAGAAACAGCACTTCGACGTGCGAGAACTCGCAGAGGCCCTGCAGCGCTTCCGCCGTAAACGCCGCGGTGAGAGAGAGGCAGGCCTCCTCTCCGCCCCAGAAGTCGTCCTGCGGGTGGGGACGCGTCGCTGCAACGAAACCCACCGGCTGCATCTGCTCGTTCATCACCTCTTCTCCTCCTGCGCTTTTCGGGCTTTGCATGCGTCGGCGCCTCCTGCCGGTGTCAGGGGAGCGGGTGATACTTCGCGAGGAACTTCCGGGTTCGTACCCACGCATCGGCGGAATCGTCGGCTCGAAAGCGGGAGGAATCGAGGTTGAAGCCATGATCGGCGTTCGGGTAGGAGACCAACCACACGGGAGCCTTTGCGGCGCGGGCCGCGGCGTCGAAGGCGCGCATCGATTCAATCAGACAGCAGTTGAAATACCGATCCTGCTCGCCAGCCAGCACGAGGGTGGGGACCGCGACACGCGCGGCGACCCCCCGAATATCCTGCAGTCGGCTGATGCTCGGATAGTAGGCGACGACCCCGGCCACCGTGTCCGCCAGCGGCGCGGCATGCACCAGCGCGAGACCGCCACCCAGGGAGAATCCGATGACGACCACCTTGCCGGGCGCCGCGCGGGCATCGCGCTGCGACGCTTCGATCAGCGCCCGAAGTTTCTCGGCAGCGTCGCGCTCCGAACTCGAGATGCTGCGCCCCGCAACCAGGATCGCCCGATAGCCGAGTTGCTCGATCGCCCGGGCGTAGGCGCCGTATGGCGCGGTGCCGGAGTCGCCCGAGATCAGGATGACAACCGGCGCCTTGGCCGAATCCGCGGCGGGCACCGCTTGCGGAGGAGCGCAGGCGGACAGCGTGAGCAAGACGAGTGCCGCCAGACTCGCGCCTAAGCGAAGTGGGCGGCAACGGCGGGATGCGCATGGCCCGCTCATTGCGGCTTTCGCCATATCCGAATCTGATGCTGGTCGTTCTGCGAGAGTCCATCGACAAACTCACCGTCGGGACCAGCGAACTTCAGGTTTCCGCGTTGCGGGTCGTAGCTCAGTCCCTGGCCTTCAAAGTGGGCGATTACGGCAACGCGCTTCTGGTTTACGACAAAGCCTCCCGCCGTGACCGTTGCTTCGCCCGCCTCTTCCACGATCCTGGTGAACCGGTCCGCCGCGTGGGTCGTGGCGGCGAACAGGATGCACGAAAGAAAGGCGACACCGACGCGTTTCCGATTCATGGGTGCAGCCTCAGTTGGTCGGTGCGCAAGGGCGACGCTCAAGCATCGTGACAATGAAGGATGACCATACTTCGTTGGGCTGCCACAACCCCGCCATGAGTTCGAAAGCACGTTCAGGTTCCCAGCCCTGCTTGATGGCGCGATACAACCCGAGAAACGCGGAGACTCGAACATTGGCTGCGCAGTGAATCCAGAGCTTCTCCTGCTGGTGTGCCTCCATCGCAGCGAAGAACGCCAGAAGGTCGGCCTCGGTCGGCGCCGCGAACCGAACGGGAACGTGAACATAGGCCATGCCCAGTGATCGCACAGCGTCGGCTTCGTCAAGCGGCGAATCGCGCGTGTCGTCGTGCAACGCAAGGTTGATGACCGTCTGGTAGCCGGCCGCAGCAATGCTCGCCAGTTGCGCCACGGACGGTTGGCCCGAGGTGCCGATCATTTCGTCGACTGCCCGGTAGTTGTAGATCGCTGCAAGCGCTGACTGCGTCATGACTCTCCTGCCGCCACTACGACTTCCTTCCCGTCACGATGTGTGCCGGGGCGTCAAACTCCACTGTTTGTTCTGCCGTGACGTACTGGCCGAGTGCCTGCTCCGCTTCCTCAAGGATCGACTGGATCTTCTCTTCGGTGAGGGCAACCCCCATTACGGGAAGCCATCCGCGGAGATCAGCTTCCACCATGGTCCTGATACTGGGAAATCGCGCCGTCCCATGATGCGTCGCGACTTCGACTGCGGCCACCCCCGCTTCTCGGAAAAGCGCAGTCAATTGCGCCCGATCACCCAAGACGAACGGCGCCCGCAAAGCATCTGCCGCCTGTTGACCCGCCAAGCGTTCGAGCAATGCTACTTCGATTGGATAGGCTTCGGAATTCTCGAGCGACTCCCATACGGCTACCGCCATCCGGCCACCGGGAATCAGGACGCGCAACATCTCGCGCAGGGCCGCCGTACGATCCTGAAAGAACATCAGCCCGAACTGGCAGACTACCGCGTCGAACGAGTCGTTCTCGTACGGAAGCGACTCTGCGGTGCCGTGCCGCCACTCGATCGATGGCTCCAACTGCTTGGCCACGACCAGCATGCCAGGTGTGGCATCAAGACCAGCGACGAAACCGTTTTCTCCCGACTGCCGAGCGACTTCCCGCGCCAGGACGCCCGTGCCACAAGCGATATCCAAAACCCGTTGACCCGGGCGAATCTCCGCCGCCTTCACGAGCCGCGGAGCCCATTGCCGGAACAACGCCGGAACATGAAGATCTTCGTACGCCTGGGCAGCGAAGATCTCTTCTTTCGATGCGGCGATCTTCATGTCAGCCTCCCATGGACCAACACGGGAGCGTTGCACGCCCCCCGCCTATGTATGAGCAAGGAGCTCGGCAGCCAGCGAGAGCGCCTGCCTCCGCCTATCCACGACTCAGTTCGGCTGAGGGGGCAAGCGGCTGAGAATTTCCAGCATCGCCGCAGAAGTGTCCGCGTGGTGATGGACAATTTTCCATGCGCCGGCTTCTCTTCGATAGATATTCGTTACCCGATGCTCCAGGATGACTTGGTGCCCGGCCATCTTGAACTTGCCATGTTCGATGCCCGACTCATAGGCCATGTCTCCGGCGACCTGGATGAGTTGCTCCTTCAGTCCGATCTTCCCGTCCGAGGACACTTTGGCTACTCCGTCAAACGATCCCTTCACGGCGTCCCAGCCGAGTTCTCGACCGCCAATCGGGTGCATGGTCGTGACGCCTGCGCCGTGCGACCAAATGTCTGAAAGCGCGCCGACTTCCCCATTGGCCATACGGTTCAACCCGGCGTAGAACTGCCCTGACGCCTTGCGGATTTCGTCTTCTGTTGACATGAGTCGTCTCCCCAATTGTTGATGCCCCACG
>JAGXFR010000014.1 GCA_024637155.1 Burkholderiaceae bacterium | reverse complement strand
GCCTTGCCTGCTCCCGGTGCGATTGCCGCAGCGCCGGCTGCCGCGCCTGGCCCCGTCGTCGCCGTTCCCGCTCCGCCGCCCGCCGCGACCCCTGCAGCCGCCCCGCCGCCGCGCGGCGTGCGGCGCGGACGCTCCGCCGGCGGCGACGAGGAATAGCCCTCGCCGCGGCGATCGCGACCCCGTTCTCGTGCACACCCGCTGAACCCATCGGCCGATGCGGCAATACCTTGATCTGATGCGCCACGTGCGCGTGCACGGCGCCGAAAAACAGGACCGTACCGGCACCGGTACGCGCTCGGTGTTCGGCGCGCAGTTGCGCTTCGATCTGGCCGACGGCTTCCCGCTGGTGACCACCAAGCGCATCCACCTGCTCTCGGTGGTGCACGAACTGCTGTGGTTCCTGCAGGGATCGACGAATGTCGCCTACTTGCGCGACAAGGGCGTGAGCATCTGGAACGAATGGGCCGACGCCGACGGCGAACTCGGCCCGGTCTACGGCCACCAGTGGCGCTCGTGGCCGGCGCCAGATGGCGGCACCATCGACCAGATCGCGCAGCTCGTTGAGCAGATTCGCACGAATCCCGATTCGCGCCGCCTGATCGTGTCCGCGTGGAACGTGGCCGACATCCCGCAGATGGCGCTCGCGCCCTGCCACGCCTTCTTCCAGTTCTACGTCGCCCAGGGGCGCCTGTCGTGCCAGCTCTATCAGCGCAGCGCCGACCTGTTCCTCGGGGTTCCGTTCAACATCGCCTCCTACGCGCTGCTCACGCACATGGTCGCCCAGCAGTGCGACCTCGCGCCCGGCGATTTTCTCTGGACCGGCGGCGACTGCCACCTCTACCTGAACCACCTCGCGCAGGCCGACGAACAACTGCTGCGCGCGCCGCGCGCGCTGCCGACGCTGGTGATCCTGCGCCGCCCGGAAACCGTCTTCGACTACCGTTTCGAGGACTTCGTGTTCGACGGCTACGACCCGCACCCGCTCATCAAGGCGCCGGTGGCGGTCTGACACCAGCGGACACGCACGAGTCATGCCGGCGGCATCCGAGACACCCAATCCTCCGCTCGCGACGCTGAACCTCGCGCCGCAGCGCCCGCGCGTGACAATCATCGTCGCGCGCGCGCGCAACGGCGTGATCGGCCGCGACAACGCGCTGCCCTGGCATCTGCCCGAAGATCTGCAGCACTTCAAGCGCACCACGACGGGCCATCCCGTGCTGATGGGGCGGCGCACCTTCGAATCCATCGGGCGTCCCCTGCCGGGGCGGCGCATCATCGTCGTGTCGGGCGATCCGCACTGGAGCGTGCCGGACTGCGAGCGCGGCGCGACGCTCGCCGCCGCCATCGCGATGACCGCCAAGAGCAGTGACCGGCACCCGGGGATCGACGCGTCCGAGGTTTTCATCGCGGGCGGCGCGCAGATCTATCGCGAGGTGCTGCCCATCGCCGACCGGGTGATCGTCACCGCGATCGACATCGAAGTCGATGGCGACGTGCGCTTTCCCGCGCTTGATCCGGCGGTGTGGGTGCGCGAATCGAGCGATCCGCAGGTTTCGCGCACGGGCCTGCACTACGCGATCGAGACCTACCGGAGAGCGGCGCCGGTTCCGCGCTGACTCCGGCCCGCAAGACACGCAAAGCGCAGTGCAGCCCCTGCTCGTTCCACCGGTCCAAGCTCAGATCAACGGCATAATCGGCGGGAACGGCGAGATCATGATCTAATACACAACGTTAAGTATGACTCGTAACTATTTGTTAATATAAGAATATTGCCCCCGTAGCTCAGTGGATAGAGCGGCCCCCTCCTAAGGGGCAGGTCGGACGTTCGATTCGTCTCGGGGGCGCCAGTTTGTTGGCATGCCGGCGCCCCCGTGCCAGGCGCTCAGCCCATCTTGCCGAGAATCTCGCCGAACTCGGCCCCGTCGAACGCGCGCAGCGTCTGCGTGCGGATGTTGCCCTGCGCGCCGATCGCCAGGCCGAAGGCGGTCATCGCCTTCTCGTCGTTCCCCTCGAAGACCCCAACCAGATCGTAGCTGCCGAGCGTCCAGTAGAGCTGCTTCATCTCGACGCCGAATTTCTTGCCCGCCTCCTTGACGGCGGCGGCGCGCTTCGGGCTGTCCTTCACGGTCTTGATGCCCTGGTCGGTGAAGCTGCACAGAACAATATACGTTGCCATGGTTCGTCTCCTTGAGCGTTGCGCACGGGCGGCGAGTGCCGCGCGGCAACGGGCTGTAGAGAGACCGGCGGGTACACGGGGTGCGCGCCGGCTCGCCGCGCAAAAGGGAAGAGGGTCGCACAGCGCTTGTCTTCTGTGGGAGGGCCCAGGAGGGCCGCAGCACAACCCTTGGTGCAGCCGATCATGCGCGCCAAGACGGGCGCATTGCAAGAGACCTTAGGGCCGCAGGGGGCTGCTGCCCCGCTAGAACGTTCCCGGCACGAGGATCGACTGATCGACCCTGCTCAAATCGCGATGCCCACAGAGCGCCATCGACACGTCGAGTTCCTTGCGGATGATCTCCAGGCAGGTGGTGACCCCCGCCTCGCCGTTGGCGCCGAGCCCGTAGACGAAGGGGCGACCGATATAGGTGCCTTTCGCGCCCAGCGCGATGGCCTTGAGCACATCCTGCCCCGAGCGGATCCCGCCGTCCATATGCACTTCGACCCGGCTGCCCACCGCCTGCACGATCGGGGCCAGCGCGCGGATCGACGACGGGGCGCCGTCCAACTGGCGCCCCCCGTGGTTCGATACAATGATCGCCTCGGCCCCGATGCCCGCGGCGATCTCGGCATCTTCGGGGTCCATGATCCCCTTCAGGACGATCTTGCCGCCCCAGTGGTCGCGGATCCACTTGACGTCGTCCCAGTCGAGCGTGGGATCGAGCTGGCTGGCGCTCCATTCCGACAGCGAGGTCATGTTGTCGACCCCCTTGGCGTGCCCGACGACGTTGCCGAAGAAACGCCGCTTGGTGCCCAGCATGCCCAGGCCCCAGCGCGGCTTGGTCGCCATGTTGACCATGTTGGCCAGCGTGATCCGCGGCGGCGCCGAGAGTCCGTTGATGATGTCCTTGTGGCGCTGCCCGAGAATCTGCAGGTCGAGCGTGAGCACCAGCACCGGACACTGCGCGGCTTTCGCCCGGTCGAGCAGGCGCGCAATGAAGTCGCGGTCGCGCATCACATAGAGCTGGAACCAGAACGGGTAGCCGGCGTTCTCGGCGAGGTCCTCGATCGAGCAGATGCTCATCGTCGAGAGCGTGAACGGCACGCCGAAGCGCCCCGCTGCGCGCGCCGCGAGAATCTCGCCGTCCGCGTGCTGCATTCCGGTGAGCCCGACCGGCGCCAGCGCCACCGGCATCGACACCGCTTCGCCTGCCATCGTCGTGGCGAGCGTGCGGTGCTCCATGTCGATGGCCACACGCTGGCGCAGCTTGATCGGCACGAAGTCGCTCGCATTGGCGCGGTACGTCTCCTCGGTCCACGAACCCGAGTCGGCGTAGTCGTAGAACATCCGCGGCACGCGGCGCTCGGCGAGCCGGCGCAGGTCTTCGATGCAGGTGATCGGGGTCGCCATGTCGTCTCGCTCGCTCAGGGATCCGGGAAATGGGCCGCCGCCCGACTCAAACGGGCAACGCGATCTGGTGCTCGGTACTGAACTGGTAGTCGCGGAACACGTGCTCGGCGCTCAGTTCCGCGTAGCTGCCGTCGGCTTCGCGCCGCGTCGTGTCCTTGAGCCGATAGGTGTAGTGACCGCAGGTCCAGCAGTCGTAGGCGCGCATGTGCGTGCACAGGCAGGTCTTGTCCATCACCTGGATCTTCTTCGCGTCGGGGTGGGCCAGCACCTCGCGGTTGTACGCATCGATGTACGAGCAGTTCCCGGAAGCGTCGAGCAGATAGCCGTAGGCTTCGCAGTTGGGGCGCCCGCCCGCGCCGATCGCGGGGCTGTTCTTGAGCATCCGCATCGGGTACCCGGTGGGCGAGATCGTGTTGACCTCGATGTCTTCCTCGTTCGCCCGGAAGTACTCCTGCTTCACCGGCGAGGGCAGACCGCACTCGTGGGTGATCGTGAAGCGGGTCGCGACCTGCACCGCCGCCGACCCGGTTTCCAGATAGGACACCGCGTCGCTGCCGGTGAAGACGCCGCCTGCCGGAATCACCGGGATGTCGAGCTGCTCGGCAGCGAGGTGCTGCTGGATCTCGCTGACGATCGTCTTCAGGTCGTACTTCGCCCAGTCGTCGATGCCGAAGCCCAGGTGCCCGCCGGCGAGCGGCCCTTCCACGACGATGTAATCAGGCAGTCGCTGGAGCCGCGCGTTCTTGCGCAGGAAGAGCTGCAGCGCGCGCACGGACGAGACGATGATGCCGAGCTGGGCGTCGCGAAAGCGCGGATGATCCTCGATCATCGCCAGGGACCCGAGGTGCAGCCCCGCGCTCAGCGTGATTCCGTCGATCCCGGCGTCGAGCGCGCTGGCGAGCCGCACCTTGAGCGTCTCGCGCGGGCCGTTCATCGTCAGCTTCTCCATGCAGTTGACGAAGATCATTCCCTCGCCCTGCTTGGCCTCCATCGTGCGCCCGACGTGCAGCTCGGTCGCTTCGGCGAGCTGGCCCAGGTCGAAGTGGATCTGCGACTTGTCCGAACTCTCGACGTTGTACTTGTAGAGCTTGGTCTTGCTGGCGATGAACTTCGTGCGAAAGCGCTTGTCCGACACCGACGGCACCATCGCGTCGGAGATGTGCCCGACCCCGCCGAGCCGCGCGCCCTCGAGCGCGAGCGCCGCGGTCGAGATGTCGACCCCCATGCCGCCGATGACGATCGGCACCAGTTCGCGCTTGCCGAATCGCAGGCGGAAATCATCAACGCGTTTCATCGCAATCCCAGGAAAGTTGCGCATCCGCACCCGCGAGTCCCCTGCGCGGGTCGGTCGCTCGCCACCATCACTCGATCGGCAGGAAACCCTCGACCGAGAGGTAGCGCTCCCCACTATCGTAATTGAAGCCGAGCACCGTCGCTCCCGGCGCGATCATCGGCAGGCGCTGCGCGATCGCCGCCAGCGTCGCGCCCGACGAGACCCCGATCAGCATCCCTTCCTCGCGCGCGGCGCGACGCGCCATTTCCTTCGCGGCGTCGGCCTCGACCTGGATCACCCCATCGAGGAGCTCGGTTTGCAGATTCGCCGGGATGAACCCTGCGCCGATTCCCTGGATCGGGTGCGGCGCGGGCTTGCCGCCGGAGATCACCGGCGAAGCGGATGGCTCGACTGCGAACACCTGCAGCTTGGGCCACTTCTTCTTGAGCACCCGCGCGCAGCCGGTGATGTGTCCTCCCGTGCCCACCCCGGTGATCAGCACGTCGATCCCCTTGGGGAAATCGGTGAGAATCTCCGCCGCGGTGGTGCGCTCGTGCACCTCGATGTTGGCCGGGTTGTCGAATTGCTGCGGCATCCACGCGCCGGGCGTCTCGGCAACCAGTTCCTGCGCGCGCGCGATCGCCCCCGGCATCCCCTTCTCGCGCGGCGTCAGGACGAAGCTCGCGCCGTAGGCGAGCATCAGGCGCCGGCGCTCGAGCGACATGCTCTCGGGCATCACCAGCACCAGCGGATAGCCCTTGACCGCGGCCACCAGCGCCAGCCCGACGCCCGTGTTCCCCGAGGTCGGCTCGATGATCGTCCCGCCCGGGACGAGGCGCCCGCTACGCTCGGCATCCTCGACCATCGACAGGGCGATCCGGTCCTTGATCGATCCGCCCGGGTTGGCGCGCTCGGACTTGATCCAGACTTCGTGGGTCGCGCCGAAGAGGCGCTGCACCCGGATGTGGGGGGTGTTTCCGATCGTCGCGAGTACGTTGTCGGCCTTCATGGTCGTCTCTCCCTGGTCTTTGGTCTTTGGTCTTGCGTCGGCGCGGGTGCAACGGCCCTCAGCGCGCACGGGCATAGGGGAAGAATATATCCTGTTGGATAGCAGCGACGGAATCAGGGTCGGAGCGACGAGCGTCGCGCCGCATCGATTTCCAGCAGTCCGACGGGACTGCGCCTACCAGGGAGAAACAAACGATGGAACCCATCCTTCAGAAAACCGTGGCACTGGTGACCGGCGCGTCGAGCGGCATCGGCGAGGCGACCGCGCTGTGCCTGGCCCGTTCCGGGGCTTCCGTGGCGCTGGTGGCGAGGCGCGCTGGGCGACTGCAGGACCTCGCCAGCCGGATCGAACGCGATGGCGGGCGCGCACTCGCGATCGAGGCCGACATCACCGACGCCGCACAGGCACGCGGCGCCATCGAACAGACCGTCGCGCACTTCGGACGCCTCGATACCCTGGTGAACAATGCCGGGGTGATGCTGCTCGGCCCGATCTCGGGGGCCAACGTGGACGAGTGGCGCCGGATGATGGAAATCAATGTGATGGCGCTCCTCACCTGCTCGCATGCCGCGCTGCCGCACCTGCTGCGCGCCGCCGCCGACGGACCGCGCCGTGTGGCGGACATCGTCAACGTCAGCTCGGTGGCCGGGCGCATCGTGCGCCTGGGCAGCGGCGTCTACAACGCCACCAAGCATGCGGTGGGCGCGTTCAGCGAGTCGCTGCGCCAAGAGGTGAGTGCTCGCCATGTCCGCGTCTCGCTGGTGGAACCGGGCGCCACCGACACCGAACTGCGCAGCCACAACCGCCCGGAAATCCAGGACGCGCTGATGGCGCGGCTGGGCGACATCAAGCGTCTCGAGTCCGAAGAGATCGCGGATGCGGTGTGCTACATCGTCACCCGCGCGCGGCACGTCGCGATCAACGAGATGCTGATCCGGCCCAGCGAACAGGTGACCTGAGCGGCGCCGCGCCCCGGCGCGGCACTTGCAGCACCGCGCCCGAGGGCGCAATCTGTGATGATCGACAGGGAGTTCATCATGGCGTGGATTCTGGCAATCGTGATCCTCGTGCTGGGCGCGACGGCACTGGCCTACGCGCGGGCACCGGGCTGGGCATGGGTGGCCGGCGGCGTGATCGCCGGCCTGGCGCTCCCGGCATTCGGCCTGCTCGGACCGGTCGGGGCCATCATCGGGTGGTTCCTCTTCGTGCCGGTGGCGCTGGTGCTCAACGTCACCAGCCTGCGGCGCACGCTGGTGAGCGACCGTGTCCTCGCGATCTACCGCAAGATCGCGCCGAGCATCTCGCAAACCGAGCGCGAGGCGCTCGAGGCCGGCACGGTCTGGTGGGAAGGCGATCTCTTCGCCGGAAACCCCGACTGGAACCGCCTGCTCGCCTACCCGGCGCCGACGCTGAGCGCCGAGGAGCGGACCTTTCTCGACGGACCCGTCGAGGAACTGTGCGCGATGCTCGACGACTGGAACATCTCGCACGTGCTCCACGATCTGCCGCCGCAGGCGTGGCAATTCATTCGCGAAAACGGCTTTTTGGGCATGATCATTCCCAAGCGCTACGGCGGGCTCGGCTTCTCGGCGCTGGGTCACTCCGAGGTTGTGCTCAAGCTCTCGAGCCGCTGCAACGCGGCCGCGGTAACGGTGATGGTGCCCAACTCGCTGGGCCCGGCCGAACTGCTGCTGCACTACGGCACCGATACGCAAAAGGACCATTACCTGCCGCGGCTGGCCCGCGGCGAGGAGATCCCCTGCTTCGCGCTGACCGGCCCGGAAGCCGGTTCCGACGCCGGATCCATGCCCGACCTCGGGGTCGTCTGCCTCGGTTCCTTCGAGGGCCGCGACGACGTGCTCGGCATGCGGGTGAACTGGGAGAAACGCTACATCACGCTCGGCCCGGTCGCGACCCTGCTCGGGCTCGCCTTCAAGCTGCGCGATCCGGATCACCTGCTCGGCGACGAGGAGGAACTCGGCATCACGCTCGCGCTGATCCCCACCGATACGCCCGGCGTGAGCATCGGGCGGCGCCACTTTCCGCTGAATGCCGCATTCCAGAACGGACCCAACTGGGGCAAGGACGTCTTCATCCCGCTCGAGCAGGTGATCGGCGGGCGCGAGGGCATCGGGCAGGGTTGGCGGATGCTGATGGAATCGCTCGCGGCTGGACGCTCGATTTCGCTGCCCGCGCAATCCGTGGCCGCGGCGAAGCTCTGCGCGCGCACCACCGGCGCGTACTCGCGGGTGCGCACCCAGTTCGGCGTGTCGATCGGGCGCTTCGAGGGCGTCGAGGAGGCGCTCGCGCGCATCGGCGGCGCGACCTACCTGATGGATGCGGCGCGCGTGATGACCGCCGGTGCGGTCGACCTGGGCGAAAAACCGTCGGTGCCGTCGGCGATCGTCAAGTACCACCTCACCGAGGGCATGCGCAGCGTCGTGGACGACGCGATGGACGTGCACGGCGGCAAGGGCATCTGCCTGGGCCCGAACAACTATCTCGGACGCGCCTACCAGCTCGTGCCGGTGGCGATCACCGTCGAGGGCGCCAACATCCTGACGCGCTGCCTCATCATCTTCGGCCAGGGCGCGATTCGCTGCCACCCCTACGTGCTGGCCGAGATCGAAGCCGCGAACGATGCGGACGCGGCGCGCGGCTCGAGCGCCTTTGATGCCGCGCTGTGGGGCCATGCCCGGTTCATGAT
This sequence comes from Burkholderiaceae bacterium, assembly GCA_024637155.1. Taxonomy (GTDB): domain Bacteria; phylum Pseudomonadota; class Gammaproteobacteria; order Burkholderiales; family Burkholderiaceae_E; genus JAGXFR01. Next base: position 828 of record JAGXFR010000014.1, on the reverse strand, counting down.
CGCGAACGTCGCCCGCACGTTGGTCCTGGGCATCACCGGTGGCCTGCCGGTGAAGGCGCCGCGTGGTCCGGAAACCAAGCGCTACTACGAGCAGATGACCCGTTTCAGCGCCGCGCTCGCGCTCCTGGCCGACGCGTCGATGCTGGTGCTCGGCGGCGAACTCAAGCGCCGCGAGAAACTCTCGGGGCGCCTGGGCGACGTGCTCAGTCAACTCTACCTTTCCTCCGCTGCGCTCAAGCGCTTCGAGGACCAGGGCTGCAACCCCGACGACCTGCCCTTGCTGGACCTCGCGCTCTACGGCGCCTTCTTCAAGATCCAGGTGGCGTTGAACGGCGTGCTCGCGAACTTCCCAGGCCGCGTGCTCCCGCGCCTGCTGCGCCTGCTCGTCTTCCCCAAAGGGCTGACCCTCACGGCGGCGAGCGACGTCATGGGACACGAAGTGGCCCGCCTGCTGCTCGAGCCCTCGCCCGCCCGCGACCGGCTCACGATCGGCATCTATCTGCCTGCCGGCGAGGATGAGGTGGTGGGCAAGCTCGAGGCTGCCCTCACGGCCGTCATCAACGCCGAGAAGATCCGCGACCGGCTGCGCGCACAGAACGAAACGCGCGCCCTCGCTGCCGGTGGCTGGGCCGACATCGCCGCGCAGGCGCGAGCCCACGGGGCGCTCGCCGAAGTCGAACTGGCGACCCTCGAACGCGCCGCGCAGCTCACCAGCGAGGTGATCGCGGTCGATGATTTCCCGCAGGATTTTGGCCTGCAGGCCAGCTCGCCGGCGTAGTCGCCGCAGCCGCGCCCCCCGTTGACGAAGGATCTCCGGGCGAGCCCGGG
>JAGXFR010000013.1 GCA_024637155.1 Burkholderiaceae bacterium | reverse complement strand
TGCACCTGGCCGACGAGGCGGCCGAAGCGCTCAAGCTCAGGGCCGACGACGCCACCGCCGCGCGTGACGGGGAGAAAAAATCATGAACACCATTTTGCTGTTCGTGATGCTCTTCTCCTTCATGTTGATCGGCATGCCGATTGCGATCGCGCTCGGGCTCTCGTCGATCCTGACGATTCTCTTTTTCGGGCAGGATTCGCTCGCTTCGCTCTCGCTCAAGCTCTTCGAGACTTCCGAGCACTTCACGCTGCTCGCGATCCCGTTCTTCATCCTCTCGGGCGCGTTCATGACCACGGGCGGCGTCGCAAAGCGCATGATCCGCTTCGCCAACGCCTGCATCGGTCACCTGCGCGGTGGCCTGGCGATGGCCTCGGTGCTGGCGTGCATGCTGTTCGCCGCGGTGTCCGGCTCCTCTCCGGCGACGGTGGTCGCGGTCGGATCGATCGTGATCGCGGGCATGGTGCGCAATGGTTACACCAAGGAGTTCGCCGCCGGCGTCATCTGCAACGCGGGAACGCTGGGCATCCTGATCCCGCCGTCGATCGTGATGGTCGTCTATGCGGCGGCCACCGAAACCTCGGTGGGCAAGCTCTTCATGGCAGGCGTCATTCCGGGGATCATCCTCGGCCTGATGCTGATGATTGCGATCTACTTCCGGGCGCGCTACCTGAATATCCCGCGCCAACCGCGGGCGACGCTGCGCGAAGTGGCGGTGGCGGGCCGGGACTCGATCTGGGGACTGCTGCTGCTCTTCATCATTCTCGGCGGGATCTACGGCGGGATCTTCACGCCGACCGAGGCTGCCGCGGTCGCCGCCGTGTACGCTTTCGTGATCGCCGTGTTCGTCTACCGCGACGTCAAGTTCAAGGCGACGCCGCATGTACTGGTGGATGCGGCCAAGGTCACGGTGATGTTGATGTTCATCGTGGCCAATGCGCTGCTGTTTGCGCACGTGCTGACCACCGAGCGCATTCCGCAGATGATCACCGAACAGATCGTCGGGATGGGAATGGCGCCGTGGCAGTTCCTGATCGTCGTCAACATCCTGCTGCTGATCGCGGGCAACTTCATGGAGCCCACCGGGATCATCCTGATCCTTGCGCCGATCCTCTTCCCGATCGCCACGCAACTGGGCATCGATCCGATCCATCTGGGCATCATCATGGTGGTCAACCTCGAGATCGGGATGGTGACGCCACCGGTCGGACTGAACCTGTTCGTGACCTCGGGAATCACCGGCATGCCGCTGACCAAGGTGGTCCGGGCGGCGTTGCCGTGGCTGATGGTGTTGATGGTCTTCCTCGTGATGGCCACCTACATTCCGCAGATCTCGCTGTTCCTGCCGAACCTGTTGTTCTGATGTCCTGAGCTCCGGTCCCGGGGCGCCCGCGTGGGTGCCCCGGGGCGGCGGTCCGCATCATCCGGCGCCCCGTTCGAGGGCGCTTCTCCATGACCCGCGGCGCCCCGTATTTCCACGGGAGCGACCCGGTTTTCCGACCCGCACCGCGTCTTCGACTCGTCGCGCACAGCGCGCAGCGCGAGCATGGGCGCGGTTTGCGCGGCAGCGCCCCGATTGGGCCGGTTCCATTGAATAACCATATCGTTTTTTCTTGTTTGTGCGCTGCGGCATGCGCGGCATAGGCTCGAGCGCTCATCCAGGGATTCTTCATGTACCAACCGGACACGTTCGACCTCGAGAGGCTGCGCGAACGCGCGTCGCAGTTTGGCGCCCAGGTTTCGCGCAACGCGCGCGGCGAGCTGAGCGACGATGACCTGCGGCCGCTGCGCCTGCAAAACGGCCTCTACGTGCAACGCCACGCGCCGATGCTGCGCATCGGGATTGCCTACGGCATGCTGCGCAGCGAGCAGCTGCGCGCGCTCGCCGCGGTCGCGCGCACCTACGACCGCAGCTACGGACACTTCACCACGCGCCAGAACCTGCAGCTCAACTGGATCACGATCGAGGACGCGCCGCGCGCGCTGGCCGACCTCGCCGAGGTCGGCCTGCACGGCATCCAGACCAGCGGCAACTGCCTGCGCAACATCTCGAGCGACGTGCTTGCCGGCATCGCCCCCGAGGAAATTCTGGATCCGCGCGTCTACGCGGAATTGCTGCGCCAATGGAGCAGCTTTCACCCCGAATTCACCTTCCTGCCGCGCAAGTTCAAGGTGGCCTTCAGCGGCACGCCGCAGGATCGGGCGCTGGTGCAGCTGCACGATCTGGCCTTCGAGGCCGTGGCGGGCGAACCCGATGCGGTGTTTCGCGTGCGGGTCGGCGGCGGCATGGGACGCACTCCCGTGCTCGGCCCGGTGATCCGTGAGCGGCTCCACTGGCAGGACCTGCTGACCTACTCGCACGCGGTGATGCGCGTCTACAACGAGATGGGCCGGCGCGACAACATCTTCAAGGCCCGCATCAAGATCCTGGTGCGCGCGATGGGCGCCGAGCCCTTCGCGGCGCTGGTCGAGGACGAGTGGAGCCGGCTGCGCGACGGGCCGCACCGCATTCCCGAGGCCGAGCGCGACCGGGTGCGCGACGCCTTTGTCGAGCCCGACTGGTCGGTGGCCGGCGAGGCAGGTACGCCCGCATGGAACGGCGAGGCGGCGGATGCCGGACGCTACCGGCGTTGGCTCGCACGCAACCGGCTGGCCAACCGGAACCCCGGCTTCGCCGCGGTGCTGGTGCCGCTGAAGAACACGAAGCGACCCCCGGGCGACGCGACAAGCGAGGAGATGGAGCAAATCGCGGATCTGGCCGAGCGCTTCAGCCAGGGCTTCGTGCGTGTCTCGCATGCGCAGGACCTGCTGCTCCCGGCGGTGCGCGAACGCGACCTGCCGGCGCTGTTCCTCGCGCTCGACGCGGTGGGACTGAACCGCGCTCTGGGCGGGCTGATCGGCGACATGGTTTGCTGCCCCGGTGGGGACTTCTGCTCGCTCGCGAATGCGCGCTCGATTCCCGTGGCCGAGGACATTGCGGAGCGCTACGCGGATCTCGACCGGCAGGAAGATCTGGGTCCACTGGATCTGCGCATCTCGGGCTGCATGAACAGCTGCGGCCACCATCACACCGGGCACTTGGGCATCCTCGGCGTGGACAAGGCGGGCGCATCTTTCTATCAGGTGCTGGTGGGCGGGCATTCGGGCCACGACGGCGCGCCGGCGGCGCTGGGCAGCTTTCTGGGCAAGGCCTTTGCCGAGGACGAGATCGGCGACGCCGTCGAAGCGATTCTCGACGCCTACGTTTCGTTGCGCGAGCCTGGCGAGAGTTTTCGCGAGGCGGGGCAGCGGTTGGGCAGGGAACCGTTTGCGACCGCGGCCGATGCGGTGCGCAAGGCGCTCGACGAGGCGCCGGAGCGCAGCGGGCTCGCGGCAGCGCAGACGCAGGACTCGGAGACGCGGCGATGAGCGCGGCGAGCGCGGCCACCCGGCAGCGGCAAGCCGACGAAGCGGCGGATGAGCCCATGGCGGAGCGGCGGGCGGCGGACGATGCCGCAGCGCAGCCCCTGCCGGTCGTCGTCGATGCCGACGGCTGCGTGTGCGCGACGTGGGCCGAGCCGGGCGCGACGCTCGAACCCGAAGCCGTCGTCGCGCGGCGTCTGCCCGAACTGCGTGCCATGGCGGCGGTCGCGATCGCGTTCCCGAAATTCACCGACGGCCGCGGGTACAGTCACGCGGCGCGACTGCGCGAGGCCGGGTTCACGGGTGAAATCCACGCGGTCGGCGACGTGATCGCGGAGACGATCTACTTGATGCGTCGCGTCGGCTTCACGCATTTCCACCTGCGACCCGGCAGCACGACCGCGATCGATCCGGCCACCGTGCGGCCCTTCGCCGCGCCCTATCAGGGCGCGCAGGATGGGTCGGTGCCGCGCTGGGCGCAAGCGGGGGCCGAAGCGCGGGAAGCGCCGGTGGTGCGCGGCGATGTGCATCTTGCGGCGTTGCTCGTGACGCTCGACATGCGCCTGCGCGGCGCAGCCGCCGCATACGGACGCGTCGCGCTGGCTTTCAGCGCGCAGGCCGAGGACACGCTGCTCCTGTGGCGCATCGCCGGGCTGGGGCTGGCGGTGGATGCGTTCCTGCTCGACACCGGCAAGCTCCACGACGAGACGCGCGCCTATGCGCTGCGTGTGACCGAGGCGCTGGGCGTCTCGCTCAAGCTGGTGACGCCGGACCCGGGTGCGGTGCTCGCGCTCGAGCAGCGTCAGGCGCCGGGGGCGATCTACGAGTCGCTCGAGAACCGCAAGCGCTGCTGCGCGGTGCGCAAGGTCGAGCCGCTCAAGCGCCATCTCGGCGGCTTCGACGCGTGGATCACGGGAGTGCGCCGGGAGCAGTCGCCCACTCGCGAGTCGGTCGAGCTGGAACACTTCGACGAAGCTTTCGGCATCGCCAAGTTCAATCCCTTGGCCGATTGGACGAGCGCTGAAATCCAGGCGGCGATCGGCCTGCGGGGGGCGCCCGAAATCAATCCGCTGCATGCACGCGGGTATCCGTCGATTGGCTGCGAGCCGTGCACGCGCGCCGTGCGCCCCGGTGAGGATCCGCGCGCCGGGCGCTGGTGGTGGGAGCAGCGTGCGTCGAAGGAATGCGGACTGCACCAGGAACCGGCTGGAGCGGAGTTGCCTGTCGGATTCGCCTCTCCCGCGCGCGCCTCGGGCGCCAGCGTGCTCGATGACCTGATCGACGAATCGATCCACGTGATCCGGGAGGCCGCTGCCTGCGAGCGACCGGCGATCCTCTTCTCCGGCGGCAAGGATTCGGTGGTCGTGGCGTGGCTCGCGCGGATGGCCTTCGCGCCGGCGCGCGTGCCGATGCCGCTGCTGCACATCGACACCGGACACAACTTCGAGGAAATCCCGCACTTTCGCGACGCGTTTGCGGCCGAGCACGGCTTCGAGCTGATCGTGGCAAGCGTCGCGGACAGCATCGCTCGCGGCACCGTGCGGCTGGGGAGCGCCACCGCGAGCCGCAACGAAGCGCAGGCCGTGACGCTGCTCGAGGCAATCGAGCAACGCCGCTTCGGCGCGCTGCTGGGCGGCGCCCGGCGCGACGAGGAGCGTTCGCGCGCGAAGGAGCGCGTGTTCAGCCACCGCGACAGCTTCGGCCAATGGGATCCGAAGGTGCAGCGCCCCGAACTCTGGGACCTGTACAACACGCGGGTCGCCCCCGGCGAGCATCTGCGGGTGTTCCCGATCAGCAACTGGAACGAGCTCGATCTCTGGGAGTTCATCGCCCGCGAGGAGATCCGCCTGCCGTCGCTGTATTACGCGCACCTGCGCCGCGTCCTCGAGCGCCACGGCCGGATCGTTCCGGTGACGCCGCTCACGCCCCCGCTCGAGGGCGAAACACCGGTGATGCTCTCGGTGCGCTTTCGCACGGTCGGCGACATGAGCTGCACCTGCCCGGTGCGCAGCGATGCGGCGGATGCCTGGGAGGTGCTGGCGCAAACGCGCGATGCGACCACCAGCGAGCGCGGCGAGACACGGCTCGACGATCTCGCGGCGGAAGCGGCCATGGAACAGCGCAAGCGCCAGGGGTACTTCTGACATGCGCCGCCTCTTCACCCTCTCCACGGCGGGCAGCGTCGACGACGGCAAGAGCACGCTGCTCGGTCGGCTGGTGCACGATGCGCAGGGCCTGTTCGCCGATACCGAGGAGTCGCTCCAGGTCGGTGCGGCGATCGACTTCTCGCGGCTCACCGACGGGCTGGTCGCCGAGCGCGAGCAGGGCATCACCATCGACGTCGCCTGGCGCCACCTCAAGGTCGGCCCGCTGCGCTTTCTGCTGGCGGATTCCCCGGGACACGAGCAGTACACGCGCAACCTGGTCACGGCGGCGAGCCATGCCGACGCGCTGCTCGTGCTGGTCGATCCGCTGCGCCTCGAACTGGCCGATGAAACGCCGCGACTGCTCACCCAGACCGTGCGACACGCGGCGATCGCCGCGCTGCTGCGGGTGCCGCACGTCGCGTTCGTGGTCAACAAGCTCGACGCGTTCGATGCGCCCGAGCCGGTCTTTGCGAAGCTGCGCGCTGCGCTTCTCGGCCTCGCGCGCGAGTTGCGCCTGGACGAACGCGCCGCTACCCTCGACGTGCTGCCGGCGAGCGCACTCACGGGCGACAACATCGTGCGCCGTGGCGCGCATCTGGCATGGTTCGATGGCCCGACGGTGATGGAGTGGCTCGAGCAGGTGTCGGCGACACCTGATCCGGCAGCCGAACCCGGCGTCGGTGCCTGCCTCCCGATCCAGATCAGCCTGCGCACCGCCGGAGCGAGCGCGCAGCCGTTTCGGGCTGTGGCGGGGCGCCTCGAGCAGGGGCGGCTGTCGGTCGGCGATCGGGTGCGCGTGCTGCCCTCGGACGTGCAGACGACAATCGCCGCGCTCTTCCATCTGGGTCGTGCGGTGAAGAGCGCCGATGCGGGACAGAGCATCTCGGCAACGCTCGCCGACGAGCGCGACGCGGCGCGCGGCGACTGGCTGGTGTCAGATACGGCACCACGCGGGCTGCACCGGCGTTTCCGCGCCCGCGTGGCCTGGCTCGCGCCGCAGGCGGGTCGGCCAGGCGCCCGGCTCACGCTCAAGATGGGCAGCACGCAGACCGCGGCGCGGATCGTGGGCCTTGTCGGGAAGCTCGAATCCGCGACGACGCATGACGCGATCGAACTCAATGAGCTCGTCGAGGTCGACATCGAAACCGCGGTGGCGCTCCCCGTCGAGCCCGCCGGGGCACGCCTTTCGGTGCGCAGCCGCTTCGTGCTGCTCGACCCGGCGAGCTGGGCGACGCTGGCCGCGGGCATCGTCGATGCGGTGCCGCAGGAGGCGGCGGCATGAGGCAGCCGGGTACCGTTTATCTGGTCGGCGCGGGGCCGGGCGATCCGGAACTGCTCACCCGCAAGGCGTGGCGCCTGCTGGGCGAGGCCGACGTGGTGCTGCACGATGCGCTGATCGACCCCGCCGTGCGCGATGCCGCCCCGCGCGCGCGCTGGGTCGCGGTCGGCAAACGTCTCGGGCGGGTTTCCACCGACCAGCGCTTCATCGAGCGCCTGCTCGTGAGCCACGCCTTGCGCGGGGACACCGTGGTGCGTCTCAAGGGCGGCGACCCGGGGATCTTCGGGCGTGCCGCGGGCGAAATCGAGGCCTGTCGCCGGCGCGGGATTCCGGTGCAGATCGTTCCCGGCGTGAGCGCAGCCTGCGCCGCGGCCGCCGACCTCGGCGTGAGCCTCACCCTGCGCGGGGTGGCGCGCAGCGTCGCCTTCGTGACGCCGCGCGTGGGGCGCGACGAGGCCGAAAACGCCGCGTGGGTCGATGCGGTACGCGCCTGCGACACCACGGTGCTCTACATGGCGGCCGCACAGGCGCCGGAAATTGCGAGCGTACTGCTCGCCGCCGGGCACGACGCCGCGACGCCAGTGTGCCTGGTCGAGAATGCGAGTCGCGCCGGTGCCCGACTGCATCTGACGCTCGGCGAACTCTCGCTCGCGCGGCTGCCGAGTTTCGACGGACCGACGACGCTGCTCATCGGGCATGCGCTGGCGCGCGCCCGGCCAGCGGGGATGGCGGATGCGGCGGATGCGGCGGATGCGGCGGATGCGCGGGAGACGCGGTGGGCCACCGATGAAATGGCGGGCTGGCTCGACCTGTCGTCGGGAATCGGGTGAGCATTACGGCCGCACCCGCCCCGACCCCGGCCGGGCTGCTGCTGCTGGCTCACGGTTCGAGCGACCCGCAGTGGGCAGCGCCCTTCGAGCAACTCGCGCGCAGCACGCGCGACGCATACCCGGGGCCCGTGGTGCTCGGCTACCTCGAGCGCATGGCACCCGACGCGGATGCAGCGATCGACGAACTGGTGCGCGCCGGCGCCGCGCATGTCGTGATCGTCCCGCTGCTGCTGGCCGCCGGGTCACACGTGCGCCGGGACCTGCCCGCGTTGCGCGAGCGCGCCCGCGCGCGCCATCCGGCGCTCGCGATCACGGTCAGCGATCCGATCGGGGAGGTCGAACGCGTCCAGCACGCGATCGTCTCGTTCGCGCTGGCGCAGGGAATGGCTGCGATGCCTGCGTGATAACGTGCGCGGTGATCTTCGCGCAACGAAACAGGAGTCCGCGATGGCCGATGCGCGTGCCACCCAATCCAATCTGACCGCACTGGTCACCGGCGCATCGTCGGGCATCGGCGAGGCGCTTGCCGGGCTGATGGCTGCCGACGGACTGCGGCTGGTGATCACCGCGCGCCGCACCGAAACGCTCGAAGCGCTGGCCTCCGACTGGCGCACGCGCCACGGCGTCGAGGTCGTCGTGATCGGGTGCGACCTCGCCCGCCCCGGCGCCGCGCACGACCTGGCGGCAGAACTCGAGCAACGTGGCGTGCTCGTTGACTATCTGGTGAACAACGCCGGTATCGGCACCTTCGGGCCCTTCGCCCACATACCGGTCGAAACCACCGAAGGCATGCTGCGACTCAACATCGAGGCGCTCACCACGCTGACCCGGCTGCTGCTGCCCGGCATCGTAGCGCGCCGCGGCAAGATCATGAACATCGCCTCGACCGCGGCGTTCCAGCCCGCGCCGATCATGGCGGTGTACTACGCTTCCAAGGCCTACGTGCTGCACTTCTCCGAGGCGCTGGCACACGAATTGGCCGATTCGGGCGTGACCGTCACCGCCTTCTGTCCCGGGCCGACGGCCTCGGAATTCCAGTCGCGGGCGAAGATGCAGAAATCGCGCCTGTTCCAGCTGGCACCGGTGCCGGACTCGGCGACGGTCGCACGCGCCGCCTGGCAGGCGATGCGCGCGGGGCGCCGCGTGGCGATCCCGGGTGTGATGAACTGGGTGCTCGCGCAAAGCGTGCGCTTCACGCCGCGTCGCCTCGTGACCATCGTCTCGGGGCTCGTCACGGGGCCTGGTCGAAACTGACCGGCCGGCTGCCGTCTGCCGTCTGGCGCGACGCGGTCAGGCGTCCGCATTCGCCGCTCGTTACCGGCTCGGTGCGGCCGCCTGACCCCATCGCGCTGTGTGGCGTCTCGGCTCGCCGTCAGTCGCTGCGACGACGCGGCGTGGATCACGCTCCACGCGCTCATCGGTGACGGCGACGCGTCTCGCGGCGGGCGCCCGGCACGTGACCCGGGCGCCACGCGCCGCGAGGCCGCCCGCCGGCAACAGATTCGGCCTGCAAACAAGACGTGCGACGCATGCACGCCGCCGCATTGCCCTGCGCGCCGCTGGCGGACGCGTGCCCGATCGGATAACGGGCCGATCGGGCACGCGGGAGCGCGGTGCGCCGCACCGACGCGGGCGTGCGCGGCCAGCGCGAACCTGAGTTGCCCAATCGTGCGCAGGTGCATGCGGGCGGGCGGTGTTCCGCCTTGGTGAAACGCGCGCGGGGATGCCCCAGAGCGTGCTGTGCTCAGGTGGCCGCACCGAGCCGGTAACGAGCGGCGAATGCGGGTACCTGAGCACAGCGCGCCGCGCCAGTACCCCGGGAACGCCGACATACAGCACGCCACAACCTCAACGCCCGAACTTGAACGCCGCTTCCTCCACACCCGGCACCCAGAGGTGCGCGAACGAGAAGACCGCCGCCAACCCCGCCACGAGGAGCAGGGGACGCAGCCAGCCGTGGCGCAGCGGGCGGATCAGCGCGACCGAAATCAGCCACAGTCCGAATCCGACCTTGGCCGACGCCAGGAGCGCCATCCCCGGGTCCGTGGCCAGCCGCAGCATCCACGGGTTCGCGATGAAGCCAAGCGGCAGAATGAAGAGCCCGATGCCCAGCGTCATCGCGCGACCGGCGACGGGCAGCCAGGGCGTGCCGGCAATGCCCGCCGCGATGAACACGTTGCCGCATACCGGTGGCGTGATCGTGCACAGCAGCGCGTACCAGAACACGAACAGGTGGGCGTAGAGCGCGGGTACGCCGAGGCTCTGCAGCGCGTCGCCGGCGACGGCGATGCAGATCACGTACGCCGCGGTGGTGGGCAGTTCCATCCCGAGCAGCAGGCTCGCCAGCGCCGTGAGCGCCAGCGCGACCCAGAGGCTGCCGTCGGAGGCTGAGAGGATCAGCGACGTGACCTTGATCCCGATCCCGGTCTTGTTGAAGATGGCGGTAATCAGCCCGGCGCAGATCAGGATCGCGGCGATGGTGGCCACCTGCCTTCCCGCATCGACCGCCGCGATGCGCAGTCGCGCGGCCCAGTGGCGCAGGTCGGCGCGCCCGTTGGCGTCAAAGCTGAGCAGGAAAATGCTCGCGATCGTCGCAAAGAGCGCCGCGTATTGCGCGGTGTACCCGGTCCAGCCGAGCACATAGATGAGAATGCCGAAGGGCACGGCGAAAAAGGGCAGCGTGCGCGCCACGCGCGCCCAGCCGGGCAAGTCGGCGGCGTCCATGCCGCGCAGGTCGAAGCGCAGCGCGTACTGGTGCACGCCCACCCAGGCGGTGACGAAGAAAAGCACCGCCGCCGGCGTCGCCGCGACCATGATCGTCGTGTAGGGCAGCGCCAGCAATTCGGCCATCACGAAGATGCCGGCGCCCATCAGCGGCGGCATGATCTGCCCGCCGGTCGAGGCGACGGCCTCGGTGGCCGCGGCCAGGCTCGCCGGGTAGCCGAGCCGCTTCATCGCGGGGATCGTCACCATGCCGGTCGAGGCGGTGTTGGCCGATGCGGATCCGGAAATCGTTCCATACAGCGCGCTCGAGAGCACGGCGACTTTCGCCGCACCGGCGCGATAGCGTCCCGCGAGCTGGGTCGCAACCGACATGAAGCCCGTTCCGGCGGCGCCCGCCGAGATGAACGCGCCCAGGATCAGGAAGGGTGCGATCGTGTCCGCCGAAAGACCGGTGAGTTCGCTCCACAGCCCGCTCTCGCTGATCACCAGGTCGCCGATCAGCGAGTCGAGCGCGAAGGGATCGTGGCCGAAGCTCCCGGAGAGCAGGTGGCCGAAGATGCCATAGGCGAGCACGATCACGGTGATCGCCGGCAGCACCCAGTTGATCGCGCGACGCGCCATCTCGAGCGCGATCACGATCAGCACCACGGCGATGCCCATCTGCAGCGGCCCCTGCAGAATCCCGTACTGGTCGGCCAACGCGTTGCTGTTCACGGCGACGTACAGAGCGCCGAGCACGCCAAACAGGCAGCATGCCCATCCGAAAATGCGCGCCGCGCTCGAGCGCGCCGGCGCGAACACGAAGATCCACGGCAGCGCCAGCAATTCGGCCATCACGAAGATGCCGGCGCCCATCAGCGGCGGCATGATCTGCCCGCCGGTCGAGGCGACGGCCTCGGTGGCCGCGGCCAGGCTCGCCGGGTAGCCGAGCCGCTTCATC
>JAGXFR010000012.1 GCA_024637155.1 Burkholderiaceae bacterium | reverse complement strand
TCGTCGAGTCGCAGCGCCGTCTGCGCCGCGCGCGCCAGCGCGAGGTGGCCTACGTGGACCGGATCGAAGCTGCCGCCCAGCACGCCGATGCGTCGCCGCTGCGCCACGGGGGAGGGCGCCGTGCTCATTGCAGCGGCGGCGCGACCGCCGGCATGGCCACTACACCCATTCGCGCGGGGGCAGGAAATCGTAGATTCGCTCCTCGGGCGACCCTGGTTCCGGACGCCAGTCGTAGCGCCACTTCGCGAGCGGCGGCATCGACACGAGGATCGACTCGGTGCGTCCGCCCGACTGCAGCCCGAAGAGCGTGCCGCGATCGTAGACGAGGTTGAACTCGACGTAACGTCCGCGGCGGTAGAGCTGGAAGTCTCGTTCCCGTTCCGTGTAGGGCGTTTCGTGGCGGCGCTCGACGATGGGCAGGTAGGCGGGGACGAAGGCCTCTGCGACACTGCGCATGATGGCGAACGATGTCTCGAAGCCGGGCTCGCACAGGTCGTCGAAGAACACGCCGCCGACCCCGCGCGCTTCGCCCCGGTGGCGCAGAAAGAAGTACTCGTCGCACCATTTCTTGTAGCGCGGGTGGAATGCCGCGCCGAAGGGTTCGAGCGCCTGCTTGCAGGCGGCATGGAAGCGCACGACGTCCTTCTCGAACGGGTAGTACGGGGTGAGGTCCATCCCGCCACCGAACCACCAGATGGGCGCGCCGGGCTCGTTCTCGGGCGCGTGGGCCACGAAGAAACGCACGTTCAGGTGCGTGGTGGGGACGAAGGGATTGCGTGGGTGCATCACCAGCGAGACGCCCATCGCCTCGAAGCGGCGGCCGGCGATCTGCGGACGCGCCGCCGAGGCGCTGGCCGGTAGCGCGTCGCCACTGACATGCGAAAAGAGCACGCCGCCGCGTTCGAAGACGCTGCCTTCCTCGATCACCCGGCTCACTCCGCCTCCGCCCGCCGGGCGCTGCCAGCTCTCGCTGAGAAAGGGTTTCGATTCGAGCGTCTGGAGCGCATCGCCGATGCGCTGCTGCAGGCCCGTCAGGAAGTCGCGCACCTCCGCGATTCGCGGCGCGGTTACGTCGGCCCGCGTGTCAGCCGTCACGATTTCAGCCCGGCGTCGAGCGGGCATCGGCACGCCGCGCGATCGCGCGAAAGCCGATGTCACGTCGGAAGTGCATGCCGTCGAACGACAGGTGCTGCAGGACCTCGTACGCGCGCGCATGAGCCATCTTCACCGAATCGCCCAGTGCCGTCACGCACAGCACGCGCCCACCCGTGGTCACCACGTGACCGTTGGCCTCGGCAGTGCCCGCGTGGAACACCGTGCAATCCTCGCCAAAGGCATTGCCGTGCGGCGGCAGGCCGTCGATCCGGTCGCCCGTGCGCGGATTCGCGGGGTAGCCGTGCGCGGACATCACCACGCCCAGCGCCGTGCGCCGATCCCATTCGAGTTCGACGGCGTCGAGCGTGCCCGCGATCGCCTGCTCGATCACCGCGGCGAAGTCGCTCTTCACCCGCGCCAGAATCGGCTGGGCTTCGGGATCGCCGAGGCGGCAGTTGAACTCGAGTGCCCGCGGCTTTCCGGCCGCGTCGATCATCAGTCCCGCGTAAAGGAAGCCGGTATACGAATTCCCCTCGGCAGCCATTCCCTCGACGGTGGGCCGGATGATCTCGCGCAGCACCTTGGCGTGGATCTCGGGAGTCACCACCGGTGCCGGCGAGTAGGCGCCCATTCCGCCCGTGTTCGGACCGAGGTCGTCGTCAAGTAGCCGCTTGTGGTCCTGGCTGGTCGCGAGCGTGAGCACGTTGGCGCCATCGACCATCACGATGAAGCTCGCTTCCTCGCCGACCAGGAAGTCCTCAATGACGACGCGCGCGCCGGCGCTGCCCAGCGTCGCGTCACGCAGCATCGAGTCGATCGCGGCATGCGCCTGCTCGACGGTCTCCGCGACCACGACACCCTTGCCGGCGGCCAGCCCGTCGGCCTTGACCACGATCGGCGCCCCGCGCTGCGCCACGTAATCGCGCGCCGCCAGGGCATCGGTGAAGGTCTGGTAATCCGCGGTGGGGATGCCCTGGCGCCGCATGAACGCCTTGGCGAAATCCTTGGAGGACTCGAGCTGCGCCGCGGCGCGGGTCGGGCCGAAGATCGGCAGTTCCCGCGCGCGAAACAGGTCGACGATCCCGGCGGCGAGCGGCGCCTCCGGGCCGACGACGGTGAACGCGATCCCTTCCTTCGCGGCAAAGCGGGCCAGCGCCTCGATATCCGTGATCGGCAGGTTTTCGATCGCTTCCTCGCGGGCCGTGCCGCCGTTGCCCGGAGCGACGAACACCTTCTGCACGCGCGGCGACTGCGCGAGCCGCCACGCGAGCGCGTGCTCGCGGCCGCCGCCTCCCACCACCAGAAGTTTCATGTCCCAGTTCCCCTTGTCCGCGCGCGACCCGGCGTCATGGCTCGATGATCGCGTTGGTGTACACCTGCTGGACGTCGTCGAGATTCTCCAGCGCATCGAGCAGCGCCTGGAGCGTGGCACCGTCCTCGCCCGTGAATTCCGTCTCGGTGAGCGGTTTCATGGTCACCTCGGCGATCTCCGCCTTGAGCCCGGCCTTTTCGAGCGCACTCTTGACCTGCGCGAAATCGGGGGGCGCGCAGAGCACCTCGATGCCGCCCTCGTCGTCACCGATCACGTCCTCGGCCCCCGCCTCGACCGCTGCCTCCATCACCGCTTCCTCGGAGGTGCCCGGCGGAAAGAGAAATTGCCCGCAATGCTGGAACAGGAACGCGACCGACCCGTCGGTGCCCAGGTTCCCGCCGTTCTTGGAAAACGCGTGGCGCACGTCGGCAACGGTGCGCGTGCGATTGTCGGTCAGGCAGTCGACGATGACCGCGGCCCCGCCGATCCCGTATCCCTCGTAGCGGATTTCATCGTAGTTCGCCCCGTCCACATCTCCCGAACCGCGCTGGATCGCGCGCATCACGGTATCCTTGGGCATGTTGGCGTCCGAGGCCTTGTCCACGGCCAGACGCAGGCGTGGATTGGCGTCCGGGTCCGGTCCGGCGAGTTTCGCGGCAACCGCGATTTCCTTGATCACACGCGTGAAGAGCTTGCCGCGCTTGGCGTCCGAGCGCTCCTTCTTGTGCTTGATGTTCGCCCACTTGGAATGCCCAGCCATCGCCTCTTGCCTTTCGCCACTTGGGGGTTTTCCGCCGGTTCGCCAATCTGCGACAGAATCGGGGGTCGGCTCGCAAGCCGCTGAAACCACGATTTTACCATTCGAACCATGACAAACAGCCCAGCCCAGCCCCTCCCCATCGCCCGCAATGCACAAGCCGAACTGGCGCTGCTGCCGGCGCTCGCCAACCGGCACGGACTGATCACCGGGGCCACCGGGACCGGCAAGACGGTGACGCTGCAGGTGCTCGCCGAGCGCTTCTCGTTGATCGGCGTGCCGGTGTTCCTGGCCGACGTCAAGGGCGACCTGACCGGGCTCTCGCGCGCGGGAGTGATTTCCCCGAAGCTCGGCGAGCGGCTGGAGCGCCTGGGGCTCCCCACGCCGGAGTTTCGCGCGTTTCCGGTCACGCTCTGGGATGTGTTCGGGGCCAAGGGCCATCCGCTGCGCGCGACGGTCTCGGACATGGGGCCGCTGCTGCTCTCCCGGATGCTCGGTCTGAACGAGACCCAGGAAGGGGTGCTGCACCTGGTCTTCAAGATCGCCGATGAGCAGGGCATGCTGCTGCTCGACGCGAAGGACCTGCGCGCGATGCTGCAGTTCGTCGGGGACAACGCGCGCACGTTCACCACCGAGTATGGCAACGTCTCGGGCGCATCGATCGGGGCCATCCAGCGCGGCTTGCTCACGCTCGACTCACAGGGCGGCGACCAGTTCTTCGGCGAGCCGATGCTCAATCTCGATGACCTGATGCAGACCGACGTCGACGGGCTCGGGGTGATCAACATCCTGGCGGCGGATCAGCTGATGAACGCGCCGCGGCTCTACGCGGCCTTCCTGCTGTGGCTGCTTTCCGAGCTCTTCGAGCAACTGCCCGAAGTGGGTGATCGGGACAAGCCACGCCTCGTTTTCTTCTTCGACGAAGCGCACCTGCTGTTCAACGACGCGCCGCGCGGACTGCTCGAGAAAGTGGAGCAGGTGGTGCGTCTGATCCGCTCCAAAGGTGTCGGCGTGTATTTCGTCACCCAGAACCCGATCGACGTTCCCGACACCGTGCTCGGGCAGCTCGGCAACCGGGTGCAGCACGCGCTGCGCGCATTCACCGCGCGCGACCAAAAGGCGGTGCGCGCGGCCGCGCAGACGATGCGCACCAACCCGAAACTCGACGCCGAGCAGGTCATCACCGAACTGGCCGTCGGCGAGGCGCTCGTCTCCTTTCTCGACGAGAAGGGCCGGCCGCAGGTGGTCGAGCGGGCGTTCATGATGGCGCCCGCCTCGCAGATCGGTCCGATCGAAGAGGGTGGGCGCGCCGCTTTGATGCGCACTTCGATCGTCGCGGGCGTCTATGACAAGGTGCTCGATCGCGAATCGGCCTACGAGATGCTCAAGGCCGCCGTCGAGGTGAAGGCCGAAGCCGCAGCAAAGCTGGAGGCCGAGGTGGCGGCGCAGAAGGCGGAGAAGAGCGCTGCCAGCGCCGGCGGCGGAGGCATCCTGGGCGGCATGCTCGGCGGCAGCGGTCGCAAGGACTCGCTGATCGAGGCAGTCGCCAAGAGCGCGGCGCGCACCATCGGCTCGACGGTTGGGCGCCAGATCGCACGTGGCGTGCTCGGATCGATCTTCGGCGGGGGAAGCCGGCGCTAGCGCCCGCGCGCACTCGCCTTGTCCGACGACGCTTCGTCGCGGCCTGCGCCGATCGACGCAGTTGCGGGACCCGGCTCCGCCCCGGGTGCGTCCGAGCACGCTCCCGGCGACGCGCGGCGCCGCTTTCTCACGGGCCTGCTGCTGGCGGCAACCGGCGCGGTGCTGTTCTCGGGGAAGGCGATCATCGTCAAGCTCGCCTACCGCTACGGCGTCGATGCCGTGACGATTCTGGCTCTGCGCATGGCGATGGCGCTGCCCTTTTTCGCGTTCGTCGCCTGGTACGTGAATGCGCGCCGTCCGGTGACCTGGCAGCCGGGCGACCGGTGGCGGGTCGCCGCGATCGGGCTGAGCGGCTACTATCTGGCGAGCTTTCTCGATTTCCTGGGGCTGCAGTATGTTTCGGTGGGCCTCGAGCGCGTGATCCTCTATCTGACGCCGACCATCGTCCTGCTGCTCTCCGTGGGGCTGCTCGGGCGCCGCATCGGGGCGCGTGACTGGACGGCGATGGCGCTCGCCTATACCGGCGTGGTCTTCGTTTTCTGGCACGACCTCAGCCTCGAGGGCAGCAATGTGGCGCTCGGGTCGCTGTTCGTTTTCGGCAGCGCCTCCGCCTACGCGGTCTATCTGGTGGCGAGCGGCGAGTTGGTGCAGCGGCTCGGTGCGTTGCGCCTCACCGCCCACGCGAGTATGGTCGCGTCCTTTGCGTGCATCGTGCAGGCGCTGGTCATCGATCCGGCCGCGTTGTGGACGCAGCCCGCGCCGGTGTACTCGCTCTCGCTGCTGAACGCGATCGCGTGCACCGTCGCGCCGGTGTTTCTGGTGATGATCGCCATCGAACGCATCGGTTCTCCGGCGGCGTCCCAGACCGGGATGATCGGACCGGTCGCGACGATCGCGATGGGCGCGGCTTTTCTCGGCGAACCGGTGTCGGCGCCGCAACTGATCGGGACCGCGATCGTCGTGGCGGGGATGCTGATTCTGGGCAGCAGGAAATTCAACTGAAAGGAGCAGGCAGATGGACTTCGGAATCAAGGGCAAGTGGGCACTGGTGTGCGGGTCGAGCAAGGGGCTGGGTTACGGTTGCGCGCGGGCGCTCGCCGGCGAGGGAGTGAATCTGGTGGTCAACGCGCGCTCTTCGAGTCCGCTCGAAGAGGCCGCCGCGCGGCTGCGCGACGAGACCGGCGTGGAGGTGCGCTCGCTCGCGTGCGACATCACCAGCGCCCCGGCGCGAATCGACCTGCTCGCGACCGCGCCGCAGGTCGACATTCTGGTGAACAACGCCGGCGGACCGCCGCCGGGAGACTTTCGCAAGTTCACACGCGACGACTGGATCGCCGCGCTCGACGCGAACATGCTCACGCCGATCGAACTGATCAAGGCCACGATCGATGCGATGATCGAACGCAAGTTCGGCCGCATCGTCAACATCACCTCGAGCGCGGTCAAGGCGCCGATCGAGATTCTCGGGCTCTCCAATGGCGCCCGCTCGGGCCTGACCGGTTTCGTCTCCGGCATCGCGCGCAAGAACGCGGCGCACAACGTGACGATCAACAACCTGCTGCCGGGCTTCTTCGACACGGACCGGCAGCGCAGCAATGTTGCGGCCCTGGCCAAGCAGCAGGACGTGACGGTCGAGGTGGCGCGCGCGCGGCGGATGGCGATGATCCCGGCGGGCCGCTTCGGCGACCCGGCCGAGTTCGGTCAGGCATGCGCCTACCTATGCTCGGCGCAGGCGGCCTTCGTCACCGGGCAGAACTTCCTGATCGACGGCGGTGCCTATCCGGGCACCTTCTGAGCGGTTCCGTGGACTGCGGCTCGCCGCAAGGTAGGAGTCGAGCGTGTCGCGGATGTGTGCGGCGAGCAGTTGCTGCGATTTGAGCACGCTCGCCGTGCGCATCGTCGTCACCAGTTCCGAGTGCGTGGCGAGGCAGTGGCCGACACGCTCGTTTTCCTCGGGCAGCCGGTTGCGCAGCGCGCGAATCTTGTGCGCGATCAGTTCGTAGGACGCCTGCAGATACGTGTTGCCGCAGCAGGCGATGATCGTCTCATGGAATTCCTGATCCAGCAGCGGCAGCCGCCTGAGGTCGTGGGCCCGGTGGGCCACGGCGATCTCGGCGATGTTGGCCTCGAGCCGGCCGATCAGTTCGTCGGCGTGGTGGCGCATCGCTTCGGCCAGCGCCGCGGTCTCGATGATTTCGCGAAAGCGGCAGACTTCGGCGACATCCGCTGCGTCGAGGCGGAACACGAAGGTGCCGACCTGCGGCTGCACGTCGACGAGCCCCTCGGCCTGCAGGCGCAGCAGCGCCTCGCGCACCGGCGTCTTGCTGATGCCCAGCCCGGCCGCCAGGCTCGCTTCGGAGAGCTGCTCGCCGAACGCGAACTGGCCCTCGACGATCGCTTCGCGGATCTGCGTGAGCGCGATGCCGGTGAGTGTCTTGGGTCGTTCGACCCGCGAGACCATCATGCCTGCACCTCCTCGAGAAACGCGCGGACCTGCTCACTGCGCGGCAGCGGCGCCACCGCGCCGAATCCCGTGCACGCGAGCGCCGCCGCGGCGTTCGCGTAGCGCGCCGCAACCCAGATCGAGTCGCCCGCGGCGATGCGCGCCAGGCACGCTCCGCAGAAGCAGTCGCCGGCACCGGTGGCGTCGACTGCGGCAACGTTGTGCCCGCCGATGCGCTCGCGGCGCGTACCGTCGCTAACGATGACGCCGTCCGCGCCGAGCTTGAGGAAAACCACCCGCGCGCCGAGGGCATGGCACCAGTCGAGGATCGCCTCGGGGTCATCGCGCCCGGACAGCGCGCTGGCGTCCTCCAGACTCGGGAAGAAGAAGTCGGACAGCGCGGCCGCCGCGCCGATCAACGCCCGGGCGCGGGCCATCGGCCAGAGCTTCAGGCGCAGATTGGAGTCGAAGGCCACGCGGGCCCCCGCCGCGCGCGCGTCGGCAAACGCCTGGAGCACGGTGTCGCTGGCGCTCGCCGAGATCGCCAGGCTGATGCCCGATGCCTGCACGATCGTGCCCGGGACGATCATCCCTGTGGGCACATCGGGCGGGGCCATGCGGCTCGCCGCCGAACCGGAGCGCAGGTAGCTGAACTGGTGGCCCCGCTCATCGTGGGTGACGAAGTACACCGCGGTGTGCGCCGCGGGGTCGATGCCGACCGCCTGCGTGTCGACCCCCTCGCGCTCCCAGAGCCCCACGAACTGGCGTCCGAAGTCGTCGTTGCCGAGTCGGGTGACATACGCGGTGCGCGCACCCGAACGCGCCGCGGCGATGATCATGTTCGACGTGTCGCCCCCGTAGCCCTGCAGGTAGCGCGGCTCGCCCGGAGCCGTCTGGTTGAACTCGATCATCGGCTCGCCGATGGAAACGATGTCGAAACGCATCTGTTGTCGCACTCCCGGTTGTTTCGAAGACATCCGTTTCAGATTCTTCCGTACTTCGCGAGACCCTCGCGCAACGATTTCAGTTCCACGATCAGACGCGCCTGTTCCAGTTCGCGCTGGTCGATTTCCTGTGCCATCGTGAGCACGGCTTCGGCTCTGGCGCGCGGCACGACCACCACGCCGTCGACGTCGCCGACGATGATGTCGCCCGGATTCACCTCGATTCCGCCGCAGGTCACCGGGATGTTCGCGCCCAGCGTCTTGAATCGGCCCAGGGTGGTCCCCGGCGAGACCGCGCGTGCGATCACCGGGAAATCGTAGTCGCGGCGAATCTCCCCCAGGTCGCGCACGCCCCCGTCTAGCACCGCGCCCGCGAGGCCGTTGGCGTAGGCGCCGGCCGTCATCAGTCCGCCCCAGATGGCGACGTCGGCTTCACCGCCGATGGCGATGACGATGACGCTGCCAGCCGCGCATTCGTCGATCAGGTCAAGCGCGTGCGTGGGCGGCACGAACTCGTCGGTCGGCCCCTCCAGCACGGTCACCGCCGGGCCGACGATGCGCTTGTCGTTGATGCGCGGCTTGAGCTCGTGGTCCATGTAGCCGCGCTTCCCGCAGACCTTGTCGACCGCGTCGGCCACCGAAGCGGTGGCGACTGCGGAAAACCCTTTGACCAGTTCGTTCACATCCATCAGAGACTCCGTTGCATGATTTCGTTGAGAAGGCCGCGCGCGCGTTCGATCACGGCGGCTCGCTCGCCGCGCTCGAGCGCGGCCCGGTCGAGAATGTTGTTGCCGATGCCGACCAGCGCGGCACCCGCCGCGAAGTAGGCGGGCGCGTTCTCGCGCGACACGCCGCCCGTGGGACAGAAGAGCGCATCGGGAAACACGGCGTGCAGCGCCGCCAGATGCGCGGGACCGCCACTGGAGGCGGGGAAGATCTTGACCACGTCGGCGCCCTCGTCGAGCGCCGCGCGCACCTCGCTCGGCGTGAAGGCGCCCGGCAGCGCGGCCGCGCCCGCGCGGTGCGCGAGCGCGGTGAGGCCCGGAACGCTGCAGGGCGAAACCAGGAACTGCGCGCCGTGCGCGAGACAGGCCTGCGCGGCGCAGGTGTCCAGAACCGTTCCGGCGCCGATCAGGCTGTCCGGGTAGGTCGCGGCGAGTTCGCGGATCAACGCGAGCGCTCCGGGGGTCGTCATCGTGATCTCGAAGACCCGGAAGTCTGCAGCGTGCAGGCAATGCACTGCCAACTGCGTGGCTTCCGGGGACTCGAGACGCAGCACCGGGATCACCCGCTGCGCGAGCAGGCGTGTCGTGATGGTTGCGGGCATATCGCGTGCCTCTTTTCCGCTCACTTGCGGGTGGCGTCGATCGCCTTGAACAGGTTGTCGACGTACTCCTTGCCGATCTCCTTCTCGGCCCACGCGCGCACCGGCGGCTGGGCCAGCTTGCGGAACTCGCCGATCTCGGCGGGCGTGAGCGTGGTGACCTGCATGCCGACCTTTTCCAGGATCGGCTTGGCGTTTTTGTCCTGGTCACTCGTCATCTTGCGGTGAATCTGGATCGCCTTCTGCGTACCCTCATCGACCGCCTTGCGCTCGACCGGAGTCAGCGACTGGTAGAAGCGCTCGTTGATCACGTAGCCGTGCACGCTCCACACGTGACCGTCGAGGGTGATGTACTTCTGGTGCTGGTAGAGGCTCGCCGCGAGGATGTTGGTGACGCCGTTCTCCTGCCCGTCGACCACCTTCTGCTGCAGCGCGGTCGGCAGCTCGGCCCAGGGAATCGCCGAGGCCGACGCGCCGAGCGATTCGACCAGCGCCTGGTACACGGGCGAGGGCTGGATGCGGATCTTCATGCCCTTCATGTCGGCCGGCGACTTGATCGGACGCAGGCTGTTGGTGAAGTGGCGCACGCCGTTGTCGGCGAGGCCGAGGAGCCGAATGCCCTGCTTGCGGATCATGTCGTTGGAGAACTCGGTCAGCCAGGGGCTGTCGTACACGCGCCAGGCGTGCTCGTGGTTCTCGAAGGTGAAGGGAATGCCCAGCACGCCGATCGGCTTGTACACGGTGGAAATCGCGCCGTCGTGCGCAACGGCCATCTCGAGCGTGCCGAGCTTGACCCCTTCCATCGTCGGCTGATCCTTGCCGAACTGTCCGGCCGGGAAGATCTCGACCTTGATCGAGCCGTTGGTCGCTTTCTCGACGTAGTCCTTGAAGGCGAGCGCGGCAACGTGCTTGGGCTGGTCGTCCTTGGCGGGCTGGAAGTGCGCGTACTTGAGCACCTTCTGGGCCTGGACCGGGGTCCACGCGACCATCAGCGCGGCGGCGAGCATCGGGAGCAATCGAATCGCTTTCATGGTGTGTCCTTGGTTGACCGAAAGGTCTGGGTTGCAGCGAAATCTCAGCGTCCGTAGCCGAAGAAAGCCGGCACCACGGTGCTGAGCGAAGGGAAAAGAATGATCAGGAACAGGACGCACAGCTCGGCGGCAAGCAGCGGCACGACCGCACGCGCCAGCAGCGAGAGCCTGAGGCGTGCCACCGAGGTCATCACGAACAGCACCGCGCCCACCGGCGGCGTGATCATGCCGATCGTCAGGTTGAGCACAATCGCCATCGCGAAGTGCAGCGGGTGGATGCCGAACTGCTCGGCGATCGGCCCGAGCACGGGCACCAGGATGATCACCGCCGGCAGCGTGTCGATGAACAGGCCGCAGACCAGCACGAAGGCCGCGACGATGAAGAGCACCAGCAGCGGATCGTTCGTCAGCCCGCTGATGCCCGCGGCGATCGTCTGCGGGATCTGCAGCAGGGTGAGCAACCAGGCGAAGAGCGAGGCCATCGCGACAATGATCAGCGCGGCCGAAGTGACCAGCGAACTTTGCAGCAGCACCTTGGCGATGATCGGGCCATTCAATGTCTTCGTCACGAAGAGGCCGACGAAGAGCGCGTAGAACACGGCGACGGCGGACGCCTCGGTCGGCGTGAAGAGCCCCGAGAGGATGCCCCCGATGATGATCGCCGGCATTGCCAGGACGGGCAGGGCCTTGCGCAGCGAGCGCAGGCGTTCGCGCCAGGTCTCGCGCGGCGCTCCGGCCCCGTAGCCGCGGCGCACCGAGATCACGTGATTGGCTCCCATCAGCGCCAGGCCGAGCAGCAGGCCGGGCAGCACGCCGGCGAGAAACAGCCCGGCCACGGTCACGCGGCTGTCGGTGAGCGCGTAGATCACCATGATGATCGACGGCGGGATGATCGGGCCGATGACGGCGGTCGCGGCGGAGAGCGCGGCCGAGTAGTATCGGTCGTAGCCGGCCTGAACCATCATGCGCATCTGGATGGCGCCGGGGCCGGCGGCGTCGGCCAGGGCCGAACCGCTGATGCCGGCGAAGAGCATCGAGGTGACCACGTTGACGTGGCCCATGCCGCCGCGGATGTGGCCGACGATGCTCTGCGAGAAGCGCAGCAGCGCGGTCGTGATGCCGCTGGCGGTCATCAGGTCGGCCGCGAGGATGAAGAACGGCACCGCCATCAGCGGGAAGGAATTGATGCCGTCGAAGATGCGCTGCGGCACCGAGAGGAGCGACAGCTTGCCCTCCCAGACCAGCGCCAGAAGACCGGACAGCCCCATCACGAAAGCGATCGGGACACCGATGAAGAGTCCGATGACGAAGACTGCGAAGAGTACCGGTGCCACGTCAGTGCGCCTCGGTGGCCGGGTCGTCGCTGCGTTCGAAGCGCCGCTCGACGAAGTCGCCGAAGCTCAGCACGAGGTGCAGCCCGCAGAGCAGCGCGCCGATCGGCACGCCCAGGTAGGGGATGCCGGTGGGGATGTTCAGCACCGGTGTCTCCTGGTTCCACGTGAACTGGGCAATTTGCGCCCCGAGAATCGCGATGGTTGCGAGCAATCCGAGAATCAGGATTCCGATCGCTCTGCGCACCGCGCGACGCATGCCCTCCGGCAGGTACTCCTCGACGATGTCGACCGCGACGTGACGCCCCTCGCGCAGCGCGAGCCCGGCGCCAAGGAAGGTGATCCAGATCATCTGGTACTGGGTGAACTCCTCGACCCAGATGATCGAGTGGTTGAAGAGGTAACGCGAGACGACGTTGGCGAACACCAGGCACGCCATCGAACCCATCAGGGCGATCAGCGTCCAGCGGTTGGCGGCGAGCAGCGCGCGTTCGGCGGCAGACAGGTGGCGCGAGAGCGCGGCCGGAGGTTGATCCATGGAATCTAAGATATCAGATTCCAGATGGCGCCGGCAAGCTCCACCACGGACCCGCACGCAGCGCGCACGCCAGCCGATCGTCGCCGGGCCCGCTCGTTATACTTGACCGGAAATCGAACTTCCAGCAATTCAACAACAACGACAGGAGATCCCCATGACCAAGGCAATCCGCATCGAAGCGACCGGCGGCCCCGAAGTGATGAAGTACGTCGACGTGGACCTCGCTCCGCCGGGACCGCAGGAGGTGCAGGTGCGCCACCACGCGATCGGGCTGAACTACATCGATGTCTATTTCCGCACGGGTCTCTACCCGCTGGCGCTGCCCGCGGGGATCGGCCTCGAGGGCGCGGGCGTGGTGACGGCGGCGGGCTCGGAGATCAACCACCTGCGCCCCGGTGACCGGGTTGCCTATGCGGGTCGCCCGCCGGGATCGTATTCGCAGGTGCGCAACATGCCCACCAACGCGCTGGTCAAGCTGCCCAACACGATCGATTTCGAGGTCGCGGCGGGGATGATGTTGAAGGGGCTGACCGCCGAGTACCTGCTGCACCGCAGCTACCCGGTGCGCGAGGATCAGACGATCCTGTTTCACGCCGTCGCCGGCGGCGTCGGCCTGATCGCGACCCAGTGGGCGAAGGCGCTCGGCGTCACGGTGATCGGGACCGTGGGATCCGAGGAGAAGGCCAAGCTGGCGCGGGCCCACGGATGCGACCATACAATTCTCTATCGCAAGGAAAACGTCGTCGAGCGGGTGCGCGAGATCACGAACGGGGCGATGGTCCCGGTGGTCTACGACTCGGTCGGCAAGGATACCTTCCAGACCTCGCTCGACTGCCTGCAGCCCTTCGGCACGATGGTGAGCTTCGGCAACGCCTCGGGGGCGGTGCCGCCCATGCCGCTGACTGCGCTGCGCGGGTCGCTCTACATCACGCGCCCGTCGCTGATGTCGCATACGGAAACGCGCAGCACGCTCGAGGAGATGGCGGCGCGGCTGTTCCGGATCGTCGGTTCGGGCAAGGTGAAGATTCGGATCGACCAGCGCTACCCGCTCGCCGAAGCCGTGCAGGCGCACATCGACCTGGAGAGCCGCAAGACCACCGGTTCGACCCTGCTGATTCCCTGAGCGTGGATGAGGAGCGCCGCTTCGGCGGCGTCGCGCGACTCTTCGGCGCCGGCGGCCTCGCGCGGCTGCGCGCCGCCCACGTGGTGGTGATTGGCATCGGCGGCGTCGGGTCGTGGAGTGCCGAGGCGCTGGCCCGTTCGGGGGTCGGGCGCCTGACCCTGATCGATCTGGATCATGTGGCGGAGTCAAACGTCAATCGGCAGGTGCTCGCGCTCGAATCCACGCTGGGGGCGGCGAAGGTCGCGGTGATGGCGGCGCGCATCGCCGACATCGCGCCCGACTGCCGGGTGGAGTGCGTCGACGACTTCGTCACGCCGGACAACGTGGCGGATTTGGTTCCCGGAGGTCCGGCCGTCGTGCTCGACGCGATCGACCAGGCACCCGCGAAGGCTGCGCTGATCGCGCACTGCGTCGCGCGTCAGCAGCCGATCATCGTGTGCGGCGCGGCCGGGGGGCGCATCGATCCCCTCGCGCTGCGGCGCGAGGATCTGGCGCATGCGCGCGGCGATGCGCTGCTCGCCTCGGTGCGTGCGCGGCTGCGGCGGCGCTACGGCTTTGCGCGCGGTGGTGGGGGAGCGTTCGGCGTGATCGCGATCCACAGCAGCGAACTCCCCGGCGGGCAGGAACCCGCCACCCGGGAGGATGGCACGCTCGAGCCGGGCGCGGCGCTCGCCTGCGCGGGCTACGGGTCGATCGTCACCGTCACCGCGACGATGGGCTTCGCCGCTGCCGCGCTGGCGATCGAGCGCCTGCGCAGCGAGGTGGATTCCGCGCCCGGGAATCGACGGCGTAGAATCGAAAAGCAAGGGGCGGAGGCGGCGGCAACCAGGCGTCTCCCCGAAACGAATCTTCACTCGGAGATCCCACGAGATGCGGACGATCGACCTGACTCAACGCCCCGCCAGTGACCGGCTTGCGTTTCTCCGGGGCTTCCTGCGCTCGCCGCGCTCGGTCGGGTCGGTGATTCCGAGTTCGCGCTTTCTGGAGCGTCGGGTGGTTGCCGCAGCCCGCTTGAACGGGGCCCGCGTGGTCGTTGAACTCGGACCCGGCACCGGCGGGACAACCCGGGCGATCCTCGCCGCGCTCGGTCCGCAGGCGCGTCTGCTGTGCATCGAGCGCGATCCCGCTTTTGCCGATTCGCTCGGTGCGATCGAGGATCGGCGCCTGATCGTGCACTGCGGCGACGCCGCCGATCTCGCAGGCACCCTCGCGGAGCACGGACTTGCGGCGCCACAGGCGGTGATTTCCGGAATTCCCTTCTCCACCATGCCGCACGCCGTTTCGCGGCAGGTCGCCGAACGCGTCGCGCATGGACTCGCGATCGAGGGCTGCTTCGTGGCCTACCAGCTGCGCGCGGACGTCACGAATTTCATGACCCCGCTGCTCGGGGCACCGGAGCGCCTGGGCCTGGAATTGCGCAACATCCCGCCGATGCGGGTCTATCGCTGGCACAAGCGAGCCGATGGCGCCGCACTGCCGCTCAACGGCCACGCGCACCCGTTCCCGTGAATTCGCCCCCCGATTCGGCAGGCACAGCGCCGGAATCGGTCGTTCTGCGCGACGGCACGGCGTTGCCGGCGCTCGGCATGGGTACCTGGAAGATGGGGGAACGTGCCGCGCAGCGCGGCGCCGAGGTTGCGGCGCTGCGTCGTGGGCTGGAACTCGGGCTCACGGTGATCGACACCGCCGAAATGTACGCCGACGGCGGCTCTGAGCGCGTGGTTGGCGAAGCGCTGGCAGGCCTGCGCGAGCAGGCCTTCGTAGTCACCAAGGTGCTGCCGTCCAACGCCTCGCGCACGGGCACCTTGGCGGCGTGCGAGCGCAGCCTGGAACGCCTGCGCGTGGAGGCGATCGACCTGTACCTGCTGCACTGGCGCGGGTCGCATCCGCTTGCCGAGACGCTGGAGGCTTTCGCGGCGCTGCTGCGCGCGGGCAAGATCCGGCGCTGGGGCGTATCGAACTTCGACGTGGCGGACCTGCGCGAACTCGGCGCTCTCCCCGGCGGCGCTGCGTGCGCGGCCAACCAGGTCTACTACGCACTCAGTGAGCGTGGTGTCGAGGTCCAACTGCTGCCGTGGCACGCGGCGCACGGCGTCGTCACGATGGCCTACTGCCCGCTCGACGAGGGCCGGCTTCTCGGGCACCGCGCGCTGGCCGGAGTCGCGCGCCGCCACGGAGCGACCGCCGCGCAGGTGGCGCTCGCCTGGCTGCTGCGCCGTCCGGGAACGATCGTCATCCCCAAGTCGGGGCGGGTCGCCGGCGTCGAGGAAAATGCCGCGGCGCGCGGGCTGCGTCTCGATGCCGATGACCTCGCGCAGCTGGACGCGGCCTTTCCGCCCCCGGCGCGCAAGCGCCCGCTTGCGATGATCTGAGAAGGATCGGCGGGCCGCGCGGCGGCACACCGCTCGCGCCCGTGCGTGTCTCCGTCGCGCGTCGTCAGCCCGTCCGATTGAGCCAGCTCACGAGCCCGGCGCTGTTGAGCACGATGTCCACCTCCAGCAATCGCGCGATCTGCGCATCGTCGAACCCCGTGCCGTGGGCACGTGCTTCGGCGATCAGGAACGCGCCCATGGCCGCTTCGATGCGTGTCTGGCGCTCGTCGCCGGCGCCGGCGTGCGCCTCGCCGATCGCGACATAAGCGTCGATGCGGCGCTTGAGCTGCACGCCCAGCGCGGGCACGTCGCCGCGGCGCGAGTAGTGCGTCAGGTAGACGGCCTCGGGCGCCAGCGCCAGCAGCCGGTCGACCGATCGGTGCAGCTGCACGGGGTCGAACTGCACCGGGGTCGAAGAAGGGATCAGGAACGCCCGTCCGTCGACGTCGAAATCGCGATACGCGATGCCGAAGGTGTCGCCGGTGAAGAGGTGCCCGGTCTGCGTGTCGCGGATCGTCACGTGATGGCGCGCGTGGCCCGGCGTGTCGTAGAACTCGAGCACCCGTCCGGCGAGCGACACCGTCGCGCCCTCGGGGGTTTCAATCACGCGCTCGGCGGGCACCGGCGTCGGGCCGCCGTACATCGCGCGGGCGCGCTCCTCGCCGTAGACCTCGCAGGTTCCGGCCCACAGCTTCGCCGGGTCGATCATGTGGCGCGCGCCCAGCGGGTGGACGGTCAGGCGCGCGTTGGGCAGCGCCGCCATCAGCGTCCCCGCGCCGCCCGCATGGTCGAGGTGCACATGGGTGAGCACCACATAGTCGACCTTGTCGCGCGCGATGCCCAGCGCGGCAAGCGCGGCGAGCACGCGTGGTGCCGAACGCGCGGTCGCCGTGTCGACGATCGCCGCCCGGTCGCCCGACACGACGATGTGGATGGCGTCGAACTGCGCCCGCAGGTAACCGGAGTCGACCACGTGGATGCCGTTGCCGAGGTGTTCGAGGTGCCCTTCGCTCATCTGCCTGATCCGTCGCGGTGGGCGTGGCGGTGCCGCTGCCCCGCCGATCGCCGTGTTGGGGAAACGCCAAGTATGCCGGATGCCCGGCGCCCGGTCGTCCGGCGTGCCGAACCGCAGGTCGGCTTCTCCCTTCCCCTTATGGGTTAGGGGGCGGGTGCGCGAGGTACCATCCGTCATTCCTTAAGCAAAGATTCAGCTTGTTCGCGGGCTGGACGTTTTTCGAGAAGACCGACGGTGCTCCTGCAGCGGAAACTTTCCCTCACGACACGACTCCTGCTGCGCGTCGTGGTGGGGCTGTTGCCGGTGATCGCGCTGGTCGTCGCCGCGATGTCGATTCAGCACTTCCGTGGCGAAGATCTGCGCAACGATCTCGAGATGCGCCGCGTTGGCGAGGGGGTCCTCACCGAATTCCTGGCCTTCCGTCGTGCGGCGGAGGGCGTCGCGCTCGCCCGGGAGCTGGAGGCGGAGGCAGCGGCCAGGCTGGCCGGCGTTTCCAGCGGGCTCGAGCGCCTGCTCGACCCGCATCATGGGCACGTGCCCCGCGGCCTCGACGCCGCGCGGGAATCGGTGCGGACTCTCGCCGCGCGTGTCGAGGAAGCCCGCAGCGCCGAGGGATTCACCCGGTTGCGACCGGAAATCGACGCGACCGGCCAACTCATCGAGGTGGTGGTCGCCGAGTGTGCGGCACATTTCGGGGACGCGGTAAAAGGCTTCGTCGATCAGTCGCTCATGGCCCGCACCGTGGTCGCTACCCTGCTTATTCTGGTTCTGCTCGGGGTGCTGCTGTTCGCGTACCAGACGATTCGACGCTTCGTCGAGCCGCTCAAGCGCGCCGTCGCGCTCGCGCGCCGGATCGGCAGGGGAGCGCCGCTCGATGACGCCCCCGCCGATCCCCGTGAAGATACCGGGAA
Organism: Burkholderiaceae bacterium; assembly: GCA_024637155.1. Classification (GTDB taxonomy): domain Bacteria; phylum Pseudomonadota; class Gammaproteobacteria; order Burkholderiales; family Burkholderiaceae_E; genus JAGXFR01. The sequence goes on along the minus strand of JAGXFR010000012.1, from coordinate 71,657 downwards.
CGTGCTCTCGACCATGCGCGAGATGCACGCGGACCTGCAGCGCTATCGTCGCGACGTGACGGCGTATCAGGCAGGGCTGCAGGACAAGGTCGCTGAGCTCGCAACCAGCCAGGCGAGCCTGGAAGAAGTGCACCGACTGGCAAGAATCGGCACCTGGAACTGGCAGCCTGCGCAGGGCGCAGCGCACTGGTCCGCGCAACTGCGCACGAACCTCGGGCTCGGCGGCGCTTCGCCGGCGCCCAGCCTGCGTGTCTTTCTGCGCGTCGTGCCGCGCGATGAGCGCGCCGCGCTGGTCGATGAATTCCGGATTCTGCTGCACGGACCGGGCGAGCGCTCGTGCGAGCATCACGCGCTGGTGGGTGGCGACGCTCCGCGGGTGTTGCTCCATCGGGTGCGTTCCGAACATGACGCCGAGGGCACGCTCACGCGCATGTTCGCGACGGTGCAGGACATCTCGGAGCGCCGCCGCGCGAGCGACGAAATCCGTCGACTTTCCCGCTATGACGCGCTGACCCGGCTGCCCAATCGCGCGCTGCTCGGCGAGCGACTCGCGACCGCCATTGCGGATCACGAACGGGTTGCGGTGCTCTTCATCAACATCGATCGCTTCCGACGGATCAATGCCTCGCTGGGGCAGGGCGTGGGAGACCGGGTGCTGGTCGCCCTGGCGCAGCGCCTCGTCGACGCGACGCGGGCGCTGGTCCCCGGCGAAGCGGGCGGGGAACGCAGCGCTTTCGTCGCCCGCTTCGGCGGGGACGAGTTCGTGGTCGTCTTTCGGGAGCTTGCGACCCGCGAGGAAGTCGCCGTCTGCGCCACGCGCCTGATCGCCGATCTCACAACCCCGCTCCAGATCGACGCGGAAGAACTGGCGGTCGCGGTTCACGTCGGGATCGCGCTGGGACCGGACGACGCCCGGGAGGCAAGCACGCTGATCGGCCACGCGGCGAGTGCGAGCGTGCTCACCCGCCAGGCCGGACTCAATCGCTTTCATTTCTTCACGGCGGACATGAACGACGAGGTCGCCGCGCGACTGCGCGTCGAGCGCGACCTGCGCCAGGCCATCGATGCGGGCGATCAGTTCTTTCTCGTCTACCAGCCGAAGGTCGATCTGCGCAGCGGAGACCTGGTGGGCGTCGAGGCGCTGATCCGCTGGCATCACCCGGTGCGCGGCGTGCTCGCGCCGGGCGCATTCATCGAACTCGCCGAGGAATTCGGCCTGATCGCCTCGATCGGCTGCTGGGTGGTCCGCGAAGTCTGCACGCAACTGGCCCGCTGGCAAGCCGCGGGACTCCAGCCGCTGCCCGTCGCCATCAACATTTCCGGGAGCTGTTTTCACAACGAGATGTTTGCCGCGGGGCTGGCGGAAGTCTGCGCGGGCCATGGCGTCGATCCGGCGTTGATCGTGGTCGAAATCACCGAGAGCGTGCTGATGGACGGCGCCGAGGCCAGCACGCGCACACTCTCGGCGCTGAGCAAGGCGGGCTTCAGGCTGTCGATCGATGATTTCGGCACCGGTTACTCATCGCTCGCCTATCTGCATCGATTCCCGATCGACGAGATCAAGATCGACCGCTCTTTCGTGTGCAGGATCGGCAACCATGGCGGCGAGCGAACCATTGTCGCGGCGATTCTCGCGCTCGGGCACAATCTCGCCATGAAAGTCGTGGCCGAGGGCGTGGAGACCGATGCGCAGTTGCGTGCGCTGCGCGAGCTGGGCTGCGAGCAGGCGCAGGGATACCTGTTCGCCCGGCCGCTGGGTGCGGAGGTGATCGCAGAAATGTTGAGAGCCAGTCCGCGCTTCGAGGTCGGACGCACGCTGCGCGCCGCATGAGCCGCCGCGCGGTCGTGCTGCTGAGCGGCGGGCTCGACTCGGCGACGGTCGTCGCCATCGCCCGCGCACAGGGCTATGCGGTGCACGCGCTGAGCTTTCGCTACGGGCAACGCCACGGCGTGGAGCTCGCGTGCGCGGCGCTCGTCGCGCACGCGAGCGCCGTGCCCGAACATCGCATCGTCGACATCGACCTGCGCGCCTTCGGTGGCTCGGCGCTCACCGCCGACATCGACGTGCCCAAGGGGAGCGTCACACGGCCGATCGGCGACGAGATCCCGGTGACCTACGTCCCGGCGCGCAACACGATCTTCCTGAGTTTTGCGCTCGCCTGGGCCGAGGTGCTCGGCGCGACGGACATCTTCATTGGGGTCAACGCGCTCGACTACTCCGGATACCCGGATTGCCGGCCCGAATTCATCGCCGCGTTCGAGGCGATGGCGCGCCTGGCGACCAGGGCTGGCGTCGAAGGGAGCGAGCCACTGCGCATCCACGCGCCGCTGCAGGAAATGAGCAAGGCACAGATCATTCGCAAGGGGCTGGAGCTCGGCGTGGACTATGCGCTGACGAGCAGTTGCTACGATCCCGGCGTGCAGTGCGAACCCTGCGGCGCCTGCGACTCGTGCCTGCTGCGCGCACGCGGTTTCGCGCACGCGGGCGTGCCCGATCCGCTGGTGGCGCGGTTCGCGCCCGGGCCAGGCGGGCATGGCTGAGCGGCTGCTTCACGTCGCCGCCTGCGGATTCGAGGCCGCACGCCAGCTTGCGCTGCTGCCGCCGGGGCATCGTGCGCGTGCGATGCACGGGCACAGCTTTCAGGCGCAAGTGCGCGCGGCCCTGCCCGTCGGGTGGGAGGCGTTTCCCGGCGCGGGCGTCGAACAGCTCGCCGAGCGACTGCGCAACGGTGTCGCACCGCTCGACTACCGTCAGCTCGACGAGTTCATCGAGGACCCGGATGACGCGCATCTGGCGCGCTGGATTCGCGAGCGCACCGATCTGCCCGGTCTGACGCGCGTCGGCGTGCGCGGCGCCGCGCACGCCGGAGTCGAACTCAACTTCGATCTCGACGGAAAGGGCCGCGCTTCGTGCTGGCGCAGCTACCGCTTCGAAGCGGCGCATCGCCTGCCCAACGTGGCGCCGGGACATCCGTGCGGCCGAATGCACGGGCACGGCTTCGCGGTAATCCTGCGCGCGGGCACCGGCGGCACGGCGAGCGAGCTCGCGTACGACCGTCTCGATCGCTGCTGGGCGTCGGTCGCGCGGCAACTGCAGCACGCCTGCCTGAACGACATTCCGGGGCTCGCGAACCCGACCAGCGAAGTGCTCGGAGCGTGGCTCTGGGAACGCCTGCGCCCCGAGCTCCCGGAACTCGAGCGCGTCAGCGTTCACGAGACCATCACGTGCGGCGCGCATTTCGACGGCAGCGCCTACCGGATCTGGAAGGACTTTCGCCTGGACAGCGCCGTGCGGCTGGCGCGCGCGCCCGATGGCGACGTGCGCCGGCGCATCCACGGCCACAGCCTTGGGCTGCGGCTGCACCTGAGCGCGCCGCTTGACACGGTGTTGGGCTGGACGGTCGACTACGGCGACGTCAAGAAGCGCTTCGACCCGATCTTTCGCGACCTCGACCACCAGTCGCTCCACGAACTGCCCGGGCTTCCCGACGCCGATACCGCATCGCTCGCATGCTGGATCCGCGATCGGGCCGCAACGGTGCTTCCGCAGCTGAACCGGATCGAGCTGGAAGAGACGCCCGGCTGCGGCGTGATTCTCGGCTGGAACGAGCCGTCCGCGGCCGCGCTCGTCGCGCGGGAGCCATAGTGGCCTACGCGGTCAAGGAGATCTTCTATACGCTGCAGGGCGAGGGTGCGCAGGCCGGGCGTCCGGCGGTGTTCTGCCGCTTCGCCGGATGCAACCTGTGGAGCGGCCGGGAGGAAGATCGCGCCGCTGCGGTGTGCCGCTTCTGCGACACGGAATTCGTGGGCACCGACGGCACGGCCGGCGGCAAGTACGCCGACGCAGCAGATCTCGCCGCGGTGATCGCCCGACACTGGCCGGCTGGAGTGGGGGCTTTCGTCGTATGCACGGGGGGCGAGCCGCTGCTGCAACTCGACGCGGCGCTCATTGCCGCGCTGCACGGGCATGACTTCGAGATTGCGGTGGAGACCAACGGGACGATTGCCGCACCGGCGGGCATCGACTGGCTGTGCGTCAGCCCCAAGGCGGGCGCTGCGCTTGCGCAGTGCAGCGGCGACGAACTCAAGCTCGTCTACCCGCAGCCCGATGCGCTGCCCGAGCGCTTCACCGAGCTCGCGTTTCGCCATTTCCTGCTGCAGCCGATGGACGGGCCGCGGCGCGACGAATACACGCGCGACGCGCTCGCCTACTGCCTCTCGCATCCACGCTGGCGGCTCAGCCTGCAGACCCACAAGATGCTGGGCATCCGTTAGTTCGCGGCGTCCGGAAAGCCCCCTGAAGAAAGCGATGGCGGGCGGCGTGCCGACGCCGGTTTCGTCAACGTCGGGCACGCACCCTACAATGATCACTGGTTCACACTGAGCCCTTCGGCGATTTCCCAGCCGATGTTCTTGCTGCGCGGGCGGCGGGCCGGGAATCGGCTCTACCTTGCCGGAAGCGGCTCCACGAGAGGACACGTGACGTGAAAGGGTTGCCGACGGCGTTCCTCGATTTTCTGCACCGGTGGAGCGCCGGTCGCGGGGGGGCACTGCCGCCCGGCATCCCGAACGACGGTGAGCTTCCGCTGCGCGCCGAGCTCTTCAACTCGGAGCAGATGGCACGCCACGGGCGCGCACTCGCGGCGGCGCACCGGCTCGGCAGCGCGCATTCCCAGGGTGGCCTGTTGCGGCGGCTCGCCGAGAACCGCGAGATTCTCGCCGAGGTAACGAGCCTCCTGACGGCAGCCGTTCAGGCCGAGCGCCCGATCGCTCCGGCCGCCGAGTGGCTGCTCGACAACTATTACCTGATCGAGGAACAGATCCGGATGGCGCAGCGGCACTTGCCGCGCGGCTACAGCCGGGAGCTGCCCTGCCTCGCCAACGGACGCAACGCAGACAGCGGGCCCGTGCCGCGGGTCTACGAGCTCGCCCTCGAAGCCGTCTCGCACGGCGATGGGCGCGTCGACACCGAGAGCCTGAGTCGCTTCGTCGCTGCCTATCAGGAGGGTGCGCAGCTGCGCCTGGGCGAGCTGTGGGCGATCCCGATCATGCTGCGGCTCGCCCTGATCGAGAACCTGCGCCGCGCCGCCCTGCGCATCTCCGCCGCGCGCGTGGACCAGGATTTCGCGGCCGAGTGGGCCGACGGGTTGATCAGCACCGTCGAGCACGACCCGAAGAACCTGATCGTCGTCATCGCGGACATGGCGCGCGCGAACCCGCCGATGAGCGCGGCCTTTGTTGCCGAGCTCGCGCGCCGGCTCCAGGGGCGCAGCCCGGCCTTGTCGCTGCCCATCAGCTGGATTGAGCAGCGCCTGGCCGACACCGGCCAGTCGATCGAACACCTGGTGGTTGCCGCCAGCCAGGAGCAGTCTGCGGATCAGGTGTCGGTGAGCAACACCATCGGCAGTCTGCGTTTCATCGGGGCGAGCGACTGGCGCGAATTCGTCGAGACGCTGAGCCAGGTGGAGCAGGTCTTGCGTGGGGACCCGGCGCGTGCGTACAGCGACATGGATTTCGCCACGCGCGACGCCTATCGACACGTGATCGAACGCGTTGCCGCCGGCAGTGCGCAGACGGAACTGGATGCTGCCCTCGCGGTCGTCGCACTGGCCGAGCGCGCGCGGGACGAGGTCGGTGACGCAGACCGGCGGGCCCATGTGGGCTGTTACCTGGTCGCCGAGGGCATCGAATCGCTCGAGCGGGAGCTGGGCTGCCGGCTGGGTTGGCGCAGGCGGCTGCGCCGACTCGCAGGGCGCAGCCCGCTGGTGCTCTACGTCGGCGCCTCGCTTGCGCTCACGATGGGGTTGGCCGCCGTGCTGCTCGCCGCCGGCGGCGCCGGCGCGCTTTCCGCCCCGGCGCTCGCCGCGCTCGCGCTGCTCGTGATGTTGGCCACGAGTCCGCTCGCCATCGGGGTGGTCAATTCGCTCCTGGCGCTGTGGGTACCGCCGCGCGTGCTGCCGCGCCTGGACTTCTCGGCCGGCATCCACGCCGGGTGCCGGACGATCGTGGCGGTGCCGTCGCTCCTCGACTCCGCCCCGCACATCGAGCGCCTGCTCGACGGGCTCGAGGTGCGTTTTCTTGCCAACCGCGATGAGCACCTGTACTTCGCGCTGCTCACCGACCTGCTCGACGCGCCGCAGCAGACCATGCCGGGCGACGAGGTCCTGATCGCGCAGGCGCGCGACGGGATCGCGGCACTCAATGCGCGCTACCCGAGTGCTTCGGACACGCGTTTCGTGCTGTTGCACCGCGCGCGGCGCTGGAATGATTCCGAACAATGCTGGATGGGTTACGAGCGCAAGCGCGGCAAGCTGGCTGCGCTCAACGCGCTGCTGATTGACGGGGTGTCGGACGAATTCTCGGTCGTGGTGGGCGACGCGGGCGCATTCGTGGGCGCGCGCTACGTGATCACGCTCGACACGGACACGCAGCTGCCGCGCGACACCGCCCACCAGATGGTCGGCGCGATGGCCCATCCGCTCAACCGTCCGGGCTACAACGCGCATCGGGATTGCGTCATCCAGGGCTACGGCATCCTGCAGCCGCGCGTCAGCGTGAACCTGCCCTGTGCGAACCGATCGCCCTACGCCCGGCTGTGCGCCGGCGAAGCGGGGATCGATCCCTACACGCGTGCCGTGTCGGACATCTATCAGGACCTCTTCGCCGAAGGCTCGTTCGTCGGCAAGGGGATCTACGACGTCGAAGCCTTCGACCGCTCGGTGGGCAGGCGTTTTCCGGAAAACCGGATCCTGAGCCACGACCTGATCGAAGGCTGCCATGCGCGTTCGGGGCTGCTCAGCGATGTCGAGCTCTTCGAGGATTGCCCGACCGACTACGGTGCCGACGTGCGGCGCCGCCATCGCTGGGTGCGCGGCGACTGGCAGATCGCAGGCTGGGTGCTGCCGTGGGTGAGCGGACCCGGCGGAGGGTGGCAGCGCAATCCGCTGTCGGCGCTCTCGGTGGGCAAGATCCTCGACAACCTGCGCCGCACGATGGCGAGCGTGGCGCTTGCCGTTCTCGCGCCGCTGGGCTGGTTCGTCCTGCCGCAGCCGTGGTTCTGGACCGGCGCGCTCGTGGGCATCGCGCTGGTGCAGCCGCTCGCCGCAGGCCTGCTCGAGGCGCTGCGGCGTGGCGACGAACCCCGCTCGCGCCACCATCTCGCGGTGGCGCTGCGCACGCTCGGGCGCCGACTCGCGCACGCCGCGTTCTCGCTGGCGACCCTGCCACACGAGGCCTACTTCACGCTGGATGCCGCGGTGCGCGCGATGGTTCGCCTGGTCGTGACGCGGCGCAGGCTGCTGCAGTGGCAACCGTTTGCAGCACACGACGGCGAGAGAACCACCCTCGGGGCGACCCTGCGCGCGATGTGGTTCGCTCCGGCAAGCGCGCTCGCTATCGGGACGGGGCTTCTCGTGTCGCGGCCCGATGCCGTCGTGGCGGCTGTGCCGATCCTTGTGCTCTGGATGCTCGCGCCCGGGATCGCGTGGCGGCTCGGCCAGGTGCGCGGGCGCATTCCGGCGCGACTTTCGGACACGAAACGGCTGTTCCTGCGCGCGGCGGCCAGGCGAACCTGGGAGTTCTTCAACACTTTCGTGACCGCCGACGATCACTGGCTCGCGCCGGACAACTACCAGGAGCACCCCGCCGAGAAGGTGGCGCATCGTACCTCGCCCACCAACATGGGCCTGTCGCTGCTGGCCAATCTGTCGGCCTGGGACTTCGGCTATATCGGCGTCTCGGCTCTGATCGAGCGAAGCGCTCGCTCGCTCGACGCAATGCTGGGGCTGGAGCGTCAGCGCGGCCACTTCTACAACTGGTACGACACCCGCACGCTGCACCCGCTGGCGCCGCGCTACATCTCGACCGTGGACAGCGGCAATCTCGCGGCGCATCTGCTGACGCTGCGCCAGGGACTGCTGGCGCTTCCCGATGCGCCGCTGTTTGCGGCGAGCGTTCTCGACGGGCTGGACGATGCGGCGCGCGTCCTGGCGGAGGTTGCCGGCGACCCGTCGCGCTTCAAGTTGCTGGAGGAGTTCGATGCCGCGCTGCGCTCGGCGCGCGCCGATCCCCCCGCGGGGATTCCCGCTGCCTTCGCCCGGTTCGGCCACCTGACCGAAATCGCCGAGCGCCTCCGGGCAGCCGCAACGGTGGCGCCTGGCGCCGTCGACGATAATGCCAGGTTGGCCACGACCGGGCCGCACGAGTTCGAACGTTGGGCGAAGGCGCTCGAGCGCCAGTGCCGCGCGGCGCTCGACGAGCTGGCGCCTCTGGCGGAAGTCGCCGAGCGCTGGACTGAGGCGATCCCGAGCCTGCGGCAACTGGCGCGCGGGGCCGCGGGCCGCGCCGCATTTCCGGGAAGCGTCGCAGATGACGTGGCAGGCAGGGCGGACGCCGAGGCGGCTGTCGCGCGGGTTTGTGCGTGGGCCGTGGAGCGCATCGCCGACGTGGAGCGGCTCGCCGCCGTGGCAGGCAGCCTCGCGCAGATCGACTACGAATTTCTCTACGACCACTCGCGCCACCTGCTGGCGATCGGCTACAACGCCGAAGAGCATCGGCGCGACGCCAGCTACTACGATCTGCTGGCTTCCGAGGCGCGGCTCGCGACCTTCGTCGGGATCGCGCAGGGCGAACTTCCGCAGGAGAGCTGGTTTTCTCTGGGGCGCTTGCTGGTGGACACGGGCGACGGCCCGATCCTGATGTCCTGGAGCGGCTCGATGTTCGAGTACCTGATGCCGCTGCTGACGATGCCCTCGTGCGAGAACACGCTGCTCGAGCAGACCTACCATGCTGCCATCGCGCGCCAGATCAGCTATGCGCGAAAACGCTCGATCCCCTGGGGGATGTCGGAGTCGGGCTACTACTTCGTCGATGCGGAACTCAACTACCAGTACCGTTCGTTTGGCGTGCCCGGGACCGGATTCAAGCGCGGCCTCGCCGACGATCTGGTCGTCGCTCCCTACGCCAGCGCGCTGGCGCTGATGGTCGAACCCGGACTCGCCTGCCGCAATCTCGAGCGCCTCGCCGAGGAAGGCTACATGGGGCGCTTCGGGTTCTACGAAGCGATCGACTACACGCCTGCGCGAATACCGCGCGGGCAGCGTTCCGCGGTGGTTCGCTCCTTCATGGCCCACCACCAGGGGATGAGCCTGCTGTCGATCGGGAATGTGCTGTGCGGCGACGCCATGCAGCGCCGGTTCGAGGCCGACGCGTCGCTGCGGGCGACGCTGCCGCTGCTCTACGAGCGCGTTCCCAAGACGCAGACGCACTTCCTGCGTGCGCCGGCGCTCGCCGACGTGCACGCCGCGACGAAACCCGAGGAGACCTCGGTGCGCGTGCTGCGCAGCCCCGATACCCCGGCGCCCGAAGTCCAGCTGCTCTCCAACGGCAACTACCACGTGATGGTGACTAATGCCGGTGGGGGGCGCAGCCAGTGGAAGGAGCTTGCGCTCACGCGCTGGCGCGAGGACGGCACCCGCGACGCGTGGGGCGTCTTCTGCTATTTGCGCGACGTGCAAAGCGGTGCCGTCTGGTCGGTCGCGCACCAGCCGACCACGGCCCCGGCCGATCACTACGAGGCGGTCTTCTCCGAAGGGCGCGCCGAGTTCCGCCGACGCGACGGCGACTTGCAGACGCACACGGAGATCGTCGTCTCGCCCGAGGACGACATTGAGCTGCGGCGGATTCACCTGACCAACTGGGGACAGTCGACGCGCACGCTCGAGGTGACCAGCTACGCCGAGGTGGTGCTCGGCCCCGACGCCGCCGACGCGCTGCACCCCGCGTTCAGCAACCTTTTCGTGCAGACCGAGATCGTCGCGCAGTACGAAGCGATCCTGTGCCATCGCCGGGCGCGCTCGCGCGGCGAGCCCACCCCGTGGCTGCTGCATCTGCTGGCCGTGCACGGCGCCGAATCGAGCCACTTTTCCTTTGAAACCGATCGTTCGGCGTTCATCGGACGGGGCAATTCGGTCGCGGCACCGGCGGCACTGCTCGCCTCGGACGCCGCCCGCGCGGCGGCGGGTGCGCTGGGCGGTTCTGCCGGGTCGGTGCTCGACCCGATCGTCGCGATCCGTCACCGAATCACCCTGGCGCCCGACGAGTCCGTGTCGCTCGACTTCGTGCTCGGCGTCGCCGAAGATCGCGACGCGGCGCTCCGGCTCGTCGAAAAGTACCGGGACCGGCGCCTTGCCGACCGGGTTCTCGAGATGGCCTGGACGCACGCGCAGGTCGGCCTGCGACAGCTCAACTCGACGGAGGCCGAGGCGCAGATCTATGGGCGGCTCGCCGGTGCGGTCCTCTATGCGGGGACGGCACTGCGGGTCGATCCGGCGATCCTCGTGCGCAATCGCCGCGGGCAATCGGGGTTGTGGGGCTACGCGATCTCGGGTGACCTGCCGATCGTGCTGCTGCGCATCAGTGACGCCGCCAACATCGCCCTGGCGCGCCAGCTCGTCCAGGCCCACGCGTACTGGCGCTCGAAGGGACTCCTGGTGGACCTCGTCATCTGGAACGAGGACCGTGCCGGCTACCGGCAGTTGCTCCAGGAGCAGATCATCGGGCTGAGCGCGGTCGGCATCAAGGCCCACATGATGGATCGTCCGGGTGGCATTTTCGTGCGCCGCGCCGAGCAGATCTCGGAAGAGGACCGCATCCTGTTCCAGGCCGTGGCGCGGGTCGTGATCAACGATGCCTGGGGAACGCTGGCCGAGCAGATGGACCGTGTTCCGGCGCGCACGGTGCGGATCGGGCAGTTCGCTCCGACCCGTCTCGCGACGCCGCCGTGGAGCCCGCCGCGACCCGTCCCGGTGGCGGGCGCAGGACTGGTTCTTTTCAACGGAACCGGGGGCTTTTCGGCGGATGGCCGTGAGTACGTGATCGATCTCCCGCCGGGGGTGACGACGCCCGCGCCGTGGGTCAACGTGCTGGCCAATGCGTCGTTCGGCACCGTGATCTCCGAAGCGGGAGCCGCCTATACCTGGAGCGAGAACGCGCACGAGTTCCGGCTCACGCCCTGGAGCAACGACCCGGTGTGCGACGCAGCAGGCGAGGCGTTCTACCTGCGTGATGAGGAAACGGGCGCGGTCTGGTCGCCAACTCCGTGGCCGACGCCGGGAAAGACCGGATACCGGTGTCGCCACGGCTTCGGTTACAGCGTATTCGAGCACGAGGAGGAAGGCATCGACTCGCAGCTCTGGGTCTACGTGGCGCTCGAAACGTCGGTGCGCTTCTCGGTCCTGCGGCTGCGCAACGATTCCCCGCATGTGCGCCGCCTTTCGGCGACCGGCTACGTCGAGTGGGTGCTCGGCGACCTGGTGCCGCGCACGGCAATGCATGTGACCACCGAGATCGATCCGGGAAGCGGGGCGATCTTCGCGCGCAATCCGTACAACACCGAGTTCGCCGATCGGGTGGCGTTCTTCGACGCCGCCGAGCCCGGTCGCACCGTCACCGGCGATCGGCGCGAATTCATCGGACGCAACGGCACGCTGCGCGCGCCCGCCGCGCTCTCGCGGCAACGGCTCTCCGGCGGAATCGGTGCGGGGCTGGATCCATGCGCGGCGATTCAGGTCGCATTCGAACTCGCGCCCGGCGAGGAGCGCGAGATCGTCTTCCTGCTCGGGGTGGCGGGCCGGCGCGGCGCGGATCTCGCGAGCACGCTGGTGCGCCGCCACCAGGGCAGTGCGGCGGCGCTTGAGGCGCTCGAAGCGCAGCAGGCCTATTGGCAGCGGCTGCTCGGAACCGTGCAGGTGCAGACGCCGGACCCGGCGGTGGACTTTCTGGTGAACGGCTGGCTGCTCTATCAGACGCTGGCGTGCCGACTCTGGGCGCGCAGCGGCTTCTACCAGTCCGGCGGTGCGTTCGGTTTTCGCGATCAGCTGCAGGACGCCATGGCGATGGTTCACGCGGCGCCGCTGGTGCTGCGCGAGCAGTTGCTGCGCTGCGCCGGTCGCCAGTTCGTCGAAGGGGATGTGCAGCACTGGTGGCACCCGCCGCATGGCCGTGGCGTGCGAACGCAATGCTCGGACGACTTCCTGTGGCTCCCCGCGGCGACCTGGCGCTATGTCAATGCGACGGGGGACTACGCCGTGCTCGACGAACCGGTGGAATTCATCGCCGGGCGCGCGGTACCCCCGGGCGAGGACTCCTACTACGACCTGCCCGAGCGTTCGGATGAGATCGCGCCCCTCTACCAGCATTGCGTGCGCGCGATTTTGCGCGGCTTGCATCGCGGCGTGCACGGCCTGCCGTTGATGGGCTCGGGCGACTGGAACGACGGGATGAACCTCGTCGGTATCGAGGGCCGGGGCGAGAGCGTGTGGCTGGGCTTTTTCCTCTACGAACTGCTCGAGCGCTTCGCGGGACTGGCCCGTCGCCGCGGCGATCGCGCGTTTGCGCAGCATTGCGAGGACGAGCGGGAACAGCTCGCGAAGTGCCTCGAGGAGCATGGCTGGGACGGCGCGTGGTATCGCCGCGCCTACTTCGACGACGGCACGCCGCTGGGATCAGCCGGCAACGACGAGTGTCAGATCGACGCGATTTCGCAGAGCTGGGCGGTGCTCTCGGGGGCGGCCGACCCGCAGCGCGCGCGCACGGCAATGAAGTCGCTGGAGCGCCGGCTGGTGCAGCGCGACGCGGCCATCGTCAAGCTGCTCGACCCGCCCTTTGATCATTCCGATCTCGACCCCGGCTACATCCGCGGGTACGTCCCGGGCGTTCGGGAAAACGGCGGTCAGTACACGCATGGGGCGGTGTGGGCGGCGATGGCCTTTGCGGCGCTCGGCGATGGCGCACGGGCCTGGGAAGTTTTCGACCTGATCAATCCGATCGGGCACGCCCGCAACCCGGAAGCGGTCGCGACCTACCGGGTCGAACCCTACGTGGTCGCCGCCGATGTCTACGCGGTCGCGCCCCATGTCGGGCGCGGCGGCTGGACGTGGTACACGGGTTCGGCGGCGTGGATGTACCGGCTGGTCCTCGAGTCCCTGCTCGGGTTGCGGCTCGAGGGGGAGAAGCTGCATTTCGCGCCGATCCTGCGCCCCGGATGGAAATCGTTCCAGGTGCGCTACCGCTACCGGGAAACGTCCTATTTCATCGCGATCGTGGCCGCCGATGATCGGGCAGCGGATGCGATCCACATCACTTTCGACGGAGCCGGGCGCGAAAGCGACTGGATCAATCTCGCCGACGACCGGCGCGAGCATTCCGTGGTCGTGACGGTGCCGCTGCCCAGCGAAGAAGCGAGTCAGGAGGCGTACCAGAGCACCGCAAAGTAGTGGCAGGTGGTGCCGGTCAGCACGAACAGGTGCCAGATGAAGTGGTGATAGCGGATTCGGTGGTCGGTCGCATAGAAAACCACGCCCAGCGTGTAGGCCATGCCGCCGGCGAAGAGCCAGAAGAGCCCCCAGCCCGGCACGTTGCGCCACATCGGCTCGATCGCGATCAGCACGATCCAGCCCATTCCCAGGTAAAGCCAGGTCGAGAGCCGCGGGTAGCGCATGCCCACGAACAACTTGGCGGTGATTCCGAAGATCGCCAGCGACCAAATCAGCACCAGCATCGTCCAGCCCCACGGACCGCGCAGTGCGCCGAGCGTGAAGGGCGTGTAGGTTCCGGCGATCAGCAGGTAGATCGCACCATGGTCGAAAAACCGGAGGATCGCCTTGGCGCGCCGGTGCGGGATCGCGTGGTAGAGCGTCGAGGCCAGGTAGAGGACGAGCATCGATGCCGCGAAGATGCTCACGGCGACGACGCTGGTGGCGTCGAAGCGCTCGAGGGCGGCGACGATCAGGAACGGAGTTCCGACGATCGCGCCGAGCAGGCCGACACCGTGGCTGACGCTGTTGGCGATCTCTTCGCCGGCCGACTGGGCGCGGTCGTGGTGCGGGTGAGGGGGATTCGCGGGCATGGGAGCAGGGTTGGGGAAGCGCGTTCCCCGTGACGATGGAATACCTCTCCATGATACGCCGGTCTCCGGCCCGAGACCCGCACAGCGAAAGGGTTTGCGCCGGGCGTTCCGCGCGGCGCGGTGATCGACAGAAGCGTCGCCAGGTCGGCAGCAAGCCGGCGCTTCGGATACTCTTCCATTCCATGATCCCGTCCGCCATCGCCCGCTTCGCGGCACTGCTCCTCGTTTGCGCGTTTCCGCTGCGGGCCGCGACACAGGATGCCCCCCCGGTGGCGGCGGCGTCGGATCTGAAGTTCGCGCTCGACGAGGCGATCGGGCTCTTCCGGAAAGACACTGGCCGGACGGTGCGCCCCGTCTATGGTTCGTCGGGCAACTTCATGCGCCAGATCCAGCAGGGGGCACCCTTCGAGGTGTTCCTGTCGGCCGACGAGCACTTCGTCTTCGAGCTTTCGCGCCGCGGACTGACCGTCGACGACGGGGCGCTCTACGCGATCGGGCGGATCGTGCTCTACGCTCCGAACGGCTCGTCGCTGCGGCTCGAGGACGGACTCGATGGATTGCGCCGCATGATCGATGAGGGGAGTCTGCGCAAGTTCGCGATCGCGAACCCGGAGCACGCGCCGTACGGCCGCGCGGCGCGCGAGGCGCTGGAGAACGCGCGGCTCTGGGACGTGGTGCGGCCGCGGCTGGTGCTGGGCGAAAACGTCTCGCAGGCCGCCCAGTTCAGCGCGTCCGGGTCGGTCGAAGGCGGCATCTTCGCGCTATCGCTGGCGATGTCACCCGCTGTGGCGCGCGCCGGGCGCTACGTACTGCTGCCAGAGAGCAGCCACGCGCCGCTGCGCCAGCGCATGGTTCTCACCAGGCGTGCCGGGGACACCGCGCGGGCCTTCTACGCCTGGATCAGCGGGCCGGCCGGCCGGGCGGTGCTGCAGCGCCACGGCTTCGCGCTGCCGGGGGGAGGGTAAGCACCCATGGACTGGGCCGCACTGCGCGTTTCGCTGCTGCTGGCACTGGCCACGGCGGCCGTGCTGCTCCCCTTGGGCATCTACGCGGCGCGCCTGATCGCCTTTCGCGAGTTCCGCGGCAAGGCGCTGCTGGAAGCCGCGCTGGCGCTCCCGCTCGTGCTCCCGCCGACGGTGCTGGGCTACTACCTGTTGGTGGTGATGGGTGCGGGCTCGCCGATCGGCCAGCTGTGGGAACAGCTGACCGGCGGTCCCCTGGTGTTCTCCTTCGCGGGGCTGCTGGTCGGATCGGTCATCTTCAACATCCCGTTCACGCTGATGCCGATGCAGCGTGCCTTCGAGTCGATCGCACCCGAGGTGCGCGAAGCCGCTGCGTGCTGCGGGCTCTCGCGCTGGCGCACGCTCTGGCGCATCGAGCTGCCGCTCGCGTGGCCGGGAATCGTTTCGGGAATGATCATGACGATCGCGCACACGCTCGGCGAGTTCGGCGTGGTGCTGATGGTGGGCGGCAGTATTCCCGGCGAGACCCGCACGATCGCGATCTCGATCTATGACAGCGTGCAGTCCTTCGACATGCAGGCTGCGGGCGTGATGTCGGCGGTGCTGCTCGTGCTCTGCCTGGTGACGCTGGCGACCACCAACGCGCTGGCTCGCCGCCGCCGCAATGCCCATGCTTGAAGTCCGCATCCACCAGAGCGCGCCGATCCCGCTCGATGTGCAGCTCTCCTGCCGCCCGGGCGAGACCCTGGCCCTGGTCGGGCCCTCGGGGAGCGGCAAGTCGACGGTGCTCAAGACCATCGCCGGGATCTACCGAGGCGCGCGCGGCAGCGTGCGGGTGGGCGGCGAGACCTGGCTGGACTCGGACGCCGGGATTCGCGTACCGGCGCGCCAGCGCCGCGCCGGTTTCGTGTTCCAGAGCTACGCGCTGTTCCCGCATTTGTCGGCCTTCGAGAACGTGCTCGAGGCGGTGCCGCCGGGGGCGCGCCCGCAGCGCGAGTTGCGGGCCGCCGAACTGCTGGCCTCGGTGAATCTCGGCGGCTTCGAGTCGCGCCGACCCGGGAGGCTCTCGGGTGGCCAGCAGCAGCGCGTCGCGCTGGCCCGCGCGCTGGCGCGCGACCCACGCGTGCTGCTGCTCGACGAGCCCTTCTCGGCAGTGGACCAGGTGACGCGCGAGCGGCTCTACGAGGAGTTGGCGAGCCTGCGCGGGCAACTGCACATCCCGGTGGTGCTGGTCACCCATTCGCTGCACGAGGCGGCGATGCTCGCCGATCACATGAGCGTGCTGCATCATGGCGTCACCTTGCAGACCGGCACTCCACACGAGGTGATGACGCGGCCGGTCTCGCTCGAGGTGGCGCGGCTGGTGGCCATGAAGAACGTCTTCGATGCCACTGTCGAGATGCACGATCCGGCCGCGGACCTGAGCGTGCTGCGCTGGGAGGGCATGCGTCTGGAAGCGCGTCTCCAGCCCCAGGTGGCCGCCGGGGCGCCCTGCGCCTGGGTGATCCCGTCGAGCCACATTGTCATCCATCGGCGCGACAAGCCCTCGACCAGCGCACGCGGCAACCCGGTTGCGTGTCGGCTGGCACGGATGATGCCGCTGGGCGAGAACGTGCTGCTCACGCTTGTGCCGCTGCACGCGCCCGCGAAGCCGCTCTCGCTGAGCGTTACGGCGCTGGTTGCCGCTCGCCTCGCGCTGCAGACCGACGCCCAGGTCACCGTATCGCTGCTGCGCGGCGGAATTCACCTCGTTTCCGGGGGCGCGTAGCCCGCGGCCGGATATACTTCAAACAGGGGCACGCTTGTCGTCCCGCCCGCAGGCATGGGCCTTGGCCTGCGTCAGCGCAGCGCGCCGGAGCCACTATTTCGGTGCCCGGCAACCGTGCCGTCCAGCCTACCGGCTGCGACGTGCCGATGAACGACGTTCATACGCGCGACACGATCGCGCGGGAGGAGATCGATGAGCAGCAAAGCCAACGGCGGCGCAGCCCGCACTGCGCCCGAGCCCAGGCCGCTGAGCCTGCACGTCCCCGAGCCGACGGGACGACCCGGACACGACACCGACTTCTCGTACCTGCACCTGTCGCCGCCCGGCGAGGTGCGTCGCCCCAAGGTGGACGCATCGGCCAAGAAGATGAGCGACCTCGCGTTCACGCTGATCCGGGTGCTCGACGACGAGGGCAAGGCACTCGGTCCGTGGGCCCCGCAGGTGGAGCCGGCGCTGCTGCTCCGCGGCCTGCGCGCGATGATCAAGACGCGCATTTTCGACGCGCGCATGCTCGTCGCACAGCGCCAGAAGAAGCTCTCGTTCTACATGCAGTCGCTGGGCGAGGAGGCCATTTCGGTCGCCCACGCGCTGGCGCTGCGCGATGACGACATGTGTTTCCCGACCTACCGCCAGCAGGGTCTGCTGATGGCCCGCGATGTCCCGCTAGTGGAGTTGATGTGCCAGGCCTTCTCCAACGAGCGTGACCCGCTCAAGGGACGCCAGATGCCGGTGCTCTACTCGGTGCGCCGCGCGGGTTTCTTCTCGCTGTCGGGGAACCTCGCCACCCAGTACATCCAGGCTGTCGGCTGGGCGATGGCCTCGGCGATCAAGGGAGACACGAAGATCGCCTCGGGCTGGATCGGCGACGGCTCGACGGCGGAAGCGGACTTCCACAACGCACTCACCTTTGCCGCCGTGTACCGCGCGCCGGTGATCCTCAACGTCGTCAACAACCAGTGGGCGATCTCGACCTTCCAGGGCATCGCGGGGGGCGAGGCGACCACCTTCGCCGCGCGCGGACTGGGCAACGGGATTGCTTCGCTGCGCGTCGACGGCAACGACTTCCTCGCCGTCTACGCCGCCTCGCAGTGGGCGATCGAGCGCGCACGCAGCAACCTCGGTCCGACGCTGATCGAGTGGGTCACCTATCGCGGCGGCGGGCACTCGACCTCGGACGACCCCTCCAAGTACCGCCCCAGCGACGACTGGGAGCGCTTCCCGCTGGGTGACCCGATCATGCGGCTCAAGCGTCACCTGATCCACCTGGGCGCCTGGTCGGAGAAGCAGCACAGCAAGGCCGGGGAGGAGATCGAGGCGGAAGTGCGCGCCGCGCAGAAGGAGGCCGAGAGCTATGGCACGCTCGCCACGGGTCCGATCCCGAGTGCGGCGACCATGTTCGAGGATGTCTTCAAGGACATGCCGGAGCACTTGCGCCGGCAGCGTCAACAGTCGGGAGTCTGACCGTGGCCACGATGACAATGATCCAGGCGCTGCGCTCCGCGATGGACGTGATGCTCGAGCGCGATCCCGACGTAGTGATCTTCGGCGAGGACGTCGGCTACTTCGGCGGCGTGTTCCGCTGCACCGAAGGATTGCAGGCGAAGTACGGCACGTCGCGGGTCTTTGACGCGCCGATCGCCGAGGGCGGAATCGTCGGCGTCGCAGTCGGTATGGGCGCCTACGGGTTGCGCCCCGTACCCGAAATTCAGTTCGCGGACTACGTCTACCCGGCGACCGACCAGATCGTCTCGGAGGCCGCGCGCCTGCGCTACCGCTCGGCGGGCGAGTTCATCGCACCGATCACGATCCGCATGCCCTGCGGCGGCGGCATCTACGGCGGACAGACGCACAGCCAGAGTCCAGAAGCCATGTTCACCCAGGTCTGCGGAATCCGCACGGTGATGCCGTCGAATCCGTACGACGCCAAGGGCCTGCTGATCGCCTCGATCGAAAATGACGACCCGGTGATTTTCCTCGAGCCCAAGCGGCTCTATAACGGTCCCTTCGACGGGCACCACGAGCGCCCATCCGTACCGTGGTCCAAGCATCGCCTGAGCGAGGTTCCCGAGGGCTACTACACCGTTCCGCTGGAGAGCGCTTCCGTGTTTCGCGCCGGTGCCGACGTCACGGTGATCACCTACGGCACGATGGTCTTCGTCGCGGAAGCCGCGGCAGCCGAGACCGGGATCGATGCCGAGATCATCGACCTGCGCAGCATCTGGCCGCTCGATCTCGCGACGCTCATCGACTCGGTGCAAAAGACGCGGCGCTGCGTGGTCGTGCACGAGGCCACGCGCACCAGCGGTTTCGGGGCCGAGCTGATCGCGCTCGTTCAGGAGCACTGCTTCTACCACCTCGAAGCGCCCATCGAGCGGGTGACCGGCTGGGATACCCCGTATCCGCACGCGCAGGAGTGGGCCTATTTCCCCGGCCCGGACCGGGTCGGTGCGGCGTTGCGCCGGGTCATGGAGGGCTGACATGGGTGTTCATATCATCAAGATGCCCGACATCGGCGAAGGGATCGCCGAGGTCGAACTCGTGGCCTGGCACGTCGCCCCGGGCGACGCCGTGACCGAGGACCAGGTAGTCGCCGACGTGATGACCGACAAGGCCACCGTCGAAATCCCCTCCCCGGTGAGCGGCAAGGTGCTGGAACTCGGTGGCCAGGCGGGCGAAGTGATGGCGGTGGGCAGCGCGCTGATCCGGATCGAAATCGAGGGTGCCGGCAGCGCCGATTCGCCTGCTGTCGCAGCCGCGAAACCGGCCACGTCGGCTCCCGCTCCCCCGCCAGCGAAGCCAGCGAAGTCCGCACCAGCTCCGCAGATGAGTGCGCCCCAGGCCGCGTCCGCCGCGCCGGCGCGAGTCGCGCCGCCCGAGGCGCAACGATCCGCCGCGCCCCGCCCAGCCGCCGGTCCTGCTGCCGCGCGCGCAGCGTTGGCAACGCGCCCCACGCCGGACCACGCAGTGGCGACACTGCGCGCGGGCGAGCGAGCGCTCGCCTCCCCCGCCGTGCGCCGACGCGCGCTGGAGATGGGCATCGAACTGCGCTTCGTCCCCGGCACCGGCCCAGCCGGCCGGGTGCTCCACGACGATCTGGACGCCTATGCCGAGCGCCAGACCCGCGGTCCCGGCGAGGCCGACATGCGTTACGCGCAGCGCCACGGCGTCGACGAAGTGCCGGTGATCGGGCTGCGTCGCAAGATCGCGCAGAAGATGCAGGAAGCCAAGCGACGCATCCCGCACTTCAGCTACGTCGAGGAACTCGACGTCACCGAACTCGAGGCGCTGCGCGCGCGCCTGAACGCCACGCATGCCGGGGAGCGCGCGAAGCTCACCGTGCTGCCTTTCCTGATGCGCGCGATCGTGCTCGCGGTGCGCGATTTTCCACAGGTCAACGCGCGCTACGACGACGATGGCGGCGTGCTGTCGCGACACCGCGCGGTGCACATCGGCATCGCAACGCAGACGCCATCGGGGCTGATGGTGCCCGTGGTGCGCCATGCCGAGATGCTCGACCCCTGGGAGAGTGCCGCCGAGGTCGCGCGGCTCGCGCAGGCGGCACGCGAGGGCAAGGCGAGCCGTGACGAACTCTCCGGATCGACCATCACGATCTCGAGTCTGGGCGCGACCGGCGGCATCGTCTCGACCCCGATCATCAACCACCCCGAGGTGGCGATCGTCGGCGTCAACCGGATCGTCGAGCGACCGATGATCCGGGCCGGAGCCGTCGTGCCGCGGCTGATGATGAACCTCTCGTCCTCGTTCGACCACCGGGTGGTGGACGGCGCCGACGGGGCCGAGTTCGTGCAGGCGCTGCGCGGCTACCTCGAGAGCCCCGCCACGCTGTTCCTTTCCTAGACGCAAGCGCGCACGAAGACGAATCGGGAGCCAGGCACCATGCAGACACAAACCACCACCCTGCTTGTGATCGGAGGCGGCCCCGGCGGCTACGTCGCGGCAATCCGCGCCGCGCAGCTGGGCGTCGCGACCGTGCTGGTCGAAGCGCAGAAGCTCGGCGGCACCTGCGTGAACGTCGGGTGCATCCCGTCGAAGGCACTGATCCACGCCGCCGACGAGTACGATCGCGTGCGTCACCTCGCGGCAGGCGACGGGTCCGGCGCGTCGATGGGCATCCGCACCGCGTCCGCGCGCATCGACGTCGCGCAGACCGTGCAATGGAAGGACGGGATCGTCGCGCGGCTCACCGGCGGTGTCGGGGCGCTCCTGAAGAAGCACCATGTGACCGTGGTGAAGGGCTGGGCACGGATTCTGGACGGCAAGACCGTCGAAGTGCAGGGCGAGGGCGAGGCGGTGCGCATCTCCTGCCAGAACCTGCTGCTTGCCTGCGGCTCGGAGGCGGTCGAACTCCCGTCGCTCCCCTTTGGCGGGAAGGTGTGGTCCGCCACCGAGGCACTCTCGCCCGAGCGCGTGCCCAAGCGCCTGGTCGTGGTCGGGGCCGGGTACATCGGGCTGGAACTCGGAACGGTCTACCGCAAGCTCGGCGCGGAGGTGGCCGTGGTCGAAGCGCTCGAGCGGGTGCTCCCGGGCTACGACGAGGAACTCACGCGGCCGGTGGCCGCGGCGCTGCAGCGCATGGGCGTGGGCGTGCACCTCGCCACCAAAGTCATCGGAATGAACGACGCCGGCGACGCGGTGCGGGTGCGCTCTGCGGCGGGGAAAGAGTCGGAACTCGGCGCCGACGCGGTGCTGGTGGCCGTCGGGCGACGGCCGCGCGTCACCGGCTGGGAACTCGAGCGGCTGCAGCTCGACATGCAGGGGCAATTCATCCAGATCGACGATCGCTGCGCCACCTCGATGCGCGGCGTGTACGCGATCGGTGATCTGACCGGCGAGCCGATGCTCGCGCACCGCGCGATGGCGCAGGGTGAAATGGTCGCGGAGCTGGTCGCCGGCCGGCAGCGGCGTTTCGATCCGGTGGCGATCCCGGCCGTGTGCTTCACGGATCCGGAGGTGGTCGTGGTCGGGAAGTGCCCGCCCGAGGCGGGCGAGGAGTGCCTGAGCGCGGCGTTCCCCTTCGCGGCCAACGGCCGCGCGCTGACCCTCTCCGCCGCCGACGGTTTCGTACGGGTGGTGGCGCGTCGCGACGACCACCGGATCGTCGGCTGGCAGGCAGTGGGCCGCGGCGTGTCTGAACTGTGCACCGCGTTCTCGCACTCGATCGAGATGGGCGCGCTGCTCGAGGACGTGGCCGGCACGATCCACGCGCACCCGACGCTCGGGGAGGCGGTGCAGGAAGCGGCGCTGCGCGCGCTGGGCCACGCGCTGCACATCTGAGGTACGCTGCACAAAGCGCGCGACAGAGCGCTGAACCACTTGCCGACCCCAGCCTGAAAGAGACCGAATGAACGGACTGCAGACGTACGCCGAGTTCCTGGGCCGCGTCCTGATCGCCGCCGCGCTGCTCTTCCATCTCGACTTCGCGCAGCAGATGCAGATGATCATGTTCCTCAAGAACTTCGCGATTGCCGGGGGGTTCCTCGTGATCTTCGCCTATGGGCCGGGGCCGATCAGCCTGGACCGACGCAAGGCGAGCGCCTGATTCCGGCCGGACGTCGGCGCATGGTGCGCGCGGCCCGGAGGTAGAATTCGAGGCCATGGCCGACGTTCTCATCCTGTACTCGAGCACCGACGGGCAAACCCGCCGGATCTGCGAACGACTGCGCGACGTGATCGCGCAGGCCGACCACGAGGTCGAGCTCGTGTCGATTGAAGACAAGCCCGTGCGTGCGCTCGCCAAGTACGACCGTATCGTGGTGGGCGCGCGGATCCGCTACGGCAAGCACGCGCCCGAGGTGCTGCGCTTCATTCACGACAACGCCGAGCTGCTCAATGCGGGGCCGCACGCCTTCTTTTCGGTCAACGTCGTCGCGCGCAAGCCCGAAAAGGACGCCCCGGACACCAACCCCTACGTCGTCAAGCTGCTGCGCCAGATCCCCTGGCGCCCGCGCATGGTCGAGGTGTTCGCGGGGCGCATCGACTACTCGCTCTACGGTTTCGTCGACCGGCAGATGATCCGCTTCATCATGTGGATCACGAAGGGTCCGACGGCGCTCGACACCGTGGCCGAGTTCACCAACTGGGGCCGGGTCGAGGCTTTCGGACGGCGGCTGTCCCGGTTCTGAGCGGCGCCGTGCGTGTTCTGCTTGCCGAAGACGAGCCCGAACTGGCGACCTGGCTGGTGCGCGCGCTTGGGCAGAGCGGCATCCAGGTCGACTGGGTCAGCGACGGGCGCATGGTGCGCCCCGGCATCGCGCAGACACGCTATGACGCGCTGATCCTGGATCTGGGTCTCCCGGGGCGCGACGGGCATCAGGTGCTTGCTGAATTGCGCGGCGCCGACGCGCGCCTGCCGATCCTGATTCTCACCGCACGCGACTCGCTCGTCGAGCGCGTGAGCACGCTGCACGAAGGTGCGGACGACTTTCTCGCCAAGCCCTTCGAATTGGCCGAGCTGGAAGCGCGCCTCGTCGCGCTGATCCGGCGCGCCCGCGGCAGCGAGCATCCGCGCTTTTCCTGCGGCTCGCTCGCCTACGATGCGACGACGCGCCAGTTCATGCTCGACGGCGAAGCGCTCGCGCTCTCGCCCCGCGAGCACGCGGTGCTGCGCGCGCTGATTCAGCGCAGCGGGGAGCCGCTTTCGAAACGCGAGATACTCGAGCGTGTATTCCCCGACGAGGCCGACGTCGCGCCGGAGGTGATCGAGGTGCTGATCCACCGGTTGCGCAAGCGCCTCGAGGGCAGTCCGGTGCGGATCACCACGCTGCGCGGGCTCGGCTATCTGCTGGAAGCATCGTGACCGGGGTGGGCCTGGCATGTCCCTGAGTCTCAAGCGCGCGCTGCTGATGGTGCTGCTGCCGGGGATTCTTCTGGTGGTTGGCGCCGAGTTCTGGCTGGGCTGGCGCACCTCGGTCGATACCGCGAACGCCGCCTACGACCGCTCGCTCTATGGCGCGATCAAGTCGATCGAAGCGAACATCAGTACCGCAAGCGGCGGGATCTCGGTCGAGCTTCCGTACCGGATGCTCGAATTCTTCGAATTGACCGCGAGCGGCGAGGTCTACTACCGCGTGGCCACCGAAGACGGCCTCGTGGAGATCGGCCACGCGGGGCTGCCGATGCCGCGCGAACGGCTCGTCAGCGGCCGGCCGCAATTCGCCGACGCCGTGTATTTCGGGGAACCCGTGCGCGTGGGTTCCTACGCCCGGACCCTGCATTCGCTGGCGAGCGGAGCGGAGCCCGCCAAGAGGATCGTGATCCAGGTGGCCGAGACGCTGCGTTCGCGCAACGACTTCACGCGTACCCTGATGCTGCAGAACCTGAGCCGCGATCTGCTGCTGCTGATTGTCGTCGCACTTCTCCTGGTTGTCGGGGTGCAGTGGGCGCTGCGTCCGCTGGAACGCCTGCGCGCGGAGGTGCGACAGCGGGCCCCGGAAGATCTTGCGCCCATCGACGGGGCGCGGGTTCCTTCCGAGGTGCGCCCCCTGGTTCAGGCGATCAACCAGCACATCGGGGCGAACCGGGCGCTGGGCGAAGCCCAGCGGCGCTTCGTCGACGACGCCTCGCACCAGTTGCGCACGCCGCTGGCGACGCTGGCGACGCAGGTCGGCTACGCGTTGCGCGAGTCCGATCCGGCGCAGATGCGCACGGCCCTGCTTGCCATCCGCGCACAGCTCGACGAGACGGTCGGCCTGTCGAACCAGATGCTTTCCCTGGCACGAGCCGACAGCGCTGCCTTTACGCTCGCCCGGATCGACATCGTCGCGCTCGCCGAGACGGTCACGCGCCAGACGTGGCCGGCGGCGCGCGAAAAGGGTATCGATCTCGGCTTCGAGGTCGGCGCGGATCTGGGCGGCGAAGGAGCGACGCTGTTCGTCACGGCCGACGCCGGCCTGTTGGGCGAGGCGCTCGCCAACCTGCTGCGCAATGCGATCCGCTATGCTCCGACGGGGGGGCGAGTGACCGTGCGGGTGGAACCGGAAGCGGATGGTGCCGTCTGCACGGTGCTTGATGACGGACCGGGCATACCGGAGGGCGAGCGCGCTCGCGCCGGAACGCGCTTCTTTCGCGCCAGCAACGCGATCGGCGCGGGGTCCGGCCTCGGACTCGCGATCGTCGCCTCGATCATGCGGCGCCACGGCGGTGAGTTGCGGATCGGCCCCGGGGCAGGCGGGACGGGCTGCGCAGCGGCGATCCGCTTGCCACAGACGCCTGAAAGGGAATTGAAAGCCGGCCCTGTGTAGACTTGCGCGCAGCGCCCCATGGTCCGTGCTCGCGGACCGGGGGTTCCAACCGACCGCAGGGAGACACCATGAAATTCCAATCTGCCTTTCTCAGCGCCGCGCTGCTGTGCGCCGCCACGGCCGTCTCGGCCGGCCCGCTCGACAAGAGTGAATGCATCGCCGGAGCCAAGCCCGGCGGCGGCTTCGACCTGACCTGCAAGCTCGCGCAAAGCGCGCTGCTCGAGGGCAAGTACACGACCGACCCGATGCGCGTGACCTACATGCCGGGCGGAATCGGCGCGGTCGCCTACAACACGGTGATCGCCCAGCGTCCCGCCGACGGCAACACGATCACCGCGTTCTCGAGCGGCTCGCTGCTCAATCTCGCGCAGGGCAAGTTCGGCCGCTACAACGAGAGCGACGTGCGCTGGCTCTCCGCGGTCGGCGCCGACTTCGGCGCGGTGATCGTCGCCGCCGACTCGCCGTTCAAGAACCTCAAGGACCTGATGGTCGCGCTGAAGAAGGACTCGACCAAGGTGGTGTTCGGCGCGGGCGGCACCGTGGGCAGCCAGGACTGGATGAAGGCCGCGCTGATCGCCAAGGCCGGCGGCGTGGATCACAAGACGATGCGCTTCGTCGCCTTCGAAGGCGGCGGCGAGGCCAGCACCGCGCTCCAGGGCGGGCACGTCCAGGTGTACTCGGGCGACGCCTCGGAAGCGCTGACCCAGATGGACGCCGGCGCCAAGATCCGCGTGCTCGCCGTGCTGTCCGACAAGCGCCTGACGGGCAAATTCGCCAACGTCCCGACCGCCAAGGAGCAGGGGATCGATATCGAATGGCCGATCATCCGGGGTTTCTACATGGGACCCAAGGTGAGCGACGCCGACTTCAAGGTCTGGACCGATGCCTTCAACAAGATGCTGGCCTCGAAGGAATTCGACAAGCTGCGCACCGAGCGCGGGCTCTTCCCCTTCGCGCTGACCGGCGTGGAACTCGACGTGTACATCAAGCGCAGCGTGCACAACTACCGCAAGCTGATTGATTCGTTCGGCCTGAACGTCGCCAAGTAGCATCCGGAGCTGGCCCATGCGGGCGCCTCGCAGAGGCGCCCGCGACCACCGGCCGGAGCCATCCGGTCGGCATCCTCCCCCTCGAATATCGTGAGCCGCCATGAGTGACCGCGTCTTCGGTGCCGTATGTGTTGTTGCCGCAGTGGGCATGGCCTGGGCGGCACAGGACTACGTCGCACCCATTTCCTACGAACCGGTCGGGCCGCGTGCGTTCCCGCGCGTGCTCGCCGCCCTGATGGCCATCGGCGGCCTGTGGATGGTGGTCCGGCCCGGGGCTGACGAGGCGGGTTTCAGCGCCGCGCGCTTCCGGCTGATCGGGTTGAGTGCCGTCGCGATCTTCGCCTACGCGGCTTTGTTCCAGACGCTCGGTTTCATCGTGGCGACCGCGGTGATGACGATACCGGTCGGAATGGCGTTCGGGGGCAACTGGAAGCAGTGCCTGGCCGTGGGGGTGGGTTTCGGGGTCGGGATGTTCTTTCTCTTTGACAAGCTCCTCGACGTGGTGCTGCCCACCGGCGTGCTGTCGTTCCTGCTGGGAGGTCGCTGATGGACGCCCTCGAGCACCTGCTCAGCGGCTTCGGCGTCGCGTTGCAGCCGACCAATCTGCTGGTCGGCGCGATCGGCGCCTTCATCGGCACGATCGTCGGCATGCTGCCCGGTCTGGGCCCGATCAACGGCGTTGCCATCCTGATGCCGCTCGCCTACGCGCTCAAGCTGCCGCCGGAGACGGCGCTGATCCTGTTGGCGGCGGTCTACATTGGCTGCGAGTACGGCGGTCGCATCTCGTCGATCCTGCTCAACGTGCCCGGCGACGCCGGGGCGATCATGACCGCGATCGACGGCTACCCGATGGCGCAGAAGGGGATGGGCGGCGTGGCCCTGTCGATTTCCGCGTGGAGTTCGTTCGTGGGCTCGATGGTGGCGACGATTGGCTTCGTGCTCTTCGCGCCGCTGCTGGCGCGCTGGGCGCTTGCCTTCGGCCCCGCCGAGTACTTCGCACTGATGTGCTTCGCGTTTGCGTGCATCACCGGCCTGATGGGCGACAAGCCGATGAAGGCCGCGCTCGCGGCCATCATCGGGCTCTCCCTTTCGACCATCGGACTGGACTCCAACTCGGGCGTGTACCGCTTCACCGGCGATTCGGTGCATCTCTCGGATGGCATTCAGTTCGTCGTGGTGGTGATCGGTCTGTTCTCGATCAGCGAAATGCTGCTGATGCTCGAAAGTCATCACACCAGCGCGGGGATGATTCGCGTCACCGGACGCGGGCTCTTCAACCTTGGCGAAATGATGGCGACCTGGTGGGGGACGCTGCGTTCGAGCGTTCTGGGCTTCGTCATCGGCGTGCTGCCCGGAGCGGGCGCCACGATCGCGAGCGCGATCGCCTATGCCACCGAAAAGCGCCTTTCCGACCGGGACGGGACCTTCGGCAAGGGCGACATCCGCGGCGTCGCGGCCCCCGAGGCGGCGAACAACGCGTCGGCCACGGGTTCCTTCGTGCCGATGCTCACGCTGGGCGTGCCCGGCTCGGGCACGACGGCGGTGATGGTGGGCGCACTGACGCTCTACAACATCACGCCCGGCCCGGCGCTCTTCACCCAGCAGCCGGCGCTGGTCTGGGGATTGATCGCCTCGCTGTTCATCGCCAACGTGATCCTGCTCTTCATCAATATCCCGATGGTTGGCGTGTTCACGCGCATCCTGGCCGTCCCGAACTGGGCGCTGGTGCCCGGGATCCTGGCGATCAGCGCGGTGGGCGTCTACGCGGTCCACGCGACGACCTTCGATCTGATGCTGATGGCAACACTGGGCATCTTCGGCTACCTTTTGCGCAAGCAGGGCATCCCGATGGCGCCGCTGATCCTGGGCTTCGTGCTCGGCGACCTGATGGAGCAGAACCTGCGCCGCGCGCTGTCGATCACCAACGGCGAACTGGGCATCCTGTGGGAAAGCCCGATCTCGATGGGGCTGTGGATCGCCGCGGGCGCGATGATCCTGGTGCCGCCGCTCGTTCGCGCCTGGCTGCGCAGCCGGGGCCGCTAGCGTCGCACTTCCCGGCGCCGTGACTTCCCGTCGCGGCGTCCGGTCCGGCTTGCGCTCGCCGGGGTCGCCCGCGAGCGACTCTGCTACCATCGACCGCTGCCTCGATCCCCTGGATGCGGAACACTCGATGGAGAAGAAACTCCCGGATTCGCTGCTGACGCTCTACAGGACGATGTGCCGGATTCGGGCCTTCGAGGACGCGGCAGAGGAAGCGAGCCAGGGCGGCGTCGCGGCGTTCGGTCAGCAGGCTGCGTCGAGCGCACAGGTCCGCGGACCGCTGCACCTGTCAACGGGCCAGGAGGCGGTTGCCACCGGCGTTTGCGCGCACCTTCGTCCCACCGACTACCTGACCTCGACACACCGCGGTCACGGACACACGATCGCCAAGGGCGCGAACCTCGAGCGGATGATGCACGAGCTCTTCGGCAAGGCGAGCGGGTACTGTGGCGGACGCGGGGGCTCGATGCATATCGCCGATTTTTCGGTCGGCATGCTCGGCGCCAACGGCGTCGTGGCGGCTGGGATTCCGATCGCCGTCGGCGCCGCCCACTCGATCCGGATCCAGGGGAAGGACGCGATCGCCGTCGGTTTCTTCGGGGACGGCGCGACCAATCGGGGACCCTTCGCCGAGAGCCTGAACTGGGCTGCTGCCTTTCGCCTCCCGATCCTGTTCGTCTGCGAAGACAACCAGTGGTCGGCGACCACGCGAACCGGCACGATGTCGGCGGGCGCGGGCGCGGCGGCGCGCGCCCGCAGCCATGGCATGGACGCGCTGGAGGTCGACGGCAACGACGTCGAAGCGGTTCATGCGGCGGCCGGGCAACTGATCGAGGCGATTCGCGGCGGCGCAGGCCCCAGGCTGCTGCACGCGAGAACCTATCGTTTCAAGGGCCATGTTTCCGTGGATCCGGCCGCTTATCGCAATCCCGCCGAACTGGCGGCGGCGATGCAGACCGACCCGCTGTTGTTGGCCGGCGCGAAACTCGCCGCGCGCGGCATGAGTGCCGGAGACGTCGCGGCCGTTCTGGACGAAGCGCGCGCGGAGGTGGCAGCGGCCGTGGCGAGTGCGGCCGCCGCCCCGTGGCCGGGCGTCGAGTCCGCGTTCGAGGAAGTCCAGGACACGGGGGCCGCGCAATGGCTGTGATGAGCTATGCGGCGGCAGCGGCGGCCGGGCTGTCCGCCGCGATGCGCGGCGACGAGCGCATCGTGACCCTTGGCGAGGATCTCGGTCGCGGCGGGATTTTCGGCCAGTATCGCGGGCTGCTCGAGGAATTTGGCGCACAGCGGGTGATCGACACACCGATCTCCGAAGCGACGATTGTCGGCGCCGCCGTCGGCATGGCGCTCACCGGACTCAAGCCCGTCGTCGAAATGCGGGTCGTCGATTTCGCGCTGTGTGCGATGGACGAAATCGTCAACCAGGCGGCGAAGAATCGCTTCATGTTCGGTGGCCAGGGGCGCGTGCCCGCGGTGATCCGGATGCCCATCGGCATCTGGAGCGCGTCAGCCGCCCAGCACTCGCAGTCGCTCGAGAGCTGGTTCGCCCACATTCCGGGGCTCGTCGTACTCGCGCCCGCAACGCCGCAGGACAACTGCGCGATGCTGCGTGCGGCCATCGACTGTGGCGATCCGGTCGCCTACCTCGAGCACAAGGAACTCTGGGGGCTCGAGGGCGAGGTCGATGTGCAGGCGAGCGTCAAGCTGGGCAGCGCGCAGGTGGCGCGCGTCGGTGCCGACCTGACGATCGTGACCTGGAGCAAGGCGCTGCACTGGTCGCTGGCCGCGGCGCAGTTGCTGGCTGCGCGCGGCATCGATGTCGAGGTCATCGACCTGCGCAGCCTGTGGCCCTGGGATCGGGAGACAGTCTTCGCGTCGGCCGGCAAGACCGGGCGCGTGCTCGTCGTTCACGAGGCCGTGCAGGTTGCCGGCTTCGGTGCGGAAATCGTCGCAACGCTGGCCGAGCACACCGGCGCACGCCTGGCTCGCTTCGGCGGACTGCGCATTCCTGTGGGCTATGCCCCGGGACTCGAAGCGCAGGCGCGCCTGTCGCCGGAGGCCATCGCGGCCAGAGCCGAAGCGTTGATCGTCTGACCCGGGAACAGCGTGCGCGGGGGCTCAATAGCCCAGCGCGCGCGGCATCCAGAGCGCGAGTTCCGGGATCGCGATCAGCACGACGAGCAGCACCAGCATCGAGAACACGAACCAGACGGCCCACCCGGCGGTCTGCTCGATGCGCACACCGGCCAGTCGGGCCGAGACCATCAGATTGACGGCCACCGGCGGCGTGAACTGTCCGATCGCGACCATGAAGGTCATCAACACGCCAAACCACACCGGATCCCAGTTGTAGATCCGCATGAGGGGCACCAGCAGCGGGACGAAGATCAGAAAGATCGACACGCCATCGAGCACCATCCCGACGAGCAGCAGCACGACGACGATTGTCGCCAGCGCCGCATAGGATCCCAACCCGTAGTCCTGCGCGATGCGCGTGATCGGGTCCACGATCCCGAGGGTATTGACCGCGTAGGCGAAGATGCTCGCCAGCGCGATGATGATGAGGATGACGCCGGAGGTCTCGGCCGCGTCGACGAAGATTTCGAGGAGATCGCGCGGCCCGATGGTGCGATAGATCACCATCCCCACGAAGAGACCATAGACTGCCGCGACCACGGCCGCTTCGGTCGGCGTGAACCATCCCAGGCGCATGCCACCGAGGATCAGCACCGGTGCGAACAGCCCCCAGCTCGCATCGCGCAGCGCGCGCAGCAGCGGCGGGCGCGGCACGGCTTCCTCGGTCGCGCCGAAACCGTGATGGCGCGCGAGCCAGACGGCAGGGATCATCAGGGCGACCCCGGCGAGGATGCCGGGAATGATTCCCGCCGCGAACAGGGCCGGCACCGACGCTCCCGGCACCAGCACCGAATAGACGATGAACGCGATCGACGGCGGGATGAGGATATCGACCGATGCGGCCGCGCCGATCACGGTCGCCGAGTAAGCGGGTGGATAACCGGCGCGGTACATGGCGCCGAGCATCACTCCGCCGACCGCCGCCGCGGTCGCCGGGCCCGATCCCGAGATGCCGCCCAGGAACATGGCGACGCCCACCGCGATGAGCGGCAGCATGCCCGGTCCGCGCCCGACGATCGCCACGCCGAAATCGACGAGCCTGCGGGCCACTCCCGATCGATCGAAGACCGCGCCGACCAGGACAAACATCGGCAGTGCGAGCAGCGGGTACTTGGCGATCCCGGCGTAGAAGTTGTTCGGGATCGACAGCCAACCCAGGTCGGCGCCGCCGATGGCCACCGCGCCGGCGAGCGTCAGCGCCACGCCGATCGGCACGCCCAGGATCATCAGCACGATGAAGGTCGCGAAGATCGCCCAGCTGATCATCGGCTTCGCCAGGCCTGGGTGAGTCGCTGCACGGCGCGCAACGCAATGGTGAGCGAGAGCGTCGGAAGCCAGATCGTGTACCACCACTGTGGCACGCCGATCCCGGGCGAAGTGACGTCGTAGCGGTAGTCGTCCCAGAAGAGCCGAAGCCCCAGTCCGAACAGGATCAGGAAGACCGCGATGGTGGCGAGCGCGGAGAAGATGGCGAGGCGCCTGCGGCGCTGCGGCGACCCGCCGTGGAACAGGAACTCAATGCGGATATGCCGGTCGCGTGCGACTGCGGCGCCGCCCGCGACCATCGTCAGAACCACCATCAGCGAGACCGACAACTCCTCGGTCCAGGCGAAGGACTCGTTGGTGAGGTA
Organism: Burkholderiaceae bacterium; assembly: GCA_024637155.1. Taxonomy (GTDB): domain Bacteria; phylum Pseudomonadota; class Gammaproteobacteria; order Burkholderiales; family Burkholderiaceae_E; genus JAGXFR01. The sequence continues at coordinate 39,904 of JAGXFR010000012.1, read as the reverse complement.
TCGAACGAGGACGTTGGCGAAGGTGATCAGGGCCAGGGCGCCCAAGGCGAGCGCACCGACCCAGTCTTCGGGCAGGTAGCGGCGTCGCGGCGCAGGATTCTCTGGATCGGGCATGGGCAGCAGCCGGTCAGGCCGGCAGCGAACAGGCCGGGCGCGCCCGGCCTGTCGTCACCATGGATGCGTTGTTGCGCGGCGCCTTCAGCCCTTGCGGGTGGGGGCGACGGCAGCTTCCGCCTTCTTGACCAGGTCGATGCCGATCTGCTTGGCCCACTTGTCGTACACCGGCTTGGTGGCCACCTCGAAGGCCTTGAGTTCGGCGGCACTCAGTTCGGTCACCTTGACACCCAACGCCTCGACTTCCTTGACCAGGGACAGGTCGGTGCCCGAGAGCCCCTTGCGGGCAATTGCGATCTCCTGGCGTCCGGCGTCGACGGCGGCGGCGCGAACGATTTCGCGATCGGCCGGTGTCCACGAGTTCCAGATATCGCGGTTGACGACGAAGATCAGCGGGTCGGCGACGTAGCCCCAGCGCGTGACAAACTTCTGCGCGAGCGTGTGCAGCTTGGCCGCGGCGAAGACGTGCAGCGGGTTCTCCTGCCCCTCGACGGCACCCGAGGCGAGCGCGGGTTGCGCGTCGGCCCAGCTCATCTGCGTCGGGTTGGCGCCCAGCGCGGTGAAGGTGTCGTTGAAGATCGGCGAGCCGACGACGCGGAACTTCAGACCCTTCATGTCGTCCGGAGACCGGATCTCGCGCTTGGAATTGGTGACCTCGCGAAAACCGTTCTCGCCCCACGCAAGCGGGACGACACCGGCCTTCTCGACGATCTGCATGATCCGCTTGCCCACTTCGCCCTGCACGACGGCATCGAGCCCGGCGTGGTTGCGCGTCAGAAACGGCAGCGAGAACAGGTTGAGTTCCTTGATCTGCGGCGACCAGTTGATGGTCGAGCCCACCGCCATGTCGATGACGCCCTGGCGGATCGCGGAAAATTCGCGCGTCTGATCGCCGTTGATCAGCGACACACCGGGATACATCTTGATGTGGATCCGGCCCTGCGTGCGTTCACGCACCAGGTTGATCCAGAGGTCGGCGCCCTTGCCCCAGGGAAAGGCAGTCCCGACGACGGTCGAGAGTCGGTACTCTTCCTTGTACTTGCCTTGGGCGTGCGCGCCACGGATGACGAATGGCGCGGCAAGCGCGATCGAACCGGCAGCGCCGGCCTTCAGCAGAGAACGACGGTCCATTTCCAGATCCCTCCTCGATTTGAATTTATGCCGGCAGGCAGCCGCGAAGGCGACCGGAAAAACCAGCTTCGGGCCATTCTAGCCCAAGGCTCGCGGCGCGAACGGTTCGTGCGCGAAGCGCTTCAGCCGCGACGTTCCGCCAGGAAGGCGTGGATGCCCTGCCAGAATGCGGGGTACTCGCCCAGCGTGTTGTGATCGCTTCCGGGGACGGTGATCCAGGACTTCGGTCCCGCCCACGCGTCGTGCAGCGCGCGGGAACGCTCCTGCGGGACGACGCGATCGTCGCCCGCGACGATCGCCAGCAGCGGCGCGTGCGCGCGCTGCGCATCGGCCTGTGCATCAAAGCGATGGCGCAACAGCAAGGATATCGGCAGCCACGGGTAGTGGGTGCGGCCCAGCTCGTTGAAACTGTCGTAGGGTGAAGCGAGAATGGCTCCGACGACCGGGCGCTCGGCCGCCACCCGCGCGGCCACGCCGGTGCCGAGGCTGCGCCCGTAGACGACGATGCGCCGTGCGTCCACTTCCGGGCGTGCCGCAATCGCGTCGTAAATCACGAGCGCATCGGCGAGCAGCGCCTGCTCCGAGGGTTTCCCCTCGCTCGTTCCGTAACCCCGGTAGTTGAAGGCCGCGACCGCCCAGTCGCGTGGCCAGCGCCGATCGGAAAGCGACCAGGAAATCTCCTCTGCATTGCCGCCAAAGAGCAGCACCGTCGGGGCCGGGGCGCCCTCGGCCGGGCGCAGCCAACCGCGCAGAAGGGTGCCGTCCGCCGCGGCCACTTCGAGCGGCACGGTGCCGGTCGGGAGGTGGGCGGTTGAAATGAGCGGCTGCCGGAAGAAGATCATGCGTTCCTGTCCCAGCCACGCCGCCACGGGCAGACCCACCGCGAGGAGCGCAGCGACGGCGAGCCACTCCATCAGCTTGTGCACGGCGTCGTGCCGGCGCTGCGCCGTACTGCGGCGTCGGGGATCAACCCGCCGGACCTGCCGCGAGCTTGTCCTGCACGCTGCGGATCTTGTCGTCCATCGACTGCGCGCGATCGATGCGCGTGCCCAGCCGGATGTTGCTCGAGATGCGCGGCGCGCCCATTTCGTGAAGCACCTCGTGGCAGCGCTTGACGGCGGCGAAGACCGCGTCCCATTCGCCTTCGATGTTGGTGCCGTTGGCGTGGAGCTGGGTCTTCAGCCCAGCCTCGGCGAGCACGCGCTCGCAGGCGGCGACGTAGGGCGAGAGCGAGATTCCGACGCCCAGCGGAATGACCGTGAGGTCGATCAGAGCCTTCATGGCGAGTCCTTTTGATTGCGCAGGAGGGGGCGCGTTGCATGCGCTCCGAATCGATTCTACGCGTGCGCGATCAGCCTGGCGTGCGGCAGGGCGCGAGCATGTCGAGAGCCGGACGGAACGCAGCGTTGCGCACGTCCATCGATGCCAGCACCGTGTGGTAGAGGTTTTCGTGACGAAACGCCTTGCCGAGCTGAGCGGCCAGGCAGTCGCCCGCGAGCCGGAAGCGCTGCTGGTATCCGGGCGACATCCACAGCACGAAGGGCACGCGGGTCTGCTCATCGGGCGCCAGCGAAAGCGGCGCGCCGTGCAGGTACAAGCCGTTCTCGCCGAGCGACTCGCCATGATCCGAAATGTAGATGAGGACGGTGTCGAAGCGCTGCGAGACGCTCTTCAGCAGCTCGATCTGGCGAGCCAGATTGTGGTCGGTGTACAGAACTGCGTTGTCATACGCGTTGCGGATCGCCTCATCGGAACACTCCTTGAACTGGTTGGTCCGACAGACCGGCGTGAACACCTCGAAGCGCTTCGGGTAGCGCCGGTAATACGCCGGGCCATGGTTCCCCATCTCGTGAAAGACGAGCACGGCGTCGTTGTCCAGTGCACGCAGGCGCTCGTCCAATCCGGTGAGCAGGATCTCGTCCATGCACGATTCGGCATCGCACAGCGTCGGGTCGCGCGGGTCGCCCGGATAGGAAACGGTCTTGACCCGGTCATTGACTTTCTTGCCGCCGGAATTGTTGTCGTACCACTCCACCGTGAGTCCGGCGCCGCTCAGTGAATCGAGCAGATTGGGGGTGCGCGCGCGCTTTGCGACGCTCGATTCCTCGCGCGACAGCGCCGAGAACATGCAGGGCAGCGACACCGCGGTGGACGTGCCGCACGACGAAACCTGGCTGAAGTAGAAGACGCCAGTCGTCTTCGCGAGTTCCGGGTTGGTCTCGCGCGCGTAGCCGCCAAGCTGGAAATCCCGGCTGCGCGCGGTTTCGCCGATGACGAGGAACATCAGCAGCGGCTTGTCAGACGCGGCGTGCGCCAGGCGCGTGCTCGGCCCCGCGACTTCCATGATGCCGGCGTCGCCCTCCTCCGGAAGCCGGTCGCGAATGTATCCAACGGTTCCGGCCACCGCGCTCGCCGGACTCAGCAGGTAGCGCAGGCTGCGGTGCTCGCGCGCGAATTCGGCGTAGCGCGAGAAGGATCCAAACACCATCACGGCGCTGAGCGCGAGCGCGCCGACGATGAAGAGCGCGCGGGAGCGCAGTTGCCGCCCGACGCCGACCCGCTGCGGGTTCAGCCGCCAGACGAGGAGCGCCGGGATGATTCCGAGCCCCAGCAGGTAGAGCGCCAGTCGTGGCGACAGCAGCGCGCGAACCTCGCGATGGTCCGTCTCGATCAGGTTGTGGACCATTTCGCGATCGATTCGCACGCCATAGGTGTCCGCGGAATAGGACGAGAGCGCGGCCACGACGAAGAGCACCGAGACGATGAGCTGGAAGGCGCGCTTGCCGGGAATCAGCAGCAGGAAGATGGTGTGCAGGAAGACGAGCAGCGCAAACAGCGAGGCCAGAAAGAAGGTGTCGCCGGCGGAGCCCGAGAACATCGCGGCAATCATCTCGCTCCAGAATCGCCCGTTGTACAGGGCGACCAGTGCGATCGAGATGGCGAGCGCGGGCGTGATCGGCGAGGCAGGGGTGAATTGGGTTCGCATGTTCCTGCAGGCGGTTGCTCGGTCGGGCGCCATTGTCCTCGCGCGCTGCCGGCGGCGCTGCGAGAGGCCCGGCGGCGAGCGCGGGCTTTCCGGGAACGCCGTCATGTCGCGTGAACCCGCCACAGTGCGCGGCGGACCGAACAGATGATGCGCGTCAGTAGTTCAGCAGATTGCGGCGCACTCGCAGCAGATGACTGACCGTCAATTCCCTGGCGCGCGCGAGATCGCGATTCTTGAGGGCGCTGACGAGCAGTCGATGCTCCTCCTGATACGTGACGCGGCGTTCCGGGGTCAGGCTGCGCTTCTTGAGCATGCCCCACTCACCCTGGGCGCGTACCTGGTTCATCAGCTTGAACACGTTCGTTACGAACGAATTGTGCGCGGAATCGGCGATCACCTCGTGCAACATTCCGTCCCAGTGCTCAAATTCCTCCACCGTGCCTGCGGCTTCCGCCTTGACGCAACATGCCTCCATTCGGTCAAAATCGGCGCCAGTGGCATTCCCGACCACCATCTCGACGATGGCCGGTTCCAGCGCCAATCGGGCGTCCATGAGTTCCGCCGGACTGGTCAGCCGGACGGGATCGCCCTTTGCCAGGCTCATCAGGGTCGACGTCGCCTCGTCGGTCACGTACGTGCCGCTGCCGACGGTCTGGCTGATCAAGCCGCGATCCTTCAGATCCTGCAGGACTTTGCGAACAGTGCTGCGGCTGATCCCGAACTGTTCGCTCAGTTCGCGCTCGGTCGGGAGCCGATCGCCCGCGCGCCACTTGCCCGATTGCAGGTTCTCGAGGATGGCGTCACGAAGGGGGAAAGAGATGTCCACAGGACTCCTGCTGCCGAAGGGGCGAGCGGCTGAAAACCAAATCATACCAAGTTACCGTGACACGGACAGGGGGAAGCGGCTCATGCATCCCGGGCGATGATGCACGGCGCCGCCTTTTTCTCGTTCAGACTTTGCTTTTCGAGCGTCACCCCCCCCGGGTACGCGGTACTTGGCCGGTTGGTCTTTTTGGTCTATTATTGGGAATGAATGGTATTCTTTGGTATCAGCTCAAATCAACACTTTCGTTCAAATATGGGTGCTGATGCACCCGTCCTCAGGAGCAGTCCGTGCGAATCGCAACTTTTCTTCTGGATGGCAAGCGCCAGGTCGGTCAGGTTTCTGCAGATGGTCAACAAATCGTCCCCTTTCAGCTGTCCGCAGAGAGCGCGCAGCGCGGTGCGCTCCCGCTGATTGAAACGCTTGCTGCCGGGGGCTCGCTGCCACCCTTGGCTGGCGCTCCCATCGCTTTGTCGGCAGTGAAACTCGAAGCCCCATTGCCGGTGCCGCGGCGCAACATCTGGTGCGTCGGGCGCAACTATGAGGCTCATGCCAAGGAACTGCAGGCGTCGGTGTTCAAGGGAAACGATGCCAATCCGGTGTCCTGGCCCATCGTGTTCACCAAGGTGCCGGAATGTGTGGTCGGGCCGCACGATGAGGTGCAACTCCCAGGGGCCGCCGCCTCGGAGCAGATCGACTACGAAGCCGAACTGGCGGTGGTGATCGGCAAGGGCGGCAAGAACATCTCCCGCGCGGAGGCGCTGTCGCACGTCTTCGGCTACACAGTGGTCAATGACGTCACCGCCCGCGACGTGCAGATGCGCCACCAGCAATGGGACATGGGTAAGTCCTTCGACACATTTTGCCCCATGGGTCCGTGGATCGTGACTGCGGATGAACTCGACGGCACGCGGACCCGGGTCCGCTGCTGGGTGAACGGTGAATTGCGGCAGGATGGCCCGACCGAAAATTTGATCTTCGACATCCCCACGCTGATCGAAACCATCTCGCGTGGGATTACCCTCTATCCGGGAGACGTCATTTCCACCGGGACACCGGCAGGCGTTGGACTTGGCATGAAGCCGCCGTGCTTCCTCAAGAGTGGCGACGTGGTGCGCATCGAGATCGACGGGCTAGGAGTGATCGAGAACAAATTCGTTTGACGAATCGGCGGGCACAACCCGCCGCGACCGGTTCCGAACCCGAGCGGGACCCTACAAGAGCGTGTACAACGCAGGAGACCGAGATGATGAAGGCAGGCCGCGCAGTTCTTTTGGCAGTGAGCATTCCCGTGCTGGCCGTGGCAACGGCCCCCTTGTCCCTGGCGGATGAAGGCTACCCGAGCCGTTCCGTCGTCATGGTGGTGCCGTTCCCACCAGGCGGCGTGGCTGATACCGTCGGGCGACCGATGGCCGAGGCGATGGGTCGTTACCTGAAGCAGTCGGTGATCGTCGAGAACAAGGGGGGGGCGGGCGGCGGTATCGGCATGGGCTACGTGGCGAAAGCCAAGCCGGACGGCTACACGGTGCTGATCGGCCTCTCGTCGATCGTCGTGCTGCCCGAGGCGGACAAGATCCTCAAGCGCACCCCGCTCTACCAGCTCGACCAGCTCAAGCCGATTGCGCGTTTCACCGCCGATCCGACCGTTCTGGTGGTCCGCGCGGAAAGCCCGTGGAAGACTTACGCCGAATTCATTGCCCACGTGAAAGCCAATCCAGGGAAGGTGACTTTCGGCTCGTCCGGCAACTACGGCACCATGCACGTGCCCATGGAGCAGTTCAAGGGTGCCACCTCGAGCTTCCTGCTGCACGTCCCCTACACGGGCGCCGGCCCGGCCGTGCTGGCCTTGCTGTCCGAACAGGTCGACGCGCTCTCGACGGGCCCGGCCAGCGTGATTCAGCACATCAAGGCCGGCAAACTGCGGGCGCTGGCCCACTGGGGCGAAGGCCGCCTCGCGGTGATGCCTGATGTTCCCAGCCTCCGGGAACTCGGGGTCCCGATCGGCTACTCTCAGTGGGCGGGCTTGTTCGCTCCCGCGGGTACGCCGCCGGCGGTGTTGGAGAAGCTTCGGCAGGCGGCCAAGTTCGCATCGCAGGATCCGCGCGCAACGCAGGCGCTGATCACGGCCGGCACCTACTTCCAGTATCAGGACGCACCGGATTTCGAACGTTTCGTGCAGGCTGACGCCAAATCGATGGCGTCGGTGGTGCAGCGCATCGGCAAGGCGCAGTAGCTCAGGATCGCCGCACCCTCAGGGGGAAGTTGTCGTGAACAACGATGTCGAGGTCCCGGTCCGCCGCGGACACCGTGACGTGAAATCCGCCCTGCTGCTGATCGCGCTCGGGGGCGCGGTCGCAGCCGGTGGGTCGGGCTACCCCATCGGCCTTCTGGCCCAGATGGGTCCGGGCTTCTACCCCACCGCGCTCGGACTGATCCTCGCCGGGCTGGGTTTTCTGCTGCTGCTGGTCCCGGCGTTGGGAAGTGCGGAGGAGCGGGAGGAGGAAACCCGCGCCGCGGTTGACCCGCGCGGCTGGGGCTGCATCATCGGGGGCATCGTCGCCTTCCTTGTGCTGGGCAACTACGGTGGCATGATCCCCGCTACCTTCGCGCTGGTCTTTATCGCGGCCCTTGGCGATCGCGGCAATTCCGTCTTGGGCGCCGCGCTGCTGGCCGCAGTCATGACGATCGTCGCGGTCGTGATCTTCTGGTACTTCCTGGGGGTGCGCTTCCCCCTCTTCACCTGGGGCGGATGATGCAGGCATTCCTCGATCTCTGGGGGGGCTTCGCCACCGCGCTGACGCCGGGCAACCTGATGTATTCGTTCATCGGGGTTTTCATCGGCAACGTCATCGGGGTGCTTCCGGGCATCGGCCCGCTGGCCGCCATGTCGATGCTGCTGCCGCTGACCTACAGCATCGAGCCGGCGGCGGCGCTGATGATGCTCGCCGGCCTCTACTACGGCGCCCAATATGGCGGTGCAACCACCTCGATCCTGCTCAATGTTCCCGGGGTGGCATCCCACGCCGTCACCTGCCTCGACGGGCATCCACTGGCCAAACAGGGTAAGGCGGGAACGGCGCTGTTCATGGCGATGTTCGCCTCCTTCATCGGGGCCTGCGTCGGGATCCTGATCATGGTGTTCTTCTCGCCGCTCATCGTCGAACTGGCCTTTCGCTTTGGCGCGGCCGAATACTTCACGATCATGGCGCTCGGGCTTCTGGCTGCCTCCACGCTCGCGCACGGCTCGCCGGTCAAGGGTGTGGCGATGGTCGTGATCGGGCTGATCCTGGGCGTCACCGGCACGGACGTGAACACCGGCATCACCCGCTTTACCTTCGGTTTCGCCGAATTGGCCGACGGGCTCAGCATCGTCGCGATCGCGATGGGACTGTTCGGCGTGGCCGAAAGCCTGCGCAACGTCAACCGCATCGGTGACGCCACCGTGAACCGGGAAGGCGTATCAGCGCGCTCAATGCGACCGGCAAAGGGTGATATCCGGCGTTCGTTGCTCCCGATCCTGCGCGGCACGGGCATCGGTGCGTTTTTCGGCATTCTGCCCGGCACGGGTACGACGATCGCATCGTTCATGTCCTACGCTGTCGAGAAGAAGGTTTCCAGAACCCCCGAGCGCTTTGGCAAGGGCGCGATCGAAGGCGTCGCCGGCCCCGAGGCGTCGAACAACGCAGCCGCGCAGACGGCCTTCATTCCCACCCTGACGCTCGGAATCCCCGGGGACACCGTGATGGCCCTGATGCTGGGTGCGATGATCATTCACGGCATTCAGCCCGGCCCACAGTTGATCACCGAACGGCCCGACATCTTCTGGGGACTCATCGCCAGTTTCTGGGTCGGCAATTTGCTGCTGTTGATCCTCAACGTGCCGTTGATCGGCATGTGGGTGCGCCTGCTCACCATCCCCTATCGCATCATCTTTCCGTCGGTGCTGTTCTTCATCGCCATCGGCGTCTACAGCGTCAACAACAACCTGTTCGACGTCGGCACGGTGCTGTTCTTCGGCATCTGCGGCTTCATGCTGTTGCGGCTGGGTTTCGAGCCGGCGCCACTGCTTCTCGGCTTTGTGCTCGGGCCGCTGATGGAGGAGAACTTCAGGCGTGCCGTGTTGCTCTCGCGCGGCGACCTGATGGTGTTCCTCGAGCGTCCCATCAGCGCGACGATGGTCGCGGCTTCGGCGCTGCTGATCGCCGGGGTGGTGGTCTCACGCTTTCGCAAGCGGGGCCTGCAGCGGATCACGGCAGCCGAAGCTCAGGTTTCGGGGGGCAACGGTTAAATCCGGCGCCCGGTGCGTCGCGCATGAGGGTGCGTGCACTGGGTGCCGGACCATGCATAATGCGCCGATGAGCGACTATAAACCGACCCCCCGCACCCGGCTGCGCCGGCTTCCCAAACGCGGCCGTTACGACCGGGAGACGGTCTACGCGATCCTCGACGCCGGCTGCGTCTGCCACGTCGGTTACGTGATCGACGGCCAGCCCTTCGTGACGCCGACCTCCTACTGGCGCGAGGGCGACACCCTGTACTGGCATGGCTCCGCCGCGAGCCAGATGCTGCGCACGCTCGAGGCTGGCGTGCCTTGCTGCGTAACCGTCTCGCACATCGACGGGCTGGTGATGGCGCGCAGCGGTTTTCACCATTCGGTCAACTACCGCTCGGTGATGGCCTTTGGCACCGCGCGCAAGGTCGAAGATCCGGCGCACAAACTCGCCGCGCTCGACGCCTTCATGGAGCGCATGTACCCGGGCCGCAACGCCGAATTGCGAGCGCCGAGCGCCAAGGAACTCAAGGTGACCACGGTGCTCGCGATGCCGCTCACCGAAGCGGTGGCCAAGGTACGCACCGGTCCGCCGGTGGATGACGAACCCGACTATGCGCTGCCGGTTTGGGCAGGCGTGATCCCGGTGGAGATGAAGTTCGGCAAACCCATCGACGATCCGCGGCTGACCAGCGGAATCGAGCCGAGCGCGGCGCTCCGGCGCTACCGCCTGGCCCGTCGCTGAGGGGTCTTCGGGATCGCGCGGCGCCGCGGCGCCGCGCAGCTCACGCGGGGCGGCTTGGGGATTCCTGCGCAGCGCGCCACTCGGCAAGCGCGGCGAGCAGATCGGCGAGATCCTCGATCACGCGCACGCCCGGGACCTGTTTCTGCTTTCCGCTCAGCGCGCCGCCGCCGGCCCAGATCGAGATCGAGGGCGCGAGCATTGCGCGCAGTTCCAGCAGCCCCGCCACCGCCTGGCGCAGCGGGTAGGCGGTACTGAACGACAGGCCGACCACGTCGAAGCCGCCGTTCCGCGTCGCCTGGTGAATGTCCGCAAGCGGCGTGCGGGTGCCCAGCGAAAGGCACGATGCGCCCTCGGGAACCAGCGTCGACTCCACCATCAGCAGGCCCAGCACGTGCTGCTCGTCGGGCAGCGTGGTGAGCAGCACGCGCGGGCTGCCCCCGTCCGAAGGGTGGGCGCCAATTGCGCCGCGCAAGACGTTCTGCACGTGTTCCGCGTACAGGTGCTCCTCCGCGACACCGATCTCCCCGCGCAGCCACGCTTCGCCGATCGCGTGGTTGAGCGGCGCGATCGTGTCCGCGACGAAGCGCTGCAGGCCCTGCTTGAGCAGTGCCTGACGCAGCGCGCTGCCGAGTTCCATGCTGCGGCTGAGCCTCACGTGGGACAGGATCGACCCGTCCGCCGCCGGCGCAGGGTCGGCGTTCGCCTGCTCGGCGATCAGCGCCAGCAGTTCGGCGGTGCTCGCACCGATGATCTTCGCCGGGCGCCGGCCCTGGTCGATCAGCCGACGGATCAGGCGCAGCTTTTCAACCTGCGGTGCCGGGTAGAGGCGTTCGCCGTGCTCGTCCCGGTCCGGCGCGGGGAAGCCGTAACGCCGCTCCCAGACCCGCAGCGTGTCGCGCGTCAGGCCGGTGTCGCGAGCGACCGCGGCGATGTTCAGGGGGGAGGAATTGTCGATTGTGGAATCCATAGTGTCGTGGACAACAAAAAGATGAAAGGCTTGACAACCCTTTATAACGCACTTATATTGGGCCGTCAATCACTGTTTGTCCAGGACAAAAAGGTAAGGATCGATGGATCAAAGCTACGCAAGGATGCCCGTCTCGCTCGGTCTTGGTGCCGGCGCAGCGGCCTCTGGCGCAGCGCGCGGCAAGCGCGCCGGCGCCGCGACCCGTATCGCTGTCGTCGGCGGCGGAATTGCCGGGCTGGGCGCAGCGTGGCTCCTGCGCAAGGACGCTCGCGTGACCCTGTTCGAGGCCGGCGCAAGCTGCGGCGGGCACACCAATACCGTCGACGTTCAGCTGGAAGGGCGCTCGCATCCGGTCGACACCGGCTTCCTGGTCTTCAACCGCAGGACCTATCCGCACCTGTGCGCGCTTTTCGAGCAGCTCGAGGTGCAGGCCGTGGCCAGCGAGATGACTTTCGGGGTGAGCCTCGCGGACCCGGCGATCGAATGGGCCGGCGCGGATCTGGGCACCGTGTTCGCGCAGCGCGCCAACTTCCTGCGCCCGGCCTTCCTCGTGATGTTGCGCGACATCCTGCGCTTCAATCGCGCGACGACGCGGCTTGCGGCGCACGGTGCGATGCCCGCACTCAGCCTGGGCGAATACCTTGCCGCCGAGCGCTATGGCGTCGAATTCCGCGACTGGTATCTGTTGCCCATGGCCGCCGCGATCTGGTCGTGCCCGACGCGTACGATGCTCGACTACCCGCTGGCGACCTTCGTGCGCTTCTGCCGCAACCACGGCCTGTTGCAGATCGCCGATCGGCCGCAGTGGCTCACCGTGGCAGGCGGTGGGCGCAGCTATGTGCGCCGGATCGTGGCGCAGCTCGATGATGTGCGTGTGGCCACGCCGGTGCTCGGCGTGGCGCGTGCCGCCGGCGGCGTGCGGGTGCGCACCCGCACGGGCGTCGAGCATTTCGACGAGGTGGTGTTCGCGTGCCACAGCGATCAGACGCTCGCGATCCTCGGTGACAACGCCACCGCCGACGAGCGTCGGATCCTCGGCGCGGTGCGCTATCAGCAAAACGTCGCGCTGCTGCACACCGACGCCGCGCTGCTGCCGCGCCGGCGCAAGGTCTGGTCGGCATGGAACTATCTGGCGGGTGCCGGCGCGCCGGATGAACGGCCGGTATCGGTCAGCTATCTGATCAACCGCTTGCAGCCGCTGCCCTTCGCTTCCCCGGTGGTGGTGTCGCTCAATCCCTTCATCGCCCCGGCCGCCGACAAGCTGATCCAGCGCATCGAATACGCGCACCCGGTGTTCGATCAGGACGCCATTGCCGCCCAGCGCGCGCTGCCGCGGATTCAGGGCCACAAGCGCAGCTGGTTCGCCGGCGCGTGGACCGGCTACGGCTTTCACGAGGACGGGCTGCGCTCGGCGGTAGCGGTCGCCGCCGGGCTCGGGGTCGGGGTTCCGTGGGACGTACCCGTTGCGGACCCGGGCGCCAGAGAGAATCCGTCACGCGCGCCGGCCCGGCTGCCGGAGGCCGCGTGAGCAACGCCGTCCCGATGAACGCGCGCACCGCGCCCGCTGCGTGCTTCGGTGAGGTGGTGCACGAGCGCCACGTCGAGGCGCACCATCGCTTCGTCTATCCGGCGGCGTTTCTGCGCCTCCCGCTGTCGCGCATCGACGAGATCGACGTGCCGTTGCTCGGGATCGAGCGCGCCAACATCTTTTCCTTTCGCAACCGCGATCACGGTCCGCGCGACGGCTCGCCGCTGCTGCCGTGGGTGCGGCGCGTGCTCTCTGCGCACGGCGCCTCCGGAGCCTGCGACGGCGAGGTCGTGCTGCACGCCATGCCGCGCTGCTTCGGCCACGTGTTCAACCCGGTGAGTTTCTGGTTCTGCCACGATCGTGCCGGCGCGCTGCGCGCGGTGCTCGTCGAGGTGAACAACACCTTTGGAGAGCGCCACAACTATCTGGTTCATCACCCCGACCTGCGAGCGATTCGCTCCCGCGACGAACTGCTCGCGCGCAAGCGCCTGCACGTTTCGCCGTTCTTCCCGGTGCGCGGGGAATATCGTTTTCGCTTCGGTGGCCGCGGTGCGGCGCATGCGGTGGCGATCGACCTGTGGGACGGCGGCGTGCTGCAGCTGAGCACGCATGTGTCCGGCCGCGCGCAGGCGCTCAACGCCGCGACGATGGCGCACTGGCTGGTTCGCTACCCCTTCATGGTGCTGGGCGTCGTCGCCCGCATCCACTGGCAGGCCCTGCGCCTGTTCGCGCGGCGCGTGACTTTCCATCGCAAGCCGGCACCCCCCGTTGAGGAGATTTCCTGATGCATGCCCTGGAACCGACCCTGCACACTGTCGAACGCCTTGCACAGCGGCGCCTGCCGCGCGGAACGCGACTCGCGCTGGAATTGCTCGACCGCCTGGAAGGCGGCGCGCTCGCCGTGGAGCTGCCCGACGGCACGCAGGTGCGCACGGGCAACGGCGCGCTGGTCGCCCACCTGCGGGTGCGCGACCACCAGGTGTTCGACGAGATGCTCGCCCGCGCCGACATCGGCTTTTCCGAGTGCTGGATGGACGCTCGCTGGGACACCGAAGATCTCAGCGGATTGCTTACGCTGCTGACGCGCAATCGCGCCGCGCTGGGCGCCGCGATCTACGGACGCATGTTCCGCCTGCTCGGACATCGCCTGCTGCACCTGCTGCGCACGAACACCCGCCGCGGCGCGCGGCGCAACATCGAGGCCCATTACGATCTGGGCAACGACTTCTACGCGCTCTGGCTCGACCCCACGATGACCTATTCGGCTGCGGTGTTCGCCGATCCCGACGAAGCGCTCGAGACCGCCCAGTTGCGCAAGTACCGCCGCATTCTCAAGGAGATCGACGCCCGTCCCGGACAGACGATTCTCGAGCTCGGCTGCGGCTGGGGCGGTTTCGCCGAGGTTGCGGCGCTCGAGTTCGGCTGCCGCGTCGTCGGGCTGACCCTGTCTCCTGCCCAACTGGCTTTCGCCCGCGCTCGGGCCATCCGCGGTGGCTTCGCGGACCGCGTCGACTTCGAGCTTTGCGACTATCGCGACGCGCGCGGCACCTACGATCATGTGGTCTCGATCGAGATGATCGAGGCGGTCGGCGAGCGTTTCTGGCCGACCTATTTCGCGCAGCTCTCGGCGCGACTCAAGCCCGGCGGACGCTGCGTGGTGCAGTCGATCACGATCGCCGACGAGCTCTTCGCGCGCTACCGTCGCGGCACCGACTTCATCCAGCGCGACATCTTCCCCGGCGGCATGCTGCCGAGCCCGGCGTGCGTGGCCGAGCACGCGAGCGGCGCGGGGCTGGTCGTGACGGACGACTTCGCCTTCGGTGCCGACTACGCGCGCACCCTCGTGCGCTGGAGCCGCGCCTTCGAGGCGCAACTCGAGGCGGTGCGCGCGCAGGGTTTCGGGGAGCGCTTCATCCGCATGTGGCGCTTCTACCTCGCCTATTGCGAGGCCGGGTTCACGAGCGGAGACGTCGACGTGCATCACTATGTCTTCGCGCACGCGGAGCCGGCGTGATGCGCGCGCGCGCGCTGCTCGTCGCGCTGCTGTTCGTCGCCGGGGTGCATGCGCCGCTCGACAGTTTCGCGCGCAGCCTGCCGCCCGGCGTGACGGCGGCGGCGGGCGGGCTGCGTCCACTCGGCGCCGGGGAGATGCGCTGGTTCGGGTTCAAGGTCTACGAGGCGAGCCTGTGGGCGGGGCCGGGCGAGTCGGCGATCATCGATCGTCCCTTTGCGCTGGCGATTCGCTACGCGCGCGCGATTCCCTCACAGCAGCTGGTTGAGACCAGCATGGACGAGATCCGCCGTCTCGGCTTCGGCGACGAACCGCGCCTGGCGCGCTGGCGTGCGCTGCTCTCGCAGGCACTGCCCTCGGTCGAACCGGGCGAAACGCTGGTCGGTCTGCACGTGCCGAATCGCGGCGCGCGCTTCTGGCACGAGGGACGCCTCGTTGCGGAACTCCCGGATGCCGAACTGGCGCGCGCCTTCTTTGCGATCTGGCTCGATGAGCGCACGCGCGAGCCCGAACTGCGCGCACGCCTGCTCGGCGCGGCCGAGGCGCCTCGATGAAGCAGGCGCAAGGCGCGCAGCCGCTCTCGTTGCGCTCGCTCCTTGCCTATGGCGCGCTCGGGCTGCCGCTGTCTTTCGCCGCGCTGCCCATCTACGTTCATGTTCCGCTGCTCTACGCCAACGGCGTCGGATTGTCGCTGGCAACCGTCGGCCTGATCCTGTTGGCCACGCGCATCCTCGACGCGGTCACCGATCCGCTGATCGGCTGGGCCAGCGACCGCTTCGCCGGACGGCGCGGGCTGATCGTCGCGGCGCTGCCGCTCCTTGGGCTGGGCATGGTCGGCCTGCTCGCCCCGCCGCCGGGCGCCGGGGCCCTGTGGCTCGCGGCGCTGCTGATCATCGTGTCGCTCGGCTACTCGATGGGCACGATCGCGTATTACGCCTGGGGTGCCGAAGTGGCGCCCACCCCGCACGCGCGCACCCGCGCGGTGGCCAGCCGCGAGGGCTTCGCGCTGCTCGGCGTGGTGCTGGCAGCGTCCTTGCCCGGGGTGCTCGCCGCCGGCGGAGAAATGAGCACCGGGCTCGCGCGCATGGCGCTGGCCTTCGTCCCGCTGCTCGCCATTGGCGCGGCCTGCACGCTGCTCGCCGCACCGCGTCCGCCGGCGCACGCGCGCACCGCGCAGCCGGTGCTGCGCGGCCTGGCCGCGGCCATTACGCATCCGCCTTTCGCCCGTCTGCTGGCGGTGTTCGCCGCCAACGGCATCGCGGCGGCGATTCCCTCGGCCACGGTGCTCTTCTTTGTCGCCGACGTGTTGCAGGCGAGCGATCTGGCCGGAGTGTTTCTGGTGCTCTATTTCGTGGCCGCCGCGGCCAGCCTGCCGCTGTGGGTCGTACTGTCGCGCCGCGTGGGCAAGCTGCGCGCGTGGCTCGGCGGCATGGTGCTCGCGATTGCCGTGTTCGCCTGGGCCAGTCTGCTGGGCGACGGCGATCTGTTTGCCTACGCCGTGATCTGCGTGCTCTCGGGCGCCGCGCTCGGCGCGGATCTGTCGCTGCCACCCGCGATCCTGGCGGATCTGCTGGCACGCTCGGCACCGCCCGGGGACACGCGCACCGGAGCGAGCTTCGGCTGGTGGAACTTCGTCACCAAGGCCAGTCTGGCGCTGGCCGCCGGCGTGGCACTGCCCCTGCTGGCTTTTCTCGGCTACACGCCAGGCGCTGCGCAAGGCGAGGGCACGCGCGCGCTGGCGCTGGTTTATGCCGGCGTTCCCGTGGTGCTCAAGCTCGGCGCGATCGCGCTGCTGTGGCGCTGGCGCGAGACGATCGAAGCGCGCGACGACGCCAGCGACTCCGCTCAGTCAAGACCGATTTCAGAAGGAACTCACCGATGAAAAAATTCTGTTTCCTCATTGCCGTGCTGCTGACGCTCACCGGCTGCAGTTCCGTGGAGGTCGAACGCTACCGCGCGCAACGGCCCGTGCTGGACCTGCGCACCTATTTCGACGGCCAGCTTGACGCGCAGGGCATCTTCCAGGACCGCTCGGGCGAGGTCATCAGGCGCTTCCACGTGGCGATCGACGCGCGCTGGGTGGGCAATGTCGGCACGCTCGACGAGCGCTTCACCTACGCCGACGGCACGACGCAGCGTCGCGTGTGGACGGTGACGCGCTTGGGCGATGGCCGCTACAGTGGGCGGGCCGACGACGTCGTCGGCGAAGCGCAGGGCGAGGCTGCGGGCAACGCGCTGCGCTGGCGTTACGTGATGGCGCTGCCCGTCGACGGCAGGGTCTGGAACGTCGATTTCGACGACTGGATGTACCTGATGGACGATCGCGTGATGCTCAACCGTTCGGTGATGTCGAAGTGGGGAATTCGCCTCGGCGAGGTGACGCTTTCCTTCACGAAGCGGATTCCCTGATGGCGCTGCTCACGCCGCTCAACCGCCCGATCCGCGACTGGAGCGGACAGCGCGTCTGGCTCGTGGGTGCGTCCACCGGCATCGGCGCAGCGCTCGCCCGCCAGCTCGCCGGGCAGGGCGCGCAGGTGGCGCTCTCGGCGCGCAGCGCCGAGCGGCTCGCGGCACTCGCGCAGGAATGCGCTGGCAACGCGATCGTCGAGCCGATGGATGTGACGAATGCGGAGGATTTCCCGCGCGTGCGCGACCGCCTCGTTGCGCGCTGGGGCGGGATCGACCTTATCGTCCTGAACGCCGGTACCTATCGTTCCCTGCGCGCCTGGGAACTCACCCCCGAGGCGATCCGGGAGACGGTCGAGACCAACCTGATGGGCGTGATGAACGGAGTCGCGGCGGTGGCCCCGCTGTTCTGCGCAGCGCGTGCCGGCGCGATCGCGATCGTGGGCAGCGTCGCCGGTTACGGGGGGCTGCCGCGCGCGGCGGTGTACGGGCCCTCGAAGGCGGCGCTGATCAACTTCGCCGAGACGCTCTACCTAGACCTCGCCCCGCGCGGAGTTTCTGTGTACCTCGTGAGTCCGGGCTTCGTCGCGACACCGCTCACCGCGGGGAACACCTTCCACATGCCGGCGCTGATCACGGCCGAAGCGGCGGCCGGCGAAATCGTCAAGGGACTCGCGCGCGGCGCCTTCGAGATTCATTTCCCGAAGCGCTTCAGCTGCGTGCTCAAGGCGCTGCGCTTCCTGCCGCGGCGCGCCTATTTCGCGCTGGTCCGGCGCACGACGGGAGGGCGCTGAAGTGGCACGCGAGGAGTCGGCGACGAGCGCCGGTGTCGATGTTGCTGCCGCGGCCGAGCGCGTCGCGCAATTCTACGAGACACTGACGCGGGATTCGATCTCCGGGCTCGCGGCGCTCTACGCGCCGGCCGCGCGTTTCAAGGATCCGTTCAACGAGGTGGTCGGCGTCGCGGCGATCGAGCGCATCTTCGCGCACATGTTCGCCACCGTTGCCGCGCCGCGCTTCGTCATCACGACTCGTATCGCCGAGAGCGAGCAGGCGATGCTCGGTTGGGACTTCTTCCTCCAGCTGCGCGGCCGAGAGATCGTGATCCGCGGGGTCACCCACCTGCGCTTCAACGCGGCCGGGAAGGTGTTACTGCATCGTGACTACTGGGACGCCGCAGAAGAACTCTACGCGCGCCTGCCGGTGATCGGCGGCGTGATGCGCTGGCTGCGCCGGCGGCTGGCAGCCAACGGCGACTGAAGCCTAGCGCGGTCCCGCGTACGCGCGCTCGACGCGAGCGATGCGTAATTCGTAGTGCTCGTACCAGCGCGCCTTGCCGGTCTCCTGCGCGACCCGGTGCTCGGCTTGCGCCTTCCACGCCGCGATCGCCGCGAGGCTCGTCCAGTACGACACCGTGATGCCGAAGCCCTCTGCGCCGCGCGCGGTCTCAATCCCGAGGTATCCCGGCTGATCCGCGGCCAGTTCCACCATCCGCGCGGCCATGCGCGCATAGCCGTCATCGTCACCTGCGCTGCGCAGCGACGAGAAGATCACCGCGAAGCAGGGTGGCGCGGGGAGCTGCGCGAACGACGACGCGCTCATGCTGACGGATGCGTCTCCAGCGTGCCGAGAATCTCGTCGCTCGTGCGCGCCTGCGCGAAGAGGCCGTTGAGCGCGGCGATGAACGCATCGTGCACCGTTTGCGCGGGCACGGTCGTGTCGCCGTTCACCAGGTCGCGGGTGGCGCAGGCATCGTGCGCCAGCGTGATCCGCAGGCCGCTGTCGAACGCGGCGCGTACGGTCGAATCCACGCACATGTGGGTCATCATGCCGGCGACGATCAGGTGGTCGACGCCGCGCGCGCGCAACTGCTCGAGCAGCGTCGTATTGCGAAAGGCATTGGGGAAGTTCTTCTGGATCAGCGTCTCGCCGCTGGCCGGCGCAACGGACCGATGGATCTCGGCGCCGGGGGTGTCGGGAACGAAGAAGGTCGCCCCGGGACGCACCGACAAGTGCTGGATGTGGACGGCGGGAACGCCCGCGTCACGCGCCGCGCCCAGCAGGGCGGCGGCCTGCGCCACGGCTTGCGCGCTGCCGACGAGCGGTGCGCTGCCCCCCTCGAAGTAGTCGTTCTGAAGATCGATCAGGAGCAGTGCGGTCTCATTCATCTCGGTGTCATCCATCCAGGTTTTGTCCCGCGCATGCCGGGCGGCAGCGCCAGACCCACGCGGCGGCGTGAGGCGGGGCCAGCCGGCGCCAAGTATGACAGCATGAGCGCGGCGGCATCCGCGTAGGGAACGATCATCTCGGGGACGATGCGTGCGAAGAGCGGCAGCAGCAGCGCGCGCGGCAGCCAGCGTGCCGCGCTCGGCAGCGCAACCGGCAGGCGTTCGAAGCGCACGCGCATGTGCGCCAGTCCGATCGCCTCGCCCTCGATCATCGGACCCGGGCACAGCAGCCGCCAGTCCAGGGAGGAGTCCTGCAGGCGCTTCAGGTTCTGCGCATGCGGCCAGTACTTCGCCTTGACGACGGGCAGGTCCACGCCCCGGCGTCCCGTGTCGTCGAGATCCAGCACGCCGGCGCCGGCCAGAAACCAGGCGACCGGCCGCTGGGCCGGCGCCAGCGCTTCCAGGCTCGCGACGACGCGCGCGACGAGCGCGACGAAGCGAACACCGTCAGTGACGGTGCCGGCCGTGTTGATGACCGCGTCGTGGCCCCCCAGCAGTTCGCTGAGCCGCGCCTGCGGCGTCACGGCGAGGTCGGCCTGCTCGACGCAGACGCGGGCGCGCAGTTCCGCCGGCAGCTTGTCGGGCGTGCGCACCACCGCCGTCACCGCATGACCGGTTGCGGCGGCCTGCTGCGCGACATGACTGCCGAGCGAACCGGTGGCGCCGAGCACGGCGATCCTGGCCATGGTTTTCTCCGTCTCGCCCGCTGAATCGACGGGTCCCTGCGATCGTAACGCTGCGCCGGGAGTCCCTGATGCCGTCGTGTCGTTATGCGCCGGGAGGCTGGTTCTCTGCTACCTTGAGATCGAATCCAAACACGCCGGGGACAGGGTTCGCGATGAGCCACCTTACCGTCCAGGAACTCGCGCTGTGGCAGCGCGCCGAATTTGCGCACACGTTGCTCGACGTGCGCCGCGCGGCTGCGCGTTCCGCGGAGCGTTCGGAGATCCCCGGCGCGTCGTGGGCAGACCCGGCGACGTGGCTGGACTGGAAGGACCAGGTCGCCACCGATCGGCCCGCCGTTCTCTACTGCGTGCACGGCCACGAGGTCAGCCAGGGACTGGCGGCGGCGCTGCGTGCAATGGGCATCGATGCGCGCCATTTGGTCGGTGGCTTCGCGGCGTGGCAGGCGGCAGGCGAGGCGGTGCGCGGCGTCGAGGAGTGAACCAATCGGTCTCGCTAGCCTGATGGACGAGAGGGAGGTCCCCAATGAACCATCATGTCTTTCGCAAGCGGGAAGTGAAATGAGCGCGGGGTGCTTGCTGCGCCAGGCGGCGCTGGTGCTGCTGATTTCGCTGGTCGGCGCCTGCGGCAACAGCAGCGTCAGCGCGCCGCCCCCGGGTGCGCCGCGTGCGACCGTGCTCAATGCGTCGCTGTCCAGCCCATGGGGCATGGCATTCCTGCCGGATGGCCGCATGCTCGTCACGCAGAAGGGCGGCACGATGGTGATCCTGAGCGCGGATGGCGCGCGGGTCGAAGCCACGGTGAGCGGCATCCCGGCGGTCGTCGACTCGGGGCAGGGCGGCCTGCTCGATGTCGTGCTCGATCCCGACTTCGACGCGCAAACGAACCCATGGGTCTACTGGAGTTACGCCGAGGCCGGCTCGGGCGGCAGCGGCACTGCGGTCGCGCGCGGCCGGCTGGTGGGCGCAGCGTTGCAGGACGTGGCGGTGATCTTCCGGCAGCTGCCCAAGCTCTCGGGCAGCGGTCATTTCGGATCGCGCCTCGCGTTCCGGGCCGACAAGACGCTGTTCGTGACGCTCGGCGAGCGCATGCGCGACGACCCGTTCTCCCCGGGCCTGCAATATGCGCAAGACGTTGCCACGCTTCTGGGCAAGGTCGTGCGCATCCACCGCGACGGCAGCACGCCGGCGGACAACCCGCAGCTCGGCAGCCCGGGCGCGCTGCCGCAGATCTGGAGCTACGGGCATCGCAATCCGCAGGGCGCGGCAATCCATCCGGTCAGCGGCGAGCTGTGGGTGAGCGAGCACGGGCCGCAGGGCGGAGACGAGTTGAATCGGGTGCTCGCCGGCGGGAACTACGGCTGGCCGATCCGCAGCTACGGATGCCCTTACGGCATGCCCGTGGGGGACACATGCCGGGTCGGTGGCGGCAGGCATGCGCCAACCTATGTCGAGCCGGTCTCCTTCTGGGTGCCAACCTCGATCGCGCCGGCCGGTTTGATGTTCTACACGGGCGAGCGCTTTCCCGACTGGCGGGGCAGCGCGTTTGTCGGGGCGCTGGCCGACAAGGCGCTTTGGCGTGTGGCGTTGAACGGCAACGTCGAAGTGTCGCGCGAGGGACTCTTCGGGGAACTGGGCGAGCGCATCCGCGACGTGCGCCAGGGGCCTGACGGCTGGATCTACCTGCTAACCGACAGCGGCAAGCTGATTCGCGTCGAACGCTGAGCGCGGCGGGCCTCCCGAGCGCGTCGTGCGTGCGTCGCTACTCCGGACGTTGCAGCGCCGCGATGCGCTGCTCGATCGGCGGATGGGTCGCCATCAGCGCCATCAGCCCGCCGCCCTTGCCGGCGATTCCCATCGCCTCGACCGCCCGGGGCAGTTGGCCAGGCTCCATCCCGCCCAGGCGCGCGAGCGCGTCGATCATCGGCTGCCGGCGTCCCATCAGCGCCGCGGAGCCGGCGTCGGCACGAAACTCGCGCTGGCGAGAGAACCACGCGACGATCATCGCGGCGAACAGGCCGAGCACGAGGTCCAGCACCACGGTGCTCACGTAGTAGCCGATGCCCGGTCGATCGCTCTGGTTGCGCAACACCCCCTTGTCGATCGCATAGCCGATCACGCGCGACAGGAACACGACGAAGGTGTTCATCACGCCCTGGATCAGGGTCAGCGTCACCATGTCGCCATTGGCGACGTGGGCAATCTCGTGGCCGAGCACCGCCTCGACCTCTTCGCGCTTCATCGACTGCAGCAGCCCCGTGGAGACCGCAACCAGCGCCGAATTCTTGAACGCGCCCGTGGCGAAGGCATTGGGTGCGCCCTCGAAGATCGCCACCTCGGGCATCGAAATGCCCGCGACCTGCGAGAGGCGCTGCACGGTGCTGACCAGCCACACGTGCGTGCCGTCGCTCGAGTCGTTGATCACCTGTGCGCGCGTGCTCCACTTCGCCATCGGCTTGCTGATCAGCAGCGAGATGAAGGCACCGCCGAAACCGATCAGCGCCGCAAAGCCCAGCAGCGCCCCCAGGTCCAGTCCCTGCGCGGTGATGTAGCGGTTGAGCCCCAGCACGCTCGCGGCGATGCCCAGCACCACCAGGACGGCGACGTTGGTCAGGAGAAAGAGAAGGACGCGTTTCATCGATCAGCCCTCCGGGCGACACGAGCAGGTGGAGGCAAATCTACCTCATCTGCCGGGTGGCAGCGAGATGGAGGGGATTCCCGCGGGGTCAACAGTAACCGCCAGCCGCAGGTGCCTTGCGTGGCGGCTCAGGGCTTGATCGACTGGCTCGTCAGTTCGCGCCGGATGTCGCGCAGCCGCGCCTTCAACCGGGCCGCGTTCGCGGTGCCGATCCGGATCATGATCTTCTGTCCGGCCGAGCGCGCTTCCAGTTCCGGATCGGCGAACCGGTAGAGCACCTTGCGCCGCACCAGTTCGATCGGGCCGCTGACCTCGGGGGTCTCCAGCAAGTGATCGATCACCTGCACCAGTCGGTCGTTGAAGTACAGCTTCGGAAAGCCCAGCTCCCGGTAGGCCTGCTGGAACAACGGATAGTGCTGGACGTAGGCCGCGACCAGTTTCTTGGTGTCGACCGATTCCGCCAGCTTGACGAAAGGCAGATAGCGCGCCGCGTTCGCTGCGCCGATCTCGCGGCGCTCGCCTTCCTCGGTGACGATCAGCAGGCCGGACGCCGATTTCACCGGCAGCAGCCGCCGCGCCGAAGTCTCACGCGGCAGGTTGTCCACCGTGGCGACGATGCGGCGAATGAGGTTCTGCGGGATAAAGTACGTCTTGAAGTCCTGGGCGCCGAACAGCGCGGCCAGCCCTTCGCTGAACGACGGGTCGCTGTCCTCGAGCGTGGGCAGGGTCGGCAGTGCTGCCGCCGGCTCGACCGGGAACTGAATCTGCGGTTCCGCGGTGTCGGGCGCTGCGGCAGGGGGCGCCGCCGCCACCGGGGGCGGCGCCTCGGGCGTTCGCGGCGTCATGTAGAAAACCAGGCCGGCGGCAATCGCGCCGAGGATCAGGGCGAGGAGGAGCGTGCGGAGAGGATGTTTCATGGGCAAACAATACTACGCTACGCGCCACGGCCCGCGTGTCTACCGGCGCTGGCGCGTGAGCGCCTTGCCGATCTCGAAGAACACCAGCATGCCGACCCCGATGCCGAAGGCGAGCCCGCCGTCGGCGAGCGATGGCAATTGGAAGGAAAACGCCGCGGCGATCACCGGAACCCCGGCAATCAGGGCGAGCGCCACGAAGGTTCCGCCCAGCACCCATGCGCTCACCGAGGGCAGGTCGGCAAACATTTCGTGCCACGCACTACCGGCCCGTCGGGTGGGGAAAATCAGCGCGGCGTTCGCGGTGACCAGCACGATGAACGCCAGCGCGCGCGCCTCTCCGGCAACGGCACCGCTTGCCACCAGCCATCCGTAATACGCAGCGACAACCAGGGTCACCGAACCACCCTGCGCGAGGGCAAGAATCACCTGACGCAGGGACAGCAGGGATTCGTTCGTGGAGCGCGGAGGTTGATCCATCAACCGCGGGTCGCCGGCCTCTGCCTCGAACACGATGGAACAGGCGGGATCGATGACCAGTTCGAGGAAGGCGATGTGGATCGGCGCCAGAATCAGCGGCATCCCGAAGATCAGGGGGAGCACCGACAGGCCAATCACGGGAATATGCACGGCGAGCGTATAGACGAGCGCCTGTCGCAGGTTGGCGAAGATGCGCCGACCCAGGCGGATGGCCGCAACGATCGCCGTGAAGTCGTCCTCCAGCAGCACCAGCGAGGCAGCCTCGCGGGCGACGTCGGTGCCGCGCTTGCCCATGGCGATGCCGATGTGCGCTGCCTTCAGCGCAGGCGCGTCGTTGACGCCGTCGCCCGTCATCGCGACCACTTCGCCGTTTTCCTGGAGCGCCGCGACGATCGCCAGCTTCTGCTGCGGCGCCACCCGCGCGAACACGTCGCACACGGCGACTCGCTGCGCCAGCGTCGCGGCATCGAGCGACGACAGATCGGAACCGGTGAGGACCTCCCGGCTGTCGATTCCGGCGCTCTCTGCAATGGCCTGGGCCGTGTGCGGATAGTCGCCAGTCATCATCACGACGCGGATGCCGGCGCGATGACATTCGGCGACCGCGCCGGGCACTTCCGCGCGCAGCGGATCGGCAAGCCCGACCATGCCGATGAACGCGAAGTCGAAATCGTGCTGGATGTCGGGAAGACGCTCGCCGGGCGCCGCCTTCGCCTTGGCCACACCCAGCACGCGCAAGCCCCTGCCTGCCAGCAGCTCCGCCTCACCGCTCACGCGGCGCTGCCCCGCTTCGTCGAGGTGGCAGAGCTCGGCGATGGCTTCCGGCGCGCCCTTGGTGGCGACGACGTGCGCGCCACCCGCATCCCTGCGCCACAGATGCGACATGGCGAGCAACTCCGGGGAGAGCTCGTACTCGCGGGCCAGTGACCATTGCGGGTGCAGGTGTTCCGTGTTCGCCAGGTACTGGTGGGCGAAGCGATGAAACGCCGATTCCATCGGATCGTGCGGATCGATTTCGCTGGCCAGAACCGCGTACTCGAGGAGTTCGTGATAACGCTCGGGCAATTCTCCCGACGCGAGCGCGTCAGTTTCCAGGATCTCGCCCTCCACGCAGAGCGCGGCGAGCGCCATGCGGTTCTCGGTCAGCGTGCCGGTCTTGTCCACGCACAGCACCGTGGTTTCGCCCAGGGTCTCGATGGCGTTGAGCCGTCGTGTCAGCACCCGCTGGACGGCGATGCGCCGCGCGCCCAGGGCGAGGAAGATGATCATGATGACCGGGAACTCCTGCGGCAGCACGGCCATCGCCAGCGTGATGCCGGCGAGCAGGCCTTCGAGCCAGCCACCGCGCAGGATCCAGTAGGTGAGCGCGAGCGCGAGGCACAGGCCGATGCCGAAAACCGCAAGACGCCGCGTCAGCCGGCCGATTTCCTCGCGCAGTGGAGACGTCGCGATGGTGATGTCGCGCAGCGACTTGCCGATGCGTCCCAGCTCGGTCGCAGCGCCGATCGCGGTGACCCGCATCATGCCCTGGCCGCGCACGAGCAGCGTGCCGGCGAATGCCGCGTCGCCGGGATCCTTTGCGACCGGCTCAGACTCGCCCGTGAGCATCGACTCGTCGGAGGCCAGCTCGTGCGCCTGCAGGAGCAGGCCGTCCGCCGGGACGCGATCGCCTTCGGTCAGGATCAGGACGTCGTCGCGCACCACTTCGCGCCCGGCGATGCGCAGGGGCGAGCCGTCGCGGATCACCAGCGCACGCGGACTGGTGAGATCGCGCAGGGCTTCGAGCGCGTTGTCGGTGCGCCGTTCCTGGAGGATGGTGACCGCCATGATGATGAGCACGAAGCCCAGCAGGATCAGCGCCTCGCGGGCGTCGCCCATCGCCAGATAGAGGGCGCCCGCGCCGATCAGCAGCAGGAACATCGGTTCGCGGGCCACCTCGGCGGCGATGCCGAGCAGGCTGCGCCGCTGCTCGGCGCCGAGTTCGTTCGGGCCTTCGGCAGCCAGACGAGCCGCGGCGTCCGCGTGCGTCAATCCCCGGGGCAGATCGGCGCTCATCGCGGCACGCCGCTTCGGCCTAGAAGGCGACGGCGGACCGGGTTTCGAGCCCGCCGCGCGAGGGATCATCGAGGCTGATTTCCATGCCTTCGGCTTTCGCCCCAGCGCCGGAGAACTCAAGCGGGAGCACTCCCTCGCGGAGCTCGCCGCCGATGCCGAACAGGCGCTCGAATCCCAGCCAGACCTTGCCCTTCGCGATCGTGACCCGATAGCGGCCCGCCGGGATCGACGCCGACGCGGTCTCGCCGGAACGCACCGCAATCATCACCAGCGGCGCCTTGGTCGTCCAGTCGTCCAGGCGCACGACGTAGTGGACGCCCGCGTCGCGCGTCGCCGTGTTCGCGGGCGCCGTGATGCGCAGGCGGGCGGTGTGCGGCCCCGCAGGCGGGCTGGTCCAGAGGACGGTCCCGGTGGCGGGAAACGGAATCGCCTCACGCAACTCCAGAAGGTACTTCCCGACGGCGAAGGCCGCCGCAATCAGCATGAGGGCGATGCCGAGCCGGGTCGTCGTGGTCCAGCGAACCGGCTGAACCGGTGGCGTTCCACGCTTCGGGAATTTCTCCCAGCCTTTCTCTATCGCGTCACGATCGTCGCTGTCCATCTTTAGCGTCGCTTTCCCTTGAAGTGGATGCGTTGCGGGGGCCGGTACTCAATCTTCCCATGATTCGATCGCCAGGATGGCGGTGCAGCCGGATGCGTGGCAGGATCATCAACCATTGAGGAACAACTCGGAATGGACACCAGCAAGCCCACGACCATCGTGCTTGGCGCCGGCGTCGTCGGCCTGTCGACGGCGCTCTACCTGCAGCGCTCGGGGCACCGCACGACCGTCATCGATCCCTTGCCCCCCGGAAGCGGCGCATCGTTCGGCAACGCCGGTCTGATCAGCAACGACAACGCGGTGCCGATGGCGCTGCCCGGCATGCTCGGCAAGGTGCCGGGATGGCTGGCGGATCGCGATGGTCCGCTCGTGGTGCGGCCGACGTATCTGCCGCGAGCACTGCCCTGGCTGCTGCGCTGGATCACGGCGAGCCGGATGCCGCGCGTGATCCAGATTTCCGACGCGTTGCGCGCGCTGCATCGGGATGCGCTGAGTTGCTGGCAGGAATTGCTCGGCCCCGAGCTCTACGCCGACCTGATTCGACAGGTTGGCCAGGTGCGGCTCTGGGAGGGG
This sequence comes from Burkholderiaceae bacterium, assembly GCA_024637155.1. Taxonomy (GTDB): domain Bacteria; phylum Pseudomonadota; class Gammaproteobacteria; order Burkholderiales; family Burkholderiaceae_E; genus JAGXFR01. Next base: position 12,751 of record JAGXFR010000012.1, on the reverse strand, counting down.
GTCAGCGACACCGCGGTGGAAATGGCGCTGTGCGAGCGCCACGGCATTCGCGTGGAGCGGCTCGACGCGGATGCCCTGCGCCAGATCTATCCTGACATTTCGCCGGGCATCACCGGCGGGCTGCTGATGCCCAACAATGCCTCCACCATTAGCCCGCCGCGGCTCGTGCGAACCCTGGGCGAGCTGCTGGTCGCCGCCGGTGGCGCGATCGTCGCCGAATCTGCGATGAAGATCATTCCGCGCGGCGGCGCGGCGGGCTACATGGTCATGACCAACGTCGCCAACCGAAGCGCGCATCGCGTCGTCATCGCGGCGGGCGCCTGGTCTCGGGAATTGCTGGCTCCGCTCGGGATCAAGGTGCCGCTCGAAACGGAACGCGGCTATCACGCGATGATGCCGGAACACAATCTGACGCTGCGCATTCCGATGCTCATCAAGAATCGCGGTTTCGGCCTGGCGCAGATGGAGGATGGACTGCTCGCCGCCGGAACGGTGGAGATTGCGGGTCTGCGGGCGCCGCCCGATGAGCGTCGCGCGAGGCTTCTGGTCGGACACGCGAAGCGCGTCTTTCCGAAGCTCGAGGTCGGCGAGGCGCGCTACTGGATGGGGCATCGTCCATCGACCCCGGACAGCCTGCCGATTCTGGGCGAAGCTCCGGGCCAACCCGGGCTCTTTCTCGCCTTTGGCCATGGACATCTCGGTATGGTGGGCGGGCCGCCAAGCGGGCGGCTGGTCTCGCAACTGATCAACGGGACCCCGCCCGCCATCGATCCCGCGCCCTATGCATGCGCCCGGTGGGCATGACTCGCCGCACTCAGATCCGCGACAAATTCTTCTAGGAAGGAAAACATGACAACCACTACCGGGCGTGAAAGCAAGGTCCTGCAAGGCGGGTACAACATGTATGGCATGCCAATCGGAGTGCTGTGTCTGGAATCGTATTTTGCGAAGCCCCCTGGGCATATCAAGAACGCCAGCGGCTGACGTTACCCGATCGTCTACAAGACGATCAAGGGTGTCACGGTCAAGAGGCTGCTGCGCGAACCGAATAGCGTGCCACTGGATCTCTTCATCGCCGCGGCACGGGAGTTCGAAGCCGAGGGGGTGCGTGCGATCACCGGCAGTTGTGGGTTTCTCGCACTGTTTCAACGTGAATTGGCGAACGCCGTGAACATACCGGTCTTCATGTCCAGCCTCCTGCAGGTGCCGCTGGTGTATCGCATGCTGGAGGCAGAGCAAAAGGTTGGGGTGATGACGGCGCACAAGGAGAGCCTTACACCGGCGCATCTGCAAGCCGTCGGGGCGGACCATACGCCCATGTGCATCGTCGGGATGGATGCACATCCGGAGTTCGTCGAGGTCATTGTCGAGGGCCGACGAAACGAACTCGATCTGCACAAATTGGAGCAGGAGGTGGTGGCGGTTTCCGCGGATCTTGTCAGGGATAATCCGGACGTTGGCGCGATCGTCCTCGAGTGCACCGACATGGCGCCTTACGCCCATCGGATTCAGGAAGTGACCGGGCTGTCCGTGTTCGACCTCAGTACCCTGACAAACATGGTTGGCGAAACCGTTACGCGGCAACCGTATCACGGGATCATGCCGCGTTGAGGAACGCCGCGGGACCGGCTATCCCAACCCTCGCTCAGGCAGTGCCGGCGTAGCTCCGGCGCAATTCCCGCTTGAGCAGTTTTCCGCTCGGGTTCTTGGGCAGGGTCTCGGCGAACACGATCCGCTTGGGTGTCTTGAAGCTCGCCATGTGGGCGCTGCAGTGTGCGATCACGTCGGCCTCGCCGAGCGACTGACCGGCCTTGAGCACGATGACCGCGGTGACGGCCTCGACCCAGCGCGGGTCGGGCAGACCGATGACCGCCACTTCGCTCACTTGCGCCAGGCGATAGATCATTTCTTCGACTTCGCGGCTCGCGACGTTTTCGCCACCCGACTTGATCATGTCCTTCATCCGATCGACCACGTAGATGAACCCCTCCTCATCGACGGTGGCCAGATCCCCGCTGTGAAACCAGTCGCCCTCGAAGGCGGCGCGGGTGCGCTCGTCGTCGTGAAAATAGCCCAGCATCAGGTGGGGCGAGCGATGCACGATCTCGCCGACTTCGCCGGGCCTGACGTCGCGCATCCGATCATCGACCACGCGCGTCTCGACGTTCAGCACGGCGCGGCCGCAGGATCCGAGCTTGGTGAGTTGATGCTCCGGGCCGAGCATGGTGGCGAGCGGCGCAATCTCGGTCTGTCCGTAGAGATTCCACAGGCGCACCTTGGGCAGGCGCGCCGCCAGCTCGCGCAGCACTTCGACCGGCATGATCGACGCACCGTAGTAGCCCTTGACGAGACTGGCGATCGCATCGGCGTCGAAGGCCGGGGAGCGCAGCAGCGCGATCCAGACGGTGGGCGGCGCGAAGAAGCTGGTGACCGCGAACTTCTGCATCAGCGCGAGCAGGTTGTCGGGCACCGGCTTGGCGGTGATGACGCTGGTGCTGCCGACGAAAACCGCCGGTCCGAAGAACACGTCGAGCTGCGCGCAGTGGTAGAGCGGCAGCGCGTGCAGCGCCAGGTCGTCGGCGGCGATCTCGGCATCGACCACGCAACTCACGTATTGCCAGAGCACGGCGTCGTGGGTGAGCAGGGCGCCCTTGGGGGTGGATTCCGTGCCGCTGGTGTAGACGATCTGGAGCAGATCGGTGCCGGTGATGGCGACGGCGGGCAGGGCGTCCGCACACGCCGCGAGCACGTCGAAGTGGTGCATGCCCGCCACGGGCTCGCTCGGGTCCTCCGAAGGCAGCCAGATGAATTCGCGCACCTCGGTTTCGAGCGCTGCCGCGGCGCGCGCCACTTCGGCCAGGCCGCTGTCGGTGGCCAGCATGCGGGCGCCGGCATGGCGCAGGATGTACGCCACCTCCTTGGCCTTGAGCATGAAATTGATCGGCACGAACACCGCGCCGAGGCGCGCCAGCGCAAAGCGCATGGCCGCGAAGCCGTGAGAATTGCGCGCCAGCACGGCCACACGTTCGCCCTGAGCGACACCGATCTGCGACAGGCCCGCAGCCAGTCGCGAAACCAGCGCGTCGAACTGCGCATAGGTCCACTGGGTCTCGCCACAGATGATGGCGATCTTTTCGGGAACGCGCCGCGCCGTGCGGTGCAGCACGTCGCTCAGGGTCTGGCGGCGAATGGCGGGGTTCATCAGGCGTTCCTCGGACGGCGCATTCAACGCTTCTCGTCGGAAATGATTTCGTGCGAGAGATTGTCCACCACGACCGGACATTCGAACCAGGTCACCGTCGGGTCGGTCCCGTACTTGCCGCGCACGAAGGCGCGCCACTCGTCGGTGTAGAGCGCTTGCGCTTCGGCGCGCGATTTCCACAGGTAGATGCCCCCGACCGTGTCCCCGTTCTCGGAGAGCACGTAGTACTTGCGGATCAGGCCGGCCAGGCCCTGATACTTCGGTGCGGTGCTCAGAAAGATCTCCTGCGCCTCGTCGCGCGTGATGGGCTTGGGCAGCCGGAAGGTGGCAAAGGCGGTGATCATGCGGTCTCTCCGATGGCAAGGGTCTTCTCGAACATGGTTTCCATTTCGCGCCGGACCCGGTAGGCCTGGGTGCTCTGATCCATCACCACATCGGCCCACGAGAGCGACTGGCCCTTCTTCACGGCGCGTACCAGCTTGACGTCGTGCGCCAGTCCCAGCGGCAGTCCGCCCATGCGCGCCGAGGTCGCGGCCGGGAGCAGTTTGCCCCACACCGTGTAGCCGCCTTCGCCGTCGAGCATCTCGCCGGGCATCAGGTCGCGCTTGGCGGTCGCCACCACGTCGGCGTTCCAGCAGGTGGCGACGCCCGTGGGCTCGCCGCGCAACGCAACCGAGGCCACCGAGACGCCCACTTCCAGGCCGATCAGGTGCCAGCGTTTGTACAGCGTGAAATAGCGCCCCGAGGGGTCGGTGTGCGCGCCGTACTCCTCGAAGCAGTGCTTGATGTAGTCGGTTTCGGCCTCCACGGTGACCCACACGCCCATGCGGATGTCGTAGGGGATCTTGCGGCCATTCGCCTCGAGGCATGAGATCACTTCCACCATGCCCTTCCTTTCGAGCACGCCGCCTTCGGCGATCGGCCGGGTCACGAAGGGGATGTCCTCGACGCTCGCCGGCGGGTAGAGCAGGCCGTTGCTCGGCACGGTGAGGCCCGTGGCATTGGCGACGGCCGTGCTTTCGATCGAGGGCTTCGAACCGTCGAGAAAACTGTTGAACATCTTGGGATTCAATCCGCCGCGGCGCGCCTGCTCGGGCGTGAGTCCCCAGTTGTCCCACACCGTGTCCGGGGTCGATTCGGAAAAATGCGGCAGCCACTTGTGGCCGCGGCCGGCGGCCACGACGGGAAAGCCGCAGGTGCGCGCCCAGTCCACCAGGTCGCAGATCAGCGCCGGCTGGTCGCCGAAGGCGAGCGAATAGACCACGCCCGCGTCGGCCGCCCGGCGCGCCAGCAGGGGCCCGCAATAGGCGTCGGCCTCCACCGTGACGTTGACCACATGCTTGCCGTGAACAAAGGCTTCGAGAATGTGGTCCACCGCCGCGACCGGGTTGCCGGTGCATTCGACGATGACGTCGATCTGCGGGTCCGACACCAGCGCCAGCCAGTCGTCGGTGATCCAGGTCGCGCCGGTCTGGATCGCTTCGTGGGATGTCCGGGCCGCGCTCTGCTCGGGCTTCCAGCCGACCCGCGCGAGGTTGGTGCGGGCGGCGTCGGGGGACAAGTCGGCGATGCCCACCAGGTGCACGCCCGGCGTGCGGGGCACCTGCGCGAGGTACATCGAGCCGAATTTTCCGGCGCCGATCAGGCCCACGCGCACCGGCTTGTTCTCGGCCGCGCGTTGCAGCAGTTTGGTGTGTAGGTTCATGGTTTCCGTGTGTCCTGACGTTTGTCGAGTCGCGTCGCGTGCATAACCGCAATCGCAACCGCGCTCATCGCAGTTTGGTCGTTGACCTCGGCACGCGTCAAGGCGACGCCTGCCGGTCGGAAACTTTTTCTGCGACGGATGGAATAAATCGCGACGAATGCCCGTCTGCACTCATGTCAGGCGCACTTCGTCGCCTGCACTTCAAACGACCCGCCCCACATCTGGAGAAGCACATGTTCAAGAAATACTCACTGACCGCGGCTGCCGCGACCCTGCTGACCGCCGCTTCGATCATGTCTGCCGTTGCCGCCGACGCCCCCGCCAAGCTCGCCAACGGTGCGCTGGTCGATGCCAAGGGCATGACGCTCTACACCTTCGACAAGGACGTGGCCAACAGCGGCAAGAGTGCCTGCAACGGCCGCTGCGCCACGCTGTGGCCGCCGGCGAGGGCGAGCACCTCGGATCAGCCGGTCGGCGCCTTTGGTGTCGTTACGCGCGACGACGGCTCGCGCCAATGGTCGTACCAGGGCAAGCCGATCTACACCTATCAGGCCGACCAGAAACCGGGCGAGCGCACGGGCGACAACTTCCGCGACGTGTGGCATATCATCAAGGAATGAGTGCCGCGCGTGTCGCGCCGAGGCGTCGGCGCGACTGACCGAGATCCCGATGCCCGACGACCAGCAGCTGCTGACCTGGGTGCCGCGCCTGCGCCGCTACGCGCGGGCGCTGGCGGGAAATCGCGAAGACGCCGACGACCTGGTGCAGGACACACTGGAGCGCGCCTGGGCCAAGTCGGGCCTGTGGCGCGGGGTTGCCGACATGCGCGCGTGGCTCTTCGGCATCATGCACAACCTGCATGTCGACGGTGTGCGGAGGCCGAAGCCGCACACCGTTTACCTGGACGAAGAGGTTCCCGAGATCGCGGTCGCGCCGACGCAGGATGAACGCCTGGCGGTGGTGGATTTGCAGACGGCGCTCGACTTGTTGCCGATCGAACAGAAGGAAATCCTGCTGCTCGTCGCGCTGGAGGACATGGCGTATGCAGACGTTGCGCGGACACTGGGCATCCCGATTGGCACCGTCATGTCGCGCCTTTCGCGTGGCCGCGAGCGGCTGCGCGCGCTGATGGAAGGGCGTGCCGACCCAGTCCGGCTGAAGGTGGTGAAATGAACGCATTGCACAGCGCCCCATGAATACCGAGCGACCCGTCACGGAAGCCGAGTTGCACGCCTATGTCGACGAGCAACTTCCGGCCGAACGCCGGCGCGAGATCGACGCCTATCTGGGCGAGCGGCCCGAGGAGGCGCAACGCGTCGAGGCCTATCGCGCCCAGAAGCGCGATCTGCACGCGCTCTTCGATCCCGTGCTCGACGAAGCGCCGCCGCCGCGGATCGTGCACGCGGCGCGACCGCGCACGCCATGGTACCTGCAGCGGGTGGCGGCAGGACTGGCCATTGCGCTGATCAGCGGCGCCACCGGGTGGGCCGTGCGCGATGCGATGCAGGCGCCGGACGAGCGCAGTACCGTGGCGCGGGGTTCGGGTGGCGCGATCGAGGTGGCTGCCTCGAGCGGATTCGTGCAGCGCGCGGCCGTGGCGCACGCGGTCTACAGTCCCGATCAGCGCCGCGCTGTCGAGATCGACGCGGCCCACGAGGAGCAACTGCTCACGTGGCTGTCCAAGCGCATGGGTGCGCCGATCCGCGCGCCGCATCTGCAGGCGCTCGGTTATGCGCTCGAGGGCGGCCGTCTGCTCCCCGGCGGACAGAGTCCGGTGGCGCAGTTCATGTACCGGGACGAGGCCGGCAGCAAGCTGACCTTGTACGTGTCCAACGAGATCGCCGATCTCGGCGCTGCCGGCGAGGTGAGCGGCGCGAGCAAGAACACCGAGACCGCGTTTCGCTTCGCGCAACAGGGCCCGATCAACGTCTTCTACTGGGTCGACGGGCCCTTCGGCTATGCGATTTCGGCGGGCGCCGACCGGGCGGTTCTGGCACGCGTCTCCGCGGAGGTATACCGCCAACTCGGCAGGTGAAACGCTGGGCCGCATCCGGGCGGCCCCAAGCGCAGCCCGCGGGCAGCCGCTTTGCGAACTACCCCGCGAAGCGCATACGATGTCGGACATGGCGATTACGATCAACTCCGACGTGGTGCTCACGCCACCCGTGCATGCGGCCACCGCGATGGTGCTGCGCGACGGAGCGGCGGGCCTGGAGGTGCTGCTGATGCGCCGCCACGGCGATTCCGGCGTCCTCGGCGGCGTGCACGTGTTCCCGGGAGGCAAGCTCGACGCGCCGGATCGCGAGGTGGATCCGGCGGCACTCGACCAGTCTCCCGAGCGCTGCCGGCAGGCGCTGAACGAACCCACGATCGACGCCGCCACCGCCACCGGGCTGCACGTGGCCGCGTTGCGCGAGACCTTCGAGGAATGCGGCCTGCTGCTGGGCGTCGCCGCAGTGGCCGGGCAACTCCGGCGCACGCAGGAGCACCTGCGCGCCGGATCGGGTTTCGCCGCCGCGCTGCAACGCGAGCGCCTGCCGCTGGCCGCCTCCTGCCTGGTGCCCTGGTCGCGCTGGATCACGCCGCGCGTGCCGTCGCTGTTTCGCAAGACGCGCTTCGACTCGCGCTTCTTTGTGGCGCTCGCCCCCGCCGGGCAGGTGCCGGCACACGATGATCACGAAGCCACCGAAGCCGTCTGGCTCGGTCCGCGCGCCGGGCTGCAGCAATACTGGGACGGCCGGATCGAACTGGCGCCGCCGCAGATCATGAGCCTGAGCCAGCTGACCCGCTTCGCGCGCGTGGCCGACGTGCTGGCGGTGGCGCGCAGCCGCTTGCCGGCGCTCATCGAACCCGAACCCTTCGACCTGGATGGCCGGCGCGTGATCTGCTATCCGGGCGACCCGGCCCACAGCATTTGCGAACCGGCCTGGCCGGGACCGACTCGCCTGACCCACAGCAACCAGCGCTTCGAACCCGACGGCGGCCTGGAAGCGCTGCTGGGCCCGGCGAGCACTTGAATCGAGGCGTCCATGGCACAAGCAAACAATCGGCTGGACCAGGTGGTTCTCGAAGCGCGGCGCAACGCCGAAAAGCGCGCTGCGGGATATCGCGACCGGGCGCTGAAGCTCTTTCCGTGGGTTTGCGGCGGTTGTGCGCGCGAGTTCACGCACGGCAACCTGCAGTTGCTTGAGGTTCACCACAAGAACGGCAACCACGACGACAACCCCACCGACGGCAGCAACTGGGAACTGCTGTGCACGTACTGCCACGAGCACGAGCACTCGAAGGTGAAGGATGGGGAAGGGCGCACGCAGGCCGGCGACGGGCCGTCCGCGTCGACCTTCAATCCCTTCGCCGACTTGAAGGCGATGATGGGCTCGAAGAAGCAGGATTAGAAACCCGCATGAACATTGCATTGATCGCACATGACCGCATGAAGGACGCCATGATCGGACTCGCCACCGAGTTCGCCGACACCTTGCGGTGCCACCGGCTGATGGCCACCGGAACCACGGGACGTCGCCTGCGCGATGGTCTCGGTCTGGACGTGGAATGTCTGCTCAGCGGGCCGCTGGGGGGGCGACCTGCAGATCGGCGCCCGCCTGTCCACCGGCGAGGTGGACATGGTCGTTTTTCTGCGCGATCCGATGACCGCGCAGCCCCACGAGCCCGACATCAATGCGCTGGTGCGCGCCTGCGACGTGCATGATGTGCCGTGCGCGAGCAACCTCTCGGGCGCGCGCATTCTGTTGCGTCACTTGACCGAAACCCCCGCGAGCGACTGAATCGCCGCAGCGCGCCGCGCAACTCTGAACCTGCCGCATTTCACCAGGAGAATTGCGTCATGACGACCACTTACAAGACCCGAGTGCTGACGCGCGTCGTTGTCCGGACGCTGGCCCTTTCGATCGGCTGCGCCATCGCCGGCGGACTCGCGGCGCAGGGCTTGAAGACCGGCGAGAGGATCTATCGCGAGGCCTGCTTCGCCTGCCACAACAAGGGCGTCGCGAAGGCGCCCAAGTTCGGCGACCGACAGGCCTGGGCGCCGCTCATCAAGGAAGGCCAGCCGGTGCTCACGGCGCGCGCCTGGGTCGGTGTGCGCGGCATGCCGCCGCGCGGCGGCGAGCCCGACCTGAGCCTGGAGGAATTCTCCCGCGCCGTGGCCTATATGGCGCGCGCCGGCGGTGGCCACTGGGAAGACCCGGATGCCGCAATGCTCGCGCGCATCCGGGCGGAGGAAAAGAAACGCCTCGAGAACCCCGGGGCGAAATGAAAATCGGCCTGGTGGGCTGACTAGACTTTGCCGAGGTAGTCGCTCTTGCCGATTTCCACGCCGTTGTGGCGCAGGATGTTGTACGCGGTGGCCACGTGGAAATAGACGTTGGGCAGCGCACGGTCGAGCAGAAAGGACATGCCCTTGTAGCGTTTCTCCGTGTCGTGACGCTTGACCACGATGTCCTTGTCTTCGGTGCCGTCGATCTGCTCCGGTGTCACGGTCTGGATGAAGGCGATGGTCTTGGCGATGCGTGCCTTGAGCTCGGCGAGCGTTTTCTCGGTGTCCTCATGCACCGGGATGTCGACTCCCGCCAGGCGCGCCACCGCGCCCTTGGCCGTGTCGCAGGCGATCTGCACCTGCTTGGTCATCGGCAGCATGTCCGGGTACAGGCGATACGCGGTCAGCGTGGCATCGTCGAGCTTGCGCGCGTCGACGTGGGCTTGCGCCTTGTCGAGAAGCGCGGAGAGATTGGAGAGCGTGGCGACGAAGCGCGGCGCGCTCGCCTGATACATCGAGAGGCTCATGAAGGTTCCTGGAAGTGGATGAAAAGAGGGAATTGCAACACAACTTGGAGGCGGTGCAGACCATGAAGGCAAACCCGACGGTTCAGATCGACAACGATCGAGTCAATGTCACGGAGTGGCAGTTTGCGCCCGGCGCGGACACCGGACACCATGTCCACACCCGTGACTATGTTGTTGTGCCGCTCACCACCGGGACCCTGCGCCTGGTCGAGCCCGGCGGGGTGCGCGATGCCCAACTCCAGGCCGGCGTCTCCTATGCCCGCCAGGCGGGGGTCGCGCACAACGTCGTCAACGTCAACGATTTCGAGTTCCGCTTTATCGAGATCGAGTTGAAATGAGCGGGGCGGGGGTGCGGCCCATCGTCCGCTCCGTGGTCAAATGACCCTGGACGTAGACCGTGAATCGAGCATTTTCAGGTGGAGCCGATGCCGTGCCTCAGCAACCCCTCGTCGACGTAACCGCGCTGCAATCGGCCGTCGAGCAATTCGGCGCCGAGCGCGACTGGCTGCGCTATCACTCGCCCAAGAACCTCGCGATGGCGCTCACCGGGGAGGTGGGCGAGATCGTGGAACTGTTTCAGTGGCTGACGGAGGAAGAGTCACGCGCAGTGGGTGACGATCCCAAGACCGCGCGGGCGGTGCGCGACGAGCTCGCCGACGTGCTGATCTACCTGGTGCGGCTGGCCGCCGTGCTGCGCGTGGACCTGAACGAGGCGGTGACCCACAAGCTCGCGAGCAATGCCGCGCGCTTCCCGGCCGCGCGGACTCCCGAGCGGTGACGCGTCCGCAGCGCCCGACTCCGCGTGCGGTGCCGGAGATGAGCAGCGCGCTGGGCATCCTGCAGACGGTGTTCGGCTTCGACGCCTTCCACGAGCCGCAGGCCGAGATCATCGATCACGTGGTGGGCGGCGGCGACGCGCTGGTGCTGATGCCCACGGGCGGCGGCAAGTCGGTGTGCTACCAGATCCCGGCGCTGCTGCGTCCCGGCACGGCGGTGGTCGTCTCGCCGCTGATTGCCCTGATGCAGGACCAGGTCGACGCGCTGCTCGAGCTCGGGCTGCGCGCCGCGTTTCTGAATTCGAGTCTCGACGCGGCGACTGCGCGTGATGTCACGCGGCAGCTCCTCGCCGGCGAGCTGGACCTGCTCTACGTCGCGCCCGAGCGGCTGTTGATGACGAGTTTTCTCGCGCTGCTGGAAAGGCTCGACGCCGCCGACGGGCTCGCGCTCTTCGCCATCGACGAGGCGCATTGCGTGTCGCAGTGGGGGCACGACTTCCGCCCCGAGTACATCCAGCTCTCGATCCTGCACGAGCGCTTCCCGCGCGTGCCGCGCATCGCGCTCACCGCCACCGCCGACGCGGTCACCCGCGCCGAGATCGTCACCAAGCTCGGACTCGAGGACGCGCGCCAGTTTGTCTCGAGTTTCGATCGGCCGAACATCCGCTACCGCGTGGTGGCCAAGGACAATCCCCGCGCCCAGTTGAAGGAGTTCCTCGCGGAGCACGCGCTCGAGGCAGGCATCGTCTATTGCCTCTCCCGGCGCAAGGTGGACGAGACCGCTGCGTGGTTGCGCAGCGAGGGCGTCGATGCGCTCGCGTATCACGCCGGCATGGATGCCGCGGCGCGGCGCGCGCACCAGAGCCGCTTCATCCGGGAGGACGGCGTGGTGATGGTGGCGACGATCGCGTTCGGCATGGGCATCGACAAGCCCGACGTGCGCTTCGTCGCGCATCTGGACCTGCCAAAGAGCCTCGAGGGCTACTACCAGGAGACCGGTCGCGCCGGACGCGACGGTGAACCGGCGGAAGCCTGGCTCGCCTACGGACTGGCCGACGTGGTCCTGCTCAAGAGCTGGATCGAGAAGTCCGACGCCCCGGTGGAGCAGAAGCGCGTCGAGTCGATCAAGCTCGACGCGATGCTCGGCTACTGCGAGGCGGCGCGCTGCCGGCGCGTGATCCTCCTCGACTACTTCGGCGAGCGCTCAGGCGCCTGCGGCAACTGCGACACCTGCCTCGAGCCGCCGCAGACCTGGGACGGGAGCACCGCCGCGCAGATGCTCTTCTCGGCGGCGCTGCGCACCGGGCAGCGCTTCGGCGCCGGGCAACTGATCGACATCCTGCGCGGCAAGGAAACCGACAAGGTGCACCAGTACGGCCACGATACGCTGCCCACCTTCGGCGTGGGCAGCGAACACGATGACGCAACCTGGCGCGGCGTGGTGCGCCAACTGGTGGCCCTCGGGCTGCTGCGTCCCGACCCCGAGAGCTACGGGGCGCTCAAGCTCACCGATGCGGCGCGCCCCGTGTTGCGCGGCGAGACGCGGCTGGAACTGCGTCGCGCGCCGCCGAAGCGCTCGAAGACGGCGAAGCGAAGCCGGGGCCGCGCGTCGGGCGCAACCGCCGATCTCGTCGCACCGGCCGACGCGGACTTGTTCGAGGCGCTGCGTGCCATGCGCAAGGGGTTGGCCGAAGCGGGGGGCGTGCCGCCCTACGTGATCTTTCACGACGCGACGCTGCGCGAGATTGCGCGCCTGAAGCCCGGCAGCGAGGACGAGCTCGGGCAGGTGTCCGGGATCGGCGTGGCCAAGCTGGCGCGCTACGGCGGCGCGGTGCTGGAGGTGCTGCGCGAGCATCTGTGAAGCTACTCGTGGCGCAGGGCGTCGATCGGGTCGAGTTGCGCGGCGCGACGCGCCGGGAAATAACCGAAGATGACGCCCATGGCCGCCGAGAAGAGGAAGGACAGGACGTTGATCTGCAGATCGAACATGTAGGGCACCGCCATGACGTCGGCGATGATGATCGACGAGAGCGTCGCCAGCGCGATGCCGATCAGTCCGCCCAGGCTCGAGAGCACGACCGCCTCAATCAGGAACTGGAGCAGCACCTCGCGCTCGAGCGCGCCGATCGCCAGCCGGATGCCGATCTCGCGGGTGCGCTCGGTGACGCTCACCAGCATGATGTTCATGATGCCGATGCCGCCCACCAGCAGGCTCACCGCCGCCACCGCGCCGAGCAGCATGGTCAGCACCTTGGTGGTGCCGGTGAG
>JAGXFR010000011.1 GCA_024637155.1 Burkholderiaceae bacterium | reverse complement strand
CGTCAGGCCGTGCCGATCGCCGTTTCCGGCAGCCTCAGCTCGAGCAGCGTGCCCTGCCCGGGCGCGGACGTGACGGCGAGCGTCCCGCCTTCGGCCTCGACGCGGAAACGCATGCCGATCAGTCCGTGCGCGGAACTTCGCTTCGCGGCCGTGTCGAAACCGACGCCATTGTCGCGAACCGTGACCTGCACCTGCCCATTGCGTGCCGCCAAACCGATCCAGACCTGGCCCGCTCGCGCGTACTTGGTGATGTTGGTGATGGCTTCCTGCACCAGACGATAGATCATCAGTTCGGCATCTGCGTCCAACCGGACCGGCGCCAGCGCGCAGTGCACCTGGACGCCGGAGCTCGCAGCGAACTCGCGTGCCAGGATTTCCAGCGTTTCGACGAGGCCGAGGTTGCTCAAGGTCGACGGTCGCAGGTCTTCGATGATGCGGCGCCCCAGCGCAATGCTGCTGTTCAACGTGCCGACCAGATGGTTGAGCCGCTCCAGCGCCTCGGGTGCGGTACCGATGAGTCGCGACTTGACCCGGGCCGCGTCGAGCTTGGCCGAGGTGAGCAGCGCGCCGAGTTCGTCGTGCAGGTTGCGCGCCAGCCGGTTGCGTTCGTCCTCGCGGGCGGTTTGCAGGTGGTGGGCCAGCTCGGTGAGTTTTGCCGTGCGCAGCTTCACCTCGATTTCCAGCCGGTCGCGTTCAACCTGCACCAGACGTTGCGCTTCCTGCTGCTGCTCCTTGAGCGCGAAGGTCTGTCGCAGGTACATGTACAACGCCAGCAGACTGATGGCGCTCAGAATCGCCATGCCCATGCGGCTGAGCATCAGCGTTCCGTAGAGGTCGTTTCCGCTTGCTGCGGCCTTCAGCGCCTCGAGTTCGAGCAGTTCGACGCTGATCGCACGGATGGCATTCATCTGCTCCCTGCCGGCGTCGCTCAAGACGATTTCTCCCATCGTCTTGCTCTCCCCGTCCCCGTGCTGGCCGATCGACAGCGCGAGTTCCGACAGCTTGTTCTCGGCCAACGCCTGCAACTTGCCGAGCAACTCGGTGGACGCGCTGTCCCCGACATAGTGTCCGCGCAGAACTTTGAAGGATTCGTTGACTTCCGTGCCGGCCTTTTCAAAGGGCAGCAAGTGCTCCTTGCGGCCGGTGAGCAAGTAGCCGCGTTGTGCCGTCTCGGCGACCAGGATGTTGCGCTCCAGCGCCTGGATGTGCGCGCGTGCCGTCGCCATTTCGCCCAGCTTGTCGAGCGTCTTGACCGCCTGCCAGTACGAGCCTTCGCTGACCAACATCATCGCCACCGCTGCTAAGAAAGCCAGCACAAAGACAACGGGGTTGCGTTTGGCGACCGTGATCACATCCATCTTCAGCCCTCACCCGGAAAACATGGGATCATGTGGGACGGAGCGCGGCCCCACATCATGATTCGAATTGCCATTGTCGACGATCACGCCATGGTTCGCGCCGGACTGCGCCAGTTCTTTGCCGATCAGATCGATTTCACCGTCGTCGCCGAGGCGCGCAACGGCCGTGAGGCGCTCGAGATCGTGCGCAAGGGCGAGATCGACGTAATCCTGCTCGACATCACCATGCCGGGCCAGAGCGGCGTCGATGCGCTGGCCGGAATCAAGGCGCGCGCGCCGGATCTGCCGGTGCTGATCCTGAGCGGGTTTCCAGAAGAACATTACGCCATGACGATGCTGCGCCATGGCGCCAGCGGCTATCTCAACAAGGACTGCGACCCGGAGGAAATCGTCAAGGCGATCCGCACCGTGTGCCGCGGGCGCAAGTACATCACGGCGGGTGTCGCCGAGCAGTTGGCCGAGGGCCTGGGCGGCGGGTGGGGTGACAAGCCGCTTCATGAACACCTCTCGGAGCGCGAGTTGCAGGTGTTCCTGCGCCTGGCCCGGGGGGAGACCATTGGGCACATGGCCGAGAGCATGTCGCTCAGCGTCAAGACGGTCAGCACCTATCGCACGCGCGTGATGGAAAAGATGAAGCTCGAGTCCAACAGCGACCTGACCTACTACGCGCTGAAGAACGGCTTGATTCAGTAGACTCGCGCGGCGTTCGGACCCGGCCCGGACCGGCCCGGGCCGTTCGATCCGCCTGCGCCGAAACCGGATCAGCGCGAGGGAACGGGAACCACCACGATCGAGCCCGTGCCGGTCTTGCCCTGATCGCCCTTGGCACCGTCCGCGCCCATCATGCCGGTCGAGCCCGTCGCGCCCATCTCACCCGTTGCGCCCGTTGCGCCCGTTGCGCCTTTTTCAGCCGGCGCCCCCGTAGCTCCCTGCGGTCCGGCAGGTCCCGGAACCGGGACGAGCACGGTGGCTGGAGCGACCGAAGGCACAACCACCGGCGCTCTTTCGCAGGCACTCAATGCCAACGCCGACAGTGCTGCCACAATCACAACTGAAAATCTCATGATGTTTCTTCCTGTGTTTCAAACAAAGCTGCGCGCGGTATTGCGCCCAGCAGTTCAAACGTCACCGTTTCCTGTCGCGACGCCCTGAGACTTGCTTACTTCTTTCCGAGCGCGGCCCAGGAAAACGCAACGCCGAGGACGATGAGAAGCGGGGCCATCAGCGACACCCAGTTGATTCCGCCCAAATCCCCGTTGCCCATCCTCCCGTAGCCGCCCAGCGGTCCGAAGCCGGTCATCGTGCCGGTCCCCATCCCGCCACCGAAGGCCAGGAACAGGAAGGCTGCGATGACAAACGTGATGACCAGGGCGACCTTGGTTGTGGAATTCATCAGCTGCGTTTCCTTTGGAAGTGGCGGCGATGGGCCCGTCGGCGTACACAAGGTTCCTGGGGGACTGACCGTGAGGCTCAGCTGGGACGGTAGTCTTTGTTGCTCTCTTCAAAGCGCTTGATCTGCGCCTCGGCCTCGTCCTTGGTGATGCCGTAGGTTTCCTGGATCTTACCCGCCAGCTCGTCGCGCTTGCCTCCGATCACGTCGAGGTGATCGTCAGTGAGTTTGCCCCACTGCGTTTTCACCTTGCCCTTGAACTGCTTCCAATTTCCTTCAACGATGTCCCAGTTCATATCAAACTCCTTTGGTAGAAAGATGTTGTACAGCGATCAAAAAACAAGCTTGTTGGCACCGAAGATCCCGATCAACCCGATGACGATCAGGTAGATGGCGACGATGTAGTTAAGCAGCCGAGGCACGAGCAGGATGAGAACCCCGGCGATCAGCGACACGAGAGGACCAAGACCTAGGGTGATATTCACGGGAAAACCTCTCTTCTTTGTGACACGTGAGGTGCGACGGGCGTCAACGCCTTGCGGCCCACCTACTGGGAATCAGCGCAACGCCCTGTGGGAGCGTTCTAGCGGTTCTTCTTGCGCTCCTCTTCTTCGCGCTTCTGCTCTTCGCGGTCCTGCTTCTTGTCTTTCGCTTTGTCCGCCGCGGACTTGGGCTCTTGCCCATCCGGCCTGGCCGCTGGTGCCGGTGGTTGACTTTGCGGTGGCGGCTGTTTCGGAGCGTCAACCGCAGGCGGACCCGGTTCGGCTTGCTTTGCTGCGGCAGGGGCGGACTCGGGTTTTCCCTGCTGCTTCGGCTTCTGTGCGGTCGGTTCGGCTTGCTTTGCTGCGGCAGGGGCGGACTCGGGTTTTCCCCGCTGCTTCGGCTTCTGTGCGGCGGGTTCGGCCTGCTTTGCTGCGGCAGGGGCGGACTCGGGTTTTCCCTGCTGCTTCGGCTTCTGTGCGGCCGGTTCGGCTTGCTTTGCTGCGGCAGGGGCGGACTCGGGTTTGCCCTGCTGCTTCGGCTTCTGTGCGGCCGGTTCGGCCTGCTCGGGCGGAGTGGCCTGCGCAGGCGGAGCGATCTGTGGCTCAGCCGTGCGTTGCGATGCCGGTGGCGCCACGCGTTGTTCGCGCGGTTCCGGTTTGCCACGTTGCTCGGAGCGCTCGGGTTTCTGCTTGGGCGGCTGCGCAGCCGGTTCTGGCGAAGCAACTTGCGGTGCAGTGGCTGGCGCCGGCGCGGCCGCCGATTCACGCTGCTCCACGGGTTTTGCTTTCGGTTCGGGCGCTGCGCGGGCCTTGCCCTGATCCGATTTGCCGCGTGCATTACCCGGGCTGGTCCCCGTTGTCACCGGCGGCGGACGCTGGGTAGGTGGCGCTTCCTGCGTCGGGGCGACCACTTTCACGACGGGCGCCGGCGCAGCTGCGGCGGGCTTCAATTCCTTGCGTTCTGCCTCGTCGAGCGGTCGGCCCGATTTCGCTTTCAACTGTTGCTGTTGCGCCGCGAAGCCGACGTGTGCCGCAGGCGGCGCGGTGCGGGCGACGACGGGCCGCTCGAACACGCGCGAATTCGGCTTCTTGTCGGCCTGCGCGGCGGCGCCATGCACGCTTCTCTCTGTCGGAGCCACGGCCGGGACGCTCGCCACCGGCGCGCTGACAATCATTTCCCGGGATACGCGCACTGCCGCCCGGGACACCGGCTGCGACTGCACGAACGCCGTCACCGGTACGGCGACGATGGCTCCGGGCACTTCGCGGTTGGCGTATACGACATTGGTCACTTTCGAGTTGTCGTAGTAGTTGTTGATGACCGTGTTGGTGATGACGGTGTTGCTGACGTTGACATTCTCGAAGTAGCCGCGGCTCACCGTATAGGACGGTCGATAGACTTCGCGCGGCCCAAGCGGGAACCACGCAACGCCATCGACATTGCCGCTGGAGAGCGTCAGCTGGAAGTTGTCCCCGCCCACGAACACGACCAGTGCCGGCGCGTAGTAGGCGCGGCTGCGCACGGGACCCGGTATCCAACCCCACGTCCCGCCGAGATTCGCCCAACGGCCGTAGTGGGACACGGCGAAGCCCCAGGGAGCATCGTCCACCCACGTCCAACCCCACGGGTCGATCCACGCCCAATGTCCGTCGCGATAAGGCGCCCAGCCGGCGGCGACGCGATTCGGGGTCCAGACGTTGCCGTAGGTCGCGTCGACGCGCCAAGTACCGTTTGCATCGAGATCCTGATATCCGACCACATCTTGCGATACATAGCGGGCCGAGACCGAGTTGTCGTAGCGGCGGTCGCGATCGCTCGACCAGCGATCGAAATCGTCCAGCCGCGGCGCCTGCCCATACTGGTACTCGCGCAAGTCCGTCCCCGTGAAACGATAGGGTCGCCGCGCATCGATGACATAGGCCGCGCCTTCACCGTACACCTCGCCTTCGCCTTTGCGCAGGATGATCGACGTCGCAGCGTCGTCGGGATCGACTTCGATCCGGTATGCGCCCGGTTGCCGCAGGCTGAAGGCGAGATTCGGTGTGTTCACTTCGAACACCTGACCGCGCTCGAGACGACGCACCCGCACGTTCAAGGTACCTTCCGACAGTTGCAGTTGGGTGATTCGATCGTCGAGATTGAGAACGGATACGGCGGTACCGGCGTTCATGCGAACCACGGCGCCGCCGATCTGGATTTCAGCCCTTCCGCCGGCGTCCGTCCAAAGACGGTCGCCGGTGGTCAGCGGGCGATTGATCCGGGCCTCGACCCAGTCGTTCTCGCCGGCTGGCGAGAAACTGACCGCCCCGCTGAGGTAGCCGAGGCGTGCGACGCGCGACGGCGGGTCCGCCCTGGCCCAGCCACTGAAGGCCGACAGCATGATGACGGCGAACACAACGGCGACAACCCGAAGATAGCGAGCGTACGCTTTCATGGCGATTCCTTGCGCAAGAGAGCGGGCTAAATCTTGCCCAGGAACAACAGCACGAGCAGGATCACCAACAGCAGCCCAAGACCACCGCTGGGCCCGTAACCCCATCCCCGGCTGTGGGGCCAGGCTGGTATCGCGCCGAGCAGCAGCAGAATCAGCACGACGAACAGAATGGTTCCTAATGTCATTTCGTGTCTCCTGACGGTGGAATGTGGATTTCTGGTGAGGCTGATCCGAGTATGGGAAGCGCGCTGCGCCGCGAACAGCGGACGGCGCCGCCATTGAACGTAGTAGATGTCCTACGCGGCGGCCCCGCCGCCGAAATGCTCGTCCGTGCCCCGGCCCCGCCACCCCATCGTCCGCTCATAGATCGCGTTGTCGGCGTCGTAACACGAGCAGGAAGCAGCTTCCAGGGCGCTGCGCTCGAGAACCGTGACGTCCCCGCGGGCATACCGGATGAGCTCGCGTTTCTGCAGCGCGCTGGCCGCCCGGGTGACGCCCACGCGGCGCACGCCCAGCATGGAGGCCAGGAATTCGTGCGTCACATGGAACTCGGGTGCGTGCGCCCGGTCCTGCGTCATCAAGAGCCAGCGGGCCAGGCGCGCCTCGATCATATGGAAGCGGTTGCAGGCGGCGGCTTGCGCGAGTTGGCCCAGCGTCACGTGGACGTAGCGCTTCAGTACCCGCTGTAGCGCAGGACCCCGGCCGAGTTCGCGGCAAAACTGCGCGGCGCCCATGCGCAGCGCCGGTCCTGCGCCCTGCACCAGGGCGTGCAGCGGCGAAACCCCCACCCCGAGGAGAAGCGGAATGCCGAGCATGCCTTCGTCGCCGACCAGCGCCACCTCCAGGCGCTGGCCGCCATCGATCGGTGCGAGCACGGAAATGAAACTCGCGGTCGGGAAATAGACGTGGCGTACCCGCTCACCGGGTTCGACCAGGATCTCGGCAAACGTCAGCTCGACCGACTCGCAGCCCGCCAGGAAACGCTGACGGTCCTTGCGCGGCAAGGCTGCGAGCAGACGATTGACGGCGGGGACAGGCTTGGTGCGCGACATGCGGGTCTCGTGGGGCGGAGGAGCCCGGCGAGCGACAAACCGCCCGCCGCTGGGTGGACTGTATGCAGGATGGCGTGCAACCGGGCGCTTGTCTGGGCGCTAGCGCACATAACCCACTCCTCGGGTAGCGTGGTATGCAACCGTGGGATCGGGCGCGAGCGCCCCGGGCAAGCGGATTACCTAGTGGTGTAATCCGGGAGCAGGGGTGTAATCCGGGAGCAGGCGATCAAACTCCTTCTTGACCACCGCGTAGCACTCGCAGACCCGCGCCTCCAGTCCCGGTCGATCGAGGACCGTGATGTGGCCCCGGTGGTAGCGAATCAACCCGGCTTTCTGGACGTTGCCGGCGGCCTCCGTGACGCCCTCGCGGCGCACCCCGAGCATGTTGGCGATCAACTCCTGCGTCATGACCAACTCGTTCGTCGGCAGGCGGTCCAGCGAGAGCAGCAGCCAGCGGCAGAACTGCTGGTCCAATGAATGATGGCGGTTGCACACCGCCGTCTGCGCCATCTGGGTCAGCAGGGCCTG
>JAGXFR010000010.1 GCA_024637155.1 Burkholderiaceae bacterium | reverse complement strand
TGGACGTTCGAGATCGTCTTCGACACCCATAGCCAGGAGCTGTCGGACGATCTCGCGCGCACGGTCACGTTGCACGCCGGCGGCAAGCAGGCGCTGCCAACGGCGTGGCAGGGCGATCCGCCCGGGGGGCATCACCGCAAGGGAACGCTGCGCTTCGAACCGATCAAGCCGGTACCGGAATCCATCGAGCTGCGTATGCAGCGACCCGGCGAAAAAGCCCCGCGAAGTTTCCGGTGGCGTCTCAAGTGAGCAGAGATCGCTGCAATGAGAGTTCACGAACTCGCCGAGCGCGCGGGCGTGAGTAGCCACGCGGTGCGCTATTACGACCGCCTTGGATTGCTCGACGCGACGCGTGAACCGGACAACCGATACCGACAGTTCGATCGGGCCGCGCTGAATCGCCTGCGCTTCATCCACAGCGCGAAGAAACTCGGGTTCACGCTCTCCGAGATTCAGGGAATCCTGGCGATGGGCCACGCGCACGAGTCGCCGTGCCCCACGGTGCGCGAGATCGTGCGCAAGCGCATCCGTGAGAACGCGGCGCATATCCGTGAACTTGTTGCCCTGCAGGGCCGACTCGAAGCCGCCGAGAAGCGCTGGACTGGCATGCTGGATCGGGCGCCCGACGGGCATGCCGTTTGTCATCTGATCGAGGACTTCGCAGAAGACGCTTGACCTTTGCGCGGCACTCATCTTGTTCAATGGGGTTGCGAGGTCAGCGGTTCAGGCGCCAGCGCCCGGCACGCATCTGGTTCGCCGTTACGCCATTCGAAGGGATGCGAAGGCATGGAAGAGAAGCTAAATCGGCCCAGGAAGCCCTACTGGTCGACCCCATCAGGCATCGCCTTGCTCGTTTTTGGCGCAATCGGCGCCTACCTGCTGATCGCCGAGCATCGCGTGCACGCACTTGGCTTTGCCCCCTATCTGATCCTGCTCGCCTGCCTGGTGATGCATTTCTTCATGCATCGCGGGCACGGCGGGCACGGGGCACACGCAGGGCACGAGCGCCACGCCAACCCGAAGGACGAAAGTTCGGCCGCACCGCTGCGCGCACGCCTCGGAGATGGACCTGCGGAGGCAATCATCGCCGTCGACGGATCGCCCGGCCCCGGCGCCGCCGGCACGTCGCGCGCTGGCGCCACGACCTTGATCGTGAGCGGCATGACCTGCGGCCATTGCGCGGCGAGTGTCCGCAAGGCGCTCGAGCGGGTCGCGGGAGTCGAAGCCGCGGAGGTGACGGTAACGCCACCTCGCGCCGTCGTCACGGGAGCAGCCGCGGCGCAGGCTCTGATCGCCGCGGTGGAGAGCGCCGGGTATCAGGCGGAACTGCGGCCATGAACGCTGCGAGGGGCTAGCTAGCGTGCTGGATTCGAACGGCGCCGGGCCGGCATACGGGCTGTGGTCGCTGGTGGTGATCAATTCCCTGGTGTTCATCATCTTTGCGTTCAGTTTCTTCAAGCCCCGGACGAGCCGGGATTGGCGATCGTTTGGCGCCTTCTCGGGTTTTCTGGTGGCGCTCTTTGCCGAGATGTACGGACTGCCTCTCACCATCTACCTGTTCTCGGGTTGGCTGACTGCGCGCTTTCCCGGCGTGGACTTTCTCGCCCACGATTCCGGCCACCTGCTCGAAGTCATGTTCGGCTGGCGCTCGAATCCGCACCTCGGGCCGTTCCACTTGCTCTCGGCGTTTTTCATTGGCGGCGGTTTTGTCCTCCTCGCGAGGGCGTGGCCCGTTCTCTTTGCGGCTCAGCGCGAAGAGCGCCTCGCGGTGGCCGGACCGTACGCGCGGATCCGGCACCCGCAGTACGTCGCCTTTGTGCTGATCATGACCGGGTTCCTGCTCCAATGGCCGACGCTGGTGACGCTGGCGATGTATCCCGTTCTGGTATTCATGTACGTGCGTCTGGCCCGCAGTGAAGAGCGTACGGCGCTGGCGGCGTTCGGAGAGGAGTATCGTCACTACATGCAACGCACGCCAGGATTTGCGCCGTTCCTCGGCACTCGACCTGGCCCGATCGTGGACGACAACAACGGACGAAGGCTCTGATGAAAAGCACTTACGTATTTGGGAAAATGGTGAATCTCACCTATGAGCAGGCGCTGGAGCGCGTGACCGCTGCGCTCGCGGTCGAGGGTTTCGGTGTGCTCACCGAAATCGACGTCGCAGCGACGCTCAAGAAGAAACTCGACAAGGACATGCCACCGTACCGGATTCTCGGGGCCTGCAACCCGCAGCTCGCGCACCGGGCACTGGAAGCCGAGCCGCAGATCGGCGCCCTGCTGCCGTGCAACGTCGTGGTGCGCAATGACGCCGCGGGGAAGACGCACGTCGACGTGATGGACCCGCAGGCCGTGATGCAGCTCGTAGGCCGTCCGGAGGTCGCGGATATCGCTGATGAGGTCCGCAGCAGGCTCGAGCGGGTGCTCGCGGCACTCTAGGCTGCCGTTCTCGACGTCCAGGTCGGAGCGGAGCTTCTCGCGTGCCTGCTGGTTCGCGCGCCTATTTCCCCTTCGCTGCGCTCACGCGGATCTTGCCGACCATTCCAGCCTGGAAGTGACCCGGAATCAGGCAGGCAAAATCGAACTCGCCCGCACGATTGAAGTTCCAGATGATGTCGCCCAACTTGCCGGCGGCCACGTGGGTCGAGTAGGGCTGGTCGTGTTCCATGCCGGGGTTCTTCATCATCACCGCCATGTGCTCGTCGAGCGACTTCCGGTTGCCGATCACCATCTCGTGCAGAACCTTTCCGTCATTGCGCACGACGAATTTCACCGTCTCGCCCTGCTTGACGTCGATGCGTTCCGGAACGAAGCGCATGGTGTCGAGCATCTGGACCTGGATGGTCCGCGAGACACGCTTCGCGTCGCCGCCGATGCCCCATTCCATCTGCTCCTGCGACATCGGTGCCATCGTCGCCGCTTTCGTTGTTTCCGTATGGGCATACGAGATGCCCCATGAGCCGGTCAGAAGCACGGTGAGCAGAAGCGCTCTCGAATAGGTCATGCGTTGATTCCTCGTTGCGTGGGTTCGGGCATTCTGTCATGGCCCCCCCCCGGGTTCGCCCGTTGCCAGTGGGGGCATTGCGCCGCGTCTCGGGGCTGGCTGGCAGGCGAGCGCGGCCCGCCGCGGACGTGAATCGGCCGCACCCGCCTTCTCTGAGCGGGCGCGGCCGGGTGCGGAAGGAAGGGGGAGCTTTGCCCGCGAGATCAAGCGGGGAAGTAGAGTTCGCGCGCCAGACGCTCGTCGCGGCGATCATCCTGGGCGCGCGGCGCATTGTCGAGCGGCGCGTAGTCGACGTGCTGCAGCTTTCCGCTGCGCACCGAATACTGATGCGCGATGGGTTCCCACAGGATTTCCCCGCCCACCCAGCGGTACAGCCCGTCGCTGCTTACGCCGGCGTCACGGAACGCGGTGAGTTCCTTGCGCACGTCAGCGCGGGTCGTGGCACTCGTTGATTGCGCAACTTGCGAGGGCTCGTTCGTGGGTGACTCCGCGGCCGCCAGGCCCGGCAGGGCCAGCGCGAAAACGGTCGAGAATGCGAGGATGGATTGGCGCTTGTTCATGGTGACTCCGTTTCGGTTTCGAAGCGCGCCGGCCACTTGCCGACGCGATGCCTTTTGGGCACGTATGCATGATAGAAACCGGTCGCTGACGAGACGCTGACGCGCAGATGAGAAACTTGTCAGATTCGCACGCAGCGCATTGCAGATGGCGAGTATCGACCACCAGGAATGGCATGCCAGACGGTCGCGTGTGCCGTGCAGTCACGCCGCGCCGATCAGACGGCCAATGCTTCGTGAGGGAATCGCCCCACCGGAAGGGCCATTTGCGGACCTGCCGGAGGGCGTCCAGCGTGGTCGCGCGCACTTCGGCGAAGGACTGCGCTTCAACGACCCGGTCACGCGCTGGGCAGCGCACGCGTTCTACGACGCTCTGATGTCCGCCGGCGTGCGCACTTACGAGTACCAGCCACGCATGCTGCACGCGAAGATCGTTGGCATCGACGGCGACTGGGCTACGGTGGGAACCGCGAACCTGGACTACCGCAGCCTTTTCCTCAATTACGAACTATTGCTCGCCATTCGGGAACCTGGCATCTGCACGGAGCTCGAGCAGCAATTCCTCGATGACCTGAGGAAGTCACTGCCGATCACGCCCGCCCACTGGGCAAGCGACGCTGGCCGGGACGGATACTTGAGGCGTTTGGGTGGATCATGCGCCGCCGGCTTTGACGGCGCAACGGGCGTCGCGCGTTCCGGCCCCTGATCAACCATGGGTGCAGGCACCATCGATCCGGCTACGTGCGCCGTGGCCGGCCGGGCGGCCAAGCGTCGGGTGAATGTGCTAAAACGGCACTTTAATCGTGCCGGCAAGTGGACCATGAAAATGGGCCTGACTCCCCGTACCCTACGTACGACAGCGCACATACAGGCGCGTCTGCGAGTGATCGAATTGTTGTTGGTATCACAACGTCCGGTCGCCGGCAGTCGGGAGATCGTGACGCGTCATGGCGACCGTCTCGACGAACCCTGCGTTCTCAATGGCAGGTTGGTGCCATGACGCTCCAAGATTCCGCAAAGGAAGAAGTATGAATGCCGGAAAAGTTGTGCGTGTTGCCGTGAACGGCTACGGGGTCATCGGCAAGCGTGTCGCCGACGCCGTGACGAAGCAAGACGACATGCTTCTTGTCGGCGTAGTGGATGTCGTCGCGGACTGGCGGCCGCGCGTCGCGGTCAGCCGCGGCTTGGCGCTCTTCGGGGCGGCGTCCGAGCATGCCGAGGCGATGCGCAAGGCGGGTCTGAAGGTGGCGGGGACCCTGGAAGACCTCCTCGGACAGGTCGACATCGTCGTGGACTGCACGCCCAAGAAAGTGGCCGCGAAGAACATCACAACTTATCGCCGGCGGGGACTCAAGTTCATCGTCGAAGGCGGCGAGCAGCACTCGGTGACGGGGCACTCCTTCGTCGCGGAATCAAACTACGCGAGCGCGCTCGGTCGCGATGCGACCCGCGTGGTGTCGTGCAACACCACGTCGATCGTGCGCACTCTCTCGGCACTCAAGCGCGCCGGGTTGCTGCGCAAGGCGCGTGGTACGCTGCTGCGGCGCGCCACCGATCCCTGGGAGAGCCACGAGGGCGGCATCATGAATACGCTTGTGCCCGAAGCCGAGATCCCGAGCCATCAGGGACCGGATGCGCAGACCGTGGATCCTGAGCTTGATGTGGTCACGATGGCGGTAAAAGTCCCCGAGACACTGGCACACCTGCACTACTGGGCGGTGGAGTTGACGCGCGCCGCTTCCAAGGAGGAGGTGCTGGCGGCGTTCCGCAGTTCCACACGCATCGCCCTCATCCGCTACGCGGACGGGCTGCCAGCCCTCAACGCCGTGAAAGAGCTGATGTCCGATGCCGGCCGACCGCGCGCCGATCTTTATGAAGTGGCGCTGTGGGAAGACATGCTGAAGGTGCAGGGCAACGAGCTCTTTTACGCCTACATGGTGGACAACCAGGCGATCGTGGTGCCGGAGACGATCGATGCGATCCGCGCGCTTACGCAAGCCGAGATCGACGGCAAGATCTCGATCGCGAAGACCGACGCCGCCATGGGGATCGGGTCGCTGCCTTGGTGAACGGGGCCGCCCAGGCCGCGATTTTTGACATCAACGGCGTGGTCGCCCGAACCTCGACGCCGCGTGCCGCGGCCTGGAGTCAGGAATGCCTGACACAGAGGTGACCCCGCGCAGTTGGACAGTTTTTTGAACTTTCTAAGTGAAGTCCCTGCGGGTTAAGCGGCCGCGGATAGCGGCCGCCGGGTGAAGTAGACGTGATCGGGGGTTCGTCCGTCAAGGCTGCTGTGGGGACGCCGCCGCGCACGCCAGCATTGCGGAACGCGGTGAGGTCCTTGCGCACGTCGGCGCGCGTCGCGACGGTCGCTGATTGCGCAACTTGCGAGGGCACGTTCGTGGGAGACTCCGCCGCCAATGCCACACCAACCGTTTCGAGCGGCTCATCGCCGAATGCGCCCGGCGCTGCCGGGCGATACTTACTCCTCGTCGGGGTGATGCAAGCAGTCGCCTGTTATCGCCATTTCGCTCACGCATTCGCCAAAGAGCCTTCCGTGCATCCTCGGATGCTCTGGCGCCATGCCCGAGACATGTTCACCGAATTGTCGACCGCCGGGCCGCGATTGCGCGTCTTGAGACGGGGTCGCCTGCGGGGGGGTACCCGTCTGGGCACTCGTTGCGGCGCCGCGGGAGCCTTGTGCACTCCCCGAGGATGTCGCACCCGATTGGGCGTGGGCGGTAGCGGCGAAGGCAATGCCGAGGGAGAGCGCGAACGTGAGGAAGATCGGTGATTTGTGCATGGCATGGTTCCATCCGAAGGTCGGAAACAAAGTGTGGCACACTTCGCGTGCTGCACGCCTGAATCGCCCCACTGGCCACATGCGCATGTGACCCCGGTACGATAAACGGTGCCTCAGCGGGCAGGGAAGTGCAGTGCCCCCGGCAACCAATTCAGCAGGTGGGTGTGGTGCTCGAAGCCGAGAACCAGCAGCCCGATCACAGCCAGCGCCGCGAAAAACCACCCGATGCGGCGGTCGGCAGTCGTGCCGGAGGAGGGGCTCGTCGTTTCCGGCGTGGTTTCGTCGCGCGTGTGCATGGTCATCTCCCGAAACGATCGCCTTACTTATTTGTTACGCCGCGTGCGCCGCGCGACCGCCTTGGTTCAATGTGCCCCGCTACACAGCGCAACCGGGTCCGGTTGGCGGTGCGCGCAGGCCTCGCGGTTCGCCCTGACTCGCCACGTTCGTGCGCCAACCACTGGCACTCGAGAACTTCGCACTCATCACCACGCGCGGATCGAGCTGCGCCCAATCCAGACCCTGCGTGGACTTGAAGAAAGCGGCCGTGCGCGCGTATTGATCCGGGAACCAGTGCGCGTTGAAGGCAAGGGTTTCGCCGAACAGCTCGTCCTCGGTCAGCCCCTGGGCCGCGCCCAGCGCGAGCAGGCCGAGCAAAGCGGAGCCGTGGTTGCAATCCTGAAAGAAAGTCGAGTTGTCGCAGCAGGGACGGAAGGTCTCGCGCGCGACCCGGGCAACCCGTGCGTCCTGCTCCCGGCTGAGATCGACGATCCGGTGCCGGTTGAAATCAAAGCCGCCGTTCGGCGCGGTGCCCAGCGTCCACCCCCCGGTGGATGCGAACCGGAAGCGCATGCGGCCGTTCAGCGGGCTGTCGACGTTCGCGCGGATCCGGTTACCGAGGCCGATAGGCCAAAGCAGCGTAACGTAGGTGTTGGCGTTTTCTGTCGTAAGAACGATCGGCTCTTGCGAGGGCCTGAGTAGCGCATCGTCGAGTTCCTGCGGAATCCCGCCGCGGCCCGCGTAGATTGCGCGAAGTTTCTCCGGGGCGAGCATGCCGACGCGTACCAGTCGCACCAGGCTGTCCCCCAGCACCACCTTGCTGCGGTGCTCAGCGTTCGCCGAGTCGGGTGCCCGTGCCGCGCTCAGGATGCGGATCTTCTCCGCGGCGCCCGCCGCCGTGACAAGCGTAAGCAGGGTGCCGAGCACAACTCGGCGATCGGGGCGATGGCCCCCTACCGAAGTCGTGCGGTTCATTTCGCGACGGCGCTGCCCGCAACGCGACTCTTCGCCTTCGCTTCCTCGATGCTGGCCACGATGGTTCGCGCGAACTCCGAGTCTGCCGGAGCTGCACCCAGCAGGCCTTCCCAGTGCTTCACCGCCATCTTGAAGTCCTTTTTCTCGAATGCGATCGTTCCGGCCAGTGCGAGCGCCTTGAGATTCGCCGGATCGACCCGTAAGGCCCGCTCGACGAGTCGTTCGGGCTCACCCGACAGGCGCCGCCCATTGGCCATGGCCAATGCGTCGGCGTAATCGACCAGCAATTGCGCGTCATCGGGCGCGATGGCGACCGACTTGGCGTACGCCGAGCTCGCCTCGACAAAGCGACCCAGCATCGCCTGAGAGCGTGCCAGCATGGCCCAGCCCGGTCCGTCGCCGGGACTCTTCGCGAGGCGCGCGGAGAGCTGTGCGATCGCAGCGTCGACCTCGTGCGGGCCGATCGCGTTCGAATCAGCCGCTGCCTGCGGCGAGAGCGCCGCTGGATTGCCGATCGTGAGATACAGGAAGCCCGCCAACAGCGGCACGGCGATCGCCGCCGCCACGGCAGCGACGCTTGATGCGCCGCGCTTCGGCGCCCCGGCATCAGCTTGAAGCTCGGGCACATCTTCGAGAACGCGACGTTCCAGCTCACCCCGTGCTTCGTCGTACTGCGCCCCGGCCAGCCTTCCCGCGTGTCGGTCTTCTTCGAGTTCGGCAAGCTGGTCGCGGTAGACGGATACGTTGAGCGCGGCCCGTGAGCCTTTGGCGCCAGCCCCTGCGCGGATCCCGAGCAGCGGTAAGGCCACGATCAGCGTCGCGATGACCACGAGTGCTCCTGCGATGATCCAGAATGTGCTCATGCTCGCTCCGTTTCCTGGTTGGTTCCGAGCAGGTCCTTGACGCGCGCTTGCGCGGCGTCGCTGAGCGGCGTCTGCGCACCCGGCCTGCCGCGTTGCGAAAGATTGCGCATCAGCACGATGACTCCGAGCAGCAGCAGAATCGCCGGTCCGGACCACAGCAGCAGCGTCGATGCTTTCAGGGGTGGGCGGTACAGCACGAAGTCGCCGTAGCGCGCGACCAGGTACTCGATCACTTCGCTGTCGCTCGCGCCGCCGCGCATCTTGATCCGCATCTCTTCCCTCAGGTCTGCGGCCAGTTCCGCCGAAGAATCGGCGAGGGTCTGGTTCTGGCAGACCAGGCAGCGAAGTTCAGTCGCCAGATTCATCAGGCGTTGCTCCAGAACCGGATCATCTGCCGCGGGCAGCGCCTCTTTCGCGAATCCGGCGATCGGGATCATCGCCATGAGCACGGTTGCGATCAGCAGGCGCATTGCCTTGCGGGCCCTTTCCAGCGGGGCAGCAGCGTTGCGGCTCATCGCGCCCCCACTGCGTCCGCACCACTTGGGAACGGCTCGCGTTGCGGGGCAGGTACCCGGTCCTGCGCGGCCACCCGATACCGGCGGTCGAAGACGGCGAGCGTGCCGCCCAGCGCCATCAGCAGCCAGCCGAACCAGATCCATTCCACGAAGGGTTTGTAATAGACCCGCACGATCCACGTCGTCGCGCTGACCCGGTCGCCGAGGGCGACGTAGAGGTCGCGGAAGAATCCCCAGTCGATCGCGGCCTCGGTCATCGGGTTCTCCTTGTCGCGGTAGGTGCGCTTCTCCGGATGCATCGTCGTCACTTTGTGGCCGTCGCGGGTAACGAGTATTTCGCCGCGCGTCGCGACGTAGTTGGGGCCGGGCACATCCGACAGGCGCTCGAGCTGGAATCGATAACCACCCGCATCGACCGTGTCCCCGATGTCCATGCGCACGTCTTTTTCGATTCCGTAGCCCCGCACCACGGTGGCGCCCACGATGAAGACGGCGACTCCGACGTGCGCCAGCAACATGCCGTAGTAACTGCGCGAGTTCGTGCCGAGCTTCGCGAGGACGCCCATGTTCCCGCGCGGCTGCCGCAACCGCTCCCACAGGTCCGCCAAACTGCTGGTTACGATCCAGGCGGCGAGCAACAGACCGAAACTCACCCCGGCCGTCCAGGCGCCCAGCGTGAAGGGCAGGAGCAGGCCGGTCAGCAGCGCGACGCCGAACGCCCAGCGCAGGCGCAGCGCGAGATCGGGCAGACTGGCTTTTTTCCACCGCGCCATCGGGCCGACGCCGATGAGAAACACGGTCGGCACCATCAGCGGGATAAAGACCAGCTCGAAATAGGGCGTGCCAACCGAGATCTTGCCGAGGCCCAGTGCGTCGAGCACCAGCGGGTAGAGCGTACCGAGCAACACGGTGCCGGCCGCCACCACCAGCAGCACGTTGTTCATCAGCAGCGTCGACTCGCGCGATACCTTCTCGAAGCGCCCGCCCAGGCCGACGCGGCGCGCGCGCGTCGCGAACAGCAGCAGCGCGCCGCCGGTGACAACGCCGAACAGCGCGAGCATGAAGATGCCCCGCCGGGGATCGGTGGCAAAGGCGTGAACCGAAGTCAACACGCCCGAGCGCACCAGAAAGGTGCCCAGCAGGCTGAAGGAAAAGGTGAGGATCGCCAGGAATACGGTCCACCCCTTGAACGCACCTCGCTTCTCGGTCACGGCCAACGAATGAATCAGAGCGGTACCCACCAGCCAAGGGATGAACGAGGAGTTCTCGACCGGATCCCAGAACCACCATCCACCCCAACCGAGTTCGTAGTAGGCCCAGAAACTGCCGACCGCGATGCCCAGTGACAGGAACATCCACGCCAGCGTCGTCCAGGGCCGCGACCAGCGCGCCCAGGTGGCGTCGAGCCGGCCGCTCAACAGCGCCGCGATGGCGAATGCGAACGCGACGGAAAATCCGACGTAACCCATGTAGAGCAGGGGCGGATGCACCACCATCCCGAAGTCCTGCAATAGTGGATTCAGGTCGCGTCCCTCGGCGGCGGCCGGGATCAGTCTTTCGAACGGGTTCGAGGTGAAGATCAGGAACGTGAGAAAACCAACGGAAATCAGCCCCATCACCCCCGTTACGCGGGCGACCAGATCTTCGGGCAGATGGCGGCTGAAGAGGGTGACCGCGACCGACCAACCGGCAAGAATCAGTACCCAGAGCAGCATCGACCCCTCGTGCCCGCCCCAGACGGCAGCGATGCGGTACTGCAGCGGCAACTGCGTGCTCGAATTCGATGCGACGTAGAGCACCGAGAAGTCATTGCTGACAAAGGCCTGCATCAGCGCGGCAAAAGCGATCGCGAGAAACAGGAACTGCCCCATCGCCGCCGAGCGTCCGGCGCGCATCCAGGCCGCGTTTCCACGCCCCGCGCCCACCAGCGGGAAGATGCTCTGTGCCAGCGCGAGCGTCAGGGCGAGAATGAGGGTGAAATGTCCGAGTTCGGGAATCATGCGTGAAACGCTCCTGACCTAGTGGTGGTGTCCGGCTCCGCCGTCCGCCGTTGACTTCGATGGGGATCCCGCGTTGCCCGGGTGCTTGTCGTCTGCGCCATGCCCGCCGCAGCAGCCGCCGCCGTGTCCGGCGCCCCCGCCGCGGCGGCGCATCATCGCGAATACGCCCACTCCGAGCAGTAGCCAACCCCAGTTTTGCGATAGCCATTCCATGGTTTTTCCTTTGTCAGAAGCAATCAGAATTTCGCCGGATCCACACTCAGCCGATGGTCCCGAAGACCGGAAAGGTCTTGAGCAACCAGAATCCGAATGCAGAGAGCATCCCGGTGATCATGGCCACCCCCATGAGGATCATTCCCACCCCGGCGCCGAAGTGCAGCCATCGTCCGATGCGACGCATCGATTGCAGGCGGCCCAGCAGCGCGTCGGTGAAGAGCGCGGTCGCGACGAAGGGAACGCCGAGCCCGAGCGAATAGGCGCCGAGCAGGGTCATCCCGCTGCCCACCGTCGCGGTGACCGCGCCGATGGCGAGAATGCCGCCCAAGACCGGACCGATGCACGGGGTCCATCCGAAGGCAAACGCCAGTCCGATCACGTAGGCACCCAGCGGACGGGCGCCTTTGATCTCGCCGTGGAAGCGCAGGTCGCGCTGCAACCACGGAAACTTCAGCGCGCCGACGATGAGCAGGCCGAAGAAGATCACGATGAGGCCGCCGACGATATTCGCCTCGTATCGGTAGCGCAACAACAGCTGCCCGAGCGATGTCGCGCCCGCCCCGAGCACGATGAACACCGTGGTGAACCCGGCGACGAAACAGAAACTCAGTCCAAGGGCCGACAGTCGCCGGGCGCGACCTTGTGGCCGACCATCCTGCGCCAGGCTGCCGCCGGCGACATAGGACATGTAGCCGGGCACCAGCGGCAGGACGCACGGGGACAGGAACGAGATGATTCCTGCGCCGAGCGCCGTCACCAGGGCGATGGTCGACAGATCGTTCATTGCTGCAGTTTGTGGATCAGCGGGAGAATCGTCTCCTCAAGCGCCTTCGCGGTGACCGCGCCAATGTGCTTGTGCACGATGAGCCCGTTGCGGTCGATGACGAAAGTTTCCGGAACACCGTAGACCCCCCAGTCGATGCCGACCCGTCCGGAAATGTCCGCGCCGGTGCGCGTATAGGGGTCTCCCAATTCCTTGAGCCAGGACTGGGCGTCGTCGGGCTTGTCCTTGTAGTTGAGCCCGTGGATCGGCACCATGCCGGAGCGCGCAATCTGCATCCAGAGCGGATGTTCGTCGCGACACGCGACGCACCACGACGCAAACACATTGACCACCGATACTTCGCCTTTGAGGTCCTTGCTGGAGAGCCCCAGCGTGCGGCCCTGGACCGGCGGCAGGTCGAACTCCGGCACCGCCTTGCCGATGAGCGGCGACGGCACCTCCCGCGGGTTCAAGGTGAGTCCGATCCCGAGGAAAATGCCGATCAGCACGAAAACGATCAGCGGCGAGTAGCGCATCAGGCGCTTCACCACGCTGGGCTCCGGCCCATCCGCTGAGATGTCCGTCAACACTTCGTCATTCATCTGGCATACCCCATGTTTCCGAATCGGCAAGAGCCGCAATCAACAGCAATCCTTCATTCGCTGCTCGAGCTCGACTACGGTGGCGCTGACTGCCCCGCGGCTCGCCGGCGACCGAAAGAAGACGCCCGCGAGAACCACGAGCGCAACCGACGCTCCCGCGAAGGCCGTCCAGTTCGGAGCGGCCAGACCATACGCGGCGATGAAGCCGATCGGTATGAACAGCGTCTTCCAGAGCAGGCCCGAACGCCCGGGCGGCAGGTGCTTTTCAAGCAGGTAGGCGGTGCCCGCTGCCGATCCCCCGAGGAGGATCGGCAGCATCGCGGTATCGAACGCCAGACCGAAGGCGCGCGCGACGAGCATCCACAGCCAGGTTCCGCCGACGCCCAGACAGATCGGGCAAAGGCGAATGCCCAGAGCCCGACGCGCCGCCCAGGCCAGGGCGGCGATCGCGAGGATCGAGAGCGTCGTGACGAAGACGGCGGTCATGGCGACTAGAACGCGAAGACGAGCGCCCCGAGGGCGATCATCGCGAATCCACCACCGAGGCGCATCGATCTGCGGTTCTCCTGCTGCCAGCCCTGGACCTTGTCCAGCAGGGACTTGTCGCTCGCGACAAAGAGCAGCAGCACCAACGGCAGAATGAAGATGATGTTGTAGAGGAACAGGTAGCCGACGCCGTTGAAATAGGTGGCACGGTCATTGAGCAGGCCGATGACCATCAGATACGGCCCGCCAGAGCAGGGAAACTCGCACAGACCGACCAGAGCACCCAACCCCACCGCCGTCGGCAGCGTCACGCGCTCCATGAGCACCGCGATCTTGTGGTGGGCGGCCTGCGGGATGCTCAGCCTGACCGGAAACGCCGGGAGCAGCACGTTGGCAATATTGATGAGCCCCAGGACCATCAGGAGTGACGCACCAACCATGGCCATGAAGTGCGGCGTTTCAAACAGGTGCAGTGCCTGGAGCAGACCGAGCCCGATCAGCAGATAGACGACGAAGATCCCGAAGATGTAGGCAGCACCGATGGCCAGCACGCCGGAGCGCAGCTTGCCGATGCTCAGCAGGAACGCGATCGTGAGAATCAGGACCGAGAACGCGCACGGATTGATGCTGTCAATCAGTGCGGCCACGCCGATGAGCGGCAGCAGCCAGGTGCCGCCTTCGCTCAGATTCCACAGCGCCGTGGTGCCGATGTTCCCCACCCGGAAGAACCACACCATCCCGAACAGCAGCAGAACACCCGCGACCAGAAAGTAGAGCTTCTTGCTCATGATGGTCAGGGTCGGACTTGCGCGGAAAAGGCGAGCTGGAGGGGCGGCTGCGCGCTGTTTTCGATCGTCACGACGCGCTCGATGGGCCCGACGCCGGCGGGGCCATGGGCGGCCGGGTCAAATTCCACCTCGACGTAGGCCCTCTCGCCCGGTGCGAGCGTCTGGTTGATGGTCGGGATTGGCGTGTGTCCCGGCATGCCGAACGGGCCGAACTGCCGTACGCCCTTGACCAGTGCCACGGTCGTGCACATGCAGGAGGTGTAGATCTTCTGGATCTCGAGCGGGTTGGCGCCCGCGTTGACCAGCCGAAACCGGTGCGTGACCTTGCCGGCCGCCATCGAGATGGATCCGAAGTTGAAGCTCGTCTCGCTGGCAGACAAGCCGGTGCCGGACGGCGCCTCGGCGCGTGCCGGTTGCACAGGCTCTGCCGGTTTGTCTTTCGGCATTGCGGCGACCACCGCGATGCCGATGCCCAGGATCACGACGCCAGCGGCGATGATGAACTTCCGATTGTTGGAAACGCCGGGGGCGACGGCGGAGGGGTTGGGGTGCTTCCCCGCTTTCGCGGATGCGGACTTGGCCATCATGAATACCTCGAGAGAGACGTTGACGTGGCGCGACGGATCGCGCGGAACGGTTGTCCGTTGCGGGAGCATCGAGGAGGAACCCGCGGTCCGCGCAGGGCGGGGTAGCGGGGCGGTCCGGAAACCGAAGGAGAACTCGCTCGGAATCGCCTCAGATGCCCGAGGCAACGGTCACGCGTGACGCCGTTGGATCGGCGCGGCGTGACACTACGCGAGGATCAATTCAGGAAGCGGCCGAACAGAATCGTCAGCGAGGGACCAACCCGTGGAGGCGAGTCGAGGAAGGAAAGAAGGATCGGTGGAGGATCGAAGCGAACCAGGGGCAGTTCGGTGAAGGGCGCGGCGGCAAACTGAGGGAGATTGTTCCAGAGGTTCTTCTGGTCGTCGCTCGGCTGACTCGTCGCGCAGTAATCCTGGTCGAGTGCACCGTCAACCGACGCGGGACAGTCCTGAGACGGCCCCTGCACCACTGCGTGCATTGCCGCCTCGTGCTGCGCCCCGCGCAGATCCACCAGACAGTTGTGCGCGGCGGCAACCGCATTCCCTACGGTGAACATCACCGCAAAGAGGGTCGCCAGCCAGCGCCTAGTACGAGTCTTCATTTCGGTTGAAGGCTAACACGGTCGGCGATTCCTGCGTACAGATAACATAGTCATTCAGTCAGACTCGCGCGTGGCGCGGCCGCAGCGGCGTGCCGATCAACGTGTTGATGCGCGTATCCGTGCCCGTTTCATTCGTCTTTTCGATCTGCCGAAATGCTTCCTGAATGCCCGTGGCCCCGGTGCATGAAAAGGTGCACCAGCGGGCAGGCGGCCAGCAGCGCCCACGGCAACCAATCCAGTACGTGGGAGCGGTGCTCGAAAGCAAGCAGCAGCAGCCCGATCGCGGCCAGTCCCCCGAAAAACCACCCGGCGCGTCGGCTGGCGCCTTCTTCGGTCCGTCGGTTCATCGTTCCCCGCGTAGCGTCGTCTTGCGTGTGCATGGCGCCCTCCCGAAACGAGCCTTTCATCGCCGTACCGGTGCGTTACAGCCGCGACACGGGCCCTAGCGGGTGACGACGGGACGCGACGCGAGCTGGGTCGACTTGCTCGTGCGCGGCGACGACGGCCGGCTGCGCGGGTTCGGGGTGCCGCGAGTGGCCGGCGCCGAGAAGTGGCGCGGCGTCGAAGTCTGCGGCGATCGCAGCAAGCAGCTTGGCATGCGTTTCATGGTTCGACTCCCTTTGCGGTGGCGCAGCGGACGCTGGATCCATCTTGGTTTCCATTGTGAACACCGCGCCCCGCCAGGAAGATGACCCGGGGATTACGTTTCTGTCATCTGCGAGCGGCGCAGCAACGCGCAATTATTTCTTTTCGAGGTTCCTGTCACGTTTGGCGGTCGAGTTCCGACTATTCAAGTACCTGCTGATCAACACCGCACGGTGCAGCAGCCTACCCACTTCCCAAGACCCCTCTGAAAGGAAACCATCATGAACGTCAAAACTCTCATGGCCGCCGTCGCCCTTGCCGTGGGCTCCGCCTCTGCCTTCGCTGCGCGCGCATGTCGCTGCGCGATTGCATGCAACGAGACCGGCGTGGGAAGGAGGTGGTCGCATGAACTGGATGCACTCTTGCAGGCAGGCTGCGGAATTGCTTTCACAGCGCCTGGATGAACCGCTCGGGTTGCTCGACACCATTCGGCTGCGCGTGCATCTGTCGATGTGCGGCGACGACCACGCAGCGCAGACGTCACCGCCCGTCGGCAAATGCCAGAGCGGTGGTCCTGATGTTGAACAATGAAGTTCGTTGCGGCTCCCTCTTCATCAACTCAGCGACCATGTCCGAGGCAATCTTCGTCAGCAATCCGTCCAGAGCAGTGCGCACCGGCTCGCCGGCGCTTGCGCCCCATTCGGCGATCGTGTGTTTGGTTGCGCTTACCGCCTGATAGCGCTTGATGAACGCCGGCTTCTCGGCTCCCGAACGCATCACTTCGAGGTCGGCGGACGCCTGAAGCGCGTAGGGCACATCGGCGCCGGTTCCGACAGTTTCGAACTGCGTCACTGTGAGCCGTAGCGTCCAATCGCGTCGGCCGTCCGACGCCTCTGCGGTCGCTGGCGCCAATGCGGCGCCGGTTGCCGCGCGCGCCTGGGCCAGCACCTTCGCAGCGAGGCGCACGTGGGCTGCGGGCGCCGACATGGCGGCGCGCAGCAGATTCCGCTTGGCCTCCACGTCCTGGGCGGTGTCGGAAATCACTGCTGCCGTCACTGCCGTGCCGGCAGCGGTGACTGCGACAGTCGGGGCAAGCATCCCGAAACAAGGCCCCACAAAGGGACCGGTCGCCAGGCACGCCACACCGCCAAGAGCGAGGGCAATTGCGCCACCCCCGACGGCTCCCACCGCGGCCGACTTGCTCTTGCCAGGCGCACCATCCAGTACGACTGGCGATTCCGCGCTGCTGGCAACGATCGTTACCCGATGGAAGCTGAACTCCGGTGGGGGCGCGGGTGGCGGCGTGGCACACCCGCTTGCCAGCGCGACGGTGGCGACCAACAGCGTAGGCGAGAGCTTGTGCATCGAGCTTCTCCCGTACAGGCGTGACGTCGCACAGTATGCGGGCTGCGCCGCGGTCGGTGTAGCATTTCCCCCGTTTACCCCCTTGATCTCCTTGATTTCACTGCGACCGGAGTCCCCATGCGAATCGTCGTCACTCGGACAAGACTCGAGACCGCCACCCGCTTGGCTGTTTGCCGCGGCGGGGGCTCGACGAACGGCGCAGCAAAATGACGGCCGGAATCGAACTGGCATCTTCGGCGCCGCGCGCGCTGGGCGCGGCCATCGCCGAGGTGATCGCGCACGAATCTTCGTGGTCGCGCGATCCCGGAGAGGGAAACTGGGGCATCCACGCGTTGGATCCCGCGCCGTGGAACCGCCTGCTGGGTCCGGTGGCGCCGCGCGGGCCCTGCTCCGGGGTGGTGTTGCGCGCCGGCGTGCGGCTCGCCGCCTGGGGCGAACCGCATCGCGAGGACCTGACCTTCAGCGTCGCGAAGACCTATCTGGCGCTGCTTGCCGGCGTCGCGCACGACCGCGGTCTGCTGCCGGACGTGGACGAGCCGGTCGGCGCGCGCGTGCGCGGGATCGGTTTCGATGACGGGCACAATGCCGCGGTGACCTGGACGCAGCTGCTGCAGCAGACCAGCGAATGGGAAGGCACATGCTTCGGGGTGCCGGATCAGGTCGACCATTACCGGCGCGTTTCCTTCGATCCGAGCCCAGCGGCCGGACGCAAGGGCGACGCGCGGCCGCTGCAGCGGCCCGGGACGTTCTGGGAGTACAACGACGTGCGCATCAACCAGCTCTCGCTGGCGCTGCTGCACATCTTCGGGCGGCCGTTGCCGGAGGTCTTCGCCGAGGCGATCGCGCGTCCCTGCGGCACCAGCGACGACTGGCGCTGGGTCGGCTACGAGAACAGCTGGCTGACCCTCGCCGGCCGGCGCGTGCAGTCGGTGCCGGGCGGGACGCACTGGGGCGGGGGCATGTCGATCGACGCCCTCGACCAAGCGGCGATCGGGCAGATGATGCTCGATGGCGGGCGGGTCGGCGCGCGCCAGGTGGTTTCTGCCGACTGGATCGAGCGGATGCGCGCGCCCTGCGTGCTCGCGCCGTATTACGGTTTCCTGGTATGGCTGAACACGGGGCAGCGCGTCTTTCCCAGCCTGCCCGAGAGCAGCTGGTTTGCGATCGGCGCGGGCAGCTCGATCATCTGGATCGATCCGCAGCGTGACGCGGTCGTGGTCGTGCGCTGGGTGGACGCGGCGGCGGCCGATGCGGTGCTGGCTGGCTTGGGAGCGGCGCT
>JAGXFR010000009.1 GCA_024637155.1 Burkholderiaceae bacterium | reverse complement strand
GGCGTTCATCGCGTCGCCGGGCGCCTGCATCATTTCCTGCGACTACTCCCAGATCGAGCTGCGCATCATGGCGCACCTCTCGCAGGACGACACGCTGCTGGGCGCGTTCGCCCGGGGACTCGATGTGCACCGCGCCACCGCCGCCGAGATCTTCGGGATCACGCCCGACAAGGTCAGCGCCGATCAGCGTCGCACCGCCAAGGTGATCAACTTCGGGCTGATCTACGGGATGAGCGCCTGGGGGCTGGCGCGCAACCTGGGCATTCAGGGCGACGCCGCGAAGAACTACATCGAGCGCTACTTTGATCGCTACCCGGGGGTCAAACGCTTCATGGACGAGACGCGCGCGCAGGCCTCGCGCGAGGGCTATGTCGAGACGGTGTTCGGCAGGCGGTTGTGGCTCGCAGAAATCGGCAGCGGGAACGCCGCACGGCGCCAGGGCGCGGAGCGTGCGGCGATCAACGCGCCCATGCAGGGCACCGCGGCCGACCTGATCAAGCTCGCGATGGTCTCGGTCCAGGGTTGGCTCGAGAGCGAAGGGCTGGGCACGCGGCTGATCATGCAGGTGCACGACGAGCTGGTGCTCGAAGTGCCCGAGCCGGAGCGCGCCGTCGTCGAGCGCGAGGTGCCGCGGCGCATGGCGGCGGTCGCCGAATTGCGCGTCCCGCTGGTGGTCGACACCGGCGCCGGGCCGAACTGGGAGCGCGCGCATTGACCCTGCTGAATATCGTCGCGGCCACGTTCCTCGCGGGAACGGTCAGCGCGCTGGCAGCGGCGTGGCTCTCGAGGGCGCTGCTCTCCGGGGTGGTGCGCCAGATGGTGAGCCTCTCGGCGGGGTTGCTGCTCGGGACCGCGATCTTGCACATCATCCCCGAGGCGCTCGAGTCGCAGCCCGACTTCGCCGTGCTGTCGTGGACGCTGCTCGCCGGCCTGCTCGGTTTTTTCCTGCTCGAGAAATTCGCGGTGCTGCGCCACAGCCACCACCACGAGGGTGACGGACACACCCACGGACACGGTCACGATCGTGCCGAGGCGGGGCCCGGCGGAATGCTGATCCTGGTGGGCGACGGCATCCACAACTTCGGCGACGGGGTGATGATCGCCGCCGCCTTCCTGATCGACGTTCGCCTGGGGTGGATGACGGCGCTCGCCATCGCCGCGCACGAGATTCCCCAGGAACTTGGCGATTTCATCGTGCTCCTGAACGCGGGCTACTCGCGCGCCCGGGCGCTGACCTACAACATCATCTCCGGCACCGCAGCCGTGCTGGGTGGCGTCACGGCCTATTTCGCGCTGGCGCACAGCCAGCAGTGGTTGCCGCACGTGCTCATGGTCTCAGCCGCCAGTTTCATCTACATCGCGCTCGCGGACATCGTCCCCGACCTGCAGCGCCGCGTGGATCGCCGGGAATCCTTCGTTCAGGTGCTGCTGCTGCTCGCTGGCGTCGGCATCATCGCGCTGCTGACGGCTCCCCTGCACGCGCCCCACTGAGTCGGGCCCGGCGCTGCGGGGCGGCGCTCAGCCCGGCGGGCGGTCCTTGCGGCTGGCGATGATCTTGAGCAGGGTGCTGATCGTGATCGAGCGAAACGTCGCTTTCGCGGTCTCGTCGATTTCCTCCAGGACCTGCCCGATCGCCATGCCCACATCGGTGCCGTATTCGGTGTCGCCGCTCTCGGTCGTGCGTGCGTTGACGTCCTCGAACACCTCGATCACGTCGTAGAGCGTCAGGCGCTTGGCGTTGCCGATAAACCGGTAGCCGCCCCCTGCACCCCGGGTGGATTCGACGAATCCGGAGCGGCTCAGCTGGCGCAGCACCTTGGCGAGATGGTGTGCGGAGACGCCGTACTTGGCGACGATCTCGGCGGCCGAGATCTGGTGCGTCGGGTCGCTGGCGGCCTCGAGGACGCTGCACAGCGCGATGCTCGTGGATTTCTGCAGTTTCACGGGATTTCCTGCCGCTGCGGCACGTCAGAGGTTGCGTTCTAGCGCGATGACCGGTGCGGCCATCAAGCCCTGGCTGCGAAAGAACGACATCACCAGCCCGTTGTCACGGGCCAGCAGCGTGCGGACCTTGTCCACGCCCGCGCGCCGAAAGCCATCGCAGATCGTCTCGAGCAGAAGGGTGCCGAGCCCCCCGAGCCGCACCGAGGGTTTGACGTTGAGCCCGAAGACCCAGCCGCAGGGGGGAGAGCCGAACTCCCAGTCACGCACCTCGCCGATGATGAATCCGAGAATCTCGCTGTTGTCCTCCGCGACCAGAAAGAAGCGCTGCTTGAGCGTGCGGGTGCCGTAGCGGTGGAACAACTCGTACCAGTAGTCGACCTTCTCGATGCCGGTCACCGCGGCGTCGATCGCGATCACCTGCCCCAGATCGGCGGAGGTTGCGGCGCGCACGTGGACGCCCGTCGTCGCGCCGCTTTCCGGTGCTGATTTTGCGGCCGCCCTGAGCTTTGTGGAGTCCATCTTCGAAAACCCGTTGTCGGCGAAATAAGTATTAGGGTACGATATTACCGATAACTGCGATAGACATTGTATCTGCCGCAGATCGGGAGACGGAAGCGGCCCTGGGCCGCCTTCGAAACGGAAGCGGCTCCGTGCCGCCTACGAAAATTGGACAAATGGAGGGTCTATGAACGTTCGTTCCAAACTTTGCGCCGTGGTCGCCGGCTCCACGCTGGCGCTTTCCGCCTCGTTCCCCGCTCAGGCGCAGGAGGCGATCAAGATCGGCTCCTTCCTGTCGGTCACCGGGCCCGCCTCGTTTCTCGGCGACCCGGAAAGCAAGACGCTCGAGATGTACGTCGATCGCCTCAACGCAGCCGGTGGCGTGGCTGGCCGCAAGATTCAGTTGATCGTCTATGACGACGGCGGCTCGGCCGAGAAGGCGAACACCTTCGTCAAGCGGCTGATCGATCAGGACAAGGTCGATGCGATCGTCGGCGGCTCGACTACCGGAGCCACGATGGCCGCGGTGCCGTTGGTCGAGGCGGCGGGCATCCCGTTCATTTCGCTGGCCGGAGCCGTCGTGATCATCGAGCCGGTCAAGAAGTGGGTGTTCAAGACCCCGCATACCGACCGGATGGCGTGCGAGAAGATCTTCGCCGACATGCAGACGCGCAAGCTGACCAAGGTGGCGCTGATCGCCGGTGCGGGCGGCTTTGATCGCTCGATGCGCGGCGAATGCCTGAAGGTGGCTGGCAAGTACGGGGTCGAGGTCATCGCCGACGAGGCATATGGCGCGGCGGATACCGACATGACGGCGCAGCTGACCAAGATCAAGAGCACGCCGGGGGTGCAGGCGGTCCTGAACGCAGGCTTCGGCCAGGGTCCGGCGATCGTCACCAAGAACTACCGCCAGCTCGGCATCACGGTCCCGCTCTATCAATCGCACGGGGTCGCGTCCAAGGAGTTCATCAAGCTCGCCGGCGCCGCGTCCGAAGGCGTGCGGCTTCCCGCGGCGGCGCTGCTGGTCGCCGACACGCTGCCCGCTTCCGACCCGCAGAAGTCGGTTGTTCTGAACTACAAGAACGACTACGAGGCGAAGTTCAAGA
The DNA here is from genome assembly GCA_024637155.1 of Burkholderiaceae bacterium. GTDB lineage: Bacteria > Pseudomonadota > Gammaproteobacteria > Burkholderiales > Burkholderiaceae_E > JAGXFR01. Next base: position 71,381 of record JAGXFR010000009.1, on the reverse strand, counting down.
GCGACGTGTCGACCTTCGGCGGCCACGCATATGACGGGCTTATGATGATGGTCGACGCGATCAAGCGCGCCGGCGGCACCGACAAGGCCAAGGTTCGCGACGCGCTCGAGAACACGAAGGGCTACATGGGCACGGCGGGGGTGGTCAACATGTCGGCAACCGACCACATGGGGCTCGACCTGACGGCGTTCCGCATGCTCGAGGTGCGCAACGGCGAATGGCAAGTGGCCAAGTGACCTGCAGGCAGCCCGCAGGGAATCGAGCCGGAGGCTGGAGGCGATGAGCGCGGAACTGGTTCAGTATCTGCTCAGCGGCCTCACCGTCGGCTCGATCTACGCGCTGGTGGCGCTCGGCTTCACGATCATCTTCAACGCCAGCCATGTGATCAACTTCGCGCAGGGCGAGTTCGTGATGATCGGGGGCATGAGCGCCGTCTCGCTGGTGGCGCTCGGGCTGCCGCTTCCGCTGGCGATCCCGCTGGCGATCGTCGCCGGCGTGCTCGTCGGCGTCATCCTCGAAAAGGTTGCGGTCGAGTCGGCGCGGGGCGCTTCCGTGATCACGCTGATCATCATCACGATCGGCGCTTCCATTCTGCTGCGCGGGCTCGCTTCGCTGGTCTGGGACAAGAGCCTGCACGCGCTGCCCGCTTTTTCCGGAGACAAGCCGATCGCCATCCTGGGCGCGAGCATCACGCCGCAGAGCCTGTGGGTGATCGGTGCCGGCGCGTTGCTGCTGCTGGCAACCGGTTGGTTCTTCAACCGCACGCTGCTGGGCAAGGGCATGCTCGCCACTTCGTACAACCCGCTGGCGGCGCGTCTGGTGGGCATCGACACGCGCAAGGTGCTGACCGTCGCGTTCGGGCTCTCGGCCGGGCTCGGCGCCACGGCGGGGATTCTCACCGCCCCGATCACGCTGACCTCTTACGAGGTCGGTGTGATGCTGGGCCTCAAGGGATTTGCGGCCGCCGTGCTCGGCGGGCTGGGGAGCGGACTGGGCGCGGTGGTCGGCGGTTTGCTGATCGGACTGATCGAGGCGCTGAGTTCCGGCTACATCTCCTCCGCGTACAAGGACGTCACGGCCTTCGTGGTGCTGCTGCTCGTCCTGTTCTTTCTTCCGGGCGGTCTGTTCGGGCGCGCCAGCGCCGAGCGGGTCTGACCCGTCCATCCAGGGAAACCATGGCCGACGAAGCATTGGCAGCATCCAGCGCCACCCCTGTATCCGTAGCCGGAATTCCTTCGTCGGAGCGCAATGTCGGGGACGCGCTGTGGGGCAAACGCAGGGGCGGCTGGCGTGCGCTCGGGGCCCTGCCGGTGCTCGCGGTGGTCATCGTCGTGCTGCCGCTGCTGTTGCCCAACAAGTATTTCTTCGACGTGGTGATCCTGATCGGCCTGAACGCGATCGTGTGCGTGGGGCTGAACCTGCTGATCGGTTACGCCGGACAGATCAGCCTGGGGCATGCGGGGTTCTTCGGGCTGGGGGCCTATGGCTCGGGGATTCTCGCGACCAAGTATGGTTGGCCGCCGCTCGCGTCGATGGCGGTGGCGACGCTGGCCGTCGCATTGCTGGCCTTCCTGGTCGGCCGCCCGATCCTGCGCCTCAAGGGCCACTACCTGGCGATGGCCACGCTGGGCATGGGCATCATCATCTCCACGGTGCTGGTGACCGAGGACCGGATCACCGGCGGACCGGACGGGATGTCGGTGCTGCCGCTGCAGGCCTTCGGCTTTACGCTCGCGAGCGAGAAGGGCTGGTATGCGCTGGTGGGCGTTGCGCTGCTGCTCGCGGTGTGGCTCGCGCGCAACCTGATCGATTCGCCGACCGGGCGCGCGCTGCGTGCGTTGAACAGCGGAGAGATCGCGGCGCAGGTGACCGGGATCGACACGACGCGCGCCAAGCTGATGATCTTCGTCGTCTCGGCCGTGTTCGCCGCGATTGCCGGCGCCCTGGCGGCCCACTACTCGGCGTTCATCACACCCGGCAAGGCCAACTTCCTGCACTCGATCGAGTTCGTCACGATGGTGGTCTTCGGCGGCCTTGCTTCGACCTGGGGAGCGGTGATCGGCGCCGCGGTGCTCACGCTGCTGCCGCAGGTGCTGACCGTGTTCAAGGACTACGAGATGGTCGTGCTGGGCGCGATCATGATGGGCACGATGATCGTGATGCCGTTGGGTCTCGTGCCCACGCTGGCGCTGCTGGGTCGCAAGCTGCAGCGCCGCTTCGAGGTTCAGGAGAAGGCCTCGTGAAGCCGCTCGTGAGCGTGCAGGGGATCACCCGGCTGTTCGGCGGGCTGGCGGCGCTCGAGGACGTGAGCTTCGATGTTCCCGAGGGGGGGGTCCACGCGATCATCGGGCCCAACGGGGCCGGCAAGACGACGATGCTCAACGTGCTCACCGGCGTCTATACGCCCAGCGAGGGCACGATCCGGATCGGTGACGACGACCTCACGGGCAAGCCGAGCCACGCCTTCGCGCGCCACGGCATCGGCCGCACCTTCCAGACCCCGCAGATCTTCTTCAACATGTCGGCGCTCGAGAACGTGATGGTCGGGCTGCACCGGCACGAGCAGCACGCACTGCTGCCCGCGATGCTGCGGCTGCCGAAGATGGCCGCCGGGGAGCGCGATTCGCTCGAGCGCGCGGTCGGACACATGCGCGAGGTGGGGCTGAGCGCCTACCTCGGCGCCGACAGCACGACGCTGCCCTACGGCGCGCTCAAGCGCCTGGAGGTCGCACGGGCGATCGCGTCGCGCCCGCGCCTGCTGCTGCTCGACGAACCTGCCGCGGGACTGAACCCCAGCGAGGCGGTGGAACTCGCCGAGCTGATCCGCGACATCGCCGCCGGCGGAATCACGGTGGTGCTCGTCGAGCACAACATGCGCCTGGTGATGAGCATCTCGCAGACGATCATCGTGCTGGATCAGGGCCGCCGGCTCGCCGCCGGAACGCCGGCCGAGGTGCGCGAGGACCGCCGTGTGATCAAGGCCTACCTCGGCGCCGAGGACGACGACGATGCTTAGCGTGGAAGGCCTGCACAGTTCCTACGGGAAGATCGCCGCCCTCAAGGGGGTGTCGATCACCGTCGCCGAGCGCGAGCTCGTCGCCATCGTCGGCGCCAACGGCGCCGGCAAGACCACCTTGCTGCGCGCGCTCTCGGGCGTGCAGAAGGTCACCCAGGGCAGCGTGGTGTTCGACGGCGTCGACATCACCACGGCGCCCTCGCAGCTGCGGGTCCGGATGGGCATCGTGCAGGTTCCGGAAGGCCGCCAGGTCTTTGCGCCGCTGTCGATCGAGGACAACCTGCAGCTGGGCGCGTTCCTGCGGCGTGGCCCCGAGGTGGCGCAGGATCTCGATCGTGTCTACACGATGTTTCCGGCGCTGGCGGATCGCTGCCGCCTCGCGGCGGGGTCGCTCTCCGGCGGGCAGCAGCAGATGCTCGCGATCGGACGGGCCCTGATGGCGCGCCCGAAGGTGCTGCTGCTCGACGAGCCGAGCATGGGACTCGCGCCCAAGCTTTTCCGCGAAATTTACGCGCATATCGAAACGCTCAAGCGCGCCGGTACGACGGTGCTGCTCGTGGACCAGAACGCCCGCGCGGCGCTGGCGATCGCGGATCGCGCCTATGTGATCGAGACCGGGGTGATCACCCTGCACGGCACGGGCGCCGAACTCGCGGCGGACCCGGCGGTGCGCGAGGCCTATCTCGGCGTCTGACCGGGTCGCGCCGCGGCGCGATGCGCAGCGGCCCGCGCGCCGCAGGAGGAATGAAAATGAGTGAACGTCTGCAAGCCGCAAGCCCCGACACCGTTACCGGCCCCGCGAAGACCCGCACGGTGCCGACCTACTGCTACCAGTGCGTGGCCGGTCCGGATCTGATGACGGTGAAGGTCGTCGACGGCGTGGCGACCGAGGTCGAACCCAATTTCTGCGCGGCCGAGATCCACCCGGGTGGCGGCAAGGTCTGCGTGCGGGCCTACGGACTGATCGAGAAGACCTACAACCCGCACCGGGTGACGGTGCCGATGAAGCGCACCAACCCGAAGAAGGGCCGCGACGAGGATCCCGGCTTCGTGCCGATCACCTGGGACGAGGCCTTCGAGGCGATCGTCGCGAAGCTCGAGGCAATCCGCGCGGCGGGCCTGCGTGACGCTTCGGGCTACCCGCGGCTGGCCGCCAGCTTCGGAGGGGGCGGAACCCCGCAGTCGTACATGGGTACCTTTCCCGCGTTCCTGGCCGCCTGGGGCGCGGTCGACATGGGCTTCGGTTCGGGGCAGGGCGTCAAGTGCTACCACTCCGAGCACCTCTACGGCGAGCTCTGGCACCGCGCGTTCATCGTCTCGCCCGACACGCCACACTGCAATTATCTGATCTCCTGCGGCTCCAACGCCGAGGCCGCCAACGGCGTGGTCGGCGTGTGGCGACACGCGAACGCGCGCATCCGCGGCATGAAGCGCGTGCAGGTCGAGCCGCACCTCTCGGTGACCGGCGCCTGTTCGGCCGAATGGGTCCCGATCAAGCCCAAGACCGACGCGGCATTTCTTTTCGCCCTGGTGCACGAGCTGCTCCACGCGATCCCGCGCGAGCGGCTCGACCTCGTGTACCTGCGCGACCATACCGCCTCCCCGTATCTGGTCGGGGAGCAGGGCTTCTACCTGCGTGACCCGCAGTCGCGCAAGCCCCTGCTGTGGGACACCGTCGCCAAGCGTGCGGTGCCCTTCGACACGCTCGGCGCGGTGCCGGCGCTTGAAGGCAGCTACCGTGCCGACGCGGTCGAGATCGGCCCGGACGAAGAGGTGCTCGGGAGCGGTGATCTGGCGGGCACCACCTCGTTCTCCAAGCTCGTCGCGCACATGGAGCGCTTCGACGCGGACTGGGCCCAGGGAGTCTGCGACGTTTCCGCCGCGACCATCCGGCGCATCGCCCGCGAGTATGTCGATGCCGCGCAGGTGGGCGCGACGATCGAGATCGAAGGCAAGACGATGCCGTTTCGGCCGGTCGCGGTGAGCCTGGGCAAGACGGTCAACAACGGCTGGGGCGGTTACGAATGCTGCTGGGGCCGCACCATGCTCGCGGTGCTCGTCGGTGCGCTCGAAGTGCCGGGCGGCACGATCGGCACGACCGTGCGGCTGAGCCGACCGATGTCCGAGCGCCTGCAAAGCGTCACGCCCGGACCCGACGGTTTCATGCACTTCCCGTTCAACCCCACCGACAAGGCCCGCTGGAGCCCGTCGCCGAACATTCGCAACGCCTACCGCACGATGGTTCCGCTGGCCGCCGACGGACCGTGGAGCCAGGCGCTCGGGCCGACCCACTTCTCCTGGATGTTTCTCGACGAGACCCCGAAGGGGCTGCCGCGCGTGGATCCGCCGGATGTGTGGATCGTCTACCGGACCAACCCGGCAATCTCGTTCTGGGATACCGAGGCACTCGGCAGGAAAATGGCGCGCTTTCCGTTCATCGTCGCTTTCGCCTACACGCGCGACGAGACTAACCACAACGCCGACATCCTGCTGCCCGACGCGACCGACTTCGAGAGCCTGCAGCTGATTCGCATCGGCGGCTCCAAGTACCAGGAGCAGTTCTGGAAGACCAAGGGCTTCGCCATCCGCCAGCCGGTCGTCGCCACCCGGGGTGAGGCTCGCGACATGACCGATGTCGCCACCGAACTGGTCAAGCGCCTCGGGCTCACCGAGAAGTACAACGCGTCGATCAACAAGGGCGCCGGCGGGGTGCCCCTGAAGACCGAGGCCTACGACTACGCGCTCGACGTGAAGCAGGAGCACTCGCGCGACGCGATCTGGGACGCGATCTGCCGCGCGGCTTCGAGCGAAGTGAGCGAAGGGCGCGAGGAGCACGGGCTGGACTGGTGGAAGGAGAACGGCATGATGACCGCGCCCTTCCCGCAGACCGACTGGTACCTGTTCCCCACGCTCGTCGAGAAAGGGCTGCGCTTTGAGCTGCCGTACCAGGAGCGGATCCTGCGCATCGGCCGCGAATTGGGCAACCGGCTTCATGAAAACGACATGCACTGGTGGGACCGCCAGCTCGAGGAATATCGCGCGCTGCCGGACTGGACCGACTTTCCCGACGAGTGGGCGCAGGCGGTCGTGGTCGCCGGCGGACGCAAGGAGGACTATCCGTTCTGGCTGCTCACGGCGCGCAGCATGCAGTATTCGTGGGGCGCGAACGTCGGCGTGCAGATGATCCGCGAGGTCGCCGAGAACGTCGCAGGGCACAAGGGCGTGATCATCAACACCGGTCGTGCGACCGAGCTCGGGATCGCAGACGGCGACGACGTGGTGATTTCGACGCCCACGCGCGAGTCGCGCGGCAAGGCGGTGCTGCGCCAGGGGATACGCCCGGACACGCTGCTGATGCTGGGCCAGTTCGAGCACTGGGCGACGCCGGTCGCGCGCGACTTCGGCATGCCGAGCCTGAACAAGCTCGCGACGATGTCGCTCGCGCTCACCGACGCCACCGGCTCGGGTGCCGACATCGTGCGGGTGCGCATCGCGCCCGCGGGGAGGCCCTCATGACCCGCTGGGTGATGATCGCGGACCTGCGCCGCTGCGTCGGGTGCCAGACCTGCACCGCCGCGTGCAAGCACGCCAACGCGACTCCGCCGAGCGTGCAGTGGCGTCGTGTGATCGACGTGGAGATCGGCGAGTATCCCAACGTGAACCGGGCCTTCGTGCCGGTCGGCTGCCAGCACTGCGCCGAGCCGCCGTGCATGGATGTCTGCCCGTCGACGGCCACCCGCCAGCGGCCCGACGGCATCGTCACGATCGACTACGACCTGTGCATCGGCTGCGCCTACTGCGCGGTCGCCTGCCCGTATCAGGCGCGCTACAAGACCGATCACGCCAGCTTCTCCTACGGCGAGCCCACGCCGAGCGAGGCGCTGCGCCACGACGAGCGCCGGCTCGCGGTCGCGACCAAGTGCACCTATTGCGTGGACCGGATCGACGCGGGCCTCGCCAAGGGGCTGACTCCGGGCGTCGACCCGGAGGCGACGCCGGCGTGCGTGAACTCGTGCATTTCGCAGACGCTGCATTTCGGTGACATCGAGGACCCGCAGAGCAATGTTTCGAAGCTGCTCGCCGAGAACCAGCATTTCCGGATGCACGAGGAACTCGGCACCGCCCCCGGTTTCTACTACCTGTGGGACAAGCGCGACGAGGGCGAGAACGAGCAGCCCGGGACGGGAGAACAGCCATGAGCTTCGGACCGAACCCCTGGAAGCAGCAGCACTGGGACGCGCGCGCCGCGACGAACTTCACCGCCGGCGGGATGGGAGGCGGACTGCTGGTCGTGAACGGCCTGCTGGCGCTCGGCGGGTCCGTCTCGAGAACCGCGCTCGCGCTCGGGCTCGTGCTGATGGCGATCGGGCTCACCACGGTCTGGTTCGAGATCGGGCGCCCGTTGCGCGCGCTCAACGTGTACATCAACCTTCGACAGTCGTGGATGACGCGCGAGGCCTATGTCGCCGGCGCCGCTTTCGCGCTCGGCGCCGCGGCCTGGTGGACGACGCTCGCGTGGCTCGCGGTGGCCACCGGCGCCCTCGCGGCGGTGTTCGTCTACTGCCAGGCACGCATGCTGCGCCGTTGCGTCGGCATCCCGGCATGGCGCGAACCGGCGCTGGTCGCGTTCATGCTGGCCACCTCGCTCGTCGAGGGCGTCGCCCTCGCGCTGCTGGTGGTGGCGGCGACGCCGGCGTCGGTGGCGTGGGTGCTCGCGCTCGTGGCGGCGATCGCGCTGCGCTACGCGGCGTGGCATCGCTACCGCGCTCGAGTGGAGCGCAACCTCGTCGCGCGGGCGCGACGCGCAATCGGCTCCGCCCACACGGTGATCTGGGTGGCCGGAACGGTGATCCCGGTGCTGCTGGCAGGCGCGGTCGCGTGGCCCGTGGTTCAGACCATCCCGCTGGTCGCCGCCGCGCTGCTGGCGCTCGTGGCCGGCGGGTTCACCAAGTGGATCGTTCTGACGCGCGCCGACACCAACCAGGGCTTCAGTTTGCCGCAGCTGCCGGTGCGCGGGGTCCGCATGAAGGCGCAGGGGGAGGGGAGATGAGCACAAAAACAGCTGGATTGACGGCCCGGGGCGGAGGCGGCGCGGCGCGCCAGCCGGACTCAGGAAGCGGCGCGAAAGTCCGCCGGAACGCCGATGCCGCGTACATGTTCGATCGCGCGACGGAAACGATGCCGCGCGAGGAACTGCTCGCGCTGCAACTGCGCCGGCTGCGCGAGTCCTACACAAACGCCTACGAGAACGTGGCGTTGCACCGCGAGCGGATGAAGGCGATCGGTTTCCACCCGCAGGATCTCAAGCAACTCGGCGACCTGGCGGATCTGCCGTTCACGGTCAAGACCGATCTGCGCGACCACTACCCGTTCGGGATGTTCGCGCGTCCGCGCGACGAGCTGCTGCGGCTGCACGCGTCGTCGGGCACCACCGGCAAGCCGACCGTGGTCGGCTACACCGCGGGCGACCTGGATCGCTGGGCCGACCTGATGGCGCGTTCGCTCGCCTGCGCCGGAGCGCGTCCCGGGGACATCATTCACAACGCCTACGGTTACGGGCTGTTCACCGGTGGGCTCGGCGCCCATGACGGCGCCACGCGGCTCGGAGCGACCGTCGTGCCGATGTCGGGCGGGAATACCGAGAAGCAGATCGTGCTGCTGCGCGATTTCGGCGCGCGCGTGATCTGCTGCACGCCTTCCTACGCGCTGGCCATCGCGGAACTCGCCGAGAGCGAGGGCATCGACCTGCGCAACGGACCGCTGGCAATCGGCGTCTTCGGCGCCGAGCCCTGGAGCGAGGCGATGCGCCGCGAAATCGAGGCGCGACTCGGCTTGCGCGCGACGGACATCTACGGGCTCTCCGAGATCATGGGCCCGGGCGTTGCCTGCGAGTGTGAGCAGGGACAGGCCGGTCCGCACGGCTGGGAGGATCACTTCCTCTTCGAGGTGATCGATCCCGAGACGGAGCGCCCGGTCGCGGACGGGGAGTCCGGAGAGCTGGTGATCAGCACGCTGACCAAGGAAGCGCTGCCGATGCTGCGCTACCGCACCCGCGACATCACGCGCCTCGCCACCGCGACCTGCGCGTGCGGACGCACGCACGCCCGAATCCAGCGCATCACGGGGCGCAGCGACGACATGCTGATCATCCGCGGCGTGAACCTCTACCCGTCGCAGGCCGAGGCGGCACTGCTCGGCATTCCCGAACTCGAGCCGCATTACCAGCTCGTCGTCGAGCGCATCAAGCATCTCGACGAGCTGACCATCGAGGTCGAGGTGCGCCAGTCGGTCGCCTTCTCGCCGGAGACCTTCGCCGCGATCGGCGAGCGCGTGCGCCACCACGTGAAGTCGATGATCGGCGTCACGGCGAAGATCCACCTGATGCCCGCGGGCAGCGTCCCGCGCTCGATGGGCAAGGCGGTGCGGGTGCGCGACCTGCGACCGAAAGATTGAAGAGCGGGGAACCCATGCGGCCGGCGCAAGCGCGCCGGATTCCCCTTCCGTGTCCGCGGTGGGGGCGACGTGCGTATCATCGGACCATGATCTGCAGCGCGCTGCACAGCGGCGGGACTGCGAGCCAGCCAACCAACCGGGGAATCAGACCAAGATGATGAATCTCGAACGCCAGACGACGCGTCGCCTGCACGAGGAACACATGGCCGCACTCGAGCTGATCGGACGCTTCGAGCAGGCGCTGGTGGCCAACCGCGAAGCGCCCGCTCCGGGCGACGCCGAGTGGCGCGCGGTGGTGCGCGCGACCACGGCCGGCATCGCCGGCGAGATCGATCGCCATTTCGACTTCGAAGAGCAGTCGCTCTTCCCGCGCCTGGAGGCGAACGGCGACGGGCAGATCGCGCGGCTGCTCACCGACGAGCACGTGGTGATCCGGCAAGTGGTCTCCGATGTGATGGATCTGCTGCACGCGTCGCTCGCCGAGCGGCTGCCGGCCACCGAATGGCAGACGCTCAAGATGCTCGGGCTTGAATACGTGGAGCGCATGAAGTCCCACGTGCAGAAGGAGGAAATGGCGCTGCTGCCGGCCCTCGAGGACGCCCTCGGGGAGGACGAAGACGAGGCGCTGATCCTTGAGTACGCGTCAGGCTGACGGCGACGACGCGGGTGCGGGGCGTGGTCCGGCACGGTGCCGGGCCGCAGGGTGCAGGCAGGTCTGGTGATTTGGGGTGCCGCAGGGGGCCTCCCGCAGGGGGAATGAGATGGGGAAAGGGCCGCAGCAAACCGGGGCTGACGGGATCACGATCCGCGCGTTGGCCGCACAGGATCTTCCCGCCGTGATCGACATCGACGCGACCGGCGCTCGACCGCGGCGCCGCGCGTATTTCGAGCGGCGGCTCGCCGCCGCGCTGGCGAACCCGGCGCTGCACGTGCAGTTCGCCGCCGAGCGTGGCGGCGAGTTGGTCGGTTTCGCGCTGGCGCGCCGGCTGGCCGGTGAATTCGGCGAGGAGCATCCGGCGCTGCGCCTCGAGGTGATCGGCGTACGCGCCGGCGACCAGGGCGCGGGCATCGGCACCCGACTGCTGGAGCGGCTCCTGGAGAGCGCGCGCAAGGGCGGCGGCGCCGAGATTCGCACCCAGGTATCGTGGCGCGACGTCGACATGCTGCGCTTCCTCGCTCACGCCGGCTTCGCGCTGGCGCGCAACCACGTGCTCGACTGCGCGGTGCGCGCGGCGCGTTTCGACGAAGCCGATCACGAATCCCGGCCGCCGCGCGAATCGGGCGAGTCGTGGAAGACCCCCGAGACCGACTACAGCGAGGCCACGGGCAATGACTTCGAGGCGCTGGGGCGCGATCGCGCCGAAGTGCGCTCGCTGGACAGCGAGGATTTCGAGGAGGTGGCGCGGATCGACCGCCGGGTGACCGGGAACGACCGCCGCGCCTACCTGCAACGCGTCTTCGACGAGGCGCTGGGCAACGCCGGCGTGCGCGCGTCGCTCGTTGCGCGCAGTGGCGGCATGACGGTGGGCTTCGTGATGGCCAAGACCGACTTCGGGGACTTCGGGCGCACCGAGCCGGTTGCGGTCCTCGACACGATCGGTGTGGATCCGGAGTTCGCCGGCAAGGGCATCGGCCGGGCGCTGCTCTCGCAGCTTTTTCTCAACCTGCAGGCGCTGCGGGTCGAACGGCTCGAGACCGTGGTGGCGCGCGAGGACTTCGCGCTGCTGCGCTTTCTCTACGGGGCGGGGTTCGCGCCCGCCGAGCGGCTGGCGTTCGTGCGCTCAGCCGTGCAGTGACTCGTACTTCGCCATGAGCTCGTCCGGGCTCTCGGCGAAATCGGGGTTCGGGACGATGCAGTCGGCGGGGCATACCAGCTTGCACTGCGGTTCGTCATGGCCGCCCACGCACTCGGTGCACTTGAACGCGTCGATCACGTAGATCGGATCGCCGACGGTAATCGCGTCGTTGGGACAGACCGACGGGCAGGCATCGCAGCTGGTGCAGTTGTCGTCAATGAGCAGGGCCATGTCTTCCTTCCTCCTTGTGGGAGTGCCCGCGGTCCCGCGAGCACTCCATCCTTCGTCGTGCGGCGCTCTCGCTCAGGCAGCGATCAGTTCCGAACCCATTGCGGCGAGCTTGTCGTGGCGGAAGGCGCCCCAGATCGCCGCGCCGATCGCCCCGGCATAGATCGAATCCGCATGGCTGCTCGCGATGAGCTCTTCCATCTTCTCGGCCTGCATCTCCTCCTGCAGCGCGGCGAGCAGGCCGGTGTCGAGCGCGAGCCCGCCGGTGAGCAGAACCTTACCCTTGAGAATTCCGGTGGTCTTGAGCAGCTTCGCCAGGCGCGAGGCCATCGACATGTGGATGCCTTTCAGGATGTCCGTGGTGGCGATGCCGCGCGAGACCATGTTGATCACGTCGGTCTCGGCGAGCACCGCGCAGATCGAACTGACTTTCTCGGGGTTCTCGGATTGCTTCGAGAGCCGGCCGATCTCCTCGATGGCGACGCCCAGATAGCGGGCGATGTTCTCGAGAAACTGCCCGGAGCCCGACGCGCACTGGCTGGTCATCTTGTAGCCCAGTACCTTGCCGCGCTCGTCGACGTAGATCGCGCGCCCGTTCAACGCGCCGATGTCGATCACCGCGTTGGCGGTGGGTTCGAGGAAGATCGCGCCGCGCGCGTGCGTGGTCATCGAGTAGAAGTGCCCCGTGGCAAAGCTGACGTTCTCGCCCTCGCCGGTGGTGGCGACGTAGGCGATGTCCTCGGGGGCGAGCCCGGCGTCCTGCAGCACGCCCTCGTAGCACTCGCGCGCAAGTTCCAGCGTGTCGCGCCGGCGGATGCGCTCGCAGCGCTTGGCCAGCCACTCGTGCCGGGTGCCGTCGTTGTCAAAGAGCACCGATTTGATGGCGCCCGAGCCGACGTCGAGTCCGATGGTGTAGGTCATGAACGTGCCTCCGCTTCCTTGCCTTCCTCAACGACCGCGCGCCAGGCGAAGGTCGCGCCGCCGAGCGCCCCGGTGTAGATCGAGTCGGCGTTGATGTTCAGGGTCAGTTTTCCGTAGTTCTCGTTGACCAGGTCGTTGAGCGCCTTGACCGCCGCCTCGTTCTTCGCGACGCCGCCGGTGAAGGTGAACTCGTTGCGGATCCCGCCCGAGCGCGCGAGGATCGACATCGCGCGCAGGATGATCGCGCGGTGCAGCCCCGCCATGATGTCCTCGCGCTTCTCGCCCAGCGAGAGCCGGTCGCGCAGCTCGGCGCCGGCGAACACCGTGCAGGTCGAGTTGATGCGAATCGACTTGGTCGATTTCATCGCCATCGGCCCGAGTTCGTGCAGCCCCATGTTCATCTCGTCGGCGATGTAGCCGAGGTAGCGCCCGCAACCGGCTGCGCAGCGGTCGTTCATCTGGAAGCTCTCGACGATGCCGTGCGGATCGACCTGGATGGCCTTGGTGTCCTGCCCGCCGATGTCGAGCACGGTGGCGGTGCCCGGATGCATCACGTGCGCGCCCAGGCCGTGGCACAGAATCTCCGAGCGGATGTGCTCCTTGGAAAACGGCAGCCGCGCGCGCCCGTAGCCGGTGCCGACCACGTAGGCCTCCTCGAGCGGCAGATCAATCACGCTGCGAAACGGCGCGCGCAGCCGCTCGGCCATCCCGGCGACCTCGGGCATCGCCACGAAGGTCCGGTCCAGCGCGGCGAGCAGGTGTCCGCTCATCGAATCGCCGTAGACGCGGTTCTCCACCTCGATGATCGATCGATCGAAAAGGTTCAGCAGGTAGTCGTAGCGGATGTCGGCTTCCTTGGCCACCGTCTCGCCGATCGCGAGGTATCGGCTGCCGGCAATGTCGCGGAAGAAGTCGCTGCGCCGCTCGGCGCCCGGCGCGAAGAGCGACGGCGATTCCAGGCGCAGTTGCCGGAATACCTCTTCGAGCGCGACCCCGACCGGTTTGGTCAGGTCGCCGAAGCGCGCGGTCTCCAGATTGCGCGCGCAGGTCTCCGCGAGATCCTCGAGCTGCTCGATGAACTGCTCGAGCCGGAAGTCGCGCTCGAGCTGCGCGAGAAAATCATCCAGCTTGCCGTTCAGGCCGCTGGCGGGCTCCAGCGCCTTGCGCAGCAGGTGGAAGCGGCTGTTCACCAGGGCCTCCTGCTTGGCGATGGCCGCGGCGGTGTCGTAGTTCGAGCGCGAATTGGTGATGCCGCGTCCGAGCAGGTTGCGGTTCTCGTCGATCACCACCGCCTTGGTGGTGGTCGATCCCAGATCGATGCCGATGAAGCAGCGCATGGCCCGATCCCCCTAGTTCACTGCGGCGCCGCTCGCGGCGCGCTTGTGCTTGATCATCTGGAAGTAGCTCTCCAGCCGGTTCTTGACGTTGGCCGCGGAGAAGTAGCGCGGGTCCACGAGGTCGGTCTCGATGAACGCCGCCGGCTTGCCGGTGCGCCGCTCGACTTCGCGCAGGATCAGCAGCTGCCCGGCCGAGAAGCTGTTGCAGCTCTTGATCGAATTGATCAGCAGACCGTCGGCGTCGTAGTCCTTGAGGTTCTTGCAGATCATGTCGATGCGCGAGGGCAGGTTCAGGTTCGTGTAGCAGCCCAGCGCGTAGTCGGCGAGCGACTCGAGCGGGTGATCCGGGTCGTGCCGGAAACCGTTGTCGTACACGCCCCCGACTTTCGAGTAGGTGCTCGAGACCACCACCGCGCCCTCGTCGTAGAACATCTTCCAGAAGTCGCGGAAGTGCGTCCAGTTGGGCGGGCCCTCGACGACGATCCGGTATTTCTCGTCGGTCAGCTCGCCTTCGGGCGTGATCGGACCCTTGCCCTGGCGCACGCGCTCCTCGACTTCGGCGCGCAGCACTTCGTAGTAGCGGGTGGCCTCCGGGGTGCCGCGAAACGCGGTGAAGATCGGGCCGATGTAGTAGACCGCGCCGAAGTAGCTGTCGATCGGCGACGGGCGGTTCTTGGCGGATTCCAGCACCCGCACCAGATCCTCCTCGGCCTTCACCGACTCGCGCATGTACTCGCGCAGCCGGTCGATGTCGAACTTCACGCCCGAGATGCGTTCCATCGCCGGGATCACGGTGTCCTTCAACTGTTTCACGACGTAGTCGCGCATGTTCTTGTTGACGTTGCCGTCGCCCTGATAGGGCACCTGCAGCATCACCGCCTCGCCGCCGAACTTGTGGCGGATGGCCTCGAACCACTTCATGAAGGTGAAGCAGCCCGTGTAGGAGAGCAGCAGCAGGTCGGCGCGCGGCAGCTTCTGTCCGGTCGGGCCGATTTCGCCACCGAGCATCATGCCGATGTCGGCCTTGACGTAGGTGCAGACGTCCTCGGACTGGCCGTCGCGCTCGGCGTTCATGATCAGCTTGCCTGAACCCTTGCGCAGCGCGTTCTGCAGCGCGTTGGTCTCGGGCAGGCTGCGCTCGAAGTCGAAGCACATCACCAGCTCGTTCAGGTTCCCCGGAACGAAGGTCGCGGCCACCTTCTTGCCGCGCTCGTGCGCGGTGGAGAGATCCGTGTAGTTCTGGTTGATCATCTCCTTTTGCAGGAGCATGGCGTCCTCTTTCTGGACGACCGGCTTCTTGCGCTTCTCCGGCATCGAAATCTGGACTTGGCTCATGTGGCGCTCCACAGCTTGATCGAATCGGCGAAAGTCCCGGCCTGCTCGCGAATCGGAGCCATCTGGCCGGTGTTCTCGGAATACTTGAAGGCGGTATGCGGAATCTTGTGGGCGGTCAGCACGGTCTGCAGCATCGGGCGCTCCAGGAGCGCCGGGTCGCAGAACGACGGCGCGGCAAAGACCACGCCCTCGGCGCCGCGCTGCTTGATCTGGCGCAGCATGAACTGCCCCTTCTCTTCGCGCGTGGTGTCGTACTTGGCCGAAGTCGACGCCGAATGGTGCAGGAAGGCGAGCGAGAGATTCTTCAGCGGATTGCCGTCGGTGGGCACGTCCTGCTGCAGCCAGCGCGTCACCAGCATGAAGTCGTCGTCGACGACGTAGCAGCCCGACATCTCGATCGCCTTGATCAGCGTGAGCGGCGGCTGCTCGCAGAAGGTGCCGTTTACGATCACCCGCGCGTTGTCGCGCATCGGGCGATCCGCGGCCTCGGCGGCCGCCATGTACTGTCGCACAAGGACGGTGTGCTCCTCGACCGGCAGCACCATTCCCGCCTTGACCACCAGGTAGACCTCGGAGGTCGGCGCCTGCCAGGGTTTCGCGGCGCGCAGCGCGTACAGGTCCTCGACAGCCCTGCGGTTCTCGTTGTAGACGGCGATCGACGCGTTCAGCGCCTCGTCGCTGATCGGCCGTCCCGCGACCTCGGCCAGATCGTCACGCAGGGTCTCGAGTTCGTGCTGGTAGTAGGTGCCTCCGACTTCGTCCTCGTAGTTCTGCGGGACGTCGAAGTAGCGCACGTACTTGTCCTTGAACATGATCTTCCACATCCCCGAGAGGTTGCGGATCACGTCGCAGATCGACGGAAAGAGCATCCCGTCGATGCAGTCGAGGCGCCCCGTCAGCCCGAGTTCGATCGTCGAGCGCGGGATGCGGCAGATGTAGCTCTGGTAGTAGGCGTCGCCCTGGATCACCTCGAGCCCGTCGCCGCCGCCGAGGATGCCCACCGGCAGCATGCCGGCCGCGTGGATGATCTCGCGCGGCACGTAGACCGGCATGTAGCCGATCACCTTGCGGCCCGGCTGCGCGGCCTTCCACTCCTTGACCGCGGTGAAATCCAGATCCTCGTGCAGCGCCAGACAGCGCTCGATGATTCGACCCACTTCGTTCATCTCGTCATGCTCCTCACGCGTTCGTCCACTGTGCCGGACGCTTGACCAGGAAGGCGTCAAGTCCCTCGTTGGCGTCATGGCTTGCCATCAGTTCTACCAGATACAGCCGCTCGACTTCGGCGATGCGGCTGCGCACGGTCGCGCTCATGCCGCCGCGCACCGCGGCGAGCGCGTAGCGCACCGACGCGGCGCTCTTCCCGGCGAGGTGCGCGTGGAACCACTCGAGGGCGGCGCCCGACGGATCGTCGGCCACCGTGTGCACCAACCCCCGGGCGCGCGCTTCGGGGGCTTCGATCGTGCGTCCCGAGAGCAGCAGGTCCTCGGCGGCGTACTGCCCGATGCGCGTGGGCAGCAGCACGCTCGCCGCGGGCGCAAAGACGCCCAGCCGGATCTCCGGCTGGCCGAACTTCGCATCGGGCGCGGCAAACAGCAGTCCCCCCGCCATCGCGACTTCAAGACCGCCACCGAGACACTGTCCGCGGATCGCCACGAGGATCGGTGCCGGGAACTCGACCATGCGCAGGATCAGCCCGTGCAGCGCGGCGAGCATCGCCGCACACTGCGCGGCAAGATGCTCCTCGACGCTGGCGCCGAAACTGAAGTGCGAACCCTCGGCGTCGAGCAACACGCCCAGCAGGCCCGGCCGGTCGCGATGCTCGGCAAGTGCGGCGTCGAGCGCACCGATCATCGCCGCGTCGATCAGGTTGGCCTTGGGGCGCGCCAGGCGCAGCCGCAGCAGCGCGCCGTCGGCTTCCAGCCAGACGCGCAGCGGGCCGTCGGCCGGGCCGGCGTTGGCGGGGGCGGTGTGCGCGTTCATGCCTTCTTCGGCTGGATCTTGAGGTGGAGTTCCTCGGTCCAGAATTCGCCTGCCGCGAGCGCCTTGCGCAGCCCGACGAAGTCGATCTCGCGATCGCTCTTGGTGCCTTCGTTGAACGCGATGAAGCCCGAGCGCGCTTCGGTCATCATGTTGAGCGCGAGCCACGCGCGCGAGTTTTCCTTGTTGCGGTTCCACGCGTCGAGCTTGGGCTTGCGCAGTTCTTCCAGCGACTTGGTGGTGCAGTCGGGGAAGGTCATCAGCAGCTTCGCGCACAGTTCCTCGATCTTGGCGTCGAGAAGCGACAGATCGACTGTCCCCTTCGCCATGACCGCCTTGCCGGCGGCGAGCGCTTCGCCGGTCTTCGCCTTGCCGAACAGGATCTGGCCGTACTCGTCGGCGGCGAGCGTGGTCTCGACCAGCGGGTTGGCGACGAACTTGCCGTCGACCTTGAGCGCCGGCACCACCTCCGTGATCATCCCCATGAAATAGGCGGCATGCGCCGAGAACGGTTCGCAAAGCACACAGGCGGCCATCGCCCGCTCGGCGCCGATCATCACGGGCAGGAAGTCGGTGGCGCCACCGATCGGCGCGGACCCGTGCTTGGGGCCCGCCTGGCCGAAGCGCGCGAGGTCCTGGGCGACGGTGAAGTCGCAGGCCATTCCGATCTCCTGACCGCCGCCGATGCGCATGCCGTTCACGCGGCAGATCACCGGCTTGTCACAGGCGAGGATCGACGAGACCATGTCGTTGAACAGCCGCATGTATTGCCGGTACTCGAGCGGGCGCCCCGCGTAGTACTCGGCGTATTCCCTGGTGTTGCCTCCGGTGCAGAAGGCCTTGTCGCCCACCCCGGTGAACACCACCGCGTTGACGTCGCGCGCGTTGGACGCGGCGCGAAAGGCGAGGATCACGCCCTTGACCATCGCCGTCGTGTAGGAATTGAACTGCCCCGGGTTGTCGAGCCAGATCCACGCGTTGTAGAGGCCGTCGACGGTCTTGCCGTCGGGCGTGCGTGCCGGGCGCTTTTCGTAGCGCACGCCGGGGGCCACGAAACCTTCGCAAAGGTCGTGGCTGTGCAACTCGCTGGGGCTGGTGTTCATCGGGATGACTCCATTGGTCTTGTGCGGTGGTTGGGCACGGGGTTCGGCGCTACGGGACCAGCACGACGCGGCGCTTGATCCGGTGGTGATGCACGCCATCGAAAACGTCGTTGATCGCCTCGAGCGGGTGCTGCTCGACAAAGGGCAGCAGCGCGACTTGTCCGTCGAGGACCAGATCGAGCGCCGCCGGGTAGAGCTCGGGCGGGCATCCCCAGTTGCCGAGCGCCCGTGCATCGAAGGCCATCAGGTTGGACAGGCGCACTTCGATCCGGTCCATCGTGAAGCCGACCACGCACAGCGTCGCGCCGTGAACCAGCAGCGAGTACGCGCTCTGCTGTCCGGCGCCCGTGCCCGAGCACTCGAAGATTGCCCATTCCGTCTGTCGCGCACCGCGCTCTTTCGCGAACTGCTTGATCGCCTGCTTGAGCGCCTTCGCGTCGAGCGTGCGCGCGTTGAGCGTCAGCGCAGCGCCGTGGGGGGCGATCACCGCGAGCTTCGCGTCGTCGACGTCGATCGCGACGACCGTTGCGCCGGCCGCCGCAGCGATCTGCACGCAATAGCCGCCGACGCCGCCCACGCCGATGACGATCGCCACGTCACCCGCCTGCACGCCCGCCCGCTTCACGGCCTGGTAGGGCGTGGTGACCGCGTCCGCGACCACCGAGACGTCGGCAAGGCTGAGGCCGCGCGCGGCGAGTCGCGCTTCGTCGACTTCGCACACGCCGCGTGCCGGGACGCTGATGTGCGAGGCGAAGCCGCCGTGAATGTCGTTGCCGGGCATTTTCTGCTGCGGGCAGATGTTCGGGCGACCGCGCCGGCAGGCGTCGCAGGTGCCGCAGGGGATCACCGCCGATACGATCACCGCCTTGCCCAGCCAGGCCTCGGCGCCGGCTCCGGCTGCGATGACCCGGCCGCTGATCTCGTGACCGAGCGCAAGCGGCGGAGCCTGCTTGGTGGCGACGCCATCGTAGTAGAAGCCCAAATCGGTGTGGCAGACGCCGCAGCCGGCCACTTCCACCGTGACTTCGTCCGCACCCGGCGCCGCGAGCGGGAAGGCCTCGCGCACCAGCGGCGCGTTGGGCGCCGTCATCAGCCAGCGGTGTCCCCTTCCTGTCATCCCGACCTCCTCCGTGTTCGGTACCCGTCTGGCTGCGTTCTTGCGGGCAGCATGCCGGCGTTCCCGGGCGTGATCGGATGGTCGCGATCCGCCTCCTGCACCGGTCCCGATGCGCGCCGGAGTTCCGGTTGACGCTCGCCAGACGCTAAAGTAGTATTATGGTACCGAAATATAGAAATGGCTGTCAAGGTCGCTTCGACAGCCCGACGGAAGACGGGTTACGGCAGGGGTCGCGATGGATAACGGGAACGGGATTGCCGGTGGCGCGGTGTCGGTCGCACTCACCGGGAGCGGTGGTGCGGGGGTGATGACCGCCGGAACCCTGCTGCTCGACGCGGCGGCCCGGGCCGGGCTCTACGGGATGATGGTGCGCACCAGCGGACCCCAGATTCGCGGGGGGGAGGCGGCCGCGCTGCTGCGCATCGGCAGCGGCGAAATCGGCGGGCTCGACGATCGCTTCGACCTGCTGGTCGCGCTCGACTGGCAGAACGTGCATCGCTTCAGCGACGAGATTCCGCTCGATGCCTCCAGTTGCGTGGTGAGCGACGCGGCCGCGGGCGCGGTGCCGGAAGCCTTCGCCAAGGCGGGGCCGCACGTCTTCGACGTCGGATTCAAGGCGATGACCAAGGCGATTCCCGGCAGCTGGCCGAACATGATCGCGCTCGGTGTGGCAGCCGGTGCGATCGGAATTCCGCTGGCCGCTGTCGAGGAGGTGATCACGGACGCGATGAAGCGCGGGCGTGACACGCTCGCGGCGAGCATCGCCGCCGCGCGCGAGGGACACGCCGCCGGTCGCGCTGCGGCCGCGCAGGCCGGGACGCGCCAGGTTGTCTCGCACGGCAGCGAAGGGCGGCGCTGGCTGATCTCGGGCAACGAGGCGGCGGGATTCGGGGCCGTGCGCGGCGGCGTGCGCTTCGTGGCCGCGTACCCGATCACCCCGGCCACCGAGATGCTGGAGTACCTCGCCTCGGCGCTCCCCGAGGTGGGCGGCGCGTTGGTGCAGGCCGAGGACGAACTGGCGTCGATCAACATGGTGATCGGCGCCTCCTTCGCGGGCAAGCCGTCGCTGACCGCGACCGCCGGGCCCGGGCTCGCGCTGATGACCGAGGCCCTCGGGCTCGCGGTCATCTCGGAGATTCCGGTCGTGATCGTCGACGTGATGCGCGGCGGACCCTCCACCGGCATCCCCGCGAAGAGCGAGCAGAGCGACCTGAACCTGGCGCTCTGGGGACTGCCCGGCGACGCGCCGCGCATCGTCGTCGCGCCGAACTCGATCGCCGACTGCCTGGGCACCACGCAGTGGGCGGTGCATCTGGCCGAAACGCTCCAGTCGCCCGTGGTGGTGCTCTCCGACCAGTTCTTCGGACAGACCCAGGCGGTGATCGACCGTCCGAGCGAGGTCGATTTCGGTACCGTGCGCCTGTGTGCCGCGGCGCACGAACCCGGCTATCGGCGCTACGCCGACACCCCTTCGGGGGTTTCGCCGATGGCGCTGCCCGGCAACCGCGGCACCGCGTACATCGCCGAGAGCCTCGAGCACACCGAGCGGGGCATTCCCTCGAGCGGAGCGGCCGATCATCGGCGCCAGCTCGAGAAGCGTGCCCGCAAGATCGAGCAGGCCGACTACGGCGAACGCTGGGCCGATCTCGAGGGCGAGGGCGAGAGCGCGGTGATCACCTTCGGGTCCGCGACGGGCCCGGTGCGCGAGGCGCTCGCGCGCCTGCGCGCGCAGGGCATCGCGCTGCGCCTGATCTCGATCCGGCTGCTCGCGCCGGTGCGGCCCGCGGCCTTCGATGCCGCGCTCTCCGGCGTTGCGCGGGTCGCCGTCGTCGAACAGAACCACAGTGCGCAGCTCTACCGCTATCTGCGCGCGCACTACACGTTGCCTGGCGCGACCTACAGCCACGCGCGGCCGGGTCCGCTGCCATTCCGTCCCGCCGAACTCTGCGCGGCGCTGGAACCATGGAGCCGTTCATGATCCCGCACGACACCCGATTGAGGAGCACGCCACGATGAACACTGCCAACACCGCGGTTCTCGAGCGCATCAGCCCGGCGGCATTCAAGTCCGACTACAAGCCCATCTGGTGTCCGGGCTGCGGCGACTACTCGGTCCTCTCGTCGGTGACCAAGGCGCTCGCCCAGCTCGAGCTGGTTCCCGAAGACGTGGTCGTGGTCTCCGGGATCGGCTGCTCCTCGCGCATTCCGGCCTACACGACCTGCTACGGATTTCACGGCGTTCACGGGCGGGCTCTCGCCGCGGCGACCGGCATCAAGGTCGCCCGTCCCGAATTGACCGTCGTCGTGGCCGGTGGCGACGGCGACGGCTATTCGATCGGCGGCAACCACTTCATGCACGCGTGCCGGCGCAACGTCGACATGACCTACATCGTGATGGACAACCACGTCTACGGGATGACCAAGGGGCAGCCGTCGCCGACGACCGAGCCGGACTGGAAATCGAAGATCTCGCCGTACGGAACGGGAACGCGGGTGTTCAATCCGCTGGTGATCGCGCTGGCCGCGGGCGCCAATTTCGTTGCCCGCGCCTTCTCCGGCGACCCCAACGGCACTGCGGCACTCATCGCGCAGGCGATCCGCACTCCCGGTTTCTCCTTCGTCGAGGTGCTCTCGCCCTGCGTGACCTTTCGCTCCGAGCAGCGCGAGTGGAAGAATCAGGTGCACCCGGCGCCGGTGGCGCCGACCCACGACGCGGCCCAGGCGGCGCGGCGCCTGATGACGGACGACGGTTTCAACATCGGAGTACTCTTCAGCGGTGACCGGCCGCCGTACCGTGCGCCGGGTGCCGGGGCGCTCAAGAGCGTGAACGATCTGGAACGGGGATTCGAGCGATGAGCACGCAAGGCAGCGGCCATGGCGAATCGGGCGCAGCGGCAGGCCCCGCGATCGGCGACGTCCACGAATTGATGGTCTACGCGTACGCGATGGAGGCGGAAGCCGCCGAACGCTACGCCGAGTTCGCCGACGCGATGGAGACGCACAACAATCTCGAAGTCGCGGCGTTGTTTCGCAAGCTCTCGCGCATCGAGCACATTCACGCCGAGCAGATCGTCGAACAGATGAACTGGAGCGCGCCGCCACCGCCGCCCGCGGGTGGCTTTCGCTGGCTCGGGCTCGAGAGTCCCGAGTCGGGCGACCACTCGGACCTGCACTATCTGATGCAGCCCTTCCACGCGCTCACCATCGCGCGCCAGAACGAGGAACGGGCGCAGGTCTTCTACGCCGCTGTGGCCCGCCATGCGAGCGATCCGAAGGTGCGCGCTTCCGCGGCCGAGATGGAGGAGGAGGAGGCCGAGCACGTGCGGCTGATCGACCAGTGGATCGAGCGCACCCCCGCGCCGGATCCGCACTGGGCGCGCGACGACGACCCCCCGGTGCTCGGCGACTGACGCGCCGGCGCGGCGCGCCGCTCAGGCGTGCGCCGGGTCGGCGATCCGCGCGATGAGGCGCTCGAATTCCTTCACGTCGAAGCGCGTGTTGTCGAAGAGGATGACCGAGGGGTACTCGGCGGGATTGGGCTGGAACCGCCGGGTCCGGTAGGCGTCCCAGTGCTGGAGCTTGTAGCGGTCGCGGTGGTCGCCGCGCGCGATGATCCGCTCCTTCGCCGTCTGCTCGTCCAGGACGACCCACACCAGGCTGATCGCCGTGTCCTCGGGCAGGCGCATCGCCACCGGATCGAAGACCAGACGCGACTTGACTTCACGCGAGAAGGGCCCGACGAGCACGGTGTTGACCTCGAGTTCGAGGTTCTCGCGGGCCACGTGGATCATCCCCTCGTATTCCTGGTCGCGCAGGTTATCCAGGTAGGTGGGGCTGTCCCGATCGTCCGGGTCCCCGGTGAGCAGGCCCATCACACTCGAGCTGAACTCGCCGTAGAGCGTGTCCTTGTCGATCAGACAGAAGCTCTCGCCGGTGCGCTTGTGCAGCATCGGCACCGCGCGCTTGGCGAGCGTGGTCTTGCCGGCGCCGGCGTGGCCGCAGAAGAAGATCAACCGCGCCATCAGGCCTCGGCCCCGGTGGCGATCGGACGCGCGGGGTCCGCGCACCATTCGCTCCACGATCCCGGGTAGAGGAGCGATCCGCTGAGTCCCGCGTGTTCCATCGCGAGGATGTTGTGGCAGGCCGCGATCCCGGATCCGCAGTGATGCACGACTTCCTCCGGGGACACGTCGCCGAGCAACGCGGTGAACTCCGCATGGAGCACCGCCGCCGGCTTGAAGCACCCGTCCGGCAACAGGTTCGCCTGTTGGAAACGGTTGCGCGCGCCCGGGATGTGGCCCGCGACGGGGTCGAGCGGCTCGGTCTCGCCGCGGTAGCGCGCGGGTGCGCGCGCGTCGACGATCACCGGCCTGCGGGTGCCGAGGGTCGGCAGAATGCGCTCGACCGGAAGGCTCGGCGCGAGCGAAGGGCGCAGCGACAGCGCGGCGATGCCGCTCGGGGTCGGCACCTCCGTGCTCAGGGCGAACCCTGCAGCGCACCACGCTGCGAGTCCGCCGTCGAGCACGGCCACTTCGCCATGACCGATCCAGCGCGCGAGCCACCACACACGCCCGGCCATCTGCCCCCCCGAGGTATCGTAGGCGACCAGCTGGCGGCGGTCCGCGAGGCCGAGCGACGCGAAGAGATCCCGCACCGATTCGCGCGCCGGCAGCGGATGACGGCCGTTGCGACCGTTCTTGGCACCCGCGAGGTCGGTGTCCTGGTGCAGGAAGAACGCTCCGGGAATATGCCCCTCGTGGTAGCCGCGTGGACCGGCCTCGGCGTCGAACAGGTCGTGTCGGCAGTCGACGAGCACGCAGTCGTCGATGATCTGCGCGAGTTGCGGGGCGGTGATCAGCGTCGTGTAGGTCATGAGGGGTCCTGATGGGATCGGCCGGCGCCAGCGTTCGAGGATACCGCAATCGACGCGTCCGCCGCCGTGCGGCACGCCCCGTGAGCAAAGACCCCCAGGGCCGCGCGCTGCGCCAAAGCGAAGTAGAATCAACCCTTTACAGGAATTTCCCGGGCGGCCCGAGGCCGTGCCGGAAATTGTCGTTCACTGCGGCCATGGCGAAACGTCCTTCCACTCCCGCGGCTCCTTCCGAGGAGCCGAGCTTCGAGCAGGCAATGGCCGAGCTTGAGGAGATCGTTCGCAAGATGGAAGGCGGCGAGCTGTCGCTCGAACACTCACTCGACGCGTATCGCCGGGGCGCCGAACTCGTTGCGCGATCGCGGCAGCTGCTCGCCGACGCGCAACAGCAGGTTCGCATCCTCGAGGCCGAGGTGCTCAAGCCGTTCGACGCCGCCGCGGCGGACGAGCGCTAAGGGGAATTGATGCCGATCGAGGGGAGCATGGCTGCCCCGCGAAACGAGCGTTTCGCGGCGGAAGCGGCACAAGCGGGCTTCGCGGACTGGAGCGCGCTTTGCTGTGCCGCGGTCGAGTTCGAGCTCGAACGGGTCCTGCCGGCAGGCGAGGGATCGCTCGCGCGGCTGCAGTCGGCGATGCGCTACGCGGTGTTGGGCGGCGGCAAGCGCGTGCGTCCGCTGCTCGCCTACGCGGCTGGCGATCTGGCCGGGGCGGAACGTCCCGTGCTCGACACGGTGGCGGCGTCGGTCGAATTGATTCACGCCTATTCGCTGGTGCACGACGATCTGCCGTGCATGGACGACGACGTGCTGCGTCGCGGACGGCCCACGGTGCACGTCGCCTACGACGAGGCCACGGCGCTGCTGGTGGGTGACGCGCTGCACGCGCTCGCGTTCGAGGTGCTCGCGGGTCTCGGGCAGCCGCGACCGGGAATCGACGCAGCGTTCGCCTGCCCGGCCGCGACCATGGTCGCCGAACTCGCGCGCGCCGCGGGCTCCTTCGGGATGGCAGGCGGGCAGGCGATCGATCTGGCGGCGGTAGGCGGTACGCTTGATCGCGCGGGCATCGAGGAAATGCACCGGCGCAAGACCGGCGCGATGCTCGCCGTGTCCGTCCGCCTGGGCTGGCTCGCCGGACACAGTGTGCACGTTGCCCCGCAGGACGATCTGGCGGCGCTCGAGCGCTACGGTGCCGCAATCGGGCTGGCCTTCCAGGTGGTGGACGACATCCTCGACGTCGAGGGCGACGCCGCGACGCTCGGCAAGACGGCCGGCAAGGATCAGGCCAACGGCAAGCCGACCTATGTCTCGGCGCTTGGCCTCGAGCCCGCGCGCGCGTTCGCCGCGCAGCTCCACGCCGAGGCGCTTGAGGCGCTCGAGCCCTTCGGTCCGGCAGCGCTGCGTTTGCGCCAGGTCGCCGACCTGATCGTGCTGCGCAGGTCCTGAGGACCGTACCTGATGACCGGTTACCCTCTGCTCGAGACCATCAACGACCCGCGCGCACTGCGCGCGCTCGACCGCGCGCGTCTGCGCGAACTCGCGACCGAACTGCGCGGGTTCATGGTCGAGTCGGTCGCCCGCACCGGGGGCCACCTGTCGTCGAATCTGGGCACCGTCGAACTCACGATCGCGCTGCACTACGTGTTTCAGACGCCCGATGACCGGATCGTCTGGGACGTCGGGCACCAGAGCTACGCCCACAAGATTCTCACCGGCCGGCGCGAGCGCATGGACTCGCTGCGACGCTACGGCGGCATCTCCGGATTTCCGCGGCGCAGCGAGTCCGAATACGACGCCTTCGGCACCGCGCATTCCTCGACCTCCATCTCGGCGGCACTGGGCATGGCGGTCGCGTCGCGCAACAAAGGCGAGAATCTGGGCAGCTCGCGGCGGCGCCACGTTGCGGTGATCGGCGACGGCGCGATGAGCGCAGGGATGGCCTTCGAGGCGCTGAACAACGCCGGGGTCACTCCGGACGCCGACCTGCTGGTGATCCTCAATGACAACGACATGTCGATCTCCCCGGCGGTCGGCGCGCTCAATCGCTACCTCGCCCGCCTCCTCTCGGGAGGGTTCTACACCAAGGCGCGCGACATGGGCCGCGCGGTGCTCAGCGGCGTGCCCTCGATGTTCGAGCTCGCCAAGCGACTCGAGGAACACGCGAAAGGGATGATCGCTCCGGGGACGATGTTCGAGGAGTTCGGTCTGAACTATGTCGGACCGATCGACGGCCACGACTTCGAAGCGCTCGTCCCCACCTTGCAGAACATGCGCGCGCTGCGGGGCCCGCAGTTCCTGCACGTGGTGACCCGCAAGGGGCACGGCTACCCGATGGCCGAGGCCGATCCGATTCTCTATCATGGGCCGGGCAGCTTCGACCCGGAGAAGGGCATCCGCACGGGCGCTCCGGCGAGCCGCCGCACCTTCACGCAGGTGTTCTCGGACTGGGTCTGTGACATGGGCGCGCGCGACGAGCGACTGGTGGCGATCACGCCGGCGATGCGCGAGGGCTCGGGGCTGATCGAATTCGAGAAGCGCTTTCCCAAGCGCTATTTCGACGTGGGCATCGCCGAACAGCATGCGGTGACTTTCGCCGCGGGGCTGGCGTGCGAGGGGCTCAAACCGGTGGTGGCGATCTACAGCACCTTCCTGCAGCGCGCCTACGACCAGCTGATCCACGACGTCGCGCTGCAGGGCCTGCCGGTGGTCTTCGCGCTGGATCGCGCGGGGTTGGTTGGCGCCGACGGTGCGACGCACGCAGGCGCCTACGATCTGAGCTTCCTGCGCTGCATCCCCAACCTCGTGGTGATGACCCCGAGCGACGAGAACGAATGCCGGCAGATGCTCTACACGGCCTTCTGCCACGACGGGCCCGCCGCGGTGCGCTATCCGCGCGGCGCGGGGCCCGGGATTCCCGAAACGCAGGAAATGACGGCGCTGCCGCTCGGGAAGGGGCAGGTGCGCCGGGTCGGAAGCGGCATCGCGATCCTCGCCTTTGGGACGATGCTCGCGCCGGCGCTCGCCGCGGGCGACGCGCTCGACGCCACTGTGGTCAACATGCGCTTCGTCAAGCCGATCGATGCCGAGCTGCTGGTCGCACTCGCGCAGGATCACGATTCCTTCGTGACGCTGGAAGAGAACGTCGTCATGGGAGGAGCCGGCAGCGCGGTTTTCGAAGCGCTGCTGGAACGGGGAATCCTCCTGCCGACGCTGCAACTGGGCCTCCCGGATCGATTCATCGATCACGGTGACCCGGCGCAGTTGCTCGCCCTCGAGGGGCTCGACGCGGCCGGGATCGAAGCTTCGATCCGCGCACGCTTTCCCGGCGCCGGTGTGCGCCCCGCGAAGCCGCGCGCGGCAGCCGGTGGGGCATGATGCCCGCGCCGCAAACACGAGTGAGACAGGATGAATACGCGTGACCCCAATGCCATGAGTACGGAAATGCGCAACGCCGGGATGCCGGACGTGCAGCGCAACCCCGACCGGCGCGAGCTTCGCATCGATCGCGTGGGGGTCAAGGATCTGCGTTACCCGTTGCGCTGGCAGCTCGCCGATGGGACCGAGCAAAGCGGCGTCGGGACCTTCAGCCTCTACGTGGCGCTCGCGGCGGACCAGAAGGGCACGCACATGTCGCGCTTCGTGGAACTGCTCGAGCAGGCGATCGCCCCGGGTCAACCGGCGCTCGATGGCGCGCGTCTCCCCGCGCTGCACGCCGACATGCTCGCGCGGCTTCACGCCGTGAGCGGGCGCATCGAGGCGTCATTCACGCTCTTTCTCAAGAAGGCCGCCCCGGTGTCCCGGGTGGAGAGCCTGCTCGACTATCAGGTCGCCGTCGTGATCGACGGCGCGGCTGGCGAGGCCCTGGCGACGATCTCGGTAATCGTTCCGGTCAAGAGCCTGTGCCCGTGCAGCAAGAGTGTCGCCGACTATGGCGCGCACAACCAGCGCTCGCACGTGACGATCACGGCGCGGGTGCGCGAGCCGATCCCTGCCGAACAGTTGATCCGGATCGCGGAATCCGAGGCCTCCAGCGAGATCTACGGGCTGCTCAAGCGCGCCGACGAGAAGTACATCACCGAGCGCGCCTACGACAATCCGAAGTTCGTCGAGGACCTGGTGCGCGACGTCGCGGCGCGCGTGCGCAGCGACCCGCGGGTGCTGGGCTTCAGCGTCGAGGCCGAGAATTTCGAGTCCATCCACAATCACTCGGCCTACGCGCGCATCGACGGCTGAGCTGAGCCGCGCCGCGCTTTCAACCGGCCGCGGGGCCGCTCATTTCGCGGGCAGCGCGCCGACAAAGCGCTCGGCGATCGCGAGCCACTCGAGCAGATCGGAATCCGACTCGAAGCCCTCCGGCGCGACAGACACGAAGCCCTTCATCGGGCGGCCGGTGAAGTCCATCTCGCCGGCATGCGGGCGCGCGAGCGCGCTCTCGTACTGAGCCGGACCGACGCGCACCATCAGGCGCTCGCCGAGGATCCCGCAGAGCATGTTGCCCCGCAGCATGAACGCGACCGATCCGAACATCCTGCGCTCGTCGACGTCCGCGCGCCCCGCGAACACCTCGCGCAGGCGCTGTGCGAGTCCGGCGTCGTAGCCCATCGGTTTGCGCGCGTTCAGTCGCGGAAATTGCCGAAGGTCAGCGGCAGGTCGGTGACCTGCTCCTTGACGAGCGCGATCGCCGCCTGCAGGTCGTCGCGCTTGGTGCCGGAGATACGCACCGCGTCGCCCTGGATGCTGGCCTGCACCTTGATCTTGCTGTCCTTGACCATCTTGACGACGCGTTTGGCGACGTCCCCGGAGAGACCGTGGCGCACGGTGATCACCTGCTTCATCTTGTCGCCGCCCATCTTCTGCGGATCGCCGTAGTCGAGGAAGCGCACGTCGACGCCGCGCTTGGCGAATTTTGCGAGCAGCACATCGCGCACCTGGCCGAGCTTGAAGTCGTCGTCGGCGAAGACGGTGAGTTCGTGATCCTTGTGCTCGACGCGCGCGTCCGAGCCCTTGAAATCGAAGCGCGTGCTGACTTCCCGGTTGACCTGATCGAGCGCGTTGCGGACCTCGACGAGGTTGGCTTCCAGGGTGACGTCAAATGTTGGCATGGGAGAGCTCCTGAATAGGGTCCGGTGCCCCGCCCGGGCGCGGCACCGGTGGTTCCGGTTGTGCGCCGGCGCGGCGCTTCCGGGTCAGTCGAATTTCTTCTCGAAGAAGCGCGCCGCGCCGAACGCGGGATCCAGTCCGTAGGGCGCGAACCCCGCCTTGCGGTAAGCCGCGACGGCGGCGCTGTTGCCCTCGAGCACTTCGAGCGTGATCTTGCAGTGGCCTTCCGTGCGCGCGACGGTGTCGAGCGCGGCGAGCAGCGCACTGCCGATCCCCCGCCGATGGTAGCGCGGGTCGACGGCAATGTCGTGAATGTTCAACAACGATTGGGCCCGAAACGTCGACACCGCGGTGAAGCAGTTGAGCACCCCGACCGCCTCGTCGTCGAGGTAGGCGAGCCAGCCCCGGTAATGCGCGGTGGCCGCGAGCAGCGCGGGCAGCCGCTCGCGGACCGCTGGCGAGAGCGGCGTCGCGCCGCCCTCCGGTCCGCTGGCGTACTGGTCGAGCAGCGCGACGAGCGCGTCCCGGTGTTCGCGCCGCTCGAGCTCGATCGGGACGATGCGCAGCATCGCAGCGCTCACGTCTACTTGCGCGAACGACCCTTGCCCAGCGCCTTGTTCGCGGCGATGCGCATGCGCAGCGCATTGATCTTGATGAATCCGCCCGCGTCAGCCTGGTTGAACGCGCCCTGGTCGTCCTCGAAGGTGACGATCTTGGTGTCAAAGAGCGAGTTGGGCGAACTGCGCCCGGCGATGATCACGTTGCCCTTGTAGAGCTTGACGATCACCTTCCCGCTCGCCGGCGCCTGCGTGTAGTCGATCAGGTGCTGCAGCGCGAGCCGCTCGGGCGACCACCAGTAGCCGTTGTAGATCATGCTCGCGTAGCGCGGCATCAGGTCGTCCTTGAGGTGCGCCACTTCCCGGTCCAGCGTGATCGACTCGATCGCGCGGTGCGCCTTCAGCAGGATCGTTCCGCCGGGCGTTTCGTAGCATCCGCGCGACTTCATGCCGACGTAGCGGTTCTCCACCAGGTCGAGGCGTCCCACGCCGTGCATGCCGCCCAGGCGGTTCAGCTCGGCGAGCAGCTCGTGCGCCTTCATCTTTTTGCCGTTGATTGCGACCAGATCGCCCTTGACGAAATCCATCTCGACGTACTCGGGCTTCGCCGGGGCCTTCTCGACCGGAACCGTCAGGCGCCACATGCCCTTGGCGGGCGGCTCGGCGTTGGGATCCTCGAGAATGCCGCCCTCGTAGGAGATGTGCAGCAGGTTGGCGTCCATCGAGAACGGCGCCTCGCCCTTGCGCTTCTTGAAGTCCACCGGAATGCCGTGCTTGTCGGCGTAGGCGAGCAGCTTCTCGCGCGAGAGCAGGTCCCACTCGCGCCACGGTGCGATGACATGGACGTTGGGCGCGAGCGCATAGGCGCCGAGCTCGAAGCGGACCTGGTCGTTGCCCTTGCCGGTGGCGCCATGCGAAATCGCGTCGGCCTTCTCGATCTTGGCGATCTCGACCAGGCGCTTGGCGATCAGCGGGCGCGCGATCGAGGTGCCGAGCAGATATTCGCCTTCGTAGACGGTATTGGCGCGAAACATCGGGAAGACGAAGTCGCGGACGAACTCCTCGCGCAGGTCGTCGACGTAGATGCTCTTGACCCCGGCGCTCTTGGCTTTCGCGCGGGCGGGTTCGACTTCTCCGCCCTGACCGATGTCGGCGGTGAAGGTGACGACCTCGCACTTGTACTCATCCTGAAGCCACTTCAGGATGACGGAGGTATCCAGCCCGCCCGAATAGGCGAGCACGACTTTCTTGATCTGGCTCATTGGCTTGGTCCGGCTGTAGGAAACAGCCTGAAATTATATGCCTGCGGGCTCAACCCGGTTGGCGCGTGGCTGAACCCTGGCTGGCACGCGCGACGAATGCCGCGATCTGCTCGAGACCGCGTTCGATGTTCGCGTTCGAAGTCGCATAGCTGAAGCGAATGTGCTGCCCCTCGCCGGGGACGCGCCGCCCGAAGTGGATGTCCGCGAGCACCGCGACGCCCGCCTCGTGGAGCAGGCGCTTGCGGAATTCCTCGGAGTCGGCGCAGCCGGTGATCCGGCAGGCCTCGGTGACGTTGGGCCACGCGTAGAAGGCGCCACCGGGCAGTTCGCAGTGGATGCCCGGAATCGCGTTGAGCAATCCGACGATCCGGTCGCGCCGCTCCAGAAAACGATCGCGCATCGCCTGCGCCGCGTCCTGCGGGCCGCTCAAGGCCGCCACGGCAGCCCATTGCGAGATGTGCGACGCGCAGGAGTCGGTGTTGGTAACCCAGCGGGTGAATACCGGAGCGAGGGCCCGGTTTGCGGTCAGTCCGATGCGCCAGCCCGTCATCGCCCAGGTCTTCGAGCAACCGTCCGAGACAATCGTGCGCTCCAGCATGTCGGGCAGCGAGGCGATCGACACGAAGGATCCGTCGAACACCAGCCGGGAGTAAATCTCGTCGGCGTAGACCCAGACCTGCGGGTGGCGGCGCAGGATCTCGGCGATCGCCTCCAGGTCGGCGAGGGTGAGGATGCCCCCGGTCGGGTTTTGCGGGGAGTTCAGGATCAGCAGTCGGGTGCGCGGCGTGATCCGCTCGGCGAGTTCGTTCGGATCGAACGCAAAGCCGCGCGATTCGCGCAGATACAGCGGCACCGGCGTGGCGCCGCAGGCGACGATCTGCGACTCGTAGATCGGAAAGCCCGGCACCGGGTAGATCACCTCGTCGCCGACGCCGTAGTCGGTCGTCGAGAGGATCGCGTAGGCGATGAAGGGCTTCGCACCCGCGCCGACCACCACGTCGTCGGGCTCGATGGCAATGCCGCGCATCTCGCCCAGGTAGCGCGCCGCCGCCTCGCGCAGTTCGGCAAT
Source organism: Burkholderiaceae bacterium (assembly GCA_024637155.1). Taxonomy (GTDB): domain Bacteria; phylum Pseudomonadota; class Gammaproteobacteria; order Burkholderiales; family Burkholderiaceae_E; genus JAGXFR01. The sequence goes on along the minus strand of JAGXFR010000009.1, from coordinate 39,242 downwards.
CCCGGCGCTCGGGGTGTAGCCGTGGCGCCCGCCGCGGATCGCCTCGATGCCGGCTTCCTGGACGTGCGCCGGAGCCGGGAAATCGGGCTGGCCGATGCAAAAAGAGATGATGTCGCGGCCCGTTGCGGCGAGGCGATTGACTTCGGCGAGCACCACGAATGCGTTCTCGGTGCCGAGCGACTCGGCACGTCGGGAGATGGGCAGTGTCACGGCATGGATCCGCAAAGAGGAGGAGGCGCGCCCGAGTCTAGCAGCTTGCGCGCCGGGCGCGCTACGCGCCGGCGAATGCGTCGGGAAGATCGATGTAGAAAGCTGCGCCGGACCCCGGCTGGCTCGTCAATCCGGCGTGCCCCCCGTGGAGTTCGGCCACCCGCCGCACGATCGCGAGGCCGAGCCCCGAACTGCCCCGGGCATCCCGATGCCGGGTGGCCTGGTAGAACAGCTCGAAGACCCGCGGCTGATCTTCGAGGGCGACCCCGGGTCCGGAGTCGATCACCGCGATGCGCAAGGCGCCTGGCCGGCGCCCGACGCGCACCTCGACGGTGCCGCCGGCGGGGGTGACGCGCAACGCGTTGTCGAGCAGATTGGAGAGCGCGCGCTCGATCAGCTCGGCGTCCGCGCGCGGCAGCGGCAGGCCGTCAGGGTAGTCGAGGCTGAGTCGGATCTTCAGTTCTGCGGCACGAGCGGCGAAGCGCTGGACCACGTCGTCGGCCAGTTCGCCGATCGAGAGCGCCTCGAGTTGCGCGTGAAACTCGGGACTGTCGAGCTTGGCGAGTTCGGCGAGCGCGTCGGTGAGCCGGCGCAACTGTCCGGCATTGTGCAGCGCCTGTTCATGGAGTTTCCGCCTGCCTGCGTTGTCCAGCGTCGCACCCTTGATGCGGATCGTCTCGAGCTGTGCGGTGAGCGCGGTCAGCGGCGTGCGCAGGTCGTGCGACACGCTGGCGATCATCTCGCGGCGCCGGACATCGATCGTCACGCACCGCTGCATCTCGCGCTTGAGCCGGACGTACATCTCGTGGAATGCCCGGCTGAGCCGACCGATCTCGTCATCCCGCTCGCTGTGCGGGAAGGACGCGTCGTCGATGTCCCCGGAAAAGCCGGATCGCTCGATCTCGCCCGCCACCCGCGTGAGGCGAATGAGCGGCTTGGTCAGCAGCGCGATCATCGCGATGGTCAGTGCCATGCCGACCCCCAGCGTGACGAGGCCGGACTGCAGCGCGGTGCGAAACGCATACGCCCGGAACATTTCGGGCGGCTGCACCCCCTCCTGCGCGGCGCGCTCCACGGCGAACAGCCATCCGGCGACGTCGGCGCCCGCGCGCAGCGGGCGCACGACGACGAGGCAGCGCACGCCCTGCGCATCGGGGTCGTCGGCGAAGATCGGCAGCCGCGGGTCGGCGGCAAACGCCGCCTGGATCTTCTTGACCTCGACCTCGTAGCCCGACCAGTGGTCCTTTCTCTCTCCCGAGCTCGAGAGGATCCGGCCCTGGGCGTCGAGCAGGTAGAGTCCGACGCTCGGCGAATAGGCGACGTAGCCGCGCAGCAGGTAGGAGAAAACCTCGGGTGCGCGCAGATACTCGTTCCAGAGATCCGGCTGCGTCTCGATGAGACGGTCGACGAAGTCGCCCGTCCGGGCCGAGAGCACATCGACGTAGTAGCTGCGCAGCGACGATTGCAGAATCAGCCCGAGGATCACCGCGACGACGACCCCGAAGCCGCCGACCAGCAGCACGATGCGTACGCGCAGCGACTTCACGTGCTGCCCGCGAAGCGATACCCGACGCCGCGCACGGTGAGCACATAGCGCGGGTGGGCCGGATCGGCCTCGATCTTCGCGCGCAGCCGGTTGATGTGCGTGTTGACGTTGTGTTCGTAGCCCTCGAAGGTCGTGCCCCACACCGAGTCGAGCAGTTGCGCCCGCGTGAACACCCGCCCCGGGCTGCGCGCGAACTGCAGCAGCAGATCGTATTCCTTGGCGGTCAGCGCGAGCATGCGATCGCCGATGTGCACCTCGTGGCTCGCGGTGTCGATGCGCAGATCGCCCAGCACGATCGGCTGCGCGGCGGGCGCGTCCGTCGGCGTTGCCTGCATCTCGAGGCGGCGCAGCAGCGCCTTTACGCGCGCCTGCAGTTCGGGGATGGAGAAGGGCTTGGTGAGGTAGTCGTCGGCGCCGAGTTCGAGGCCGAGCACGCGGTCGAGTTCGCTCGAACGCGCGGTGAGCATGAGCAGCGCGACGCGTTTCTTCTCCGCGCGCAGCACGCGCGCGATATCCAGGCCGTTGCGCCCCGGGAGCATCACGTCCAGGAGGACCAGATCGTATTCGCCGGAGGCCGCCGCCTCGTATCCGGCGTCGCCGTCGTGCACGACATCGACCCGATGGCCGAGGTCGCGCAGGTGCAGCGCGATCAGCTCCGCGATGTCCCGCTGATCCTCGACGACGAGCAGCCTTCTTTCCATCGAATCAGCATAGCAACAAAGCCCGGCCTGCGGTCACGCGCCGCAGCGGTGAAACCGAATCGTGCGCGATTCGTGATCCATTTGATAGAAAGGCGTGAATCGACCGTGACGTGCGCCCGACAGACTGCATTCATGCCCACCAGCGGAGCCCCACAATGAACCCCCTTTCCCTTGCCACGCCCCTTCCGGCCGCCCCTCTTTCTCCCGCTGACTTCGTTCCGCACCGCGCAGCCATGCTCCAGTTTGCCCGCGGCCGCATCCGCGACGCGTTTCTCGCCGAGGATGCCGTGCAGGAGGCGCTGATGGCAGCGCTCAAGGGCATCGGCACCTTCCAGGGGCAGTCGGCGTTGCGGACCTGGCTGTTCGGAATCCTCAACCACAAGATTCAGGACGCGTTCCGGCGCGAGAGCCGCTATGTCGGCATCGGCGACTCGGAGCCGGCCAGCGCCGAGGAGTGCCTCGAGCGGATCGCCGGAGACGACCCCCAGCGCGCCGACGACCCGGCGGATTGCGTCGCGCGCCGCCATCTGCAGGAGGCGCTCGCAGGGGAGATCGAGGCCCTGCCTCCCGGGCAGCGCGACGTCTTTCGCCTGCAGGTGCTCGAAGGCCTCGACACCGAAGATGTGTGCGCGCGGCTCGGGATCAGCGAGAGCAATTGCTGGGTGCGCCTGCACCGGGCGCGCCGCCGCCTCGCCGAGCGACTCGGGCACCACCTGCACTAGCCGAGCGCTGCGCGCTCCGATCCTCCGGCGGCGTTGCCCGAAATCGGGTAACGTCTCGGGAGGATCGCAATTCTGACGGGGGCGCGATGAATTACCGCAGGCTGGGACGAAGCAATCTTCTGGTGTCGGAGCTGTGCCTGGGAACCATGATGTTCGGTGACCAGACCGGCGAGGACGAGGCCCAGCGCATCGTCGCGCTGGCGCGCGAGCGCGGCGTCAATTTCATCGACACGGCGGACATCTACACGAAGGGCGCCTCGGAGGCGATCGTCGGGCGCTGCCTGCGTGCCGATCGTGACGCCTGGGTGCTGGCGACCAAGATCGGCAACCGGATGTCCGAGCGTCCCAACGAATCCCGCTACTCGCGCAAGTGGATCGTCGCCGAAGCCGAAGCGAGCCTGCGGCGGCTCGGCACCGACTACATCGATCTCTACTATCTGCACCGCGACTTCGAGGGCGATGCCATCGAGGAGTCGCTGCGCGCGCTCGACGACCTGATCCGCGCGGGCAAGATCCGCTGCTTCGGCCTGTCGAACTTCCGGGGCTGGCGCATCGCCGAGGTGGTGCGGATGTGCGAGCGCATCGGCATGCCCGGACCGGTCGCGTGCCAGCCCTACTACAACCTGCTCAACCGGGCGCCGGAAGTCGAAATCCTGCCCGCGTGCCGCCACTACGGGCTCGGCGTGGCCCCCTACAGTCCGATCGCGCGCGGCGTGCTCACCGGCAAATATCGTCCGGATGCTCCGCCGGCGGAGGGAACGCGCGCGGCGCGCGGCGACAAGCGCATCCTGGAGACGGAATGGCGTCCCGAATCGCTGCGCGTCGCCGAGGCGCTCGCCGGGCACGTGGCCGCGAAGGGCGTTTCCCTGCTGCATTTCGCCTGCGCATGGCTGCTTGCCAGCCGCACCGTGAGTTCCGTGATCGCCGGTCCGCGCACGCTGGCGCAATGGGAGGAATATTTCGGCGCGTGTGAACTTGCGTGGGACGATGCGGACGAGGCGCTCGTCGATTCGCTGGTCCCGCCCGGACATCCGTCGACGCCCGGCTATTCGGATCCCCAGTACCCGCTCGCCGATCGGCGCAGCAGCTGAGCGGCGCTCAGAGCCGGCCGAGCAGCAGGTACTCGAGCAGCGCCTTCTGAACGTGCAGCCGGTTCTCGGCCTCGTCCCAGACCACCGACTGGGGTCCGTCGATGACCTCCGCGGCAACTTCCTCGCCGCGATGCGCCGGCAGGCAGTGCATGAACAGCGCATCCGGCGCGGCCACCCGCATCATTTCCGCATCGACGCACCAGTCGGCGAAGGCCGCGCGCCGCTCTGCGTTCTCGGCTTCGAAGCCCATGCTCGTCCACACGTCGGTGGTCACCAGGTCGGCCCCGCGGCAGGCGTCCATCGGGTCATCGAATTCCTCGAAACATGCCGTCGAATAAAGGCCCGCGCGCTCGGGCTCGACCCGGTATTCGGGGGGCGTCGAGACGTGCACGTTGAAGTCCAGCATTTCGGCCGCCTGCAGCCAGGTGTTGCAGACGTTGTTGGAGTCGCCGATCCACGCCACCGTCCGGCCGCGGATCGGACCCCGATGTTCGACGAAGGTGTAGATGTCGGCAAGAATCTGGCAGGGGTGGTACTCGTTGGTCAGCCCGTTGATCACCGGAACCCGCGAGTTGGCGGCAAAGTGCTCGACCATTGACTGCTCGAAGGTGCGGATCATCACGATGTCGCACATCCGCGACATCACCTGCGCCGCGTCGCCCACCGGTTCGCCGCGCCCGAGCTGGGAGTCGCGGGTGTTCAGGTAGATCGCCGCGCCCCCGAGCTGCTGCATGCCGGCCTCGAAGGAGAGACGGGTCCGGGTGCTCGCCTTCTCGAAGATCATCAGCAGCGTTCGGTCCGCCAGCGGGTGATAGCGCTCGTAGCGCTTGAAGCGGTCCTTGATGATGCGGGTGCGGCCGAAGACATAGTCGATGTCTTCGGCGCTGAAATCCTTCAGCTGCAGGAAATGCCTGACCGTGTCCACAGGGGTCTCCGTTCTCGGATGGCGCACGCGGGTACGAGCGGCCTACGCCTTGCCCGGCGCGGGCGCCGTGACGATGCGTTGCAGCAGGGGCACCAGGCGTTCCACCAGCAGATCGGCGTGCGCGCCCTCGAACACCAGCGGCGGCAGCAGCCGCACGACGCGCTCCGCGGTCACGTTGAGCACGATCCCGGCTTCCAGAGCCATGCGCACGAGCTCGCCGCAGGGCCGGTCGAGCTCGATGCCGATCATCAGCCCCCGGCCGCGCACCTCGACGAGCCCGCCCGTCACCTCCATGCCGCGCACGATCCCGGACTGGATCAGTGCACCCAGATGCGCCGCGCGTTCCAGCAGGCCTTCTTCCTCCATCACCCGGATCGTCGTGACCCCGGCGCACATCGCCAGCGGGTTGCCGCCGAAGGTCGTGCCGTGGCTGCCCGGCTGGAACACCTCGGCGGCGGCACCGCGGGCGACCACCGCACCGATCGGAACTCCGGATCCGAGCCCCTTGGCGAGCGGCATCACGTCCGGCACGATCCCCGCCCACTGGTGGGCGAACCACTTGCCGGTGCGCCCCGTGCCGCACTGGACTTCGTCGATCATCAGCAGCCAGCCGGTCTCGTCGCACAGCGCGCGCACGTCGCGCAGGTACTGCGCGTCGGCCACCCGGATCCCGCCCTCACCCTGGATTGCCTCGAGGAACACGGCGACGACGTTGGGACGCTCCGCGGCGATGCGGCGCAGCGCGTCGATGTCGTTGAGTCCCACCCGCACGAAGCCCTCCACGAGCGGCTCGAATCCCTTCTGCACCTTCGGATTGCCGGTGGCCGACAGCGTCGCCAGCGAGCGCCCGTGAAAAGCCTTTTCGTAGACCACGATCTCGGGCCGATCGATCCCGCGGTCGTGCCCGTGCCGCCGCGCGATCTTGATCGCCGCCTCGTTGGCTTCGAGGCCACTGTTGCAGAAAAAGACATTGGTCATTCCCGAGCGCTCGACGAGCATTTGCGCGAGTTCGGTCTGCAGCGGAATCTCAAAGAGGTTCGAGCAGTGGATGATGCGGCCCACCTGTTCGCGCAGCGCCGCGCTGAGCCGGGGATGGTTGTAGCCGAGTGTGTTGACCGCGATGCCCGCGAGGCAATCGAGGTAGCGCCGGCCGTTGGTGTCGAAGAGCCACGGTCCGTCGCCGTGGCTGAAGGCCACCGGCAGGCGAGCGTAGGTCGACATCAGCGGGGCAGAGGCAGGCATCGCATTCTCCGTGGCGCGCACAGCACCCGGGTTCGCATGAGCCCGGGAAACAAAAAACGGCAGCGCGACCACTATCGGCAGGGCGCCACCGGCAGCTTTCCATTGTAGGGAAAAAGGGCAGTGCCGGCCAACTGGTCGTGCCCAGGCTGCCGCGCACCCGGGTCGTTGCGGGCGAAGGTCGCGAAGGCCTGCGCCGGCCCGAGCAAATCGACAGTCCTTTCTCAAGATTCTCGTCTAAGTTGCGGTTTGGCAACAGTTTTTCCGCACACCCCCTTGTCAATCCGGATCCCTTCGCGCGTACAATCCGTGCGGAATGGGTCCGTGCGACGATTTCACCCACGTCATTGCGTATTCGGACCGGCCCGCGACGCCAGGCGGGGGTCCCTGAAGGCGCACACATGTCCAGGGGGAAGCGATGATTGCAGCTGCCGCGCACGACTACCGCCCGGAGTTTCGGGTGGCGGTTTTCGGCCTCGAGATGCGCTTGCGACGCCTGCTCGAGATCGTGCTGCGCCACGCGCGGCACAACACCTATCGGTACACGATTGCGCCGACCCGCGGACCGGGCGAATTCGACATCGCGCTGGTCGACATGACGGTGAGCGGCGGCCCCGAGGTCGCCAATACGCTGTACCGGATTCTCGAGCGAGGCGCAGTGATCAAGGTCGGGCGGCGCGATGATGCCACGCGGCCCAGGGACGACCTGATCCAGGCCCAGTTCACCTCCAACGTGCTCCAGACGCTCAACCAGATGGTCGAGACGTTCTTTGGCGACGCGAATCCGTCGCGGCGCCGGGATGTCGCAGACGGATTCGGGGTGAGCGAGGACGGGGCGACGCGGCGACCGAGAGCGCTCGTCGTGGACGACAGTCCGACCGTGCGGCGCCAGCTCACGCTCGCCTTGCACCAGATGGGAGTCGACTGCGACGCGCTCGCTTCGGCACACGAGGCCCTCGCGGCGCTCGAGCAGCGGCGCTACGAGGTCGCGCTGGTCGATGTGATGATGCCGGAACTTGACGGTTTCGCGCTGACCCGCCAGATCAAGCGCGACCGGACGCTGCGTGCGGTGCCCGTGGTGATTCTCACGAGCCGCTCGTCGACGTTCGATCTGGCGCGCGGCGCGCTCGCCGGCTGCAACAGCTACCTGGTCAAGCCCGTGTCGCTGCGCTCGCTGCGCGCCACGGTCAACCGCCAGATCCGGCGCTCGGTGAAGCGCTACGGTGCCCGCGAGGGCACGGCAGCGCCGCACGCAGGGGCGCCGCTCAGGCCTTGACGCGGTTGCGGTACTCGGCGGTCCGCGTGTCGATTTCGATCTTGTCGCCGATCTGCACGAACGCGGGCACCGGAATCTCGAACCCGGTCGGCTTGATCCGTGCCGGCTTCATCACCTTGCCCGAAGTGTCCCCCTTGACGGCGGGTTCGGTGTATTCCACCTCGCGCACCACCGAGTTGGGCAATTCGACGGAGATGGCGCGACCGTCATAGAAGGTCACTGCGCAGGGCATGCCGTCGTCGACGTAGTTCAGCCCGTCGCCCATCGCCTCGGCTTCGATCTCGTACTGGTTGTATTCGCCGTCCATGAACACATAGAGCGGGTCGGCGAAGTACGAGTACGTGACTTCCTTCTTGTCGAGGATCAGAACATCGAACTTCTCGTCGGCGCGGTACACGGACTCCGCGTTCGAGGCGTTCAGCAGGTTCTTCATCTTCATCTTGACGACGGAGGCGTTGCGGCCTCCCTTGCTGTATTCGGCGCGCAACACGACCATCGGCTCCTTGCCGATCATCACCACATTGCCCACGCGCAATTCCTGTGCGGTCTTCATCATCTCTTCCAAAGGCAAAATATCAACCCACCATTATAGCTTTTCTGCGAAGAATCGGCAGAGCCGGCTCGCGAGATCGGGTTCCCGCTCGAGGCTTGCGGCCCAGCGCTGATAATTCGGTGCGACCCGCGGCAGGGCGGCGGCGAAGTTTCGCCAGGCCGGCACGAAGGGCGCCGCGCCGTTCCAGCCGAGCATGGCCGAACGGATCACGCTGGCCGACGCGGGTTCGGGCGCGAGCATGCGCGCCAGGAAGGCGTCGAGCTTGACCAGGTGGGTTCCCGCCGTCTGCGGGTAGGGCTGCCAGAGAAACGGCCGGTGCGCCCAGTGCGCGCGGATCCACGAGTCCTCGCCGCGCACGAAATTCAGTTCGCAGCTCCACAGCAGGCGGTCGTAGGCCGATTGATCGAGGAAGGGAAAGCGCGCGATCGTCAGCGCTCCGGCGCGGGCGCGCTGCCCCGGCGGGAGCGCCCGGCCGAGCACTGCGCGCACCGCTTCCTCGGCAACGCCCTCTGGCAACAGCAGGTGCACCGGACGCGGCGTGTGCGCGGAGAGTTCGGCCAGCAGCTCGCCAACCGGCGCCTGCGGATAGCACAGCAGGGAAATGCGCAATGCCCCAGGGTCGGAATCCAGTCCGCGCGCCGCGAGCCACGGTGCGCGATCCCCGCCCAGGAATTCCGCGCGCTCGGCCGCGAGCTCCGCCTCCCGGATCAGCCCGCCGGTCGCCGGGGAGAACCCCGGGTAGTAGAACCATTCGATTGCCCCGTCCGCGGGCTTGGGCGAGGCGACGCGGTGGCATCCGTCGACCCAGCGCTCGGCGCTCAGGTACTCGAGATTGACCCACAGCGGCGGCTTGCCGGGTGTCGCCATCAGCCGGCGCACCGGGGGCGGAAGTTCGCACCCGAATCCGCACAGAACGACGTCGCGCGCAACGAAGCGCTGCGCGGCCGCTTCCCATGATTCGACGCGGACATCGGCCGCGGCGCCGGGGGCTGCGAAGCGCGCGAGGATCTCGGGACGATCGATCCACAGCGTCACCTGCGCGTCCTGCTCGCGTGCGAGTTGCCGGGCGAGGCGCCAGCAGACCCCGGCGTCGCCGAAGTTGTCGACGACACGGCAAAAGATGTCGATCGCCAACGAACGCCCGGGGCGAGCGCTCGATTCCGGGGCGGCCACGTCGGCGCGAATCGGCCCGTCAGCCGCGATCGGTGGAATCGGCGCTTCCGGGCGCGGGCGCCGGCCCGAAAAGGGAGTCGAGCTGCGAGCGGGCCGTCTCGTCGGTGCGGTGCGACGCGACTTCGACCGGGTATTCCTCTTCGATCCGATCCTCGTAGAAAGTCGCCGGGTTCGGCGCGGCGAGCAAGCGCCGCCAGACTTCCACCTGGACCGACTGGAAGCGCTTCACCGAATAATCGAGGAATTCGATCTCCAGGACGCCTGCGTGCTCATCGTAGTGCGCGCTGCGCAGACGACCGCCACTGATGCGCTTGCGTTCCATATCCGCCACTCCTGGCCGCATAATTGACTTCACCCCATTCTGCGCAATCGCTCCCGATCATGCAATCGATCCGTGCCGCCGTTCGTGCCACCCTTGCCGGCGAGGAATCCGCACTGGCCCTGCTCGAAGCGGCGCGCGCGCGCGCGGCGGAGAATGTCCACCTGAACCCGATCGCCTGCGCCGACTGGGAAGGCGCGCGGGAGCAGGCCGTGCGGCTCGATGGCATGCGCTCGCGGGGCGATCCCTGCGGGCCGCTGCACGGCATCCCGATCTCGATCAAGGACCTGTACGTGGTCGACGGGATGCCGACACGGGGCGGCACGCAGGCGGCGCTCCCCGATCTCGGAGCGCGGGAGGGAAGCGCCGTGGCGCGCCTGCGGGCTGCGGGCGCGGTCATTTTCGCCAAGACCAACATGCACGAGATCGCGCTGGGCGCGACCGGGGAGAATCCCCACACGGGCGACGTCTGCAATCCGCTGCGTCCGCAGTACCAGGCCGGTGGCTCCTCGAGCGGTGCCGCGGTGTGCGTGGCGACCGGCATCGGCATGGCGGCGCTGGGCAGCGACACGGGCGGCTCAGTGCGCATTCCCGCGGCGTTCTGCGGGGTAACGGGCTTCAAGCCCAGCTTCGGCGCGATCCCGCTCGACGGCGCGCTGGCGTTGTCCTGGAGTTGCGACCACGCGGGCGTGCTGGCCGGGTCCGTCGCCGACAGCGCGCTGCTCTACGAAGTGCTCGCGCAGCGGCGCGCCGGCCACGGCCGCGTGGCGCGCCACCCGCGCCTGGGGGTGCCGGCGGCCTGGCTGCGGGGCCGGCTCCACCCGCAGGTGCGCGCGTGCTTCGAGCGGCTGCTCGCCGCGCTGCGCGCCGCTGGCGCCGAACTGTGCGAAGTCAATCCTTCGCTGCTTCCCGACGCATGGACGCACTACACGCCGCTGGTGCGTGCCGAAGCGGCCTGGGTGCATCGCGCGGCGCTTGCCGCAGGCGGCGCGGGCTTCTCGGACCTGGTGATCGGACCGCTGCGCGCGGGGATGACGATCGGCGCGGCCGAGTACATCGCGGCGCTGCAGGCGCGCGCCGCGCTCGCCGCGCAGTTCGACGCCGTGTTCGCCGGCATCGACGCGCTCGTGCTGCCCACCGCGGCGGTGCCCACGCCGCTGCGCGGACAGACCGAAGTCGAGGTCGAGGGCGGGAAGACCAGCGTGCGCGAGGCGGTGCTGGGGCAGACGCTGCCCTTCTCCTACTGCGGCCTGCCGGCGCTGTCGCTGCCCTTTGACGCCATCGACTCCCTGCCGCTGGGCCTGCAGGTGGTCGGACGCGCGAACGCGGATGCCGCGCTGCTCGCGCTCGGCGCGTGGCTCGAGCAGCGCATCGGCGCCATGGACACAGCCCCCGCCTAGCCCCGGCGGGCCTGCCGGGGCGTCGGTCGCGGTCGCTCGGCTAGCGCGGCGCCATGCGGATCGCACCGTCGAGACGGATCGTCTCGCCGTTGAGCATCGGATTCGCGAAGACCTGCATCACCATCATCGCGTACTCGGCCGGACGCCCGAGGCGCGGCGGGAACGGCACCTGCTTGCCCAGCGATTCCTGGACGTCCGCCGGCAGCCCCGCGAGGAGCGGCGTGAGGAACAGGCCCGGAGCCACCGTGACCACGCGAATGCCATCGCGCGAAAGGTCGCGGGCGATCGGCAGCGTCATGCCGACGATGCCACCCTTGGAGGCGGAGTAGGCGGCCTGCCCGACCTGGCCGTCGAAGGCGGCCACCGACGCGGTGTTGACGATCACCCCGCGCTCGCCCTCTTCGTCGGGCGGATTCGCGACGAGCACTGCGGCCGCGGTCCGGATCATGTTGAAGGTGCCGATCAGGTTGACCTGGATCACCCGGGTGAACAACTCGAGCGGGTGGGGCCCGGTCTTGCCGACGGTCTTCGCGGCCGGGCCGATCCCGGCGCAGTTCACCAGGCCGGCCAGTTGGCCCATCTGCTGCGCGGCGGCGACCGCCACCTGTGCGTCGGCTTCCGAACTCACGTCGGCGCGCACGAAGCGGGCGGCCTTGCCCAGCGACTTGGCGAAGGACTCGCCGAGCTCCGCGTTGATGTCGACGATCAGGACTTTTCCGCCCCCCGCGACGATGGCTTCGGCGGTCGCGCCGCCCAGTCCCGACGCGCCTCCCGTTACCAGCACTACCTTGCCGTCGATCTTCATGCGCTGTCTCCCTTGTCGTTTGCGGTGAACACGCCGCGGGGGCGGCGCCCAAGGGGATTATTGTAGGCACCTCGACGTTCGCTCCGGGAATCCGAGGAAATCGCTCGTCGGCGCTTGGCGAGGGCAGGGCGCCGGCCGGCTTGCGGGGCCTCCCTGCGGCGCGTATTGCACAATAGCCTGGGGATGGCGCCCCGTCGAGGTGAAGACTGCGGGCTGCGGTTGCCCCCTGCTTTCGGTTCATCCAGGCGAGTCAAGCATGCAATTTCTGGTTTTCCTCGGTGGTCTGCTGGCGCTGGTGGCGGGCGCGGAAGTGTTGGTGCGCGGTGCGTCGCGACTGGCGCTCTCGTTCGGCATCTCGCCGCTGGTGGTGGGTTTGACCATCGTGGCGTTCGGCACCAGCGCGCCCGAGGTCGCGGTGTCCGTCGGTGCCGCGCTGGAGGGGCGCACCGACATCGCGATCGGCAACGTGGTCGGCAGCAACATCTTCAATGTGCTGTTCATCCTCGGGCTCTCCGCCCTGATCACCCCCCTCGCGGTCAACGAGCAGATCATTCGGCAGGAGGTGCCGATCATGATCGGCGCGTCGCTGCTGCTCATGGCGTTCGCCCTGGACGGCCGGCTCGGCTTCTGGGAAAGCTGCTTTCTACTGGCCATCCTGCTGGTTCACGCGGGGTTCCTGATGCTGCAGTCGCGTCGCGCGTCGCAGGCCACGCGGGATGACTACGAGCACGATCTGGTCAAGGCAAGTCGATGGGACGGACACTGGGCGGTACAACTGCTGCTGATCGCCGCGGGACTCGGCTTGCTGGTGATCGGATCGCAATGGCTGGTGTCGGCGGCGACGGCATTCGCCCGCTCCCTGGGGGTCAGCGATCTGGTGATCGGGCTGACCATCGTCGCGGCCGGAACGTCGTTGCCCGAGGTGGCCACCTCGGTACTGGCTGCGGTGCGCAAACAACGTGACATCGCCATCGGCAACGTCATCGGCAGCAACATCTTCAACATCCTCGGCTGCCTTGGCCTGACCGGCGTGGTGGCGGCCGACGGGCTGCCGATCGGCGACGGCGTGCTGAACTTCGATCTCTGGGTGATGTTGGCGGTCACCTTCGCCTGCCTGCCGGTGTTCCTGAGCGGGTACGAAATCGCGCGCTGGGAAGGCGGGGTGTTCGTGGGCTACTACGCGGCCTATGGCGCCTACATCGTCCTGACGGCGCAGCAGCATGCGGCGCTGCCTGCGTTCGGTGCGGCGATGCTGAGCTTCGTGCTGCCGCTCACCATCGTGACGCTGGTGCTGGTTACGCTCCGCCCGGTCAGGCGCAGCGGCAAGCGCGGACCCTGACCGGTCAGCCCTGGCCGCACCTGAGGGCGCCGCGCAGGGGACAGCGCTTGCCGGCGACGGCCTCCGCGACAGTCAGCGGGGCGCGCCGGGAAAAAGAAAAGTTCGTCATCTGGCGATGACGGGCCGAGCGGAACTCGCAGACCTGCCCGCGGATGCCGGTCCTACTTCTGCACCGGTGCCGCTTCTGCCGGAGCCGCAGCCGGTGCCGCAACCGGCGCCGTCATCGGTACCGATGAGACCGCAGCCGGCGCAACGATGGCCGCCGGTGCCGCAGGCTGGGCCGCCGCCGGCGCGCCACCCCAGATCGCGCCGATCACCGGCACCATCAGCAGCGCGACGATGTTGATGATCTTGATGAGCGGGTTGATCGCCGGGCCGGCCGTGTCCTTGTACGGATCGCCCACCGTGTCGCCCGTGACCGCGGCCTTGTGCGCTTCGCTGCCCTTGCCGCCGAAGTTGCCCTCTTCGATGTACTTCTTGGCGTTGTCCCAGGCGCCGCCGCCGGTGCACATCGAGATCGCGACGAACAGACCGGTGACGATGGTGCCCATCAGCAGGCCGCCGAGCGCGACCGGTCCGAGGAACACGCCCACCAGAATCGGCACCGCCACGGGCAGGAGCGACGGCAGGACCATTTCCTTGATCGCCGCGGTGGTCAGCAGATCGACCGCCCTTGTGTAGTCGGGCTTGGCCGTCCCTTCCATGATGCCCTTGATCTCGCGGAACTGGCGGCGCACTTCGACCACGACCGAACCCGCCGCGCGGCCCACCGCTTCCATCGCCATCGCGGCAAACAGGAACGGAATCAGCCCGCCGATGAAGAGGCCCACGATCACCATGTGGTCCGACAGGTCGAAGCGCGGCACGATCCCGTAGGACTCGAGCCCGTGGGTGTAGTCGGCAAAGAGCACCAGCGCGGCCAGCCCCGCCGAGCCGATCGCGTAGCCCTTGGTCACCGCCTTGGTGGTGTTGCCCACCGCGTCGAGCGGGTCGGTGACGGCGCGCACCGATTCCGGCAGCCCGGCCATCTCGGCGATGCCGCCCGCGTTGTCAGTGATCGGACCGTATGCGTCGAGTGCGACGATGATGCCGGCCATCGAGAGCATCGAGGTGGCCGCGACGGCGATCCCGTAGAGACCGCCCAGCTTGGAGGCGGCGATGATCGCCGCGCACACCAGCAGCACCGGGATTGCGGTCGACTTCATCGACACCGCCAGCCCGGCGATGATGTTGGTGCCGTGGCCGGTCGTCGAGGCCTGTGCGACGTAGCGCACCGGCTTGAACTGCGTGCCGGTGTAGTACTCGGTCACCCAGACGATGAGCCCCGTGAGCACCATTCCGACGACCACGCACAGCCACAGCGAGGCGACCGAGGTGACGCCCAGGTCCGCGTTGCCGAACACCCACGAGGTCACCGGGTAGGCGACGACCGTGGCCAGGACGCCTGCGACGGCGAGGCCCTTGTAGAGCGCCGTCATGATCTTCTGGCCCGGCGACGCGCGCACGAAGAACGCGCCGATGATCGACGCGACGATCGACACGGCGCCGAGCACCAGCGGGTAGATGATCGCCTGCGCCTGCGCGCCGGTCATCACCAGCGCACCAAGCAGCATCGTGGCAATCAGCGTCACCGCGTAGGTTTCGAACAGGTCGGCGGCCATCCCGGCGCAGTCGCCCACGTTGTCGCCGACGTTGTCGGCGATCACCGCCGGATTGCGCGGGTCGTCTTCGGGAATTCCCGCCTCGACCTTGCCCACCAGGTCAGCACCGACGTCCGCGCCCTTGGTGAAGATGCCGCCACCGAGCCGCGCGAAGATCGAAATCAGCGACGAGCCGAAGGCCAGGCCGATCAGCGGCTTGAGCACATCGTGGTGGCTCGCGCCGGCAGGAGCGGCGTTCAGCAGCCAGGCGTAGAAGCCCGCAACGCCCAGCAGGCCCAGCCCGACGACGAGCAGGCCTGTGACCGCGCCGCCGCGAAACGCCACCGCGAGCGCGTCGTTGATGCCCTTGGTCGCGGCCTGCGCGGTGCGCACGTTGGCCCGCACCGAGACGTTCATCCCGATGTAGCCGGCGAGTCCCGAGAGAATCGCGCCCAGCGCGAAACCCGCGGCGGTCGTCCAGCCGAGACCGGGAACGAACCCGATCACGAAGAACAGCACGACGCCGACGATCCCGATGGTGCGGTACTGTCGGTTCAGGTAGGCCTTGGCGCCTTGCTGGATCGCCGCGGCGATCTCCTTCATGCGCGCGTTGCCGGCGTCCAGGCTGAGAATCCAGCGGCTCGAGAAAATTCCGTAGATCAGCGCTGCCAGGCCCGCGGCCATCGCCAGCCAGAGACCCACCGTGGTGGCTCCGTTCATTTTTCAAACCTCCGAACGATTGTTTTCAATAAGTGTGCGTCGTACTGCGCAGGCGCTGAATTCTACTTTAGCGCGTCAAAAACGCGCGCCGTGATCTCCTCGACCGTGCCGGTTCCGGAGATCTTGCGATAGCGTGGCGCTGCGGCATCTCCGGTCGCCGCCCACGCGTTGTAGTAGTCGATCAACGGGCGTGTCTGCGCGGCGTAGACCGCAAGCCGCTTGGCGACGGTCTCCTCGCGGTCGTCGTCACGCTGGATCAGCGCTTCGCCCGTCACGTCGTCGCAACCCTCGCGCCGGGGCGGATTGAAGCGCACATGGTAGGTGCGCCCGCTCGCGACATGGACGCGCCGTCCGCTCATGCGCTCGACGATCGCTTCGTTGGGGACATCGATCTCCAGCACGACGTCCAGCGCGACGCCGGCGGTCTTGAGCGCCTCGGCCTGCGGGATGGTGCGCGGAAAGCCGTCGAACAGGTATCCCGACGCGCAGTCGGGCTGGGCGAGCCGCTCGCGCACCAGGCCGATGATGATCTCGTCGGACACCAGCGCGCCGGAGTCCATCACGCGCTTGGCGGCGATTCCCAGCGCAGTGCCGGCCTTGACCGCTGCGCGCAGCATGTCGCCGGTGGAGATCTGCGGGATGCCGAAACGCTCGCTGATGAAGGCAGCCTGGGTGCCCTTGCCGGCGCCTGGCGCGCCCAGAAGAATGAGCCGCATGGGATTCCCCGTGTTCGATGAAAGGTGGAATGAGGCCCGGGACGGTGCCGGGCCCCCGGTGCGGGAGGCTGGCCGCCTGAGAACTGTGCGCGGCAGCCGGCTGACCCCCCGGCGAAACCGGGCGAGGATACCTGCAACCGAGCGCCGCGGTCAATCTTGCGCCGGCGTGGCGCTCAAGTATGCCCGCACCGCCGCGAGGTCTGCCGCAGTGTCGACACCGGGCGCCGGCGCGGTTTCGGTCACCAGCAGCGCGATCCGGTAGCCATGCCACAGCGCGCGCAGCTGCTCGAGTGACTCGAGCTCTTCGGTCGGCGCGCGCGCCAGCAGCGGATAGGCTGCGAGGAACGCGACCCGGTACGCGTAGAGCCCGATGTGGCGCAGCGGGAAGGCGCGCGCGCGCATCTGCGGGCCCAGGTCGAGCGGCAGCCCGGCGGGAAACTGCGCGAAGTGATCCCGGTCGAAGGGAATCGGCGCGCGCGAGAAGAGCGCCGCCATCCCGCGGGCATCGGGGACGACCTTGACGACGTTCGGGTTCAGATAGTCGGCCACCCGATCGATCGGGTGCGCGGCCGTTGCAATGGCCGCCTCGGGCGTCGCGGCGAGACGCTGCGCGAGCGCGCGGATCAGCGCCGGATCGACCAGCGGCTCATCGCCCTGTACGTTGACGACGATCTGCTGCGGCTCGAGCCCGAGAATTTCCGCTGCCTCGGCCAGCCGGTCGGTGCCGCTGGGGTGGTCGGCACGCGTGATCACGGCCTCGAAGCCGGCCGCGCGAACCGCCTGGGCAATGCGCTCGGCGTCCGTAGCCACGGCGACGCGCTCGGCGCCGGAAGCCGCCGCGCGCTGGGCGACCCGCACAACCATCGGGACACCGCCGAGATCGGCGAGCGCCTTCTCGGGGAGCCGCGTCGATGCCAGCCGCGCCGGGATCAGCGCGACGAACGCCGGCCCGGGCGAGGCTTCGTTCAAGGCGTCTCGGTTTCCGGGTCGTACTTGCGCGCCTCGTCGACCAGCATCACGGGAATCCCGTCGCGGATCGGATAAGCGAGGGCATCGCGGCGGCACGCGAGTTCGCCTTCGGCGCTCGTGCGCAGGTGTTGCAGCGGGCCCTTGCAAATCGGGCACACCAGGACGTCAAGCAGGCGGCTATCCATGGATTGATTCCTCCAGCCAATCGATCAGCGCGGGTTCCGGGATCGCCTCGATCTCGAGGAACCAGCACCGATGGTCAGCGAACGAGCGGCATTTTACTGCGTCTTTCTCCGTCATCAGAATCAGCCCGGCGGCGAGCTGCTTCAGTTCGTCGCGATCCATGGCTTCATGGTCGCCCAGCTCGAGCGGCGTGGCGTCGATTCCCAGCCCTGCGAGCATCGCGAAGAAACGCTCCGGGTTCGCGATGCCCGCGAAGGCGACGATCCCGGCGCGGGCCTCCGGACGGCGGGCCAGCTCGGCGGCGGGCAGCGCGCGCACGCTCTCGTCGACCCGGGAGAAGCCGAGCTGCCGGACCCCCGCGCGAAAGATGCGGGGGTGGACCAGCGGCGCCGGGCCGTCCCCCGAGATCACCAGTGCGTCCATCCGCATTGCGTGGGCGGCCGGCTCGCGCAGCGGCCCGGCCGGGAGCAGGCGTCCGTTGCCGACCCCGCGCTGATCGAAGACCACGAGCTCGACACTGCGCGCCAGCCGCTCGTGTTGCAGTCCGTCATCGCTGAGCACGACGTCGAGTTCGGGGTGCGTCGTCAGCAGCAGCGCCAGCGCCGCGCCCCGATCGCTGCCCACTGCGACCGGCAGGCCCGTGCGGCGCGCCAGCACCAGGGCCTCGTCGCCGGCCACCGCGATGGGCGTGTCCGCTTGAACGAGGACGGCGCCGCTGCCGGTTCTGCCATGGCCGCGCACCAGCAGTCCGGGACGGTGCCCCTGCGTGGCCAGCGCCTTGGCGAGCGCCGCCACCAGCGGCGTCTTGCCGGCCCCGCCCGCGACGAGGTTGCCGATCACGATGACCGGGACACGTGGCGCCCCCAGCGCCTCGATGCGCGCGCGCTGGCGCCGCGCGTGCCAGCGCACGATGCATTCCAGGGGGGCGAGCAAAGCGAGAAGCGCACGAGCGCCGGGACCCGGCTCGGTTTCAAACCACAGCCGGGTGAGCGCGCGCTCGAGCACGCGGCGGGAGGAAGCGCGGCGGACGCTCGCCACCGCAGTGATCAGCGCGCAGGTGCCGCAGGGTCGCTGCGCGCGGCGAACGAAACCCTTTCGAGTCCCGCCTGGCGCGCCGCGTCCAGCACGCCGATGACGGACTGGTGACGCGCGCCCGCGTCGGCGTGAATCACCAGGACCGTCTCGCGGTTGCCCGCGGCGAGCCGGCGCAGTTCGGCGCTCAGATCGGCCGTTCCGGAAAGCGGTGTGGTCGCCCCTTCGAGCAGGTAGCGCCCCTGTGCCGACACCGCGATCAGGATCTCGGGGGGGCGCTTGCCCGGCTGTTCGGGGCTTGCGCCGGGCAGGTCCACCTTGAGTTCGGTGAACTTCTGGTACGTGGTGCTCACCATCAGGAAGATCAGGATCACCAGCAGCACGTCGATCAACGGGATGAAGTTGATCTCGGGCTCGTCGCGGCGCAGCGTGCGCCGGAAGTTCATGGCCGGTCGCCGAGCACGTTGTCGACCAGGCGCAGCGACTGCTGCTCCATTTCGACGAGGTAACTGTCGACGCGTGCGCGGAAGTGCCGGTAGCTGATCAACGCGGGGATGGCGATCAGAATCCCGAAGGCGGTGTTGTAGAGCGCGATCGAAATGCCGTGGGCGAGCTGTTCCGGGTTCGACTGCCCGGGTGCCTGCGAGCCGAAGATCTGAATCATCCCGATGACCGTCCCGAACAAGCCCAGCAGGGGCGCCGTGGTCGCGATCGTGCCCAGCGCCGACAGATACTTTTCGAGCTCGTGGGCAACCGCCCGGCCGGTTTCCTCCATCGCCTCCTTCATTGCCTCACGCCCGGCCTGCCGGTAGCGCAGGCCGCTCGCCAGCACCTTGCCCAAAGGTGAACTGGCCGCGAGCTTCTGCACCAGCCCGGGGGTGATCTGCTGGTTGCGATGGAGCAGGAAGACTTCCTCGAGCAGGGCCGGCGGGATGATCCGGATGCGCCGCAGGGAAAGGAAGCGCTCGATGATCAGCGCGACGGCGACGATCGAGGTCAGAATGAGAAACCAGATGGGCCAGCCCGCGGCCTGAATCAGCGAAAACAAGTGAGCACTCCACAGGGCCGACGCACCGGGCGCCGGCAATCCGACCAGTTCCCTCCGCGCGGCGCACGGAGCCTCCGGTCACGGGGGCATTGTCCGGGTTTTTTGCCGCTGACGGCAAGTTGCCCCCGGATCGCTCCGGTCATCAACAGTTTCTGTGGACAACTCTGTGCAGATCTTCTGAGTACCGCCTCGAAAGCGGCGTCGTTGCGTGAACCGGGTGGTCTGCACAAAAAAACGACAGAAAAAAGACACGCAAAATCAACAAGTTGTAAGATCGCTCGAGAGCAAGCCCGCGAGCACGGCAAATTGCCGACATGGCCGTAGGGCTTGTGGACAGATGCCGCCCTGAACCCCGCATGAAACAAGAGCCTGTGCCCGAAAATCCAGTTCTGACGCCCGCGCCGCTGACGGTTTCCCAGTTGAACCGCGCTGTGGCTGGATTGCTCGAGCGCGGCTTCGGTCCGCTGCGGGTTTGCGGGGAGATTTCCAACCTGACGCGCGCCGCGAGCGGTCACTGGTACTTCACGCTGAAGGACGCGCATGCGCAGGTGCGGGCCGTGATGTTTCGCAGCCGCGCGCAGGGGGTGCGCTTCGTTCCGCGCGACGGCGATCAGGTCGAAGTCAGCTGCAGCGCATCCCTGTATGAGGCGCGTGGTGAGTTCCAGCTCAGCGTCGATGCGATGCGCCCGGCCGGGGCGGGCGACCTGTACCGGCGCTTCCTCGAACTCAAGGAAAAGCTCGCCGGCCAGGGTCTCTTCGACCCCGCGCGCAAGCGAGCGCTGCCGCCCCATGCGCGCTGTGTCGGCATCGTGACGTCGCCGCAGGCAGCGGCGCTGCGTGACGTGCTCATCACGCTGGCGCGGCGCGCCCCGCGCGTGCCGGTGATCGTCTACCCCACGCCGGTTCAGGGCGAGGATGCCCCGGCGGCGATCGTTGCCGCGATCGCGAGCGCCAACCGGCATGGACACTGCGACGTGCTGCTCGTGGTGCGCGGCGGCGGGTCGATCGAAGACCTGTGGGCCTTCAACGACGAGCGCGTGGCCCTTGCGATCGCCGGATCCGCGATTCCGGTCGTCAGCGGCGTCGGGCACGAGACGGACTTCACGATCGCCGACTTCGTGGCCGACCTGCGCGCCCCGACGCCCACCGGCGCCGCGGCCGCCGTCGTGCCGGATCGTTCGGAACTGCTCGCGCGGTTGCACGCGAGCGCGCAGGCGCTTGCGCGCGGGCTCCAGCGTGGCCAGCGCTCGCGCGAGCAGGCGCTCGACGTCGCGTCGCGGCTGCTCCGTCCGCCCTCGGCGCGCTGGCGCGAGCGTGCCCGCCAGCTCGAGGTGCTCGCACAGCGCTGCGCGCGCGCGGCCGGTGCCCACGTCGAACGTGCCGTGCGGCGTTCGGTCTCGTGCGCCGAACAGCTGGAGTTGGTCAGCCCGGTTGCGGTGCTTGGGCGCGGCTACGCGATCGTGCGCGACGCGCGCTCGCGCGTGGTGCGTGACGCGACGCAACTGCGCAGCGGTGCGGCCATCGACGTGCTGCTCGCCGCCGGCGGGCTTTCCGCCCAGGTCACGGCGGTCCGCGCCGCGCACGCCCCGGCCTCGGGGACTTCGCCGCCAGACGAGCAGGGCGGCGGCGGGGCGCGCTAAACCCACGCGACGGCGACGGTTGACGGCGCCCGGGCACCGGGGCGCGACATACAATGGCTGCACCGCAACAACGAAAAAAGGAAGCGAGATGGAACACAAACTGGAGCCGCTGCCCTACGGGATGGACGCGCTGGCCCCGCACATTTCCCAGGAAACGCTCGAATTCCACTACGGCAAGCACCATCAGGCGTACGCCACGAACCTGAACAACCTGATCAAGGGCACCGAATTCGAGAGCTTCGCGCTCGAGGACATCGTGCGCAAGTCCTCCGGGGTGATCTTCAACAACGCCGCGCAGATCTGGAACCACACCTTCTACTGGAAGTCCCTCGCACCCAATGCGCCCGGCAAGCCCGGCGGCGCGCTCGCCGCGGCGATCGACAAGAAGTGGGGCTCTTTCGAGGCCTTTCAGGAGGCGTTTACGAAGTCGGCGATCGGCAATTTCGGGTCGGGCTGGACCTGGCTGGTGCGCAAGGCGGACGGATCCGTGGACATCGTCAACACGTCCAACGCCGCGACTCCGCTGACCGGTGCCGACAAGGCTCTGCTCACCTGCGACGTGTGGGAGCACGCGTACTACGTCGACTATCGCAACCGTCGCCCCGACTACGTCGGCGCGTTCTGGAAGCTCGCGAACTGGGATTTCGCCGCGAAGAACTTCGCGTAGGCGCTCCGGGGTCGGGTCGCTCGCCCGACCCCCTCGCCCCGCTCAGGGGGCGACGGTGAACAGCTGCGGATTGCGCAGTGCCTGGCCCGCGGCGATCCCGCGCCGGGCGAACCAGCCCTGTTCCATCTCGAGCGCGTAGCGCACGGCCTGCTGCGGGCAGTGGCTTGCCTCTGCCCGCGGCGCCATGTCGGCAATGTTGACGATTCGGCCGTCGTCTCCGAGAAAGGCGATCGACAGCGGGATCAGCGTGTTCTTCATCCAGAAGCAGTGCGTTCCCTTCTCGGGAAACACGAACAGCATGCCTTCGTTGCGGCCCAACGCCGGGCGGAACATCAGTCCGATTCCGCGCGTGCGGTCGTCGGCGGCGATCTCGGCGCGAATCACGTGCATCCCCGCCTGGAGCTCGACCATGGGCAGGCGCGGATTGGGGCCCTGCGCCGGGGCCGGGGAGAGAAACACCAGCAGCCCGGCCGCCACGAGGGAACGTACGATGCGTGCGATCCGGACCGAGGGGTTCACGGGCAACTCCTGAAATAGAAACGGGGCGGGGGTGAGCCCGCCCCGCATCTTTGATATTACTTACTTCTTGGGTGCTGCTGCTTTCTTGTCGAGCTTGGCCACTTTCTTGACGGGCTTCTTCTCGGCCTTGGCGACGGCTTTCTCTTCTTTCTTCGCGGCTACTTCATCCTTCTTGGCGGCCGGAGCGGCAGCCGGGGCGGCCGCAGCGGCAGGCGCGGCAGGCGCGGCAGCAGGCGCAGCAGCAGCGGGGGCGGCAGGCACGGCCGGGGTGGCGGGCTTGGTCTGGGCAACAGCAACGCCCGAGCTCAGGGCGGCGGCGATCAGGACGGCGAACAGTTTGCTCATTTTGTATCCTCGTAGCTGAACAGATAGGTTGGGTTTTTCGACCCCGGGCCGGCAGATCGGTAGGCGCCGTAGTCGGAAGCGAAAACGCGCCAGCGGCGCCGGCGTTGACCGCATTGACCCTGTTTTCAGAATATTTTGCGTACGCCACCCCGGTGTCGGGTCCCGTCGACGCCCGCAGCGTGATTCCGGCATAATCCCGCATTGCCCGCAGGGCGACCCAACACCTTCCCTTCGAGGAGTTCCGCGCATGTACGAACACATCAAAGTCCCCGCAAACGGGAAGAAAATCACCGTAAATGAGGACTATTCACTGCAAGTCCCCGACAACCCCATCATTCCCTTCATCGAAGGCGACGGCACCGGGCTCGACATCACGCCGGTGATGATCAAGGTGGTCGATGCAGCGGTCGCGAAAGCCTACGGCGGGAAGAAAAAGATTCACTGGATGGAGGTCTACGCGGGCGAGAAGTCGACCAAGGTCTACGGCCCCGATGTCTGGATGCCCGCCGAGACGCTGCAGGCGGTTCGCGAATACGTGGTTTCGATCAAGGGGCCGCTGACGACGCCTGTGGGCGGCGGCATTCGCTCGCTCAACGTCGCGCTGCGCCAGGAACTCGACCTCTACGTCTGCCTGCGCCCGGTGCGCTGGTTCAGTGGCGTGCCTTCGCCGGTGAAGGAACCGCAGAAGACCGACATGGTGATCTTCCGCGAGAACTCGGAGGACATCTACGCCGGGATCGAGTATGAGGAAGGCACCGACGCCGTGCGCAAGCTCATCGACTTCCTGATCAAGGAGATGGGCGTTCGCAAGATCCGCTTCCCGGAGAGCTCGGGGATCGGCATCAAGCCCGTCTCGCGGGAAGGCACGACGCGCCTCGTCAGGAAGGCGATCCAGTACGCGATCGACAACGACAAGCCCTCGGTCACCCTGGTGCACAAGGGCAACATCATGAAGTTCACCGAGGGCGCGTTCCGTGACTGGGGCTACGCCGTGGCGGCCGAGGAGTTCGGCGCGCAGCTGATCGACGGCGGGCCGTGGGCCAGCTTCAAGAACCCGAAGACCGGCAAAGAGATCATCGTCAAGGACGTGATCGCCGACGCCTTCCTGCAGCAGATTCTGCTGCGTCCGGCCGAATACAGTGTGATTGCGACGCTCAACCTGAACGGCGACTACATTTCCGACGCGCTCGCCGCGCAGGTCGGCGGCATCGGGATCGCACCGGGCGCGAACCTGTCGGATTCGATCGCGATGTTCGAGGCCACCCACGGGACCGCGCCGAAGTACGCCGGCAAGGATTACGTCAACCCGGGGTCCGAAATCCTGTCCGCAGAGATGATGTTGCGCCACCTCGGCTGGTTCGAGGCGGCCGACCTGATCATCAGTTCGATGGGCAAGTCGATCCTGAGCAAAAAGGTGACCTACGACTTCGCGCGCCTGATGGAAGGTGCGACGCAGGTCAGCTGCTCGGGCTTCGGGCAGGTGATGATCGACAACATGTGACGCCGTCCAGCCGCGTCTGTTGACGCCGTGTACGCCCCTGATTTTGTTGAAGAAATCAGGGGCTTTGTCTTTTTACCCGTATGCCGCCGCGCGCCGCCGTGTTCGCACCGGAGCGCTTCGCCCTCGCCGCCCTGTGCCACCACCACCCTGGTGGTCCGCGATGCCGCCGTGCCCCCGGGCGGCGTGCGCGCCCGCCGCCGCCGTTCTTGTCGTAGCATCTCTGTACGTCGCCCACGCGCTGGACATCGATCCGAGTCTGGTGCTGGTGGTGATCAACCCGGCGGCGCGAGCGCGCTCGACCAGGCGCGCGGCAATCCCTGAACGCATTTCAATCCGCTTTTTCCAAGGGGGGCCAGATGATCTTCAGGCAGCTCTTCGAACCGGTGTCCAGCACCTATACCTATCTGCTCGGCTGCGAGCAGACGGGTCGGGCGGTGTTGATCGACGCGGTGCTGCCGACCTGGCAGCGCGACCTTGAGGCGCTCAACACGCTCGGCTTGAAGCTCGTCTACACGCTCGACTCCCATATCCACGCCGATCACATCACCGCCGCGCGCAAGTTGAAGACCGAAGCCGGCAGCCGCATCGCACATCCGGCGTTCGACAATCTCGCCTGCGTGGATGTCGGGCTGGAGGAGGGCAGGCCGCTCGAGTTCGGCAGCATCCGCATCGACCCGCTGTTCACGCCGGGCCACACCGACGGACACCACGCGTATCGCGTCGGCGAGCGCGTGCTGACTGGCGACGCGCTGCTGATCGACGGCTGCGGGCGCACCGACTTCCAGAACGGCGATGCACCGACGCTCTACCGCAGCGTGCACGACAAGCTGTTCTCCTTGCCCGAGGACACGCTGGTGTATCCCGGGCACGATTACAAGGGCCGGCGCGTGTCCAGCATCGCCCAGGAAAAGACCCGCAACCCGCGCCTGGGCGGCGACAAGCCGCTCGCCGAGTTCGTGAAGATCATGGGAAATCTGGACCTCGACTACCCCAAGTTCATCGACCACGCGGTTCCGGGGAACCGTGAGTGCGGCAGGTGCCCGGAGGGGGTGTCCGAGGATCTGGAGCAATACTGCGCCCAGATCGCTCACAGCCTGCAGGGTCAGTAAGGCAGGCGTGAGTGTCAGGAATCGCTTCTTGACGAGGAGCGAGTGATGAGGACTTCGTTCAACGGCATCGTGCTTGGATTGCTGGTGGGGGCTTTTCTGGGCTGGTTCGGTCACGAGAGGTGGGGGGCAGCCGTCCGCTGCCAATGAACGCGCCAGCCAGCAAGCCGGACGGGCTGCGCAGGCCGCCGCCGAGGCCGCCACCACGGCCAGCATCAAGGCAGCGCTGGCGGTAGACTCGAACCTGTCCGTTTTCGACATCTCGGTCGCCACCCACTCGGGCACGGTGACCCAGGAAGGGAGCGTGCCGACCGAAGAGCAAGTGGGCCAGGCAGTCATCGTCGCGATGGGAACGCCGGGTGTCGGGCGAGTTGTATCCAGGCTGGTCGTTGCGCCGCGTTGATGGTGGTGTGCAGGCTACCTCTGGCCAGTCCGCTCTTGAATCATTTGCAGGAGATCCTCAATGTCCAAGCGGGACGAGCACGCTGCGATGATGAAGCAGCGGATCGACGACATGAACCAGTCGATCGACGAACTCGAGCGCATTGCCAAGGTGTTCAATCAATCCTTCAACTACTGCAAGTCACAACTTCTCTGGGGCGCGCGGGCGAAGGCCGTGCGCAGAGAGTGTCGGACAAAGACTTGCGTAGACCGGCGCTGCCGCCGGTGCATGTGCTGCGTCACTGATCAAGAGGAGCAACAAACATGGCAAACGAGGGCTATCACGAACCGATCAAGGAACTGTCCGACGAAACCCGCGACATGCATCGGGCGATCGTGTCGCTGATGGAAGAACTGGAAGCCGTGGATTGGTACAACCAGCGCGTCGATGCCTGCAAGGATGCGGAGCTCAAGTCGATCCTCCAGCACAACGCGGACGAGGAAAAGGAGCACGCCGCGATGGTGCTTGAATGGATCCGCCGCCGCGACTCGGTGTTCGACAAGGAGTTGCGCGACTGGCTGTTCACCGACAAGAAGCTCGACCACTGAAAAGGACGAGCGACCATGCCCACGAAACTCAAGGTCATCGTCATCGGCGCCGGTTCGGCCGGCCTGGCTGCCGTGCAGCAGGTCCGGAAGAAGAGCGATCAATTCGTCCTGATCAACGACGGCCCCTATGGCACCACCTGCGCGCGGGTGGGCTGCATGCCGTCCAAGGCGCTGATCGAGGCTGCCAACGCCTTTCATGCGCGCAAGAAGGCGCAGGCCTTCGGCATTCGTGGCAGCGACCAGCTGAGCATCGACATCCCGGCGGTCCTGCAACGCGTGCAGGCGCTGCGCGACCGGTTTGTTGGCGGGGTGCTCAGATCGACCGAGGCGCTGGGCAAGCGCAGCATCGCGGGCCGGGCGCGATTGCTCGGCCCCAACCAGGTGGCAGTGGGCGATCAGGTGTTCCACGCCAGCGGCATCGTCATCGCCACTGGTTCGAGCCCGATCGTGCCGCAGTCCTGGCAGGCGCTGGGCGATCGCTTGTTGACCACCGATACGTTGTTCGAGCAGGCAGTGCTGCCTGCACGCATGGCGGTGATCGGCCTGGGTGGCGTCGGAATCGAGATGGCGCAGGCCCTCTCGCGCCTCGGGGTGGAGGTGCATGCATTCGATCGCAGCGACGGACTCGCGGGGATTTCCGACCCGGTCGTGGCCGAAGCTGCACGCCAGGCCCTGAGCGAGGAGTTTGCCATCCACGCCGGCCACGAAGTCGAATTGTCCGGCACCACCAGCGGCGTGCGCGTTCAGGCCGGTCCGGTCGACATCGAGGTCGATCGTGTGCTCGTGGCCATCGGGCGCAAGCCGAATCTAGGCGATCTGGGCCTCGAAGCGCTCGGCGTGAGGCTGGATGAACGTGGCCCGCCGCCGTTCGACCGCAGTACGATGCAGATCGCCGATTTGCCGGTGTTCATCGCCGGCGATGTCAACGCCACGCCGGTCTGCTGCACGAGGCGGCCGACGAGGGCTGCATCGCGGGCATCAATGCAGTGGCCGATGCGCCGTCCTGTTTTCAGCGCCGCACGCCCCTGGCCATTGTGTTCTCGGACCCCGGCATCGCCGTGGTCGGCCAGCGCTTCGCCGACATGGACACCGACTCGTGCCTGACCGGCAGCATCGATTTCGCCTCGCAAGCGCGCGCGCTGGCGGCCGAGCGCAACCGGGGTGTGCTGCGTGTCCATGCCGCACGAGATGACGCCCGCATTCTCGGTGCCGAGATGTGCGCGCCGGCTGCCGAGCACCTGGCCCATCTGCTCGCACTGGCGATCCATCGCGGACTGACTGCCCATGATCTGCTGGCCATGCCGTTCTACCACCCGGTGCTGGAGGAGGGCCTGCGTAGCGCCTTGCGCGAGATATCCCGGCAATCGCCGGGCGGTCGTTCCGACCTCAGCGCCTGCGACAGCTACCAGGTTGAAGCACTGGATTGAACATGCAGCGGAGTGTTTGCGTGCGCCCGCCTCGAGCCATCGGGCCGATGCGGACGGCACCGGGATAGAAGAGCAAGGTCGATGACGCCGGACATCGCGCTGGTGCTGTCCAGCCTGGCCGTGCCGGGCCTGGTGTCTCCTGCCGATGCGGTCGGCGGCTTCGCCAACCCGGCGGTCGTCACGGTCTGGGCGATGTTCATCATCAGCGAGGGCCTGACGCGCGCCGGCATCGCCGACCGGATCGGGGTGCAGGTCGCGCGCGTCGCCGGCCGCAGCGAACTGCGCATGATCTCGATCTTCATGCTCGTCGGCGGTGCGATGTCGTCGTTCATGAACATTATCGGCGTCGCGGCGCTGCTGATGCCGGTGGCCATGACGGTGGCGCGCCGCGGCGGGGTCGCGCCCTCGCGGGTGCTGATGCCGCTGGCCTACGGCACTTTGGTCGGCGGCATGATGACGCTGATCGGCACGCCGCCCAACCTGCTGATCAGCGACGTGCTGCGTGAAGCGCGCGGCCAGGGCTTCGGCTTCTTCGATTTCGCCTGGATCGGCCTGCCGGTGCTGCTGGCCGCCACCGCCTTCATGGCGCTGGCCGGCCGCCACCTGCTGGCGCGCACCGACACCACGCGGCCGGCGGGGGACGAACACCACCTGCAGGAGCTCTACGGCCTGCAGGAACGCATCGCGGCCTTGCGCCTGCCGCAACGCGCTACTGATCGTCGGTCCGCGCGAGCGCTTGGCCGAGCTGGGCCGGGACGAGGACCTGATCGTGCTCAACCCGGTGCAGGTGCAGACGGTGGACGCGAGCAAGGCGCCGCTGGCCTGCTCGCGCTGACGATCGGCACGGTGCTGGCGGGATGGCTGCACATCTCGACCGCCGCCGTAGCCGGCGCCACGCTGATCGTGCCGACAGCGGCACTGGTGCTGCTGATGGCGCCGATCGCGCTGTCGGCCGCTGCCGACCTGGGCATCTCGCCGCTGGCGCCGGTGATGGCCATCGCGATCGCCGCCGCAGCCAGCTTCGCCAGCCCGGTGGCGCACCCGGCCAACGTGCTGGTGATGGGTCCCGGCGGTTACCGCCTCGCCGACTATATCAGGCTCGGCCTGCCGCTGACGCTGCTGGTGTTCGCCTTGGCGATGCTGCTGCTGCCGCTGGTGTGGCCGCTCTGAGCGGCCGGTTGTACTAGTCGCAGGGCGGAAGATGCCGGGCAGCGAATCCTGGTCCCTCGGTTTGAACATCGCCGCTTTCGTCGCGGCGGCGCTCGTCACGGCCTGACGGCGCGGTCTCGTTTCGGGAGGAGCCTCAGCGGGTACCATGCCGAAGAAATCGCTGCCGGTGACAATGTACGCCTACGTCTGGCAGGTCAGCCGGCGCCATCAGATCGCCTTGATCGCACTGATCGCCGCCGTTTTCACGCTGACCCTGCCGCGCGGGAAGGGCGTTACATGAATGAATGGGAAAGACGGAGGGCAACAAGATGACAGCAACGAGTAAATCCAGAACGGCGACCCTTTACCGGATGGTCATGCCCGATCACATTTGTCCCTACGGGCTGAAGGCCAAGGACCTGCTGGAACGCGAAGGCTACGAAGTAAGAGACGAGCCGCTCAAATCCCGTGAGGAAACCGAGGCCTTCAAGGAAAAGCACGGAGTCGATACCACGCCGCAAGTCTTCATCGGCGACAATAGAATCGGCGGCTACGACGCGCTGCGCGAGCACTTCGGGCAAGAAGTGAAAGACGCGGACGAGACCAGCTATACGCCCGTCATCGCGCTGTTCTCGATGGGATTCGCCATGAGCCTCGCGATCTGCTGGCTCGCCTTCGGCACGGTATTCACCATCGCGGTGTTGCCGAAGTTCGTCGCCGTCTCCATGTGTCTTCTGGCGCTGCAGAAGCTGCAGGACATCGAATCCTTTTCGACGATGTTTCTGAACTACGACCTGTTGGCCCGCAAATGGGTGCGCTACGGTTATCTCTATCCATTCGGCGAAGGTTTGGCGGGCGTACTGATGCTGGCCGCCGTGCTGGACTGGATATCGGTGCCCATCGCCCTCTTCATCGGGACCGTCGGTGCCGTGTCGGTGTTCAAGGCCGTCTATATCGACAAGCGCGAATTGAAATGCGCCTGCGTGGGCGGCAACAGCAACGTGCCGTTGGGCTTCGTGTCGCTGACCGAGAACTTGATGATGATCGCCATGGGCTTCTGGATGATCTTCACCTGAACGCTGCTGCGGCTGGCAAGCATGGGAACTTCAAACGCCTGCAGCAAGGCTCCGCATAGGCTCGGGGCCGGGTCTGCAGGGGGCTGAAGTGCGCGAAGTCGGGCTTCTCGACGGGCGAACAGAATGCGCCTTCAGTGGCGACCCGGGCCAGGCGGCTGCGTGGGGGGCACCGATCGGCGGGCGGCCGGGGTGTTGGCGGGACGTTCGGTGGATCCTCGGGTCGCGGCGGCTTGATGGGCTCGTCGCCCGGCGGCGGGTCGATCGCGGTCACGGGGATGAGTGCCGCCAGCAGCACGATCACCGGTCAGACGATGGCCTGGTAGATGTCGCGCGGCTGAACCGCGCGCGGCGCCGCCGTTCTTGCGACGATCTGGCCGAGCGGTGAACCGCGAGAGGGCTGTTGGTCAGGAATCGGCCGCCGCTGCTTCAAGGGCGCCCTTGACTGCGAGCCTTGTCAGCCGGTCAGCAAGAGAGCGCGGGTGATCCAGTGACAGACGCTCCAGACAGGCGCGCCGCTGGGGGTCTGACGTGCCGCTCAGAAGGCCCCGCCAGAGCAACCTTGCCATTGCCCGACGCGATCCCGATTTCGCTTTCAGGATGCCAAGGGCCCCCAACAAACGTTGCTCGACCTCGGTGAAGTCAGTGCCGAACGGGAATCGAGCCAAGGTCCCTTCCGCCATGGCAGGTGCAAGCCATGACTGCAGCGCCTGGGGCGTATTCGTTGCATGCGGCTTTGGCACCCGCGCGTCCCTGGGCACCTTGCCTGCCGCTTTCGCCCGTTCCAACAACTCGGGCTGGAACCGGCTGTCCGCGACCGAGATCATGGCCATGATGCACTCGGCGTCTGAGCGGCCGCGCAGATCGGCGACCCCGTATTCCGTGACGATGATGTCGCGGTAATGCCGCGGGATCGTCTCGTGCGGATGATCCCAGACGATGTTCGACGCCACCTTGCCCTTGCTTTCGCGGGTCGCCTGCAAGGTGATGATCGCCCGCGCATCGCGCAGTGCGAAAGCCTGATCGACGAAGTTGAACTGCCCGCCCACACCACTGACGATCTGGCCTTTTTCCGTCACGTCCGAGATCACCCCGCCAAGCGCAGTTGCCTTCATCGCCGCGTTCACGAACCGTGCGTTGTGGCGCGCCTCGCGCTTGGCGGACTCGTCGCCGTAGAGCTGATTGGTAAACGATACCGGCATCATCTGGATAAGCATGCGCTCGTCTTCGGGCATCTCGCGCAGGCTGCGGTAGAAGTCGTGACAGTCGACGAAGAACCCGGCGTGAACAATTGCGCCGTCTACCTTGCGCCGAATTACACCGGCTTTTGCCAACTCCAGAAATCCCTGAACCAGCATCTCCGTCACACCGTAGAGCCCGACCTCGAAGCGGCCGCCTTGGGCAGAGACGTGGCCGGGAAAAGGTGCGGTCGTCATGATGGCGCGCATGATTTCCGGGTTCCGGTGTCGGAGGATCAGCGACGAGGCCACAGCATCGCCGATCGATCCGATGCCGATCTGAAGCGTGCCGCCATCCGGCACCAGCCCGGCGACATGCAGGCCGATCGCGTGGTCGGCCGCCGCTACCGGGCGCTTGGGTACCGAAAACAACTCGAACTGCGTGGCGGGATCGTCCAGCAAGCAATCGAGTTCGTCGCCGCTCAGTTCTCCGGCACCGGGCATGAAAGGCAGGTGCGGGTTGATCTCGCCCCCAAGGATGAAATCCTGCTCACCACGCGCGCGGGCGCGCAGGAGATCGACCGTTATGTCCGTATTGCCGGACAGGCTGAAACGGTCACCGTGACGCGCCAGAAGCTGCAGGATGACATTTGGAAACCGGTCCATCAGAGCATGCAGCGCGTGCGTATAGTTGGCCGGGATATAGCCTTGCTGGGCCGCAGGGTTTCCCAGCCAAGTACCGGCCTGGAAAAAGAATTCCTGCACCTTGATGTTGGCGGGCAATGTTCCGTCCAACAGTCGCGTCGCGTAGTCCAGCGGTGTGTAGGCTCCGAACAGACGGTCCATGGCCGGGTCGAGAAACCGCGCCTGGAGATCGGTTTCGGGGCGCGGACGTTGCAGCGTCAGCGCGGTAAGGATGTGCAGCCGGATCGAACGGTCGGCGATGGCCAGATCGGTCAATGCGTTGACGATGGTATTCGCCTTGCCCACCCCGAGTGGCAACGCCAGTCGGATATCACCGCCGGTTTTCTCGACAATGCGCCGCGCGATGGCCGTCGGATCGGAGAGGATCAGCAGGTCGCCCGGCATGTCAGTTCATGTCCTGCCAGCCCGGATCCGGGCGGAAGCGCTCGCCATGGCTCTCGGCCATCTCATTCAGGCGCGCCACGACGTCGTCGAACCCGCGCGATTTGGCGTAGTGCATCGGCCCGCCGCGAAACGGCGCGAAACCGGTGCCGAAAATCATGGCGCCATCCACCTGGTCGCTGTCCCGGGCGACGCCCTTGCGCAGGCATTCGACGCAGGCATCCAGAAGGGGAAGGATCAGCCGGTCGGTGATTTCGTCCACGGCGTCCATTTTCAACACGTTGCCTTTCTGGGCCTTTCCGTCCTTCCATTCGTAAAATCCGCGGCCTGATTTTCTGCCTGCTTCCCCGTTCTCGACCTTTTCGGACAGCCAGCCGGGAATATCGACCATCGGCTTGTCGAGGCCCGACTTCAGGCTTTCGGCGACATGAAGGCAGATATCCAGGCCGATCTGGTCGGCCAGTTCCACCGGGCCCATCGGCATGCCGAAGGCTTCGGCTGCGTGGTCGATGGTCTCTTTCTCGTGGCCCTCCTCGATCAGCTGGATCGCCTCCAACAGGTAGGGCGTGAGCGCACGGTTCACCAGGTAGCCTGGATAGTCGCCAACCCGCGCGGGCAGTCGCCCGATTGCGCCGCAAAAGGCCGCCAACCGATCCGATACCGTGCCGTCGAGGCTGTCGTGGGAGACGACCTCGAGCAGTTGCATCTTGGAGACCGGATTGAAGAAATGAAGCCCGGCAAAGCGGCGCGGTCGCTCGAGGTTTTTGGCCAGGTCGGTGATGGAGAGCGAAGAACTGTTTGTCGTCAGGGTCGCGGTCGAGGACATCCGTGGCTCGATCTCGGCATAAATCTTGCGCTTGATCTCGGCATCCTCTGGTCCGGCCTCGATCACCAGATCGGCTCTGGGTATGCCAAGCTCGTCCGGATCGGGCATCAGCCGGTCCAACGCGTCGCGGGTTTCGATTCCGCTCAGGTGCTGGTCCTTGCAGATATCGTTCGCGCGCTGGATCGCCCCTCCCAGCGCCTCGCGATCGGGGTCCGACAAGGTCACGTACTTGCCCTTCAGCGCGCACCAGGCGGCGATTTCACCGCCCATGGTGCCTGCCCCCACGACATGGACATGGGCGATGCCATCCTCGCCGTCGCCATCCTTCTTCAGCGCCTGCTGCAGGAAGAACACCCGCACCAGGTTCCTTGAGGTCTCGCTGGTCACGAGCTCTGCGAACGAGGCGATTTCGGCCTCTTGCATGGCCTTCCGCTCGCCCCCATGCGCCTCCCAGAGACGGATCAGCGCATGAGGCGCGGGATAGTGATCTCTTGGCGCGCGGTCCTCGACGGCGCTTCGCATCTTGCGCGCGGCCAGGCTGCGAGCGACCGAAAGCGTCATGGCGCGGTCTTTCAGGCCTGGCCCGTCCTGCTTCCGATCGCCGGTGATAGCGTCGCGCGCAGCCGCTTCGACATGGCGTTCCTCGACGACCGCCTCGACGATGCCCAGCGTCTCGGCCTTGCGCGTGTGGGCGGTCTTGCCGGTCAGCATCAAGGTCATGGCCTCGATCGGGTCTATCCGGCCCGTCAGACGAAATGTTCCGCCAAGCCCGGGGTGCAAGCCGAGTTTGACCTCGGGAAAGCCGAAGCTGGCACCGTCCACGGCAAGAATCCGGTCGCAGGCCAGTGCGATCTCGAAACCGCCGCCGAGCGCCTGTCCGTGTACGATGCAGACCGTCGGGCAATCGAGCGCCTCGAGCCGGTCGAGCACGGCGTGCCCCTGCTCCAGCATGGCCTTGACGTCGTCGGCATCCTTGAGATCGCGGAACATCGCGATATCCGCCCCGACGGCGAAACCGCCGGGCTTGGCTGAGCGGATCACGACGCCTTTGGGCGGATCCTGCGTGATGGCGTCAAGCTGGCGATCAAGCCCCTCCAGCACCTCGCGCGAGATGGTGTTGGCGGCGGCCCCTTCGACATCCAGCGCCAGCCACAAGATGCCGTGCGGATCGCGCGCGGCGCGCCACGGCCCATCGCGTTCGGCCGTGCGGGCAGGGCCCAGCTCGAGCCATGTTTTGCCCAGATGGTTCAGCACCGGCCCCGTCATGCGATTGCCTCCAGCAACATGGCGCCGCCCTGGCCGCCGCCGATACATTCGGTCGCGATGCCGCGCGCCAGGCCTTTGCGCTTCATCGCGTTGGCCAGATGCAGCACGATCCGGTTCCCGCTTGTGCCCACCGGATGCCCCAGCGATATCGCGCCCCCGTCGATATTCAGCCGGTCGCGGTCGATCGGCCCGAAGGCAGTGTCCAGACCCAGGACCTGCTTGCAGAACGCCTCGTCTTCCCATGCGGCAAGGCAGGCAAGCACCTGCGCGGCAAAGGCCTCATTCAATTCCCACAGGTCCACGTCGTCGCGGCTCAGGCCTTGGCGCCTGGTTGTCTCGGTCGAGCACAGAACCGGCCCCAGCCCCATGATCGACGGATCGAGCGCCGACCACTCGCTGTCCACGATCCGCGCAATCGGCGAAAGCCCATGTTCCTCGACCGCTTTTTCGGAGGCGACGATCACCCAGCAGGCCCCATCGGTGATCTGGCTGGCATTGCCCGCGGTCACCTTGCCATACGGTTTTTCAAAGACCGGGTTGAGCTTGGCCAGCGCGTCGGCGGTGCTGTCCGGGCGCACGCCGTCATCGTGATCGTAATGCGCGCCGTCCCTGTCGAAGGCGGGGGTCACCTCGCCCGTCAGCCAGCCTTTCTCCTGCGCACGCGCCAGGCGCCGGTGGCTTTCCACCGCGTAAGCGTCGGCCTGTTCGCGCGTGATTCCAAAACGATGCGCCAGAATCTCGGCAGTCTGGCCCATGCTCAGATCGGTGATCGGGTCGGTCAAGCCGCGTTCGAGGCCGATGATCGGCTTGAAGAAATTCGCGCGCAACCCTGCCAGTTGCGACGCCGCATCCAAAGCGCCCTCGGCGCTCGCCATCCCTGCGTACCACTCGACCGCCTCCTGGCGCAGAACCAGCGGCGCATGGCTCAGCGCCTCGGCCCCGCCGGCAAGGATCAAGTCGTGCCCGCCGTCGCGGACATAGCGATAGGCGGTGTCGATCGACTGCATGCCCGAACCGCAGTTGATCTGCACCGTGAAGGCCGCCATCGCCGCCCCCATCCCCAGCCGCAGCGCCGCGACCCGGGCGGGGTTCATTTCGTCGGCGATGACATTGACACAGCCAAGGATGACCAGGTCGACGGCTTCGCGCGCGAAGGGCTGGCGCGTGAGCAGAGGGCGACCGCATTGCACGGCCAGATCCACAGGCGTGAACGGCCCCGGCTTGCCCCTCGCCCTGAGAAACGGGGTCCGCGCGCCATCAACGAGGTAAACGGGACGATCGGTCATTGTGCGTCCTTTCGGGATGTCTTTGCGGTGCAGTTCGATCCGCAAGTCTTCAACTCGGGGAAGAACGCCGCCAAGTCGTCGGGCGCGAAATCGTCCACGGCGACGACCTTCTGAACCGCGGCTTTCATGGCGTTCAGCCTGTCATCCTATGCCTCGGAGAGCTGGTTTGTTGGCACCAACATTACACCACTTCCCGCGACGTCAGCCCGCCCCGCAGCAGGCCCGGCATCTCTCAATGTTGATCCCGAACACGCGTTTCACGCGTCGCGCACAGGTCATTGCAACGCGGCCTGCCGGGTCGACGCCGCCCAGCACGACCGGCTCGACGCTGTGGCCGACCGGCTCGTCATCGGCGCCCACTGCCAGTGCGCCCAGAGCTGCATCGGCGTGCAGCGCTTCTTCGTGCACGCCGAGGTCGACGACGCACCGCGCCAGATCAACGACAGCCGCTACGGGCTGCAGGCGGGCATCTTTAGGCGTGATATCGGCCGCAGTGACGACGATGATCGCCGTCCGCGTAGTCCGGATGGTCAGCCCGGTTCAGTGGCCCGAAGGCCACGACTCTCGAACTTCTGCCGCGCAGGCTC
The DNA here is from genome assembly GCA_024637155.1 of Burkholderiaceae bacterium. Lineage (GTDB taxonomy): Bacteria > Pseudomonadota > Gammaproteobacteria > Burkholderiales > Burkholderiaceae_E > JAGXFR01. Next base: position 2,989 of record JAGXFR010000009.1, on the reverse strand, counting down.
CTGGCCGCCTCCCTGATCGCAACCGCCCGAGTTGCGGTGCTCGGCCAGCGGTCCAGCGGGGCCGGCGCGTTCAGCGACGCGGACTTGCGCGCGCTTTCCATGTGATGATCGACAACACGCGAGAGCTGGCGCGGCGGGCGCGGATTGCGCCCGCGTCAGCCAAGCCCGTACCTGCATGCAAGGCCCTTGAGCCGCGAAGTTCAGGGGCTTTTTTTCGCCTCGGCCTGTGCGCCCGCGAAGGCAGCCGCGTAGTCGCGGTAGATGGTGGCCGCCAGCATGACGGCGGCGCGCCTGGCGTCGTCGAGCGGAGCCAAGGCACGGGCCGGGCGGCCGCCCCACAGCCAGCCACCATGCAGCACCTGGCCCGGCTCGGTGGTGGCTCCGGCGGCAAGAAAAACGTCGTCCTGCACGACGGTGCCGCCGGCTAGCCGCGACGACATGCCGATCAGCGCGCGCGCGCCGATGCGGCAGTCGTGCAGTTCGACGTTGTGGCCGATGGTGGTGTCCGCCCCGATCGTGACCGGCGCGCGCAGCGCCCGCACCGCGCTGTTGTCCTGCACGTTGGCGCCGGCGGCGATCGCCACCGGGTGCGCCCGCGCGTCGAGCGTGCAGCCGAACCAGACGCTCGCCTCGGGCGCCAGCCGCACGTCTCCGGCGAGGCGCGCCGTGGCGGCGACGAAACCGCCGATGGCGCTCGCCGCCGGCCGCGCGCCACGTGGCAGCGATCCGTGGGGATCGGCGGTCGCCGCTGCCGAGCGCAGGCGCGCGCGCCAGCGCGCGAGTTCCCCGGGTTCGAGCGCGCGCACCGGCTTTGCCGGAGCGCCGGAGCATAGGCAGCCGCCGGGCAAAACCGTGCGCGGGAAGACGATCGATCCCGGCGTGAGCACCGTGTCGGGCCCGACCGTCGCGGCGTCGAGAATCGCGACGTCGGCGCCGACCACGCAACCGTCGCCGACCGTGCACGCATGCACCACCGCGTTGGGGCCGACCGTGACCCGCTCGCCGATCAGGGCAGGGTGCAGGTCGTGCGCAATGTGCACGGTGGCGCGCGCGCCGAGGTACAGATCGGCTCCTGCCACGATATGGTGCCCGTCGCCGCGCATCACGCTGGCGAGCCCGAGCAGCGCGCCGGCGCCGAGCGTGACCCGCCCGAGCAGCGCACAGCCCGCCGCGGCTTGCGACGGCGGCGCGGCGACGCGCGGCGCGACCCCCCGGTAAGGCAACATCAGGGGAGCGACGCCCCGGCAGGGCGAGCCGATGGGGGCGCGTTCGGACACTAGCCCGGCAGCCCTTCGATCACGCGTTGCGCGGCATCGCGAATGTGCTGTCGGGCGCGCTGTGCGGCGAGCGCTTCGTCGCCGTCGGCGATCGCCTGGTGCATGGCATCGTGTTCCTCCCAGACGAGCGCGCGATCCGCGCTCGGGGTCAGCACCACGGTCATCGCGCGCCGCAGATGGTGCCAGTACAGGCGCATCGTGTCGGTGAGCAGGGGGTTGCCCGCGAGTTCATAGATCCAGACGTGGAAGGCCATGTCGGCGGCCGACACTCCGGCCAGCGAGCCCGAGAGCATCGCGTTGCGGCCGTCCCTCAGCAACCTCGCGCCCGCGCGCAGGGCGGCGGCGTTGCGGCGCTGTGCGGCAAGCCGCGCCGCCATTGGATCGAGCGACTCGCGCAACTGGTAAAGTGCAATGAAGAAATCCCGCTGCAGGGGGCTGACGATCAGCCCGCGCCGGCCGGCATCGCGCACGAAGCCCTGGATGCGCAGCACCGAGAGCGCCTGCGTCAGGGGCTGGCGGGAGACGCCCAGGCGCGCCGCCAGCTCGTCCTGGTTGATCTTCGCGCCGGCCGCCACCGCGCCATCGCAGATCGCCTCGAGCACGGCCGAGTAGGTCTGCTCGAACAGCGACGGACCCAGCGAGGGCTGGTTGAGTCGGGCTTCGGGGACGGCGTTCTTCATCGTTCAGACAGAGGGCATCCGGCGGCTTGACAAGCTGCAGCACCTGCGTAGCATAGCCGAAAACTCGTATACGAAAGACGAAAATTTGCGATCGCCACCCCGCCCGGGAAAGCGCGTCGCCCCATCTCCGGACGCCATCGACCATGAACAGGAACATCCGCGTACTGCTGGCCAAAGTCGGTCTCGACGGGCACGACCGGGGCATCAAGGTCGTCGCGCGTGCCTTGCGCGACGCCGGCATGGACGTGGTCTATACCGGATTGCACCGCTCGCCGGAAGAAGTCGTCGCGGCGGCCGTCCAGGAGGACGTCGACGTGCTCGGCATCAGTCTGCTCTCGGGGGCTCAGATGACCATCTTCCCGAAGGTGATCGACGGGCTCAAGGCGCGCGGTGTCTCCGACATGATCTTGGTGGGCGGGGGCGTGATGCCCGACGAGGACGTGGCGGCGTTAAAGGCGATGGGCGTGCAGGAGATCCTGCTGCAGGACACGCCGCCCAACCAGATCATCGAAACCATCCGAAGGCTCGTCGCGCAGCGCGGCGAGCGCTGAGTCGGTGTCGCGGGGAGGGTCGGTCGTGAACCAAATGGAATGCTGGAGCTGGCCGCCGCGCTACGACGACAGCTATCGGCCGGCGAGCGAAAGCCGCTACTGGTTCCCGGTGCGGGAAACGATGGATCCGGGCGCACGCGAGCAGGCCATCGTCGCGCGCCTGCGCGAGGTCTGCGACTACGCGTACCGCAACTGCGTCTTCTACCGCGACAAGTGGAACGAGGTGGGTTTTCACCCGAGCCAGGTTCGCTCGCTCGAGGACTTCGAGCGCAAGTGTCCGGTGGTCACCAAGGCGGAGCTGCGCGAATCGCAGCGGCGCGCACCGCCCTTTGGCGATTATCTGTGCGTTGCGGAAAGCGAAATTCACCACATTCACGGGACTTCCGGCACGACCGGCAATCCGACCGTCTTCGCCATCGGCCGGGAGGACTGGCGCAGCGTCGCCAACGCGCATGCGCGGGTCATGTGGGGCATGGGCATC
>JAGXFR010000008.1 GCA_024637155.1 Burkholderiaceae bacterium | reverse complement strand
GTGCAAGTCGGTTGCTGCGCTCATCGTGAGACTCCTGCTCGGACTCGATGGAACTGCGGCCCTGCGCCGCCGCCCCTATTTGCGCGCCGCGGTGAGTTCACGCGGCTGCACCATCACCTGTTCGGGGCGATTGCCCCACGCGCCGCGCGTATAGGTCAGCACCGCCGCGAGATCGACGTCGCTCAACTGTCGAAACGACGCCATCGCAGTCCCCGCACGACCCTTGAGCAGGACCTCGATCTGACCCGCCGGCGGACCGCCGACCACCTTGGAACCGTCGAGCGCCGGGAATGCCCCCGGAACACCCTTGCCGCTCGCAAGGTGACACGCTGCGCAATTCGCGGCATAGACCTTTTCGCCGCGCGCAACGAGTTCATCCTGGGTCCACACCTTGTTCGGGTCATCGGCCGCGGCCAGCATCGCCTTGCGCCGCTCGTCCACCCAGAGCGCGTAATCCTCCGCCGACTTGACCTCGACGACGATCGGCATGAAGGCGTGGTCCTTGCCGCACAGTTCGGCGCAGTAGCCGTGATAGGTGCCGATCTTCTCGGCACGAAACCACGTGTCGCGCACGAAGCCGGGAATCGCATCCTGCTTCACGCCGAAGGCGGGCACCATCCAGGAGTGAATCACGTCGTTGGCCGTCGTGACCACGCGGATCTTCTTGTTGACCGGCACCACCAGGGGATTGTCCACTTCCGAGAGGTAGGTGACCGATTTCTGCTCGCGGCCCTCGATCTGCGCTCGCGGGGTGGTCAGCGTCGAGAGAAACACGATCCCCTCGCCCTCCCCCTTCAGATATTCGTAGCCCCACTTCCACTGGTACCCGGTGGCCTTGACCGTGACGTCGGCGCTCGAAGTGTCCTTCTGCTCGATGACCATCCGGGTCGCCGGGATCGCCATGCCGATGATGATCAGGAAAGGGACCACGGTCCAGACGATCTCGATCGTCGTGCTCTCGTGAAAGCTCGCCGCCTTGTGGCCGCGGGACTTGCGATGCTTCCAGATCGCATAGAACATCACCGAGAACACCGCGACGAAGATCGCGAGGCTGATCACCATCACGAATTCGTGGATCCAGTGCTGATCGCGTGCGATGTGTGTCACGGGGTCGGCCAGATTGAGCTGGTTGACCTTCGGACCACCCGGCATGTCGGCTGCGGTGGCGAGTGCGCCCCACAAAGCAACTCCCGCCGCGAGGGCGAAACGTGCCACGAACTTTCGTGAATTCATCCTGCGGACTCCTGGCGGGAAGGTGTCAATGCGCCACGGCCAACTCGCGACGTTATCACGGTCAACCGCCTTGCCCGGGCTAACCCGGGGTCGCCATCAGGGGCATTTCACGCTGCCATTCGCCGTTCGCAGCGCTGCGCGTCACCGTCAGCCGCGCGCGGCCGACGCTCGAAAGGAAATGGGCACGGCACCGTCCGCGCGCCGCTTCGCCGCCGGAACCCAGGCGTGCCCGTAGATGATCTCGAAGCTCAGCGTGATGCGCCCGTCGGCCCCCGCGTCGGCCCCAATGCGCTCCTCCCACTGCCGGCGTCGGCGCCCCCCGCGCAGACCGCGAAACCGGCTGCGCAGCGCGTTGCCGCCGAGTTCCCGGACTTCGTCGAGCAGTGCCCCCGCGCTCGCGTAGCGCAGGTCGATGCGCTCCATGTCCATGACCGGATCGGCGAAGCCCGCGTGCACGAGCGCGTCACCCAGGTCGTGCATGTCGGGGAAGGGCATCAAGGTCGCGCCCGCCGCGCGCAGCTGGGTCAGCGTATCGACCCCGAACACGCTGAACATGGCCAGCCCCCCGGGACGCAGCACCTGATGCCACTGCCCGATCGCCTCCTGCGGTTGCGCGCACCAGTGCAAGGCCAGATTCGACCAGACCAGGTCGCAACTCGATGGAGCCAGCGGCAGCTGCATCATGTCGGCGACCACGAGGCCCGGCGCGGCGGACGTCCTGTCGCGCATCAGGCGCGCGAGAATGCCCCGCGGGGGCGCCAGGCTCGAGCGGGCGGCGCGCACCATGCCTTCGACCACATCGATGCCGGCGAGCGCCGCGCGCGGGTAGCGCTGCCGCAGCGCGAGCAGCCCGGGTCCGCGTCCGCAACCGACGTCGACGATCGCGCCGGGGTCGATCCGCACCAGATCGAGATGCTCGAGGAGCCGGCGTTCGACCTCGCGCAGGAGGAATTCCGGAACCCCGCCGCGTGCGGCGCGCCGCGCGAACTGGCGGCGCACCGCCGTCGGGTCTAGATCGTTGGCCTCACTCATGGTTTGGAAGTATACGAAGCGCCGCGCTCCAATAGCCGATGATCAGCCGCAACGGGCGTTTCACAACCCATTTCGCAACCCAGTCGACGGGGACGGTCCCGGCGCGCATCCTCGCCGCGCTGGCCGAGCGCACCGAAGCCCTGACCCACAGCCTGTTGCCGCGCTGCTGCGCGCTGTGCACGCTGCCGCTCGAACATCCTGACGAGCGCCGCGCCGGCTGGTGTGCGCCCTGCGCCGACAGCCTGCCCGGGGGCGATGCCCGTCGCTGCCCGATCTGTGCCATTCCGGTCGCGACGTCAGCGGCCCCCACGATGCGCCCGGGCTCGTGCCCGACCTGCACGCGCGACCCACCCCCTTTTGCGCGCACGATCGCGCTCGCCGACTACGCGCCTCCGCTCGACCGGCTGATCCTCGCGATGAAGTTCGGCCGTGTCGTGGCGCTGGCGCGCCCGCTGGGCGCCGCGCTCGCGGAGCGCATCGACTGTCCGCTCGACCTGCTGGTACCGGTCCCGCTCTCGCCCGCGCGCCTGGCCGAGCGCGGATTCAACCAGGCGTGGCTGATCTGCCGGGAGATCGCGCGGAGGCGGGCGATGCGCGCCGCGACGCCGCTGCTGCGCACCCGCCATGATCCGCCGCAGTCGCTCCAGCCGCTGGCGCAGCGGGCCCCCAACCTGCGGGGCGCCTTCGCGTGCGCGCGCGACCTCTCGGGCCTGCGCGTCGGGATCGTCGACGACGTGATGACCTCCGGCGCGACCCTTGCCGAAGCGGCGCGAACCCTCAAGAGCGCGGGGGCGGCATTTGTCGCTAACATTGTGGCTGCCCGCACCCCGCCGCCCTGAGGCGATCATGGCGGGCAGCCCACAGCGCCAGCGAACGAACGCCACCATGTTCCACGTCGTCCTCGTGCACCCCGAGATTCCGCCGAACACGGGCAATGTGATCCGCCTGTGCGCCAACACGGGCGCGCAACTGCACCTCGTCGAACCGCTGGGTTTTCCGCTCGACGACGCCAAGATGCGCCGCGCCGGGCTCGACTACCACGAGTTCGCGACGATGAAGGTGCACGCGAGCTGGGCGGCGCTGCTCGCCGCCGAGTCACCGGAACGGATGTTCGCACTCACCACGCAGGCACGCACCGCACCCAGCGCCAGGCTGCTGGCGCCGGGCGACTGGTTCGTGTTCGGCTGCGAGACCGCCGGACTGCCGGACAGCATTCTGGCGCGCTTCGCGCCCGAGCGCCGTCTGCGCCTGCCGATGATCCCCGGCAACCGCAGCGTCAACCTGTCGAATGCCGTCGCGGTGACCATCTACGAAGCGTGGCGACAGAACGGATTCGCCGGGGGCGTCTGAGAAGACGCCTCGTGCTCACGGGCCGACGCGCCCGCGGGCGCGTCGATCAGCCCGCGAGGCGCGCGAGCAGGGATTCGATTTCGGGCTCGACCATCAGGTGGTCCAGGTCGCCCGGACGCACGAAGCCCTCGGCGACGAAGCCCGCACACATCGCGAGCAGCCCTTCAAAATAGCCGTCGTGATTGAGCAGGCCCACCGGCTTGTGATGGAAACCGATCTGGCGCAGGGTCAGCACCTCGAAGAGTTCGTCGAGCGTCCCGAGCCCACCGGGGAGCGCGATGAAGGCGTCGGAAATTTCGATCATCCGCTCCTTACGCGTCGCCATGTCGGCGACCACCTCCAGACGACTGACGTCTCGCTTGCCGACTTCGCGACGCATCAGGATCGCGGGGATGATCCCCACCACCTCCCCGCCCGCCTCGAGCGCAGCCGCGGCCACCTCGCCCATCAGACCCACGCTGCCGCCGCCGTAGACGATGCGCCAGCCGCGCCGCGCGATCGCCCGCCCACTGGTGCGCGCGAGTTCCGCGTACGTGGGCGCAAGCCCCGGCTTCGCACCGCAAAAGATGCAGACCGACCGGATCATTCTCCTCCCTCTTCCCGCGGTTCGCGGGCGAGCAGCGCGGCCACGGCTTCCCGGGCCGATTGCGTGCCGTCGAGCACCTGCACCACCGCCTCGGCGATCGGCAATTCGACACCGGCCTGGTGCGCCAGCGCCACCGCGACGCGTGCGCAGGCAACCCCCTCGGAGACGTGTCCGAGCGCCGCCACGATCTGCGCGAGCGACTCGCCCGCCGCGAGTCGCATCCCCACGGTCCGATTGCGTGACAGGTCGCCGGTGCAGGTGAGCACCAGGTCGCCCAAACCGGCCAGGCCCATGAAGGTTTCGCTGCGCGCACCGAGCGCGACTCCGAACCGGGCCATCTCCGCCAGCCCGCGGGTGATCAGCGCCGCACGCGCGTTCATCCCGAGGCCGAGTCCGTCGCCGATCCCCGCGGCGATCGCGATTACGTTCTTGAGCGCTGCTCCCGTTTCGACTCCGACGATGTCGTCGGAGGCATAGACGCGCGCCGCGCCGTGGTGAAAGGCCTCGCGCCCGAGTTCGGCGAGGGCCGCGCTGCGCGACGCGAGAACCCAGGCCACCGGCATCCCGCGCGCCACCTCATCGGCGAAACTCGGTCCCGACAGGGCCCCGGCGGCCACCGGGAGACCCAGCGAGTCAAACACCTGGTGCGGGAGCCGGCCGGTGTCGGGCTCGATGCCCTTGCACAGCCAGATGACCCCGCGCTCACGGCCCTGCGCGTGCGCCCGCCATGCCAAGAGAGTTTCGCGAAAGCCCGCGATCGAGGTCGCCACCACAATCAGTCCCTGGCCGGCGAACGCGGCCGCCTCGCGCAGATCCGCGCTGAAGCGCATCTCGGCAGCGAGCGCGACGCCGGGCAGGTAACGCGCGTTGCAGCGATCGCGGCGCAACGCCTCGACGAGCCGCGGGTCGCGCCCCCAGAGCATCACTTCGTGACGATGGCTCGCGTGCTGCGCCAGGGCCGTGCCCCAGGCGCCGGCACCGAGGAGCGCGATGCGCATCGGCTCAGCGGCCGAAGACTTCGGCAGCCTTCACGTACCCGGCGGCGCCGTCGGCGTGGCGCACGCGCAGCCACCCGCTGGGCGCGTCGTCGAGCACCTCAAGCAGGACGCCCGAATCGACCTGGAAGTTGACCGGCGCGCGCTCCTGCGGCGCTGCGCGCACGCTCGCGACGCGTATCGCGACCACGTGCGCAGACGCGCCGAGATCCGCGCGCGGAACCCACATCACGTCACCCGCAGCGTCGCGCACCTTGACCCAGGCGGGCAGGTTCGAGAGCACCTCGACGGGCATGCCGCGCGGCGCGACGAAGAGCCGCTTCGCCTTGGGCGAAGGGCCGTCATAGAGCACCGCCGCGGCAGGCGCAATGGCGCGGAATTCCGCCGCCTGGGCCGGCGGGAAAACCCACGCGGCACCCACCCCGGCGCAGGCAAGCGCCCAGACCAGAGCACCTTTGCGAACGGCGTTCATGGCTCGCTCCGCGCCCCGAGCATCAGTGACGGGACCCCGGCAGGATGATGCCGGACCCGGCGTCATCGGACGCGCCCGCTTTCGGATCGTCCTGCTGCAGCCGCTGCTGATACAGCGACTCGAAGTTGATCTCCGCGAGGTGGATCGGCGGAAACCCGGCGCGCTGAATCACGTCGGCGACGTTCGAGCGCAGGTACGGGTAAATGATGTTCGGGCAGACGACATTGAGCACCAGCTCCATCTGCTCGTCGGGGATGTTGCGCAGCTCGAAGATGCCGGCCTGCTTGGCCTCGACCAGGAACGCGACCTTCTCGCCCACCTTGGTCGATACCGTCACCGTGACGGCGGTCTCGAAAATCCCGTCGGTGACCTTCTCCGAGGACACCTCGAGCGAGATCTCCACCGACGGCTGTTCCGTCTCCAGGAAAATCTGGGGGGCGTTCGGAATTTCCAGCGAAAGGTCCTTCAGGTACATCCGCTGGATCGCGAATACGGGAGTTTGTTCCTGGTCAGCCATGAGAGTTCCTGAATGGGACGCCGGCAACCGGCCGGCTACGGTGGGTTACGTTCAGTCCTGCAGCAGCGGGGCGAGCCCGCCCGCTCGATCGAGCGCGTCGAGATCGTCGAAACCGCCGATATGATGCTCGCCGATAAAGATCTGGGGCACGGTGCGCCGACCGGTGCGCGCGACCATCTCCGCGCGCAAACCCGGTTCCAGATCGACGCGAATGTGCTCGATCTGCGTGACGCCGCGCAGCTTCAGCAGCATCTCCGCACGCTGGCACCAGGGGCAGGTTTGTGTGCTGTACATCCGAACTTTCGCGGCCATCGATCTCTCCTCGGGCGCCGGCGCGACTACTTGACCACCGGAAGCCCGGCCTGTGTCCAGGCCTGCAGTCCGCCGGCCATGTTGAACACCTCGCTGCGCCCGGCCTTCTGGAGCACCCCAAGGGCTCGACTGGAGCGCGCACCGCTCGCGCAGCAGATCAGCACCGGTTTGTTGCCGGTCAGTTCGCCCGCGCGCTTCTCGAGTTCGGCGAGGGGAATGTTGCGCGCGTTGGGCAGATGTCCCGCCGCAAACTCCGCAGGGGTGCGGATGTCCAGCACGATCGCACCGGTGTCGTTGATCAGGCGCGTGGCACCCAGGGTGTCGAGCGACGCACCGCCGCCGGAGCGCGCGATCAGCGGCCAGACCAGCATCGCGCCCGAGGCGAACGCGACCCCGATGATGAGAATATTGTCAGTGATGAATTCCAAGATGTCTCCCGTTAGCCGCATGATTATAAAATAGTCGTTTGCCATCTGCGTGCCGCCATGACCTACAAGATCGTATTGCTGCGCCACGGCGAGAGCCAGTGGAACCTGGAAAACCGGTTCACCGGCTGGACCGACGTGGACCTCACGCCCGCCGGAATCGCCGAAGCGCGCCGCGCCGGGCAGCTGCTGCGCAGCGAAGGCTACGATTTCGACCTCACCTACACCTCGGTTCTCAAGCGCGCGGTGCGCACGCTCTGGCTGGCGCTCGACGAGATGGACCGGATGTGGCTGCCGGTGATTCACTCCTGGCGCCTCAACGAGCGCCACTACGGCGCGCTGCAGGGGCTCGACAAGGCCGAGACCGCGGCGCGCTTCGGTGACGAGCAGGTGCTGCGTTGGCGCCGTGCCTATACCGTGGCTCCCGACCCACTGCCCCCGGGCGACCCACGCGAGTCGGACGAGGATCCGCGTTACGCCGCGGTGGCGCCGGCCGACATTCCGCGCACGGAGAGCCTGCGCGACACCGTGGCGCGCGTGCTCCCCTACTGGGAGGACACGATCGTGCCGTCGATCCGTGCCGGCAAGCGCATTCTCATCGCCGCCCACGGGAATTCCCTGCGCGCACTGGTCAAGCACCTCGACGGGATCGGCGACGAGGAAATCGTCCACCTGAACATCCCGACGGCCCGACCGCTGGTCTATGAGCTCGACGAGGCGTTGCGTCCGCTGCGCAGCTACTACCTCGGCGACGCGGCCGAGATCGCCGCCGCAGAGGCGGCGGTTGCCGCGCAGGGGAAAGCCCGCAAGACTTGAGATCCCCGAGCGGGGCCGCCGCTACGCGCCCCTCGCGGCGCACGTACCGCACTTGCGCAAGGGCTACCGACTGCGCGTGCAACGCGCGGTTTATACTGGCGCGTTCCCTTTTGTGAAGAGATCGGCGCGTTTGCACCGGAACCCCTCGATGAACAGCAAATTCAAGCAATTTGGCCTTGTCGCGTTCGGCGCCGTGGCCGGCGTCCTGATCAGCATCGGCATCTCGGCCGTTGCGCAACGTGAGGCGCGCACATCGCTGCCGCTCGACGAGTTGCGCCAGTTCACCGACGTCTTCGGTGCGATCAAGGCGAACTACGTCGAGCCGGTCGAGGATCGCAAGCTGATCACCGAGGCCATCAGCGGGATGCTCACGGGTCTCGACCCGCACTCGGCCTACCTGGACGCGGAAGGGTTCCGCGAATTGCAGGTGGGCACCCTGGGCGAGTTCGGCGGGCTGGGCATCGAAGTCAGCAGCGAGGACGGCTTCGTCAAGGTCGTGTCGCCGATCGAGGACACGCCTGCGGCACGCGCCGGCGTCAAGTCAGGCGACCTGATCATCAAGATCGACGAGAAACCCACGAAGGGCATGTCGCTCACCGACGCCGTCAAGCTGATGCGCGGCAAGCCGAAAACGCAGATCACGCTGACCCTCTCGCGCAAGGGAGAGGCACGCCCGCTGGTGGTGGTGATCGTGCGCGAAGTGATCCGCGTCCAGTCGGTCAAATCGAAGACGCTCGAGTCGGAATTCGGCTATGTGCGGATCACCCAGTTCCAGGAACACACGGTCGAGAACCTCGCCACGCACCTGGAAACGCTGCTGCGCACCGGGCTCAAGGGATTGGTCCTCGACCTGCGCAACGATCCGGGCGGGCTGCTCCACGGCGCGGTGGGCGTATCGGCGGTCTTCCTGGCTCCACAGACGCTGGTCGTCTCGACCGACGGGCGCACGGCCGACGCCAAACGCAAGTTCCACGCGGTTCCCGATGACTATCTGCGCGGCAGCAGCAGCGATTACCTGCGCAAACTCCCGGCCAGCGTCAAGACGATTCCGATGGTGGTGCTGGTGAACGACGGATCGGCGTCAGCCTCGGAGATCGTGGCCGGCGCGCTGCAGGACCACAAGCGCGCGGTGGTCATCGGCACCCAGACCTTCGGCAAGGGTTCGGTGCAGTCGATCCTGCCGCTCACGAACAACACCGCGATCAAGCTGACCACGGCCCGCTACTACACGCCGAGCGGGCGCTCGATCCAGGCAAAGGGCATCACGCCCGACTTCATCGTAGAGGAAAGCGCGAACGGCGACGCGCCGAGTTTTCGCGTCCGCGAGGCGGACCTCAACCGTCACCTGTCAAACGACCGGGGACAGACCGAAACACGGTCGGCGATCCCCAAAGCCACGGAGCCTGCGGGCGATGCGTCGGCTGCGCGCAAGCCGGTCGAATTCGGATCGGCCGACGACTATCAGCTGGCCCAGGCACTCAATTTCCTTCGGGGTCGCCCGGTCGCGGTGGCGGCCAAGGTGGTTGATGCGGGTGCCGACGCCGGAAAGGACAAGGCCGCCAAGTAGGCGGCAGCGCGCGGTTCCGAGCGTGAACGACCAGGAACTGCTGCGTTACAGCCGGCACATCCTCCTCGATGAGATCGGCATCGAGGCGCAGGAGCGCCTGCTCGGGGCGAGCGCGCTGGTGATCGGCGCGGGCGGCCTCGGCTCCCCGGCGGCGCTCTACCTGGCGTCGGCCGGAGTTGGTACGATCCTCCTCGCCGATGGCGACGAGGTCGACCTGACCAACCTGCAGCGCCAGATCCTGCACCGCGAGGACCGGATCGGACAGCCCAAGGCGCTCTCCGGGCGGCGCTCGATGCTTGAGCTCAATTCCGGGATCGAGGTGATCGCGATTGCGAGTCGGCTCTCCGGTGACGAACTCGAGAGCGCCGTGGCGCGCAGCACGGTCGTTCTCGACTGCTGCGACAATTTCGCGACCCGTCATGCCGTCAATCGGGCCTGCTTCCGCCACGGAGTCCCGCTGGTTTCGGGGGCGGCCATTCACTTCGATGGCCAGTTGGCCGTATTCGACCCGCGCGAACCGGCGTCGCCTTGTTACCACTGCCTGTTCCCGGAAGGCACCGATGTCGAGGAGGTGCGCTGCGCCGTGATGGGCGTGTTCGCGCCGCTCACCGGAATCATCGGCACGATGCAGGCCGCGGAAGCGCTCAAGATCGCGGGAGAATTCGGACGGGCGTTCACCGGTCGGCTGGGCCTGCTCGACGCCCGCACCATGCAATGGAACGAGATTCGCGTCCCGCGCGACCCGGCCTGTCCCGTTTGCGCACAGCGCGTGACGCCCGCCGCCACGCCGCCCTGAAGTCCGACGGCCGCGCCGGTAGCGCTCCTCAGTCCGCCAGGCGCAGCCCGTCGGTCAGTTCAGCGATCACCCGAATCAGGTCGGCCACCCGGCGTACGCCCGTCTTGCGCTTGATCGACTTGACATGCGATCGCACGGTATCGAGCGTGGTGCCGCGCGACTTCGCAATTGCCGCAATCGTGCCGCCGTTGCCCAGACGCAGCGCCACATCGAACTCGGCTTCCGTCCACCCGTAGCGCGCGCTCGCATCGCGTGTCGCCTGTTCCCGGGTGCATGTATGCACGGTGCTGACCCGCAGCAGGTAGCGCGCCGCCACCATCAGCGGCGAGGAATTCGGCGGGGTCAGGGCGAGCAGTTCGACCTGCGACTCCACGTCCGCGGACTCCACGCCCACCTGACGCAATTGCCGGCGCGCCGCCTTGCGGGCCGACAGCACGGCCAGCGCTGACGCAAGCCAGGCGTCCGCCGCGGGCGCGGCGAACCGCAGCCGCAGCGCCGCACGACGCAGTGCCCCGCCGGCGAGCAGCGCGGCGCCGGCGGCATCGCACTGCACCAGTTGCCCCGACACCGAAAGCACGAACGTTGCCGGACGCGCGACGCCGACGGGGGAATCCCGTCCGAGCGCGCGTGCCGCAAGGCGTTCGATGCGCAGCAGGTGGCGACCGAGTTCGCCAAGGACGAACTCGTCGTCGGCGTCGAAGGGTCCGCCCTGCGCCCCCCGGAAGAAGCGCACGACATACAGCGGAGCCCCTGCCGTCTCGGGCGCCACCGCACAGCCGATGAACCAGCGCATGCCCAGCGGAGCGTAGAAGTCACGATATGCGTCGGAATCCAGCAGTACCGCCGCGTCGACCAGATCCTCGCAGCGCAGGGTCGCGCTGCGGCCCGGCGCCAGCGCACCGGCGGGTCGTCGCCACGGATCCACCCGGGCACAGTCGCGCCGGTAGCGCTCCAGTTCATCCGGTGTGAATCCATGCTGCAGCCCGAGCCGGGCCAGATCGAGCCCGCCGTCGGAAACGACATGAACGCGATCGGCCTCGATCAGCTGCGCGGCTTCGGCGAGCAAGGCCGGCCATGCGTCCGGATCGGCCGACGCGGCGTAGGCTGCGTCGACGAGCCGGGAAAGCCTGCCTCCATCCACGCGTTGCACGCGCGGGGCGCACGGCGCCGCTGCAGGCGCGGCCTGGATCAGGGTGTGCGGATTCACCCCCGCGGCCCCTCCGGAGCGGGGTTCAGGATTCACCGTCCGCTCCACTGGCAATGCGCACGATCAGCCGCACGAGATCGGCCTGCCGGCTCACGCCCGCCTTGCGTTTGGCCGCCTTGAGATGCGAACGAACCGTCTCGACCGAGATTCGTCGTGTCGCCGCGATCGCCGTCACCGTCGCCCCGGCGGCGAGCCGCGCAGCGGCATCCGCCTCGGCGGACGTCCAGCGATAGCGCCGCGTTGCCTCGCGGATCGCGCCCGCGCCCTGCTGCCGATGCAACGGACGAACGGTCAGCGTGCGGCGCGCCACGCGCAGCAACGGCGACGAAACCACCGGCGTCGCAGTGCGCAACTCGAGCTCGACCGGGCCGATCGGTTCCCACCGCGACGTCAGCCGCGGCGACGCCGATGCATCCGCCGATCGCCCGCGCGGGTGCAGGGCAGCGTACAGCCAGAGATTGAGTTCCTGTGACGAGAAGCGCAGGCCCCACGGTTCGGCGGCGACCAGGCCGTTGCGCCGCAGCTCTTCGGCTTCCTCATTGCACTGGATCAGCCCGCCGAACTCGGTCAGCAGGAAGACCGCACAGCCGGGGTCCTGCGCGCGGGCGCGCGCCTGCGCGCTGGTCGCCCCGATCTGCTCGATGCGCGACAGGTGCCTGCCGAACTCGGCGATCAGCGCCTCCTCGCGCACCCCGAAGCAGGCGCGATTGGCGGGCCGGTAGTACGAGAGCAGGTATTCGGAGGCGCCCGGCGCGGGCGGTGCGACCAGGCACAAACGCCCCCATCGAATGCCCTGCGGGCGCAGGAAGTCATGGTAGAACTCGGAGTGCAGGAAGATCTCGTCGGGCACGAGTTCTTCGGTGCGCAGCAGCGCCCATTGCCCGGGCGCGAGCCGCGGCCGGGCCGCGTACCAGGAGTCCAGCCGGCGAAAGTGCGCCTCGTAGCGCTGCAGCGCGCCTGGCTCCACGTTGTGCGGCAACCAGAAGCCTTCGCAGCCGATCGCGCCGTTCGAGAAGAACTGCGCGCTGCTTGCGCCGAGCGCGTCGGCCGAGCGCGTCAGGAATTCCGGCCAGGCGCGCTGATCCTCGATCCCCTGATAGAGAAGGTCGATCAACCCGCAGACCTGCCGGACGTCCAGTTGCTGCGCCACCGCTGCCGACATCACCGCTCGCTTGTCATGCCTCGGACACGTGCTTCCGCTCGTGCGGGACGCCCGATTCGAAACAGATTATCCAAGCGCTTGAGCGCGCACCATCACACAAACGGGTGATGCGGCAAAGCAACGGAAACGCGTCTCAGACGAAGAGGTGTCCGAAGTGCAGATCGAAGCCGTCGGTGGGAGAGCGCCGGAATCCGCTCTTTGCGAAACGCAGCCACTTGCCCAGCACGCAGGCGAGCACCACGTCGGCCCGCGCACCCACGTCCGTGTCCGGCGGCAGCCGCCCCTGTGCGACTGCGTTGCGCACGCACTGCCGAAAGGTCGCCTCGATCCGGTCGATCAGCTGATTGATCCGCCCTTGCAGCCGGTCGTCCTCGGTGACGATCGCGTCGCCGACCAGCACGCGGCTCATGCCGGGATTCTTCTCGGCGAAACCGAGCAGCATGTGGCTGATGTTGCGCATCTGGCGCATGCCGTCATCGTGCTGGGTGGTGATCTGGTTCACCAGCCCGAAGATCGTCGCCTCGATGAAATCGATCAGCCCCTCGAACATTTGCGCCTTGCTGGCGAAATGCCGGTAGAGCGCCGCCTCGGATACCTGCAGGCGCGCGGCGAGCGCGGCGGTCGTCACGCGATCGCCCGCGGGTTCCTGGAGCATGGCCGCGAGGGCCTGGAGAATCTGTAGTCGCCGCTCACCCGGCTTGGGGCGGGTCGGTCTGGAAGCGGAGACGGTTTCCTCGTTCATGGGGCTCGGTGCGCGGATCGCGGCCGCCGACGCGGCAGAAGTGTGACCGATTGTACTCGAAGGCCCACGCGCCGATCAGTGCCGCTACGCGCTTTCCGGGGCTGCGCGCCGCCGCGCGCCACCACGCTGGTGATCATCACCGTGCGCATCCCCACGCGGTGCGCCCCGCGCAGGTTCTCGAGCGAATCCTCGACGAGCACGCAACGCGCGCTGGGCACACGCAGGCTTGCGGCGAGCCGACGCAGCATCGGGCGCGACGGCTTGGGCTGGAAGCGCCCGGCGAAGTGCATCGCCTCGATCGAAATCACATCATCGAGAAAGGGGGCGATCCCCAGCGCCTTGACGACCTGACGCGCGTACGCGGCGGGGGCATTGGTCACCACGAATTTGCGTCCCGGCAACCGGCGCAGCGCCTGCGCGAGCCGCGGATCGCGCCGGATCAGGCGCGGGAGATCCGGAAAGGGGTGCGCCGCGCGCAGGAATTCGTGGGCGTCGATTGCGTGGTGGCGCACGAGTCCCAGCAGCGTGGCGCCGTAGCGCTGCCAGTACTGGTGGCGCAGCGCATCGGCCTGCGTCTCCGTGAGGCCCAGCCGCTGCGCGACGAACGCGGTCATCGCGCGGTTGATTCGCGGGAACACGACCGGCGACGCGTCGTGCAGCGTGTTGTCCAGATCGAGCAGCCAGACCGGGTGCATCCGCGGTGACCGTCCGCCCAACGCCGCCGTGACGCCGCGGCCCTAGTGGCTGCGGATCATCGTCCCGACGCCATGGTCGGTCATGATCTCGAGCAGCAGTGCGTGGTCGACCCGACCATCGATGATGTGCACCGCATTCACGCCGCCGCGGGCAGCGTCCAGTGCGGAACTGATCTTCGGGAGCATGCCGCCCGATATGGTGCCGTCCGCGAAGAGCTCGTCGATCTCGCGCGCGCTCAGTCCCGTGAGCAGCTTTCCTTCCTTGTCGAGAACACCCGGCGTATTGGTCAGCAGGACCAGTTTCTCGGCCTTGAGAATCTCGGCGATCTTGCCGGCGACGACGTCCGCGTTGATGTTGTAGGTCTCGCCCTCGCCGCCCGAACCGATCGGCGCGATCACCGGGATGAAGCCGCTGGCCGTCAGGGTCTGGATGACGCGCGGGTCGATCGATTCGATTTCGCCGACCTGTCCGATGTCGATGTGCTCGTTGGGCTTTTCCTTCGAGGACATGCGCAGCTTGCGCGCGCTGATCAGTCCGCCGTCCTGGCCGGTCAGCCCCACCGCGCGTCCGCCGGCATGGTTGATCAGCTCGACGATTTCCTTGTTCACCTGCCCCGCGAGCACCATCTCGACGAGATCCATCGTCTCGGCGTCGGTGACCCGCATGCCCTGGATGAACTCGCCCTTCTTGCCGACGCGCGCGAGCAGTTGCTCGATCTGCGGGCCGCCGCCATGCACCACCACGGGGCTCATCCCGACGAGCTTGAGCAGCACCACATCACGCGCGAAGCTGTGCTTGAGGCGCTCGTCGCTCATCGCATTGCCGCCGTACTTGACGACGATGATCTTTCCGTGGAACCGGCGGATGTAGGGCAGCGCCTCCGCGAGCGTCTCCGCCTTCTGGGCGGGCGAGATCACGGGCGGGGCGGGCGACATGGCAGTGCTCATCGAGGGCTCCAGCACGGTTCGAGTCGATCGGAAAACCCGTCCGGAAACGCGACATGGCCCTGACCGGCGATCGCGTAAGATGCGGGTTGAACTCGCCTCGATTCTACCCGAGGGTCGGAGCCGCAACCGGAGCGTCCGGCCGGTGCCCGGATCCGACGCAGCCCCCTGGAACGCGGCCACGATGAGACTGTCGCTGATCCGCCACCCCCGTCCGGACATCGCGCCGGGAACCTGCTACGGGCGGCTCGACGTCCCGGCACAGCGCCCGGCACTGGAAGCGTTGGTGCGAGGTTGCCTGGCGCTCGGCCCCCCGGGGGCTGCATTCACGAGTCCGCTGGCGCGCTGTCGCGACGTCGCCCGCGCGCTCTGCGAACACGGCTGGCCCGCGGCGCTGCCCGAGGCGCGCATCGCCGAACTCGACTTCGGCGATTGGGAAGGCCGGCGCTGGGACGAAATCGGTCGCCAGTCGGTTTCGGCCTGGGCGGCCGACCTCGTCGCGCTGGCGCCACCCAATGGAGAGACGGTCGGCGCGCTGGCGCGGCGCGCCCTCACCTTCGTCGAGCAGCTGCTCGCCGACCCCGCCTTCGGCGCCGACGCGCGGGTCACGCTCTTCACCCACGCCGGCGTGATCCAGACTCTGCCCCGGATGCTGCGCGGCGAGCCGCTCTCGGGCTTCGCGAGCACCCGTGTCGACTACGCCACGCTCACCGAGCTGCGGATCGGCCCGCGCGAGGGTGACGCGGGACGACGTACCATCGAAGTGCTTGCATTCAACCAGCCGCTCGCCACCGGGGACTGAGCGCAGCGTCGACACGACGCGGCACGCGGGCAACGCGAACCATGGCGGTGCAGGCGCGAATCAGCGCGACGGAGGAGCGAAATGAGCGAACATCTGGGCGGTTCCATCCAGCACCACCACGCGCAGGCACTGCACCGCAACAAGGTCGTGAGCGCCGCCGAGGCCGTCGAACTCATCGCCGACGGAAACACGATCGCCACCAGCGGCTTCGTCGGCATCGGCTTCGCGGAGGAGATCGCGATCGCGCTGGAGAATCGCTTTCTGCGGGCGAGCGACCCGGCAACGCAGGGCCACCCCGTGATCTGACGCTCATCTACGCGGCCGGACAGGGAGACGGCAAGACCCGCGGACTCAACCACCTCGCGCATCGCGGGCTGGTGCGCCGCGTGATCGGTGGCCACTGGGGCCTCGTGCCGGGCCTGCAGGCGCTCGCCGTGGACAACCTGATCGAGGCCTACAACCTGCCCCAGGGCGTCATCGTGCATCTGTATCGCGACATCGCAGCCGGCAAGCCGGGCCACCTGAGTCGCGTCGGGCTCGACACCTTCGTCGACCCGCGCCATGACGGCGGCAAGCTCAACGCGCGTACTGTCGAGGATCTGGTCGAGGTGATGCGGATCGGTGACAAGGAATACCTGTTCTACCGCGCGCTGCCGATCCACGTGGGGATCATCCGGGGCACCACCGCCGACCAGGACGGCAACATCACGATGGAGCGCGAGGCGCTCACCCTTGAGGCGCGGGCGATCGCGATGGCCGCGCACAACTGCCACGGCATCGTGATCGCCCAGGTCGAACGCCTCGCCGAGCGCGGCTCGCTGAACCCGCGTGACGTGCGCGTGCCGGGCGTGCTGGTCGACTGCGTGGTGATTGCGAAGCCCGAAAACCACCAGCAGACCTTCGCCGTGTCCTACAACGCGGCATACAGCTCCGAGATCCGGATCCCCGTGTCATCGATTCCGCCGCTGCCCTTCGACGAGCGCAAGATCATCGCGCGGCGCGCCGCGATGGAGCTGCGCCCCAACAGCGTCGTGAACCTGGGAATCGGCATGCCCGACGGGATCGCGTCCGTGGCCAACGAGGAGAACGCGCTCGACCTGGTCACGCTGACCACCGAGCCCGGAGTCGTCGGGGGACTTCCGGCCGGCGGCCTGAACTTCGGCGCCGCGGTCAACGCGCAGGCGATCATCGACCAGCCGTCGCAGTTCGATTTCTACGACGGCGGGGGACTCGACATCGCCTTTCTCGGACTGGCGCAGGCGGATCGCGAGGGCAATGTGAACGTTTCCCGGTTCGGCCCGCGACTGGCCGGCGCGGGCGGCTTCATCAACATCAGCCAGAACGCCAAGATCGTGGTGTTCGTGGGCACCTTCACCGCCGGCGGACTCCAGGTTTCGGTCGGCGGCGGGCGCCTGCAGATCGTGCGCGAGGGGAGCCAGCGCAAGTTCGTCGAGCGCGTCGAACACCGGACCTTCTCGGGGGCGCTCGCGGCGCGCGAGGCGCGCCAGATTCTCTACGTCACCGAGCGCTGTGTGTTCCGGCTCGGCGCCCGGGGGCTTGAACTCGTCGAGATCGCGCCGGGCATCGAACTCGAGCGCGACGTGCTCGCGCAAATGGACTTCGCGCCGCTCGTGGCCGAACCGCTGCCCATGATGGATGCGCGCATCTTCTCCGTTGAGCCGATGGGCCTGCGCGAACAGTTGCTGCATCTGCCGCTGGACGCGCGGCTGCTCTTTGACGCGCAGCGCGAAACGCTGTTCCTGAATTTCGAGAAGATGCGCATCGACTCGCCGGCCCAGATCGACGAGATCCTCGAGCACGTGCGTCGCATCTGCGAGCCCCTCGGGCGCAAGATCTTTGCGGTCGTCAACTACGACGGCTTCGAGCTGGCTCCCAGCCTCGCGGACGACTACGCGCGCATGGTGCGCACCGTGGTCGACCGGTACTACCACAAGGTGACGCGCTACAGCACGAGCTCCTTCATGCGCGCCAAACTCGGCCTTACGCTCGCCGAGCGCGGCGTCTCGCCGCACATCTACGAGAGCGTTCGCGAGGCGCTCGCGCACGTGCGCGAGAGCGAAGAGTGAGTCGATCGCGCCGCGGCAGCGCGCACGCTCAGAGTACGTAGCGCGAAAGGTCCTCGCGGCGGCTGAGCGCGCCGAGACGTTCGTCCACGAACGCGGCGTCGATGACGATCGATTTTCCGGCGAGTCGGGTCGCGCCAAACGAGACCTCGTCGAGCAGTTTCTCCATCACCGTGTAGAGGCGTCGCGCACCGATGTTCTCGGTGGATTCGTTCACCGCGAAGGCGATCTGCGCCAGGCGCTCGATCCCGTCCGGTCGGAAATCCAGCGTGACATCCTCGGTCGCCAGCAGCGCCTGGTACTGCTTGGTCAGACTCGCATCGGTATCGCCGAGGATGCGCACGAAGTCACGCGCAGTGAGCGAGTCCAGTTCGACCCGGATCGGCAGCCGTCCCTGCAGTTCCGGGATCAGGTCCGAGGGCTTGGCGACGTGGAACGCGCCCGAAGCGATGAACAGGATGTGGTCCGAGCGGATCACGCCGTAGCGCGTGCTCACCGCGGTTCCCTCGATGAGCGGGAGCAGGTCGCGCTGCACGCCCTGGCGCGAGACGTCCGCCCCCTGCATCTCACTGCGCGCCGCGATCTTGTCGATCTCGTCGAGAAAAACGATGCCGTTCTGCTCGACGTTGTGCACGGCCCGCGCACGGATTTCGTCCTCGTTGACCAGCTTCGCGGCCTCCTCGTCGCGCAGCAGCCGCATCGCCTCGGCGATACGCATCCGACGCGGCTTCTTGCGCCCGGGCAGGTTCGCGAACATCGACTGGAGCTGCTGGGTCATCTCCTCCATGCCGGCCGGTCCCATCAGTTCCATCGACGGTGCCTGCTGCGCCAGCTCGAGTTCGATCTCGCGCTCGTCCAGGTCACCCTCGCGCAGCCGCTTGCGAAACTTCTGCCGCGTCGACGAATCCGCGTCACCGCGCGACGCTTCCGCATCCGGACCGGTGCGCGGCGGCGGCACCAGCACGTCGAGGATGCGATCCTCGGCCGCGTCGAGCGCGCGCTGCTCGACCTTGCGCATCTCCTGCTCGCGCATCTGCTGCACGGCCATCTCGACGAGGTCCCGGATGATCGAATCGACATCGCGCCCGACGTACCCGACCTCCGTGAACTTGGTCGCCTCGACCTTGACGAAGGGGGCGTTGGCCAGCCGCGCGAGGCGGCGCGAAATCTCGGTCTTGCCCACGCCTGTGGGCCCGATCATCAGGATGTTCTTCGGGGTGATCTCGCCGCGCATCGGTTCGTCCACCTGCTGGCGGCGCCAGCGGTCGCGCAGCGCGACCGCGACGGCGCGCTTGGCGCGCTCCTGTCCGACGATGTGCTTGTCGAGTTCGGAGACGATCTCCTCGGGGGTCATCTGGGTCATGTCAGGCGCTTCCCGCAGCCGCGTCCAGCACCTCGATCGTGTGCTGATGGTTGGTGTAGATGCACAGGTCTGCCGCGATCGACAGCGAACGCGCGACGATATCGCGCGCGTCGAGCTCGGTATTCTCGAGCAGCGCGCGTGCCGCCGCCTGCGCGTAGGGGCCGCCGCTGCCGATGGCGATCAGCCCGAATTCGGGCTCGAGCACCTCACCGTTGCCCGTGATCATCAGCGAGTGCTCGCGATCCGCGACCGCGAGCATCGCCTCCAGGCGGCGCAGCATCCGGTCGGTGCGCCAGTCCTTGGCGAGTTCGACGGCAGCGCGCAGCAGTTGCCCGGAATGCTTCTCGAGCTTCGCCTCGAAGCGCTCGAACAGCGTGAACGCGTCGGCGGTCCCGCCCGCGAAGCCCGCAAGCACCTGCTCGTGGTGAAGGCGCCGGATCTTGCGCGCGCCTGCCTTGATGACGATGTTGCCCAGCGTCACCTGGCCGTCACCGCCGATGGCCACCGTGCCACCGCGACGCACCGACAGAATGGTCGTCCCGTGAAATTGCTCCATCGCACCGCACCTGCTGATTGGGGAACCGGTAAGTGTAGCGCCCCGACGCATCCCCATCGGGGAAACCCACGCCCCGGGTCAGACGCGGCGGCTGCGCACCTCGACGAGATCGACGATCCCCATGAGCATCAGCAGCGCGAGCACCAGGTGGTTCGGTTCGACGAACAACACCTGCTTGCCGGCGCCGCCCAGTGCGACGATGACGTTGAGCAATTCGCCGGCGGCGACGAAATCGATCCGGCGCAGGCGCCGGCAATCGATGACGACGTCCCCGCGGGCGTTGGCGTAGGCGCGCAGGGCGCTGAGTTCCGCCTCCATGCGCCCGAGCACGTCTCCGGTGAAGGAGAACGCCGCGCTGCGCGGATCGTGCGCAAGCGGCGCGGGAGCGCCTCCGCGCGTGCGCGCATCGATGCGGATCCAGTTTGGCAGCGGCTCCCAGGACGGCGGCGAGACCTCGTAGGTGACGCAATACTCGATGGCGAGATCCTCGAATTGCTGGCGTTCCCCGAGCAGACGCAGCGCAAGGAGCGCGAGCATCCAGCAGGCCGGTGATGCGTCCCGGCGTCCGGTTTCGACGGCGTCGCGGGCGGCCTTGAACAACACTGCCGGCTGGACGACGACCAGTCCGCGACCCGCGGCGGCGAAACTCTCGACCAGCGCCACCAGAGGCGCCGCCCCGGAGGCTTCCACCGTACGCACCGCTGCGCAGTCGATTACCGCGTCTCCTTTGCGGTTCGTGCTGCGCGCGACCCGATCACACAGCCCGGCGACCCGCTCGTTCAGATGCGCCGGCAGGGCGGCGCTCGGGCTCGAACCCGGGGCGCTCGGACCCGCCGGAGCCGACGCCTGTTCCTCTTCCCAGCCGGGCGCCGAGGCCTCGAACTTCGAGGCGTACGCGAGCGCCGCCTCTTCGAAGGAAAGCTTGTCACCGGTCGTCTGGTACAGGTCGAGCAGCATCATCCACACCAGCGGGCGCGCGGACTCGGTGCTCGGATCCTCCAGCGACTGGCGCAGCACCGCCTCGGCCTGCTGTGACTGGCCGTTCGCGTACAGGATGGCGGCCTCCTCGAGGAGCGGCGGCAGCGTCGAGCCAAAGATGTCGATCGCATTGGCGTCGACCGTGTGCCCGATGAGCGCCGTGGTTCCGTGCCCGCCACCACGGTTGCGGGGCGGCAGCCGAACCACCTTGTTGTTCTCGGGAGGCGCGTCGGCGATGAACCCCGGCGCCGGCGCCACCGCCGCAGCGGACAACGCCGGTGCCATCGTAGTCGGCGACACGGCAGCGCTCTGGGTCGTTCCCGGCGCGACGCGATCCGTGGCGCCGCCAAGCGACATCATCTCGGATTCAATTTCGTCAATTTTTCGGCTGGTGACCCGGGCCGCTTCGCGCTGCGCCTCGAGGGCCATGCGCGCGTCAGGCGGCCGGTTGGGCGCGCGCGCAGGCGAGCCCGTCCCCGCTTTGGGCGGAGCAGGCTTTCCCTTCCATCCGAACAGCGAGAAGACCATAGGTTCGAACCGTGCCAGTGCCAAACGAGAATAGCACGCGCCCCCCGGCCGAACCTCCACCGGGCGCGACCGCAAATCGGCCCAAATCGGCCTGTTGTCCGTCCAGGGCGCCCAAACGCAAAGAGCCCCCGCAGGGGCTCTTCGTGACGGGTCCAACGCGCTTGCTCAGCCGCCGAACATCTTCTGGCGCAATTCGCGGCGCTGCTGCGCCTCGAGGGAAAGCGTCGCCGTGGGGCGCGCGATGAGCCGTGGCAAACCGATGGGCTCGCCGGTTTCCTCGCAGTACCCGTATTCGCCGGAGTCGATGCGCGCAAGCACCTGCTGCACTTTCTTGAGCAGCTTGCGTTCGCGATCGCGGGTGCGCAGTTCAAGCGCGTGTTCTTCCTCGATCGTCGCGCGATCCGCCGGATCGGGGACGATCACGGTCTCGCGCAAATGCTCGGTCGTCTCGTCCGCGTTGGACAGGATTTCCTTCTCCATTTGCTCCAGCCGCGCGCGAAAGAACGCGAGCTGCGCCGCGTTCATGTAGTCAGCATCCTTCATCGCCAGAATTTCACCTTCGGCGAGAATTCCTTTTTTCTTGCTTGCCACTATCTTCTTCCCGAATCCTGATCCATCTGAGCGGCGCCCGGCCGCGGTAGCGAGAAGCGGTCGACGCGGCGGTCAATTCGCGCCGCACGCCGATGCCAACCGCCAAGGATAACGCATTTTTCTCATGCGAGACAGTCCTCGAGGCCCTTGAGGAAGAGATCCCGAGGCAGATTCCGGCCGATGAACACGATTCTGCTGGCGCGCCGCTCGGCTGGTTTCCATCTCCGCCCCGGATCCGCGCCCATCATCATGTGGACGCCCTGAAACACCGTCTGCCGATCCGAGCCCTTCATGAAAAGGACGCCTTTATACCGCAACATGTCCGGTCCGTAAACCTGCAGGAGGCCCGACAGGAAGTCCTCGAGCCTTGCGCCGTCGAACGGGCGGTGCGAGCGAAACACGAAGGATTGGACCGCGTCGTCGTGCTGATGGTGCTCGCTGCGCAGGAATTCCGGGTCGATCACCAGCGCCGTGTCGAGGTTGAAGCCGCGGATGTCGAGCACCTCCGCAAGCGGGGCATCGCCGAAATGCACGACCCGCAGCGGGGCACGCGGATTCATCCGCACCAGGCGCTCGCGCAGGCGCTGCTGCACTTCGGCGGCGGCGACATCCGTCTTGGTCATCAGGATCCGGTCGGCGAAGCCCACCTGCACCTGCGCCTCGCGATGCTCGTCGAGCTGCCGGTAGCCATGCACCGCGTCGACCATTGTGATCACCGCATCGAGCAGGTAGGCGTCGGCGATCTCGTCGTCGAGAAAAAAGGTCTGCGCGACCGGCCCGGGATCGGCGAGCCCGGTGGTCTCGATCACCACACGGTCGAAGGCGATCGTGCCGGCCTCGCGGCGCGTGCGCAGATCCCCGAGAATCCGGATCAGGTCGCCGCGCACCGTGCAGCAGATGCACCCGTTGTTCATCTCGACGATCTGCTCGTCGGTGCTGCGGGTGAGCAGGTCGCTGTCGACCCCCTCCTCGCCAAACTCGTTCTCGATCACCGCGATGCGCAGCCCGTGCTCCTCGCGCAGGATGCGGTTGAGCAGCGTGGTCTTCCCGCTGCCGAGAAATCCGGTGAGAATCGTCACCGGCACCTGTGCCTGTGGCATGTCTTGAAACTCCCTTGAATGTCAGGCCGGTTCGGCCGAGAGTGCGGCGGCGACGAAGTGCCGGAATGCGCTCTCCACATAGTCGCGCTCGAGGCCGCGCACAATGAATACGATGCGGCTGCGGCGATCCCAGTCCGCAGGCCAGCGCTCCAGCTGCGCCCACGGATAGACGATGTGCTGGACCGCGTGGATCACCCGTGGCCGCTCGTCGCCGGCCACGTCGATGATTCCCTTGACGCGCAGCAGCGCGTCGCCCGCCACCGCGGTCAGCATCTCGAGCGCGTCGGCGAGTTCCGACCAGTCGATCGGGTCGTCGAAGACAAGGCAGAAGCTGTGGATCGCACCGTCGTGCCGGTTCAGGTCGTGGTGGTGTCCGGAGGCCTCGCGCAGCGCCTCGGCGCGCAGCCAGCGGCGCACGTCCGGGGTCTTGCCCTGCACATCGTAGAGTCCGAGGCCGAGCACCGCATCCGCCGCCAGATTGCCCTGCGCGCTGTGCATCCGGCGGGCGCCGGGGTTCAGCCGGGCGAGACGGCGCTCGAGCCGTTCGACCAGCGCGGGCTCGGCGAGGTCGGTCTTGGTGATCACGATCAGGTCGGCCACCGCCGCCTGCTTGAGACTTTCGAACTGGCGCGAGAGCTGCTCCATGCCGAAGACGGCGTCCACGGTGGCGACGACTCCGTCGAGCCGAAACGCTGCGCCACCGATGGCGTCGACGATCAGCGTGTGCAGGATCGGGGCCGGGTCCGCGAGCCCGGTGGTCTCGACGATCACGCGCCGAAAAGCCGGGATTTCACCGCGCGCCCGGCGCCCGAGCAGATCGCGCAGCGTCTGCGCGAGATCCTCGCGGATCGTGCAGCACAGGCACCCCGCGTCGAGCAGCACCGTGTGCTCGTCGAGGCGCTCGACGAGCAGATGGTCCAGCCCCACCTCGCCGAACTCGTTGACCAGCACCACGGTGTCGCAAAGAGACGGGGCGCGCAGCAGCGCGTTGAGCAGCGTCGTCTTGCCGCTGCCCAGGAACCCCGTGAGCAGCAGCACCGGCGTCGGCTGGCCGGCGGCGCCCGTCATTCCTTGCGTTTCGCGCGCGGGTGCGCGGCGTCGTAGACCGCCGCCAGGCGCTGGAAATCGAGCGAGGTGTAGACCTGCGTGGTGGCGATGCTCGCGTGGCCAAGCAGTTCCTGCACGGCACGCAGGTCGCCGCTGGATTGCAGCAGGTGGCTGGCAAACGAGTGGCGCAGCACATGCGGGTGCACGTCGGCGGGGATGCCGCGCGCCACGGCGAGCTGCTTGACGCGCAACTGGATCGAGCGCGGCGACAGGCGCCGACCGCGCCCGCTCAGGAACAGCGGGCGAAGATCCGCGTCGCGATGCCCGGCGAGCCAGGCGGCGCGCGCCGAGATCCAGTCCCCGAGCGCCAAGCGCGCGGCCGCGCCCACCGGAACCGTGCGCGTCTTGCCACCCTTGCCGCGCACCGTCACTTCGGATTCCGCGAGTGCGAGCCAGGACTCGCTGCGATACCCGGGCTCGTCGAAATAGCGCAGGTCCAGCCCGCCGAGTTCGGCCAGCCGCAGACCCGAGGAGTAGAACAACTCGACCATCGCCTTGTCGCGCAGGGCCTCGAAGCTGTCTTGCGGCTCATAGTCGACCAGCCGCACCGCCAGGTCCGGGGACAGCGCCTTGGGCAGACGCTTGGGCATCTTCGGCGCCCGCACCGCGCGCGCCGCGTTGGCGGCGACCGCTCCCTGCGCGGCGAGCTCGTCCAGGAAACCGCGCCAGGCGGAGAGGCGGCGCGCGATCGTGCGCGCGCTCAACCCGCCGCGCGATGCCTCCGCGACCCAGCGACGCACATCCCGTTCCTCCAGCTCGGCCCACTCCCGCTTGCCCAGCAGGCGTACGAGCCCGGCGAGGTCGTGACGATAGCTCTTGAGCGTCGCCGGCGAAACTCCGCGCTCGACCCGCAACCGCGTCAGGTAGCGTTCGAGCGCGTCCACGTTCAGGTCACGAGCCGCGAGAGCGCGGCGCTCGCCGTATCGGCGATGCGTTCGAGAAACGCCGTACCCATCCCCTCGTCGAACCGCTCCGGGTCGGGCGAACCCAGCACGATCAGGCCGAAGGCCAGCGGATCGCCCGCCTTGCGCAGGGGCAACAGCGCCAGCGACTGCGTCGTGCGGCCTCCGTCGGGAAGCCACGAGGCCGCCTGAAAATCGGAATTCATTCCGCAATAGGGATGCTTCATGCTGTTGGCGAGCGAGATGACGTCCACCGCTACAGGACGCGCGAAATCCCGCGCCGCGTGCTCTTCGCGCAGGCCCCAGAGGCGCAGCGCCGCCTGCGGCACGCCGAACACCGTGCGCAGCCCGTCAACGACCCCGTCGGCAATGCGTCCTGCGTCGCATTGCAGCAGCTGGCGTGTCCAGCGGTGCAGCTTGTCGGCGATCGCGTCGTTCTCCTGTCCGGTTCGGATCAGCTCGGCCAGATGCAGTTCGACGACACGGTGCTTTTCCCGGAGGACCTCGAGCTGGCGTTCCTGCAGCGAGATCGCCCGCCCACCGTGCGCCTGTTTCAGGCTGAGCGTCGCAAGCAGCTCCGCATGCTGGTCGAAAAAATCACGGTGTTCGCGCAGATACTCGACCACCCCTTTTTCGTTGAGTTCCGGTTCCGTCATTTCTGCATCCCGTCAGATTTCAATCACGCCTTCGAAAACTGTCTCGGCCGGACCGGTCATGTGCACCGATTCGCCCTCCCAGGCAATGGTCAGCCCGCCGCCGCGCGTCTGCACGTCCACCGGCGAGTCCAGCAACCCGGCGCGGATGCCCGCCACCGCCGCCGCGCAGGCCCCGCTGCCGCAGGCCAGCGTCTCCCCGGCGCCCCGTTCCCAGACCCGCAGGCTGATTCGGTGCCGATCATGCACCTGCATGAAGCCCGCGTTGACGCGCTGCGGGAATCGGGCCGAGCGCTCGATCAGCGGCCCCTCGGAGCGCACCGGCGCGCGCTCGACATCCGCGACCCGCTGCACCGCATGGGGGTTGCCCATCGAAACCACCGCAATCGGGCGCGTCGTGCCGTCGATCTCGAGCGGCCAGGTCATCCCCTCGCCCCAGGGCTCGCTCGCGAGCCCGTCGGTCTCGAAGGGGATCTGCTCCGGGGCGAAGGCCGGACTCCCCATGTCGACCGTGACGCGCCCGTCGCTCTCGAGGGCCGGCGAGATCACGCCGCCGAGCGTACGCACGCGGATGCGAGACTTGTCGGTGAGGCCCTGCTCGCGCACGAAGCGCACGAAACAGCGCGCGCCATTGCCGCACTGCTCGACTTCACCCCCGTCGGCGTTGAAGATCCGGTACGAGAAATCGATGCCCGGCTCGTGCGAAGCCTCGACCAGCAGCACCTGGTCGGCTCCGACTCCGCGGTGCCGGTCGGCGAGCGCGCGCACCTGTTCCGGGCGCAGCGCGAGCGCCTGCCGCACCCCGTCGAGTACGACGAAGTCATTGCCGGCACCGTGCATCTTGGTAAAGCGCAGTCGCATCCGCGGAATTATCGCCCATTCGCCCGACGGCGCATTTCCCCGTCGTGCCGATCGCAGCGAACGCGGCTGGCGCCGGGGCCCGCCCCGGGGTCGTCAGTAGAACCCCGACTCGCCCGGGGGACGGGTCTTGAAGCGCTTGTGGCTCCAGAGGTACTGCTCGGGCGTCTCGAGCACGCGCTCTTCGATGAAGGCGTTCATGCGCCGCGCCGCGACCGCCGAATCCGCTTCCGCAAACCCGACCCAGGCCGGATAGAGGCGCACGACGTAGCCCTTGCGGGTCATCCGCGTCACGCAGGGGATCACCGCCGCGCCCGTGATCTGCGCGAGGCGCGACACCGAGGTCACGGTGGCGGCCGGCACCCCGAAGAAGGGCACAAACACCGCGTCGCGCGCCCCCAGGTCCATGTCGGGCAGCAGCATCAGCGG
The DNA here is from genome assembly GCA_024637155.1 of Burkholderiaceae bacterium. GTDB lineage: Bacteria > Pseudomonadota > Gammaproteobacteria > Burkholderiales > Burkholderiaceae_E > JAGXFR01. The sequence continues at coordinate 30,017 of JAGXFR010000008.1, read as the reverse complement.
CAGGCCCTCGCGCAGTGCCTTGACGGCGGGCCGCAGCCCGGCGTTGCGCAGAAGCATCCGCGAGCCGCCGAAGCGGGAGCGCCCGCGGGTCATCACCTCGGTGAGCACGGGGCTCTTCTGGCGCGCGTAGATCGAGGCGAACCCGGCTTCGAGCTGAACGCGGATACCGCCCGCGTCGATGCCGACGAAGTGCGGCGAGAGCAGGATCACCGGCTTGCCGCGGTGGACTTCGAAGTGCTCGATGCCCTCGATTCGACACAGGCGCCGGATGCGATCCGGGCTGGCGTACCAGAAGATGAAGCGCTCGAAGAAGCTGCGGATGAACGCGCGGAAGTGACCGCGTGCGACCGCCCTGCGCCGCTGTGGCGACCAGTGCGGAAAGCAACGCTCCAGGTTCACGAGCGTCACCCGGCGCCGCGGCGCGGCGAGCCAATACGCAAGTTCGCCGACCGCGGCGCCGACTCGTCGCACGACGCCGTAGGGCAGCAGGGCGATGGCGCGCAGCAGTGCGACCCCGAAGCGCACTCCCCACTCCGCCTTCATGCGCCCCCTTCCCCCGGGGGTTCATCCTGGGGTCCCGCGACACCCGCCGGGGAGCGGTAGCGACTGTAGCCCCACAGGTACTGCGCCGGCATTCGGCGAATCACTTCCTCGATGCGCTCGTTGAGGCGCTCCGGGTCCGGGGCGGCATCGATCGGCTCGAAGTGCAGTCGCCATCCGCCTCCGCGCTCCAGGCGCTCGCACGCGACGAGCACGACCGCTGCCCCGGTCTTCTCGGCGAGCCGCTGCGGCAGCGTCGTCGTATAGGCGGGCCGGCCGAAGAAGGGCGCCCAGCGCCCGTCTCCCGCGGTCGGCACCTGGTCGGGGAGCAGCCCCACCGAGCGCCCCGCCCGCAGCGCGCGCAGCATGGCCCGCACCCCCCCGACCGTCGCCGGCATCGCCTCGAGCCCGGACATCGTGCGCGAGCGACGCACCAGGGGACGCAACCAGGCCTTCGTGGGGATCTTGAACAGAACGGTCATCGTGCCGCGCGCCCCGAAAAAGTGGGCGGACACCTCAAAGGACCCGAGGTGTGGCGTGAGCAGCACGACCCCGTTCCCGGCCGCCTCGGCGTCGTCGAGCACCTTGACCGTGTCGCAGCTCACCCGCGCGAGCAACTCGTCGCGCGATCGCGTCCAGATGAACGGGAGCTCGGCGAGCGCGCTGCCCGCCTGCATCGCGGCGGCGCGCCGCATGCCCGGCGTATCGAGGCCCGCGGTGCGCAGATTGTCGCGGATCTTGTGCCGGTACGCCGGGGAGCCCCAGTAGACGAGCAGGCCGACCCCGCCACCGAGCCACTGCAGCAGGCCCAGCGGCAGCGCGCCGAGGGCGCGCAGCGGCCACGGCCACGGCGTCAGGGGTTGCGGCACAGGCTCGTTCACCTCCGGAAGATCTCCCCACAGTTCGGGCGAACACGCCCGCAAATCGCGCCGTTTGCGGAACTTCCGCACAGATGGCGACTCGCCGGACCACGCCCGCCATGAAGGGTACTTGCTGGGCCGCTCGTGCATTGAATTATAATTTGCCGGTCGCCGAGTTAATTGGACAACTTGCGGGGCGACCGGAACGGCTTGATGCCGTGCCAAAAAAAACCGCTAAAGCGTCGCCGCTTCCCGGAATCGGCAACGCCAGATGGCCATGTCGATGGTACGCAGTACGCGTACGGCACAGGAGAAGCGCGCAATGTCACACGAATACCTCTTCACCTCCGAGTCCGTGTCCGAAGGACACCCGGACAAGGTGGCCGACCAGATCTCCGACGCGATCCTCGATGCGATCCTCACGCAGGATCCGAGCGCACGCGTCGCGGCCGAAACGCTGTGCACGACCGGGCTGATCCTGCTCGCCGGCGAGATCACCACCACCGCGAAGGTCGACTATCACGCCACGGCGCGCGAGACGATCCGCGCGATCGGCTACGACAACAGCGATTTCGGCATCGACCACCGCGGCTGTTCGGTGCAGGTCTGCTACGGCCAGCAGAGCCCCGACATCAAGCAGGGCGTCGACGCCGCGCATGACGACAACCTCGACCAGGGCGCCGGCGACCAGGGAATGATGTTCGGCTACGCGTGCGACGAAACCACCGAGCTGATGCCCGCGGCGATCCACTACGCGCACCGGCTGGTCGAGCGCCAGGCACAATTGCGCAAGGACGGCCGCCTGCCCTGGCTGCGCCCGGACGCGAAATCGCAGGTCACGATGCGCTACGTGGACGGCCGGCCGCATTCGATCGACACGGTCGTGCTCTCGACCCAGCACGCACCCGATATTCCGCTGGCGCAGCTGCGCGAAGCGGTGATCGAGGAGATCGTGATGCCGGTGCTGCCGCGCGAACTGATTCAGGGCGACATCAAGTACCTGGTCAACCCGACCGGGCGCTTCGTGGTCGGCGGACCGCAGGGTGACGCCGGACTCACGGGGCGCAAGATCATCGTCGACACCTACGGCGGCTCGGCCCCCCACGGCGGCGGCGCATTTTCGGGAAAGGATCCCTCGAAGGTCGACCGCTCGGCCGCCTACGCCGCGCGCTACGTCGCAAAGAACATCGTCGCGGCGGGACTCGCCACGCGCTGCCTGGTGCAGATCTCCTACGCGATCGGCGTGGCGCGCCCCACCTCGGTGATGGTGACCACCCAGGGTACCGGGACGATCAGCGACGAACGACTCGCCGAACTCGTGCAGGCGCATTTCGACCTGCGGCCCCGCGGCATCATCCAGATGCTCGACCTGCTGCGCCCGATCTATCTGCAAACGGCCGCCTATGGTCACTTCGGACGCGACGAACCCGATTTCACCTGGGAACGCACCGACAAGGCAGCCGCGCTGCGCGCGGCCGCCTGACCCCGCCGCGGGCGGGGGCGCTGGTTCGCGCGCCCGCCCCTGCGTTACACTTGTCATTCGCCTCGAGGAGCGCTGCGACGGGTCCGGACGCACAGTCCGATCGAACCCGCCAGGCTCGAGGCTCCGGGTTCGAACCGCGTATGCACGCGATCGGACCCGGCCCAACGGCGCTCGTTGTGCCATGACACGCTCACGGCAGACGGGCCAGACCGGATTGATCGCCGCTGCGCTGCCGTCGCCATTTTTGAGGATGGAACGATGAAGTCCGATGCGACCGCGAAACACACATTCACCGACTGCCACGTAGCCGATCCGACCCTCGCAACCTGGGGCCGCAAGGAAATCCGCATCGCCGAGACCGAGATGCCCGGCCTGATGGCGATTCGCGCCGAATACGCGGGGCAGCAGCCGCTGCGCGGCGCCCGGATCGCCGGTTCGCTGCACATGACGATCCAGACCGCGGTGCTGATCGAGACGCTGAGCGCGCTCGGCGCCGAAGTGCGCTGGGCGTCGTGCAACATCTACTCGACCCAGGATCACGCCGCGGCAGCGATCGCCGCGGCCGGGGTGCCCGTCTACGCCCACAAGGGCGAGACACTCGACGAGTACTGGGAGTTCACGCACCGGATTTTCGACTGGCCGGTCACCCAGGAGAACCCGCAGGGCGCGGCCAACATGATCCTCGACGACGGCGGGGACGCGACGCTGCTGCTGCACCTGGGGACCCGTGCCGCGGCCGACCCGTCGGTGCTCGAACATCCGAAGGGCGAGGAAGAAGTCGCGCTCTTTGCAGCGATCCGTGCGCAACTCGCCCGCGACCCGCTGTGGTACAAGCGGCGCCTCGACGAGATCGTCGGCGTCACCGAGGAGACCACCACCGGCGTCGGGCGCCTCTACCGGATGGCGGCCCGCGGCGAGCTGGCCTTTCGCGCGATCAACGTCAATGACTCGGTCACCAAGAGCAAGTTCGACAACCTCTACGGCTGCCGCGAATCGCTGGTGGACGGAATCAAGCGTGCGACTGACGTGATGATCGCGGGCAAGATCGCGATGGTCGCCGGCTACGGCGACGTGGGCAAGGGCAGCGCCCAGGCGCTGCGCGCGCTTTCGGCACAGGTCTGGGTCGCCGAGTGCGACCCGATCTGCGCACTCCAGGCAGCGATGGAAGGCTACCGGCTGGTGACCATGGACTACGCGGCCGACAAGGCCGACATCTTCGTCACGGCCACGGGCAATCGCGACGTGATCACGCACGCGCACATGGCGGCGATGAAAGATCAGGCGATCGTGTGCAACATCGGCCACTTCGACAACGAGATCGACGTGGCATCGCTCGATGCCTGCGAGTGGGAGAACATCAAGCCGCAGGTCGATCATGTGATCTTCCCCGACGGCAAGCGGATCATCCTGCTGGCCAAGGGCCGGCTGGTGAATCTCGGATGCGGCACCGGACACCCCTCCTACGTCATGAGCTCGAGTTTCGCGAACCAGACGATCGCCCAGATCGAGCTGTGGACGCACCGTGACTTCTACGAACGCGGCAAGGTCTACGTGCTGCCCAAGCACCTCGACGAGAAGGTGGCGCGCCTGCAGCTGGCCAAGCTGCGCGCGGAGTTGACGCAGTTGTCTGCCGAGCAGGCCGCCTACATCGGCGTGCCGGTCGAAGGCCCCTACAAGCCGGACACGTACCGCTACTAGGCGCCGCGCATCGCATGGAGCAACCCGAGAACACATGGCCAAACTGACTGTCCGCCCCACCGTCGCCGCCGACATCCCGGCGCTGCTCGAACTGCAGCGCCGCGTCTACCCGACGATTGCGCCGTGGACGCCGGAACACATGCTCCACCAGATCGAAGTGTTCCCGCCAGGCCAGATGGTTGCGCTCTACGGCGAGCGCGTCGTCGGCGGGGCGAGCGCGCTGATGGTGCTCTGGGACGACTGGGCGGACGAACATACCTGGCAGCAGATCACCGCGAGCGGGACCTTCGACAACCACAATCCGCAGGGGCGCACGCTCTACGGCGCCGAGATATTCGTCGATCCGCGGCTGCGCGGCCAGCGGGTCGGGCACGCGCTCTATGAGGCTCGCCGCACGTTGTGCCGGCGTGCGAACCTGCGCCGGATCATCGCCTGCGGCCGGTTGCCCGGCTACGCGGCGCACGCGCAACGCATGGACGTCGAGGAGTACGTGCGGCGCGTGCTGTGGGGCGACCTGCACGACCCGGTGCTTGGCTTCCAGCTCAAGGAGGGGTTTCGCTGCTGCGGCGTGACGCGCGGCTACCTGCCCCAGGACGCGGCCTCGGACGGTCATGCGTCGCTGATCGTGTGGATCAACCCGCACTTCGATCCCGAACGGCCCACCCGCCTTGCCCAGGGAGAGCATCCATGACGACTCGCATCGCAGCCGTTCAGTACCAGCTTCGCCGGATTCACGACTGGTCCGGGATGGAAACCCAGGTTCGCTTCATGATGCAGGCCGCGGGGGACTACAAGCCGCAGTTCGTGGTGTTCCCCGAGATCTTCACGACGCAGCTGCTCTCGTTCATGGATGCCGACGACATGCATGCCGCCGTACGCCGGATGCACGACTACACGCCGCGCTACCTCGACCTGTTCCGTGAGATGGCGAGTCGCTGGAAGATCCACGTCATCGGCGGCACGCACCCGAACATGCGTGAGGGCCGGCTGTACAACACCGCGTACCTGTTCGCCCCCGACGGCTCGGTGTACGAGCAGGACAAGATCCACCGCACGCGCTGGGAGCGGGAGCGCTGGGAGACCGATCCGGGCGACCAGCTGCGGCTCTTCGAAACGCCGCACGGGAAGATCGCGATCCTGATCTGCTACGACATCGAGTTCCCCGAACTCTCGCGCCTGGTCTGCGAAGCGGGCGCGGACATCCTGTTCGTGCCCTCGTGCACCGACGACCGCCAGGGTTTCCTGCGGGTGCGCTACTGCTGCCACGCCCGTGCCATCGAGAATCAGGTCTACGTGGTGATGACCTCGACCGTGGGCAACCTGCCCGTCGAGGGGCTGGGGATGCACTACGGGCAGGCGAGCATCATCACGCCGTCGGACTTCCCGTTTGCGCGCGACGGCATCGCCGCCGAGGGCACGCCGAACCTCGAGCAGATCGTCGTGGCCGATGTGGAGCTCGAGTCACTGGAGCGCAACCGCATCAACGGCACCACGATCCCGCTCTACGACAAGCGCGTCGACGTCTACGCGCACCCGGTCGAGCTGATCAAGGTTTCCTGAACAGAACGCCCGCGCGGGGATCGAGATGGCGACAGGGTTCAGTTTCGAGTTCTTTCCGCCGAATACGCCCGAGGGCGAGGCCAAGCTGCGCGCGGCACGCAACGAGCTGGCAGAGATCAACCCCGAGTTCTTCAGCATGACCTTCGGCGCCGGCGGCGCAAACCGCGACAAGACCTTCGCCGCGGTCGCCGAGATCGCGGCGGAAGGCCGGAGCATTGCGCCGCATATCGCGGGCATCGGCAGCACGGCGCAATCGGTGCGCGAGCTGCTGGCACGCTACCGGGCGCTGGGAATCCGTCGACTCGTCGTGCTGCGTGGCGACCTCCCGTCGGCCTGGGGAATCCGGCATGCCGGCCCCTTTCCTTTCGCGGCCGACCTCGTCGACTTCGTGCGGCGCGAGACCGGCGACTGGTTCCACATCGAAGTCGCCTGCTACCCGGAAATGCACCCGCAGGCCGTGTCCCCGCGCGCCGACCTGGACGCCTTCGTCGCCAAGGTTCGCGCGGGTGCGAACTCGGCGATCACCCAGTACTTCTTCAACGGCGACGCGTACTTCCGCTTCCGGGACGAGATCGCCCGCCACGGGCTCGACCTGCCGATCGTGCCCGGCATCATGCCGATCACCAACTTCGTGCAGCTTGCCCGCTTCTCCGACGGCTGCGGCGCGGAGATCCCGCGCTGGATCCGTTTGCGGCTCGCCGAATTCGACGAAGACGTCGCGTCGCTGCGTTCGTTCGGCTACGACGTCGTCGCGCAGCTGTGCGAGCGGCTGCTTCAGGGGGGTGCCCCGGGATTGCACTTCTACACGCTCAACCGGGCGTCGCCAAGCCTCGAACTGGCCCGTCTTCTCAACCCCACGATCCGGCGCACTGCCTAGATTCGTTGCGGAGCCCACGCCCCGCACAGGGGTTTGCGCCCCGGCGCGAGGCCGGATTCCGCCCCGTCCAGGCCGGGTATCCGCCCGCCCGTCGGGTCGCGTTGTGTACATGCCCGCCTCACCCGTTGCTGCGCTTGGATGTCGGGCGACGCGCCGGTACCATCGAACGAGCCAATCGGAAGCAAGAGCGATGCTGCAAGAAACGAAACCCGGCGTGGACTCCCCGGGACTCAGCCAGAAACCGCACGGCCAACTCCGGGCAGCCGCAGGCCATGGCGAAGCCACGCCGGCAAACGTGAAGCGCTATCGGATCGCTGTCTCGCACCTCACGCAAGGCATGTTCGTCGCCGAACTCGACCGTCTCTGGATCGACACGCCATTCGTCATGCAGAGCTTCCTGATCAACTCGCTGGCCGAGCTCGTGGCGCTGCGCCGCTATTGCCGTTACGTCTACGTCGACCTGGAGCTCTCGACCGCCGAACTCGCCGAGTCGATCCGTGCGGCGGAGGTGGCGTCGCGCCCGCTGATCGACGCCCCGGTGCACACGAACCCGTTGCGGACACCGGGCGTCGTGACGCTCCTGGATGACGAACCCGCCCGCGGAAGGGCCATTCGCACGCGCCCACGCGACTCCCAGGCGACGCTGCGCGTAAAGCACTCGACGCGGGCACGATTTGCGGAACTCGTCGGCCTGCCACCCAGCGCGGGCGATCCGGGGTCGGACGAATCCTGGCTCGCGCGCTCGCGCGATTGGGTCGCGCGGATCATCAGCGGTTCTCGACCCGTTTCGAGTGCCGCGGGGCTCGGCGCGTCGCTCGACGCGCAAGGACCGGATCTCGCGCCGATCCGCAAGCTGCTCCCGCCCTCGGTCGAACTGCGCCACTACCCGGACACTCGAAGCGTTCCCGAGGAATTGCCGCGCGCGCGCACGACGTTCCAGGCGGGCGCGGCGACGATCAACGCACTGGCTCAGGATATCCGCGGCGGACGGATCGCGAATATTCGTGAAGTCGCCGTGGTCGTCGACGACATCGTCGACAGCATGATCGAGAATCCGGACGCGCTGATGTGGGTCGCCCGCTTGCGCGAGGACGATGTGTACACCTACAACCATGGCGTCAAGGTTGCGCTGTATCTGGTCGCGCTGGGCCGCCATCTGGGCTTTCCGAAGCGCGAGCTCTCGCACCTCGGAATGATCGGCATGCTCGCCGACGTCGGGAAGACGCGGCTGCCGCGCGCCGTGCTCGACAAACCCGGAATGCTCAGCCCGGCGGAGTTCAACATCATCAAGGAACACGTGCGGCTGGGCATCGAGGCGCTGTCGCATGACACGTCGCTTTCCAAGGAAGTGCTCGAGGGCATTTCCCAGCACCACGAGCGGCTCGATGGCTCAGGATATCCGAAGGGTTTGAGCGGCGACGAGATCGGCATCTACGGACGGATGGCGGGCCTGGCGGACTGCTTCGCCGCGCTGATCACGCCACGTCCTTACGCAAACCCGTCACCGCCGCAGAATGCCCTGATGAACCTCTACGAGTGGGCCGGCACTTCCTTCCACGAGCCACTGGTCGAGCAGTTCGTCCAGGCCGTCGGAATCTTCCCGGTGGGTTCGATGGTCGAGTTGTCCAACGGCGAAGTGGCGATCGTGCTCGCCCACAACCGGGTGCGCCGGCTCGAGCCCAAGGTCCTGGTCCTGACCGCACCCGACAAGTCGGCGATCGGCACCCCGATCACCCGCAATCTGCTGGATCACCCGCCAGGACCCGACGGCCGATCGCTGCGCATCGTCCGCGGGCTGCCGACCGGCGCGTACGGGCTGAAGATCCGCGACTACTACGGCGCGGAACTGGCACGGGAGAACAAGCTTGTCTGATGGAACGGCGAAGGCCGGCGACACCGATGCACGTCCGCGAATCAGCGCGCAGGAGCTGCTTTCGCAGTTGATGGAGCACCACAACGCGGGGGTTCCGGGGCGCACCGTGCTGCTCGTGGTCGCCCTGAACCGTTCGGATCGGCTGTTGGCCCTCGCCCAGGAACCGCACACCCTGCAGGTCCTCACCGAAGTGGCCCGGCGCGTCGAAGCGTTGCTGCGCCCCGGCGATCGCTATTCGTTCGTGTCCCACGACGAAACCTGGGTGCTGCTGTGCGACCTGCCCAACGTGTCGCTGGCCGAACTCGCCGGAAGTACGCTGCGCGAAAGCCTGATGCGACCGATCCTGAGCGGCCGGGACGACCAGGAACCCACGCACGTAACGCTGCGCCCGGTGATCGGTGGCGCATGGTCCCCCGGCGGTGCACTCGCCGAGGCGCACCTGCTCGTGCGGGAAGCGAGCGACGCCTGCCTGCGAGCCCAGCGCAGCGACGACAACGTGCTGATCACGGCGCTGGACTCGGACATGGCGCACGTGCACCGCGGCGCACTCGAACGCGAAGTCCGTTCCGCGCTGCACGGCAACGAACTCGACGTCTACTTCCAGCCGCAGATCCAACTGGCCACCAGCAAGTGCGTGGCGGTCGAAGCACTGGTGCGGTGGATCCGGCCGGATCGGCCGGCGATTCCCGCCGCGCAAATCGCGTCGGTCTGCGAGGAGCGCGGGATGATGGGTCAGCTGACGCAGTACGTGCTCAACAGCTCGTTGCGCCAGATCAGTCTCTTGCGGAAACAGGGAATCGACGTGGCGGTCTCGATCAACCTTTCGGCAGTCACGCTGCTTGACGCCGCGTTCCCCGCTCTCGTCGCACAGGCGCTCGCGACCTGGGGAGTGTCTCCCGACCGACTGATGCTGGAACTCACCGAGAGCGCGATCGTGCAGAACGAGGCCCAGGCGATCGGCTTCATGAAGCAGTTGCGCCGACAGGGCTGCATGCTGGCGATCGACGACTTCGGCACCGGTTACTCGTCGTTCTCGTACCTCAAGCAGTTCCCGCTCACCGAACTCAAGATCGACCAGTCCTTCGTGCGCAACATCACCGAGGAGAGCGCGGATCACCGCATCGTTCGTGCTCTCGTCGACCTTGCGCACACCTTCGGCATGCAGGCGCTCGCGGAAGGAGTCGAGACCGAGGCAACGCTCGAGCGCCTGATTGAACTGGGTTGCGACCGCGCGCAGGGCTTCCACTACGCACCCGCGCTCGAAGCACATGCATTCGTCGACTGGTTCCGGCAACGCGAGGCCGCCGCCACGCCTACGCCGGCGCGCGCAGAACCCGCGTTTCGGTGACGATCTCCGCCAGCGCGATATCGTGCGCGGCGGCTCGGAAATCCTCGATCTCGGCGTCATCGTAGGCGATTCCGATCGCCCGGGCGGGGTGCCGCGCCAGCGTGCGATCGTAGTATCCGCCGCCATAACCCAGCCGAAAGCGGCCGGCGTTGAAGCCCACGCAGGGCACCAGAAGCAGATCCGGGATCACCAGCTCGAATGGGTGGGGGTACGAGACCCCGAATCGGTCGAAAACTAACGGAATGCTCGGCGTCCAGCGCCCGAAATCGAGCGGACCGGGCTCCTCGGGGACACGGGGCAGTCCAACCACGCCGCCGCGCGCCACCCATTGGGTGAGCAAGCCGCGCAGATTCGGCTCACCGCGAATCGACAGATAGGCGCCCAGGCAACACCCTCGCGGGTCCTGCGGGAGGCGCGCCGCGAGCGCGGTCGCGATGGCCTGATCGGCCGCCTCGCGTGCCTCGTCGTCCAGCACCACGCGCCGGTCGACAAGCACCTTTCGTGCAGCACGGCGACTGTCTGCGTCGTCAATGACGCGTGGTATTCTCGATCGTGATGTCATTTGCCTGTCATTTCCCCGTGTTGTCAGGGCGTTTCGCCACTATATTCCTCATTCTAGGCTCGCTTGCCTGTGGCGTGCCCGGGGAGGCACGTGCGCGCGCCACCCCGGCCCCCGCTCTTGCGCCCGCCTCCGAGGCATTCGTCCAGGCGCGCAGCGCCGCGGCGCGGGGCGATGTGGCCCGATTTGAGACAGCGGCGGCGCGTGCCGTCGCGCCACCGGGGCTCAAGCCCTATCTCGACTACTGGCGGCTGCAACTTGCTCTTGCCGACGAGCGCGCCGGCGCCGCCATGCCCGACCGGCGTGTGCAGGCATTCCTGCGTGAGAATCCGGGCACGCTCGTCGCCGACCTGCTGCGCCGTGATTGGCTGCTGAACCTGGCCAAGCGCGGCGACTGGAAAACGTTCGACGCCGAGTTCCCCGCGTGGATACTGCGCGACGACGCGCGCGTGTTCTGTCTGGCCGGCAAGGCGAACCTGCTGCGCGGCGCGGCCCCGGGCGCCGAAGCGCTGGCCGCTCTCGAACGGACGCGGGACCTGGGTGAGAACTGTCTCTCGTTCCTCACGACGCTGGTCAACGCCAGCGCCTACGGGCCCACGGAACTGCGCGCCCGGCTGCTCCTCGCGTTGGAGCATAACAACGCGGGAACGATCGGCGAGGTCGCCGCACTGCTCGGGCTCGACGGGGCGGCCGTAGCAGGCGCGCTGGCCAATCCGGAAAAGGCGCTCGCGAGCCCGGCCGACTCCACGCTCACGCTGATCGCGCTGACCCGCCTCGCGCGCTCTCGGCCGCAGGCGGCCGTCCCGCGACTCGAGACCATCGGCACGGCATTGGGTGAGGACGACCGCAGCTTCGTCTGGTCGCAGATTGCCGCGTCCGCAATGCGCCGGCTCGCTCCGGAGGCGGCTGCCTGGACGCGGCGCGCGCTCACGGCACGCGCTTCGGATGACACCTGGGAGATGCTGGCCCGCGCGGCGCTGCGCGCACAGGACTGGCCGCTGCTGCTCGCCACGACGGAACGCATGACGCCGGCGGGGCGGCTTGAACCGACGTGGGTCTACTGGCGGGCTCGCGCGCTGCGGGCGCAGGGCCAGACGGCCGAGGCGGACGCGCAGTTGCGCACGATCGCGGGTCAGTTCCACTTTTACGGCCAGCTGGCGGCCGAAGATCTGGGTGAGCTGACCCGCATCCCCGCCCGCGGGGCACCTCCGACGCCGGCAGAACTCGTCGAGGCGGGCAGCAATCCGGGGTTCGCCCGGGCAATGCGCTTCTACGAGCTGGGAATGCGTCCCGAGGGCAACCGGGAATGGAATTACCAGTTGCGCGGGATGAGTGACCGCCAGCTGCTCGCCGCCGCCACCCACGCCTGCGCGCAATCCATACTGGATCGCTGCGTCAACACCGCGGATCGGACGCGTTCCGAGCACGACTTCGACTTGCGTTTCGTCTCCCCGCATCGCGACGAGCTGGCGAGCGCGGCGAGCGAGCGCGGGCTGGATCCGGCATGGGTCTACGGACTCATCCGCCAGGAATCGCGCTTCATCTCGGACGCGCGCTCGAGTGCCGGCGCGAAGGGCATGATGCAGATCATGCCGGCGACCGGACGATGGATTGCCCGCAAGCTGGGCGTCACCGACTTCCGGGTGGAGCAGCTCGATGAGCTGTCGGTGAACCTGCGCTTCGGCACCTTCTATTTGAAGACCGTTCTCGACGACCTCGAGGGCTCGCCCGTGCTCGCGTCGGCAGCGTACAACGCCGGGCCGAACCGGCCGCGCAGCTGGCGTGCGACACTGTCCGGGAGTGTCGAGGGCGCGATCTTCGCGGAGATCATCCCGTTCAGCGAAACCCGCGACTACGTCAAGAAGGTGCTCTCGAACGCCACCTACTACGCGGCCGTTTTCTCGGGACAACCCCAGTCGCTGCGCGCTCGATTGGGCAGCGTTCAGGCGCGGCCCGCTGCACCCACTGCCGTGCCATAACGATTCGGGAGAGCGAAATGGAATACCGGCGCATCCTTGTTCTTGGCGGATCGGGTTTCGTTGGCGCAACGTTGGCAGAGCGCCTGGTGGAAGGCAACCGCCACGTGCTCGTGCCGACCCGCCGCCCCGGGCGCGCCGCCCATCTGGGGCCGTTGCCAACCGTCGAGATCGTCGCGGCGGACATCCAGCGTGACGATGAGCTGGCCGGTCTGGTGAGACGCTGCGACGCAGTGGTCAACCTGGTCGGAATCCTGCATGGCAGAACGGGGGATCCCTTCGGTCCCGAATTCGCCGCTGCCCACGTCGAGTTGCCGCGCCGGATTGTCGCCGCCTGCGCGCGCCACAAGGTGCGCCGGCTGATCCATATCTCCGCGCTGGGCGTGGCCGATGACGGGAAATCCGGGCCGTCGATGTACCTGCGCTCGAAGGCCGCTGGGGAACAGGTCGTGCGCGAGGCCGGCGGGATCGATTGGACAATTCTGCGGCCATCCGTGATCTTCGGGCCCCGCGACAAGCTGTTGAACACCTTCGCGGCCCTGCAGCGCTTCGCCCCGCTGGTGCCGCTCGCCCGCGCGGATACCCGGCTCCAGCCGGTATATGTCGGAGATGTCGCACAGGCGATCATCGCGTGCCTCGACAATCGCCTCACCCGTGGACGCTGCTACGAGCTGGCGGGACCGCAGGTCTTCACGCTCGCGCAGCTCTTCGAGCTCGCCGGACTCTACGCCGGACGCGTGGCGCCGGTGCTGCGGCTGCCCGATCGGGTGGGCTGGCTGCAGGCGGCCGCGCTGGAATTCGCTCCCGGTCCCACGCTGATGTCGCGCGACAACTTCAATTCGCTCTCGATCGACAACGTCGCGAGCGGCCCGATCGCACCCGAACTGGGCATCAAACCGAGCTCGCTCGCCGCAATCGCCCCCGGCTATCTCGCGCCCCGCGACACCGCTGAGGGTAGGCGGCGCGGTGGCGTCTGAACCCGGGCCACGTGGGAGATCGGCAACGTTGATGCCAACCCTCTACATCGGCAACCGGAACTACTCTTCCTGGTCGCTGCGCGCCTGGCTGCTGATGCGCCAGGCCGGCATCGGCTTCGAAGCCCGCCTGCTGCGTCTGTCGGACCCGCAGTTCGCGGAGAAGCTCGCCGCGATCGGCGCCCCACCCCGGGTGCCAGTGCTCGTCGATGACAATTTCGTCGTGTGGGATTCGCTGGCCATCATCGAGTACCTCGCCGAGCGCCATGCGCAGGCAGGAATCTGGCCGCGCGAGCCGCGCGCGCGGGCTCGCGCCCGCTCGATCTGCGCCGAGATGCATGCCGGTTTCGGCGCACTGCGCGCCGGCCTGCCGATGAACATCGAGGCGCAGCTTCCCGGTCGCGGGCAAAGCCCCGAGGTGCAGCGCGACGTCGACCGGATCGTGGCCATGTGGAGCGAACTGCGCCAGGTCCACGCGAACGGCGGGCCGTTTCTCTTTGGCGCGTTCTGCGCTGCCGATGCGTACTACGCGCCCGTTGTCTCGCGCTTCTCGACCTACATGATTGCGGTTCCGACTCCGGTGCGCGACTACATGGAGACGATGCTCGCGCTGCCCGCCATGCGCGAGTGGTCCGAGGCGGCATGCGCGGAGCACGATTTCCTGGCGTACGACGAGCCGTACCGCAGCGCTCCCGACTGACCGAGTTCCTCGATGCGAACGAGCGCCCTGCAAACCCGGCGATGAAGACCTACTGCGTGGGCGGCGCGATCCGCGATGAACTTCTCGGGCTACCGGTCGCGGATCACGACTGGGTCGTGGTCGGCGCCACGCCCGAACAGATGGTCGCGCGCGGCTTCCGGCCCGTCGGCAAGGATTTTCCGGTGTTCCTGCATCCGCAGACGCGCGAGGAGCATGCGCTGGCGCGCACCGAGCGCAAGACCGGGCGCGGCTACCGCGGCTTCCAGGTCCACTTTTCGCCGGATGTAACCCTCGAAGACGACCTGCGGCGGCGCGACCTGACGATCAACGCGATGGCGCGCGGCGAGGACGGCGAAATCGTCGATCCCTACGGCGGGCAGCGCGACCTCGCGGACCGGATCCTGCGCCACGTCAGCGAGTCCTTCGTCGAGGATCCGGTGCGCATCCTGCGGCTCGCGCGCTTCGCCGCACGGTTCTCCGAGTTCAGCGTCGCACCCGAGACGCACGCGCTGATGCGCCTGATGGTCGATCTCGGCGAGATCGACGCGCTGGTTCCCGAGCGCGTGTGGCAGGAGATCTCGCGCGGCCTGATGGAACAGCACCCGTCGCGGATGTTCGAAGTGCTGCGCGCCTGCGGCGCGCTCGAGGTGATCCTCCCTGAACTCGCGCGCCTCTGGGGGGTGCCCCAACCCACCGAGAACCACCCCGAGGGCGACACCGGGGTGCACGTGATGATGGTGACCGACTACGCTGCGGCGCGCGGCTTCGCCCTGCCGGTGCGCTTCGCGGCGCTGCTCCACGACCTGGGCAAGGGCACGACGCCGGCAGCGGAACTGCCGCGCCACCCGGAGCACGAGCAACGCTCGGTGCGTCTGGTCGAGGAGGTTTCCGCGCGCCTGCGGGCGCCGCTGGAATGTCAGGAACTCGCGGTGCTCGTCGCGCGTGAGCACGGACAGGTGCACCGGGCGCTGCGGCTGCCCCCGGCGTCCCTGGTTGAACTGCTCGAGCGGCTGGACGTGATGCGCCGCCCGGGACGCCTCGCCGGGATCCTCGAAGCGTGCGAGGCAGATTACCGCGGCCGGCTGGGCTACGAGGCGCACCCGTTCCCGCAGGCACGGCGCCTGCAAGACGCAGCCGCAGCCATGCGCGACGTGGATGCCGGCGCGATTGCGCTGCGGGTGGGGCCCCAGGCGCAGCAGATCCAGGAGGCGATCCACGCGGCACGGGTCGCGGCGGTGAGCGCGGCACTGGGCGAAGCGCCCGGCGCGGGGCTACAACAGGCGGGCAAGTAGCGCCGCCAGCGCTGAGAGCAGCAGGGTCGAGGCCAGCGGCACGGCGAAATCGCGGCCGAAGAGGCGAAAATTCAGGTCACCGGGCAGCCGCCCGAAGCCGATCCGGCGCAGCCAGGGCATCAACCCCGAGAAAATGAACAGCGCGAGCGCCGTGGCGATCAGCCACTTCACGCGAGCGCGTCGTACCGGTCACCGCGCGAAAAACCGAGCGCATCGTCGGCGACTTCGCGACCGAAGGCGATCACCTTGAAGAGCTCTCCCATCTCCGCTTCCGACACCAGAACCTGGACCGCCTGCGACTGGCGCGCGTAGGCGAGCGACTCATCGGTGGGCACCTGCGCGAGCCGGTCGAGCAATCCGGCGTTGAGCAGGAAATTCGCCTGCGAGGTGTAGCCCAGCGGCGCCAGCCCGACGCGCGCCGCGCCCGCGGCGATTGCCGAGAAATCGACATGGCTGGTGACGTCCTGCAGTCCCGGCACCAGGAACGGATCAAAGTGGACCCGGTGGCGATAGTGGCACGCGAGGGTTCCGGCGCTGCGCTGCGGGTGGTAGAACTCGCGGGCCGGGAAGCCGTAGTCGAAGAGCAGCAGCGCACCGCGCCCCATCCGGGCGCCGATCGTTTCGACCCAGGCGCACGCCTGCTCGCCGAGCTCGGATTCGTAGGGCACGAAACGCTCGTCGTCGGGCCACCCCGAGCGCTCCAGCGCTGCGCGCACCGCCGCGTCGAAGTCGGGGTCTGCCGGTCGGTCCGCCCAGCCGAAGGCCGGCGCGAAGGGGTCGTCCGCCGCGTCGGGCGCCCCTGCGCGGCACGCCACCCCGCGCTCGAACACCTGCGTTCCGTCATGCACGAAACGGCGTACCGGAATTGCGTCGAGCACCTCGTTGGCGATCACGACGCCATCGATGCGCGCGGGCAGCTCATCGAGCCAGCGCACCCGCGGCAATGCGTGCCCGGCGAGGGTCTCGATCGTGTGACGCTGCACCGCACGCAGGGGCGCGGAGAGCTCCACGATTCGGTAAGCGACGTCGTCGATGCCCAGTCGCGCCAACTCGTTGAGCATGTGTGCCGCCAGCATGCCGGTGCCGGCGCCGAATTCGAGGACGCCGCCGGGAACCACCTCGAGCCACTGCGCGCATTGCGCGGCGACGCAGGCGCCAAAGAGCGGAGAGAGTTCGGGGGCGGTGACGAAGTCGCCGCCGCGACCGAACTTGCGCGAGTTGCCCGTGTAGTACCCGAAACCCGGCTCATAGAGCGCCGCGCCCATGAACGCGTCGAACCCGATCCAGCCGCCCGCGTGCTCGATGCGCTGGGTGAGCGCGCGCGAGAGCGCACGGCTCACCGCCAGCGCCTCGGCTTCGGGCTTGGGAAGCTGATTCATGCGAGCATTGTAGTCAACCCACGGGGATTCCCGGACGGTGCGGCGGCCCGCATCGGCTACACTGTTTCCTCTGCTCCCACGGCGCGCGCGCACGACGGATTGGCCTGGCCGCGTGGGTTGCCCACAGCCCGCACATGAACGAGACCACCATCCCGAAAACCGTCCTCGTCACCGGCGCCGCGAAGCGCCTCGGGCGCGACATCGCGCTCGGGATGGCGCGTGCCGGCTGGAACGTGGTGGTTCACTACCGCAGTTCCGCGCTCGATGCGCAGGAGACCGCCGCGCAGATCCGGGCACTGGGGCGCCAGGCGCTTACCGTGATGGCCGACCTCGCGGATCAGGACGACACCGACCGCCTCTTCGACGAGGCCATGCAGATGCCCGGCCTGTGCTGCGTGATCAACAGCGCGTCGCGCTTCGAGTACGACGATCCCGACGCCTTCGAGTACGCAAACCTGGAAGCGCACGCGCGCCCCAACCTGTGCGCCCCGATCCGGCTCGCGCGGCGTCTCTATGACGCGCTCGGCGCGGAGGGTCGCGGCGTGGTCATCAACCTGCTCGACCAGAAACTCGACCACCTGAATCCCGACTTCTTCTCGTACACGCTGAGCAAGGTCGGGCTGCTGGGGGCAACGCGGATGATGGCGATGGCGATGGCGCCGCGCCTGCGGGTCGTCGGCGTCTCGCCCGGGATCACGATGATCGATGGCGAGCCGAGCGGACCCGCTTTCGAGCGGGCGCACGCGCACGCGCCGCTCGGGCAGTCCTCGACCAGCGCCGACATCGTCGCCGCGGTGCTGTTCCTCGCCGGCGCGTCCGCGATCACCGGAGTCAACCTGATCGTCGACGGCGGACAGCACCTGCTGGGCCTCGAGCGCGACGTCATGTATCTGGACAGCGGCGCAGCGGATGCGCGCCGGCCGGCGTGAGCCGCGCACCCGAGGCCATGGAGAAAGACTTGAACCAGAACACCGTCACCGCGAGGCCCGCGTGACCGATTCCCGCGACCTGCGCATGAGCGACTGCCGCAAGATCTTCCTGCGCGATTTCCGTCTCGACGTCTCGATCGGCTTCCACGCCGCCGAGCGCGAAGCGCGCCAACCGGTGGTGATCAACATCGACCTGTTCGTGTCGCTCACGGCATCCACCTCCGAAGCAGACGATGTGCGCCACGTGCTCGACTACGATCAGGTCCGCGCCCAGGTGATCGAGCTGGCGCACTCGCGCCACTTCAACCTGCAGGAGACGCTGCTCGACGGAATCGTCGCGATCTGCCTCGCGTACCCCGGCGTGCAGGCGGTGCGCGCCAGCACCGAGAAGCCGGGCGTCTACCCCGACTGCCGCACGGTGGGCGTGGAAGTCTTTCGCATGCGATCCTGATGTCGGGCGAGATCCGCGAAATCGTTCGCCACCGAAGTCCGCCGAGGGATTCGGAGGCCTCGCACGACGTCGCTGCGGGTGCGGCGGCGCCTGCGCCCGCCCCGACGCCGCACCGCGCGGCCGAGCGCCTCGCGCGCGAGCGCAACAAGCTGCACAAGCGCCTGCTGCGCCTCACCGGACAGGCGATCGGCGACTACGCGATGATCCAGGGGGGCGACCGGGTGATGGTCTGCCTCTCGGGGGGCAAGGACAGCTACGGCCTGCTCGACCTGCTGCTCACCCTGCGTGAGCGCGCGCCGGAAAAGTTCGAGATCGTCGCCGTTCACCTCGAACAGGGCCAGCCCGGCTTCCCGCGCGACGTGCTGCCGAACTACCTGCAGTCGCGCGGCGTACCCTTTCGCATCGAGGAGCGCGACACCTACTCGGTGGTCAAGCGCGTGATCGCCGAGGGCCGCACGATGTGCTCGCTGTGCTCGCGGCTGCGCCGCGGCAATCTCTACCGGGTCGCGCGCGAACTGGGCGCGAACCGGATCGCACTGGGCCATCACCGCGACGACATCCTCGAGACCTTCTTCCTGAACCTCTTCTACGGCGGGAAGCTCCAGGCGATGCCGCCGAAGCTGGTTTCCGACGACGGGGACAACGTGGTGATCCGGCCGCTCGCCTACGTCCGCGAAGACGATCTCGAAGCCTACGCGCAGTGGCGCGCGTTCCCGCTGATTCCCTGCGACCTGTGCGGCTCGCAGCCCAACCTGCAGCGCCAGGAGATGAAGCGGCTGCTGCGCGACTGGGAGCGGCGCCACGCCGGGCGCATCGAGAGCATCTTCGGCGCGCTTGGGCGGGTGCGCCCGTCGCACCTGCTCGACCGGGATCTCTTTGATTTCGCCGGCCTGCGCGCGACCGTAGAATAGGCCGCCATGCGCACCTTGAGACTGGCCAAGATCGTGTTCGTCGCCTGGCGCTACGGGCTCGACGAGTTCGCGATCGCCGGCCCCGAGGCGCCGCTCGGCGCCCGGCTGGTCTGCGGCTGGGCGCGCGCGCTGCGGCTGTGGCGCCATCCGCAGGCGCCGCGCGGCGTGCGACTGCGCGAGGCACTCGAGAGCCTCGGGCCGATCTTCGTGAAGTTCGGTCAGGTGCTCTCCACGCGGCGCGACCTGCTGCCCGAAGACATCGCCGACGAACTCGCGAAACTTCAGGATCAGGTGCCGCCCTTCCCGTCGGACGTGGCGGTGCGCGAGATCGAGCGCGGGTTGAAGCGATCCCTCGGCGCGTGCTTCGCCACCTTCGAGCACACGCCGGTGGCGTCGGCCTCGATCGCGCAGGTGCACTTCGCCACGCTGCCCGACGGCAAGGAAGTGGCGGTCAAGGTGCTGCGCCCCGAGATGCTGCCCGCGATCGAGCGCGATCTCTCGCTGCTGCGTGCCGGCGGGGTGCTGCTTCTCAAGCTCTCGGAAGATGCGCGCCGGCTGCGCCCGCTCGAGGTGATCCGCGAGTTCGACACCTACCTGCACGACGAGCTCGACCTGATCCGCGAGGGCGCCAACGCGAATCAGCTGCGGCGCAACTTCGCTGGCACGGGGCTGCTGCGGGTTCCCGAGATCTACTGGGATCACAGCGCGGCCAACGTGCTCACGATGGAGCGCATGCACGGCATCCCGATCAGCCGGATGGAACGCCTGCGCGCGGCCGGGATCGATCTGAAGAAGCTCTCGCGCGACGGCGTCGAGATCTTCTTCACGCAGGTCTTCCGGCACGGCTTCTTCCACGCCGACATGCACCCGGGCAACATCCTGGTCGGTGACCGGGAGGCGGATTTCAATCGCTACATCGCGCTCGACTTCGGCATCGTCGGCACCCTTTCCGACATCGACAAGAACTACATCGCACAGAACTTCCTGGCCTTCTTCCGGCGCGACTATCGCCGGATCGCCGAGTTGCACGTCGAGTCGGGCTGGGTGCCGGAGACCACCCGCCTCGACGAGCTCGAGAGCGCGGTGCGCACCTGCTGCGAGCCGGTCTTCGACCGGCCTCTGAAGGACATTTCGCTGGGCGTCGTGCTGCTGCGGCTCTTTCAGGCGTCGCGCCGCTTCAATGTCGAGATCCAGCCCCAGTTGGTGCTGCTCCAAAAGACCCTGCTCAACATCGAGGGTCTGGGGCGGCAGCTCGATCCCGAACTGGACCTGTGGGTGACCGCCAAGCCGATCCTCGAGCGCTGGATGCGCGAACAGGTCGGCTTCGAGGGTCTCGTCGCGCGGCTGGGCGAAGAGGCTTCGCTCTGGTCCCGGCTGCTGCCGCAGATTCCGCGCCTGGTCCACAGCGTACTCGAGCAGCAGGCGCATCCGGTGCGCGAGCGCCGCACCGCCACCGACCGGCTGCTCGCCGAGCTGATCGACGAGCAGCGCCGCACCCGGCGCTGGCTCGGCTGGATGGCGGTGGCGCTGACCGGTGCGCTGCTTCTCGGAGCGTGGCTGCTTTTCTAGGGTGACGCGCGCGCAGCCCCCTCGGAGGCGAGCGCCCGGAAATCCGCGACGTACTCCCGCAGGTTCTCGCGCAGCACCGAGATCTGCTGCCGCGTCGCCGCGTTCAGGATGCGCAGCGCGAGCGCGTCGTTCGCGGCGCTCCCGGCTTTCAGGCGTTCGCGGCGCTGCGAGTCCGTGCTCACCCAGAGATCCGCCAGCATGGCGCGGGCGCGGCGCACCGCCTCGTCGCGCGCAGGACGCTCGGTCGCGATCGATTCCAGCAGCGCGTGCAGTCGGAGCTGACGCGACTGGCGCTCGGCGAGCCAGTCGCCCTCCACCGCGGGGAGCGCGGCGGCCCAGCGGCGCACGTCGCGCTCCTGCGCGCCCGACAGGTTCCCGATGAAGCGCTCGGCGCGACGCACCACCCGATCGCCGCGCAGCTCTGTCTGGCGCTGCGGCGAAGCGCCCAGATGGTCGTCCCGGAACTCGCGGTTGGTCCGCTCGTAGCGCCGCGTCAGCGCGGCGAACTGCTCGGGGCGCAGGGTCAGCGCGAGGTCGGCGACCCCCGGCGCCAGTCGATCGGCGAGCGGCATCCAGGCCGCGAACACCGCGGCACGCCACGACGCCACCGTTTCGGGGGCCACCGGAACGCGCAGCTCACGCTCGAAGCCCTCCAGGGTCGCGGCGTAGGCAGGCAGTTCGCTGGCCCGATGCCAGCGCTGCAGTTCCTCGAGATGCCGCGTCAACAGGGCCGTCTGCGGCTCGTCCAGGTCGAGGTGGCGATCGATCTGCCAGCGCGCGAGGGTCGGCAGCGCCTCGTAGCCGAGCCGCGTGGCCGAGCACCCCGCGAGCACCAGCCAGAGTGCGCACAGCATCACGGCGAGCCCCACGGCCCGCGTGCTAAGCTTTCGATTTGCCGTTCCCGCCACCGGGCCTCCCGCCTTCAACAGGGTTGCGTCGATGAACATTGTCGTGCTCGCCGCCGGCCAAGGGAAGAGGATGCATTCCGACCTCCCGAAAGTGTTGCATCCGCTCGCCGGCCGGGCGCTGCTCGAACACGTGCTCGCGTGCGCCCGCAGCCTGGCGCCGCGACGGCTGGTCGTCGTCGTCGGCCACGGGGCCGAACAGGTGCGCAGCGCACTGGACGCGGAGGACATCCGCTGGGTGGAGCAGAAGCCGCAGCTGGGCACCGGACACGCCGTTTCCCGGGCGCTTCCCCAGCTCGACGACACCGTTCCCACGCTGGTGCTCTACGGTGACGTGCCTCTGACCCGCAGCGATAGCCTCGCGCAACTCATCGCGGCCGCTGGATCCGATGGCCTCGGGCTGCTCACCGTCGAACTCACCGACCCCGCCGGCTATGGCCGAATCGTGCGTGAAGAAGGCGCCATCACGCGCGTCGTCGAGCACGGCGACGCCGACGAGCGGATCCGGGCGATCCGCGAGGTGAACACCGGCATCCTCGTCGCGCCCACCCCGGCACTGCGCCGCTGGCTGGCCGCGCTCACCAACAACAACGCGCAGCGCGAGTACTACCTGACCGACATTGTCGCGGCGGCCGTGGCCGAAGGCATGCCGGTTGCTTCGGCTCAGCCCGAAGACGCGTGGGAAACGCTGGGCGTGAACAGCAAGGCGCAACTCGCCGAACTCGAACGAATCTACCAACGCAACGTCGCGCTGGCGCTGATGAACGGGGGCGTCACCCTGGCCGACCCCGCGCGCATCGACGTGCGCGGCACGCTCGAGTGCGGGCGCGACGTGGCGATCGACGTCAACTGCGTGTTCGAAGGCGAGGTCACGCTCGGCAACGGCGTCGCGGTGGGTGCGCAATGCGTGCTCCGCGACACCGTGGTGGGCGCCGGCACGAAGGTGCTGCCCTTCACTCACCTCGACGGCGCGACGATCGGCGCGAACGCGCGCATCGGGCCCTATGCGCGACTGCGACCCGGCACCGAGCTGGCCGACGAGACACACGTGGGCAACTTCGTCGAGATGAAGAAGACGAAGATGGGCAAGGGCTCGAAGGCCAACCACCTCGCCTACGTCGGCGACGCCACGGTCGGGGAGCGCGTGAACATCGGCGCCGGCACGATCACCTGCAACTACGACGGCGTGAACAAGTACCAGACCGTGATCGAGGATGACGCGTTCATCGGCAGCGACACCCAGCTGGTGGCGCCCGTGCGTGTCGGCAAGGGCGCGACGCTAGGTGCGGGAACCACGCTCACGGCCGACGCGCCCGCCGACCAGCTGACCATTTCGCGCGCGCCACAGGTGACGATCGCGCGCTGGCGGCGCCCCGTCAAGACCACGAAGAATCACTGAGCACGCGCCCGCCCGAAGCGCCGGTGGCACCGGCGCCGGAAGACGCGACAATGGAGCAACACCAGGATGTGTGGAATTGTCGGAGCAGTGGCGCGGCGCAACGTCGTGCCGATCTTGATCGAGGGGCTGCGCAAACTCGAGTACCGCGGTTACGACTCGGCCGGCATCGCGATCGTCAACGCCGCGATCGAACGGGTGCGCGCCGTGGGACGGGTGGCCGAACTCGACCATCTGACGCGTGCGGCCGGATCGCAGGCGCCCACCGGCATCGCGCACACGCGCTGGGCCACGCACGGCGGCGTCAACGAACAAAACGCGCACCCGCATTTCTCGAGCGGTGCGGATCACGAGGTTTCGGTGGTGCACAACGGCATCATCGAGAACCATGAGGCGCTGCGCGCGGGCCTCATCGCGCAGGGCTACGTGTTCAGTTCCGAGACCGACACCGAAGTGATCGCGCACCTGATCCACAGCCACGTCGCCGCGGGCGCGTGCCTGCGCGAGGCAGTGCAACGCACCACGCGAGAACTCGAAGGGGCGTATGCGATTGCCGCGGTGAGCGGCGCGGAACCGCACACCGTGGTCGGATCGCGCCGCGGCTCGCCGCTGTTGGTGGGGGTCGGCAACGGCGGCACCGCGAAGGGTGAGAACTTCCTCGCCTCCGACACCTCGGCGCTGCTGCAGGTGACGCGCCACGTCAGCTATCTCGAGGAAGGCGACGTCGTCGAGCTCGGCCTCGAGGGCTACGCGATCTTCGACGCCGACGGGAATCCGGTCGAACGCCCGGTGCTGGAGAGCCAGCTCTCGGCGGACTCCATCGAGCTGGGCACCTACACGCATTACATGCAGAAGGAGATCTTCGAGCAGCCCGGCGCGATCGCCAACACGCTCGAGATGGTGATGTCGGCGCGCACGCTCTCAACCGGCCTCTTTGGCGCGGACGCGCAGGAGGTCTTCGAGCGCACGCGCCAGGTGCTGATCATCGCCTGCGGCACCAGCTATCACGCCGGGTCGGTGGCCAAGTACTGGCTGGAATCGATCGCCGGCATCCCGACCGCTGTCGAGATCGCCAGCGAATACCGCTACCGCGATTCGGTCGCGCTGCCCGGGACACTGGTGATCACCGTCTCGCAATCGGGCGAGACCGCCGACTCCATCGCCGCACTCCAGCACGCAAAGTCGATGGGACTGCGCGACACGCTGTCGATCTGCAACGTGCCCGAGTCCTCGCTGATTCGCCACTCGAAGCTGCGCTTCCTCACCCGCGCCGGCCCCGAGATCGGCGTCGCCTCCACCAAGGCTTTCACCACGCAGCTCGCGTCGCTCTTCGTGCTCACGATGGTGCTCGCGAAGATGCGCGGGCGCCTCAACGCCATCAACGAGCAGGCGCTGCTGCAGCAGTTGCGCCACCTGCCGGCTGCGATGAACCACGTGCTCGCCTGCGAGGACGCCGTGCGCCACTGGGCCGGCCGCTTCGCGCTCAAGCAGCACGCACTCTTTCTCGGGCGCGGCGTGCACTTCCCGATCGCGCTCGAGGGTGCCTTGAAGCTCAAGGAAGTCACCTACATCCACGCCGAGGCCTACGCCGCCGGCGAACTCAAGCATGGCCCCCTCGCCCTGGTCGACTCGCAGATGCCCGTGGTCGTCGTTGCGCCCCGCGATTCACTGATCGAGAAGCTCAAGAGCAACCTGCAGGAAGTGCGCGCGCGCGGTGGGGAGCTCTTCATCTTCGCGGACCGCGACACGAAGATCGAGCCCAGCGACGGGGTGAACGTCATCAACCTCGTCGACCATGCCGGGGCGCTCTCGCCGATCCTGCACGTCGTGCCGCTGCAACTGCTCGCCTATCACACGGCCCTCGCGCGCGGGACCGATGTGGACAAGCCGAGGAATCTGGCAAAGTCGGTGACGGTGGAGTGAGGGGCGGCTGTGCGCTGATCTTGATTGAGGTAATTCGAGTTCTTTACTGGAAACAGAGTTCTTTACTCGAAAAAGAGTTCTTTACTGGTTAGGTACGCCGCCTGAAAGAAGTTCTTTACTCGTAAGTTCCATACACATCAAAAGCTATACCACCGTAACCTGGCCGTTGATCAACATGGGCAGGAGCCAATCGCGGAGTTTGGTGAGCTGCTGGTTTTCCTTCTCGTGCAGCAGGTGTTTCTTCAATATCGGCTCTATCTGTTCGTGCGCCTGATAGCGCAATTCCGTCGGTGGAATACAAATCCTGCTTTGCTTCAAGTGGTCTTGCGTAATGTGGCCCATTGTAGTTTTTCTTTTCGCAGCCATCATCTTGAAATGTGCAAGGTAAGCCAAGAGCTCGAAATAGTAGAAAGTCTTTGGAGACTTTTCGGAAGTAACTTTGAATATGTGCTGATTTAGCGCCCCTTTACCTTGCGACCAGATCTTCACATCAAGGGTAGCCGACCAAGAAAATAGTACGTCTCCATCATCAACTATCGCCTCTCTCGGTATGTCAGGACTGGCCCTTTCGGAACTTTCTGAAACCCCCTCACCCATTTCCCTGATTTTAATAACAGGCAAAAATTGGCTACCCGTTGGTCTGTATTTCTGCATAGCAAGCCCATTATAATAACGAGCAATATCCCACAGTGAGCCATCCGACCACCCCGCCGGAATCTCCCGTTTCAGGTTGGGGTTGTGGACCATTTTGCCGCCGGCAGATTTGTAGGGTTTACCGTTGGCGTTGGGAAAATCGAACTGCACGAACCAGTAGTCATACATGGTCTTAGCCATCGCTTCCAGTTCGGCGTTAATACGGTTGTTGCAGTCGATTTTTTGACTCAATAGATAGAGAAAATCTCCCGCTTTGACCTGCTCGCTGTATTCAGGGAGGAGCAGGTCCAAGTACGAGAATATTTCTTCGTTCAGACTGGCTCTCAGGGTCAATACTGCGTTGTTGGTCATGGTTTTCCTGAATAAAGGGCTCCTCAGGTAAAACGCCATGAACTTTGGGTACGTTACTTTCTCTTTGACTGGTCTGAGCCTTTTGAGAAAACCACTATATGTGGCCTTACGATAGCCCTTTAACGCAACCGAGCTCATACCAAGCTCGTCGATAACCTCGCTCGTTCTAGTTAAGAAAATATCCCCTTCGTTTATCGAATATTTCTTTTGGTCGCGCTCGGATGTATCCATCCGATCAACAAGCTCATCCGGTAAAAAATAATTGTTAAAAACAGATGAGAAAGACAGGAATGGTGCGCCATGACCAGCCTGTTCGGGCTTAGATGAAATGCCTGATTCCATTCGATACAAGTCGGCAAACTTATGATGAGTCAGCTTATTCATACCGAAACCTCGCCAACTGCTTCCTGATCTCTTGCTCCAGCTCCACTGATTCCTTGAAAAGCTTATCCAGGTTGTCGCCAAAGCCCTGCATCTTCGCTGCGAACTGCTCCGGCGTCAGATCCACGTACTCGATCTTCACATCGAAATACTGCCCAGCGCTCAGGGAATAGTTCTTGGCGGCGATCTCGTCGTAGTTCACCACCACAGAGAAGTCCTCCACCGCCTCTTTCCCATTGAATGTGGCGATGATGCGGCCTTCCTCTTCTTCCGATAGCAGGGTCTTCTGGTTCTTGCCGTCCTTGACCTTGGTGCCGAGGTTGGAGGCATCAAGCAACACCACGCCTTGCTTATTTGCGTCGTCGATGAAGAGGATGGAGACGTTGGTGCCGGTGGTGGCGAAGATGTTGCTGGGCATTGAGACCACGCCGGCGAGCATCTTGTTGTCCACCAGATGTTCGCGGATCTTCCTGTCGATGCCCGAGGCGGTGATGAAGCCGGTGGGCACCACGACCGCTGCTTTGCCGCCGGGTTTCAGTGAATGGATGATGTGCTGGAGAAAGAGCTGGTAGATGGCCATCTTATCCACAGCCTGCTTGGGTATGTTCGGTACCCCGGCGAAGAAGCGTTCCTGGTGCTCCTTGGCATCCAGCTCATTCCTGAAATCGCTGAAATCCATCTTGAAGGGTGGATTGGAAACGATGTAGTCGAACTTCTTTAGTGCCTTGCCGTCCCGGTGGTACGGGTGGAGCATGGTGTTGCCCTGGATGACGTTGGGTATGGAGTGAACCAGGTTGTTCAGAATCAGATTCAGGCGTAGCAGGCTGGATGACTTCTGCGAGATGTCCTGCGAGTAGATGGCGCAGCGCTGCTCGCCGATGGCGTGGGCAAGGTTCATCAAGAGTGTGCCGGAACCAGCCGAGGGGTCGTAGCAACTCACGTTACTCACTTTGCCACGCACCTCCTCCGGCACCAGGATGGCGGCCATGATCTTTGCCACGGCGTGCGGGGTGTAATACTCGGCGTACTTGCCGCCGCTATCCTTGTTGTAGTCCTTGATCAAATACTCGAACAGCGCGGCGTAGAAGTCGTATTTCTGCGTGAATATGCGCTCGAAACTGAATTCCACCAGCTTGTTGATGACGGCGCGGCAGAAGGCATCGCGCTTAGCTGTGTCCGTGATGTACTCGCTTACCCGGTCGAACAGGGTGACCTTTGCGCCCCCGTCGGTCTTGACAGCGAAGATGTCGTTGTTGGTGATGGCGATGTCACGCAAGGTGTCGTCGAACAACTTGGCAAAATCCGGCGCGTTCTGGCGACTGAAAAGGTGGGCGATGAAGTGCTCCGGCTTCAGGCGGGCCGTGTCCGGACCCATCTGCAGTTGCAGCATTTCCAGATCATCAGCGCCCAAGTTCGCGATGGCTTGTTCCCAGCTTTCGCCCTGGACCAGATCCGGCCGGATCTTCTTGGCTTCAAAGGCGAACTTGTCGTTCAGGAATTTGTAGAGAAAGACCTGGGTGATGATCTTGAACTCATTGCCGTCGTTGCCGAGGCCGTAGGAGGCGCAGATCCCCTTGAGGCTGTCGATCAATTGCCGGGTGCGTTTTTCGAAATCCTGCGTTACCAAGCGTGTACTCCGGTTCTGTTGCCAGAGGCGAATTCATTCATATATTCGGCCACCAGCATCCGGTTGATGGCGCGGGAGGTGTCCGGATTAAGCGTGATCTTCTGCAGCGTCTGAAATTCGCTGATCACCAGCGGCATCATCATCCGCTCAAAATAGCCTTCGTTGGCCAGGAGCTGGGTATTCTGCAACACCTGGTCGTCGGCTTGCCTCTTGACGCCTGAGATCGCCGCGAAGATGCGACGCTCGCTCTCCGAAAGTGTGCCGAGTTCCAGCAGACGCTTGTGGATGCGCGCGTATTTGGCGTCGCCGTGGTACTTGGCGCGGAGCTGGTTGTTCTGCCGGTTCAGCTCTTTGACCTTGTCGTGGATCTGGTTGAGCGCGCCGATGTTGGCGGTCATCTCCTCCTGGGTGACTTCATTGAGCTTTTTCTGCTTGAACAGCCGCTCAAGTTCTTCCTTGAGGGTGATGAACTTAGGGTCCTGCTGGTCGAAGTTGTCGACCATAGCCTCGCGGGTCTGGCGCAGGGTGTTCCTGAGCTTGTCGGCCAGCACCAGCTCCTCTTCTCGAACTTTGGTGAACAGGAACACTACATCTTCCAGGGCAACATTGAGCAAACCCGTGGTGTCGGCGTTCGATTCGATGCTCTCCTTCAGGTTGAGCAGGTCAATGTGATTACAGGTTTCCCGGTAAAGCTGATTCAGTTTCTGAAAATCGAGCTGCTGGAGTAATCCATATTCGCCCTTCAGGCGGATCAGGTGGTAAAGGCTGCGGGCATCCTCCAGTGCTTTCTTCAACGCCAGTACCGTGGCGCGGTCTTGGATCTGGCTGATCTGGCGGGAGAACTCCTCGGCGTTTTCGATATCGAAGCGGAACAGGATGTCCTTAATCCCTTCGATCTCGCTCTGGATCTCCTCGGCTGACTTGAACAAGTTGGAGTAGTGCTCCAGCTCGTCGCCCAATTCAGCCTGCAACTCGTCGAAATAGGCTTTGTTGGTGGCGTCGAATTCCTTGCGGATGTCGGCGAAATCGACCACGTAACCGTAGCGGAAATCCTTGTAGGGGCGGTTTACCCGGGTTAGGGCCTGAAGGAGGTTGTGCTTGCGAATCACCCGGCCCACGTAGAGTTTCTTGAGCCGCCGAGCGTCAAAGCCGGTGAGCAACATGTTGTAGACGAACAGCAGGTCAATCTTGCCCGCCTTGAAATCTTCCACCCAGTCCTTTCGCTCCTGTTTGCTGCCGATGTCGTGCAGTATCAGGGCACCGCTCTTGACCTTGTTGGCCTGCATTTGCTGCTTGGCGTAGCTGAGGGAAGGTTCGGCCACAATCGGCAGTGCCTCTGGCTCGTCTGCATGGCCTGGCGAGTGCAGTTCACCAGGGTTCGAGGCGAGACGGGACTGAAAGATTCCAAACATCATTCTGGCCTGCTCGGAGCTGTCACATATCACCATCCCGCCTATGGTGGCATCGTCGAGCGCACCCCGGCTCTTCTCGAAATTGTCGATGATGTACTCGAGCATAGGTTCGACAAAGCGTGGGTGTGCGTAGATTAGCTTACGGTCGATGTCGCCCTGCTCGAGTTCGACCGCTGCCAGGGCCTCCTGCAGCGAGAGCTTGTAGTTGGTGGCGATTTCCTCGCGGATCAGGCGCAGGGTGTAACCGTCTGTCGGCGCCGGTTCAAATCTGAGCCACCGTGCCGATTCAATATTGAGCCGGGGCTGATGCCGACTTTTTGAGGGTCGGCTGTGGATAAGTGTACCGTTTTTGCCCGGTTCATCGACCTTCTCGATGCGGCGAAGTGTGC
>JAGXFR010000007.1 GCA_024637155.1 Burkholderiaceae bacterium | reverse complement strand
GTGCGTGCCAAAAGAACCCCGATTCAGACCAAACGCTCACCAAATGTGTTGCGGGGCGGCCCGGATAAACGCGGTGTCTATCTGTACCTGGACGATAACCAGGAGCAGAAGAATGGAACTGATGACGATGGCGGCCGTGTGTGCCACGCTGCAAGTGAGCCGGCGCACCGTTTACCGGATGATTTGGGACGGCGTCCTGCCGGCCCCGAAGAAGATCAGGGCTTTCCGCCAGTCGTATTTTGTGCGCGCAGAGTTCGAGAAATCCTGCCGCCAGCACATGCGCTGAGAGAATGTGGTCGACCCGCGCGTTTCGTTGGCCGCCCACTCATACAGAGGCTCAGGCCCGCGCGGGGTACTGGAGCTTCCGACCTCTACGTCCCGAACAGAAATCGGCCCCCTGCTACACGCGGTCACAAGAGAACAATGGCTTAGGAATCAAGATGTTAGCGCGACATGGCGCGACATGCAACGACAGAAAACGACAGGGTTTAGGGGCGGGCGTGTCGCACGATTTTGCACGATCGGGGTTTCGGGCGGCGGCGCGGCCGCGGCCGTAAACCGGGTTGCTTCATGGGTCTCCACCCTATCTTCTGGAGATCCACATGGGAACTGCAAGAAACGCGTCCCGCAACCAGCCTGAGCCGGTCAGCATCGACGAGCTCATTTCCATCAAACAGCTCGCCGAGCGCTTCGGCGTAACGCCGCGAAGCGTCGAGCGCTATATCGTGGGGGGCGAGCTGCCAGAGCCACGGAAGATCTTTGGGGAGAGGTACTTCCGGCGGCAGCAGATCGAGGGGTGGCTGGGGGCGGTGTTCTCGGGCCGGCAGTGAATGCGAGCGAACTTCACGAATCAGCAGTTGGTACGGCCACAGGGGGCAGGTCACGACATCAAGCCGGTGATGAGCGAATTCCTGCCGCGCCAGGCGGTCAGGCAACCAGAGTGGTCGCACGAACTGATGATGCAATACTGGGCCAGGCGCTGAAGTGATCTGGTGCCGACGAGGCTCGGCCGCTGGCCGCGGCCCGAGAGGCCTTATCGATCGTTCCTGCGTGCATGGACCCGATCAGTCCGGAATCGCGTAGCCCTTTTCCCGGAACAGTTTCAGGCAGGCGTCGGCGACCGCGGGGTCATACAGCGTCCCGCGCCCGCGCTCGATTTCGGCCAGCCCGTTGGCAATACCCAGTGCCGGCCGGTAGGGGCGGTGGGTCGACATCGCCTCGAGCACGTCGGCCACGGCGGTGATCCGCGCCTCAAGCAGGATCGCTTCGCCGGCCAGGCCCTGGGGATATCCGCTACCGTCCATGCGCTCGTGGTGCTGCAAGGCAACTTCAGCGACTGGCCAGGGGAATTGGACATGTTTGAGCACTTCGTAGCCGGCCCGCGCATGCTCATTGATCAACTGAAATTCAATCGCTGAGAGTCGGCTGGGCTTGGACAGAATTTCTGCCGGTATAGTCATTTTGCCGACGTCGTGAAGCAGCCCCGCGACTCGTAATCCTTCCTGCCGGTTGGCGTCAAAACCAAGCTCGGCGCCAATCGCCGCGGCAATTTCGGCAACTCGGCGCTCGTGGCCGGCAGTGTAGGGATCGCGCATGCCACTGAGGCTGGTCGCCACCCCGACGGTCTGCATCAACGCGATTTCGAGCTGCCGCATCTGTTGCTCGTTCCGTTGCTCGGCCAGCTTGCGCTCGGTAATGTCGTTGAATACCGCCACAAATTCACCCGGCGCGGGACTATAGGCGGAAATGGTGTACCACTGCTCTTTCGATTTGAAATCGAAGTCGAAAGTCTCGGGCGTCCCGGTGGCGGCGACGCGACCGTAGGCTTCGAACAGTTCCGGGCTGAGTTCCTTGATGCCCGGAATGACAACGCTGACGGGCTTTCCAACCACGTTCTCCAGCCCGCTGATCCGCTCAAGTGATTGATTGACGTCGAGGTAGACGAAATCATCAGGGCGACCCGCATCGTCGTAAATCATCCGGCAATGAGCGTAGCCGTTGAGCAAGTTCTGGAACAATGAGCGGTAGCGAGATTCGCTCTCGCGCAGGGTCTCGTTTGCAATCGTGCGATCGGTGACGTCGCGCGCGTTGATGACGATTCCAGCGATCGCCGGGTCGTCGAGTGCATTCCTCGCGATCGACTCGAGCATCACCCAGGTGCCTTCGCGGTGGCGAAAGCGTAACGCCGAGGACTGCGGGGTTTGTGGATCGCGCAAGAGCCTTTTGATGACATTCGTGGCGTCGGACTGGTCGTCAGGATGGGCGTGGATGAGAAACGACTTACCGATGACCTCTTCGGCCTGATAGCCGCCGATCCGCATGATCGACGGGCTGACATAGACGACGGTTCCGTCCGCGGCTGTCACCACAACCAGATCCGAGGCGTTTTCGATCAGCGAGCGAAAGCGTTCTTCGCTGGACCGGATCGCGGCAGTCTGTTCCAACACCTTCTGTTCCAGGTTCCGGTTGAGATCTTCGAGGGCAGCCTGGGTCGTGGCGAGGATGCGATTCTGCAGCACGGTGTTCTGATAGGTCGAAATCAGCAGATTGAGCATCCGTGGGCCGTGGGCATCGACCAGGTAGGTTTCCCCGCCCAAGGTCAATTTCACCTTCCTGCGTTCGTGTGCCGGCGGCGGAGCCGGGGGGTTGGCGAGCAGCGCTGCCAGGCGTGAGAGCAGGGCCGGCACGTCGTAGGGCTTGGTCAGATAACCGTCGGCGCCGGCATTGAGGCCGCGGATGAGATCCTCCGGCTCGGAGCGCATGGTCAGGAGCACGACCGGCACAGGATCTAGCGATTCCTCCTGGCGGATAGCCCGACACATCTCGTAGCCGTCCATCACCGGCATGTTGATGTCGCTTACCACCGCAGCCGGATGGTGGCTCTTGGCGCTCGCCAGACCTTCGGCGCCGTTTCTCGCCGCGATCACCCGATACCCCGCCCCTTCGAGGGCACGGCGCAGCAGTTCGGTCTGCACCGAGCTATCCTCGACGATCAGGATGGTTTGGTTGCGGTGGGGACGTTCGTTGCCTGGTTCCACGTCACTGGCTATCGGTTTCATGGCTCTGATGTCCTTTGGGACGCGTTCCCCTGCGCTTCCGTATTGGTGATCGCGGCACTGCGACCAAGTTCGAGACCGGCATGGGCCACGCAGTTGCGGCCCTGGCGCTTGGCCCGGAGCAGGGCTTCGTCGGCAGTTCGCACCGCGGCCACCAGA
Organism: Burkholderiaceae bacterium; assembly: GCA_024637155.1. Lineage (GTDB taxonomy): Bacteria > Pseudomonadota > Gammaproteobacteria > Burkholderiales > Burkholderiaceae_E > JAGXFR01. Next base: position 25,515 of record JAGXFR010000007.1, on the reverse strand, counting down.
TGCGCCTCGTCGTTTGCATCCAGGTATGTTGTCGTCACTCCCAGCGACACCGTAATCGGGCCGATCGCAGCGCCGTCAAGTTCAATCCTTGATTCGGCTTCAACACCGATCCTGATCTGCTCGGCACGCATACCCGCATTTTCCAGATTGGCGCCGGGGAGGAGCAAAAGAAATTCCTCGCCGCCATAGCGGCAGGCCAGGTCTTCGCCCCGCACGCTTTGCTGCAAGTAGTTCCCGAGCCACCTGAGTAGCTGATCGCCCGCCAAGTGGCCGTGGTTGTCGTTGACGCGCTTGAAAAGGTCGATGTCGAGCATGATCAAACTGAGCGGATTGCCACTGCGCACGGCGCGAGCTGCTTCGCGCCGTAGTGCATCGTCGAGAAAACGTCGGTTGTACAAACCAGTCAATGCGTCTCGCCAGGACTGTTGCCGCAATTCGCCGAGCAAGTTGATGTTCGCAAGGCCCAGTGCGATGGTTGTCGCCGCTGCTTCGACGAAATGAATTTGTGCTTCGTGTTCGAGATTCTCTCGGTCAGTCGTCGAGCTCGGCGCCAGGGACAAGCCTTCAAAGCGCAGCAAGCCCAGCGTCGTCTCATTGACAATGAGGGGCATACATAGGCCGGGCGCACCGCAAAGTCCACACGCCCCGGAGCAGGCGACCCGGGGATTGACCTTATCGGGGGCGTGCATCACGCCGGGGCGCAGTGCCAGGCAATCGCGCTTCGACCAGATGGGTTCGCCGCCGGTGTGCTTACCCCATTCGACAACGACACGGGCGCTCTCGCTCGACGGATCCACGACGGCCAGCATTCCAGGGAAGGAAGGCAGCATTTGCGTTGCAGCATTCCGGATGATCTCGAAAGCGTCCTCGGGTGAACGGCAAACTTGCAACTGCTTCCCCAACTTATCGAGAGTTCCCAGCCGTTCGTTGAGGCGTTCCAGAGCCCTAAACGAAGCGCCCAGCTGTTCGGCAATCGACCGGCGCGTTTCGATTTCGTCGCCCAGCTGGCCTACTGTTTGCTCCAGTTCCAGCGTGCGTCTGCGCACCCTATCCTCGAGATCAACGTTCAGGGAAGAGATGGTGTCCCGCGATGCAGCCAGGTCGCGTTGGTGGAGCATCGAATTTTCATAGGTGGAGACGAGCAGATTGAGAATCTGCTGCGCCCCGGCACGAACCTGGACCGTCTTGCCGGCAACCTTCACCGCGAGCGTTTCCTGAGGCTGACCACGAAGGGGAGGGTCCGTCACCATTGCGGCCACTCGAGACAGCAGCAGTGGCGCGTCGTAGGGCTTGGTGACATAGCAATCGGCGCCGGCCTTAAGTCCGAGGATTACGTCATCCGAGTCGGACAGCGCGGTCAGCAGGATCACCGGAATGTCTTGAATTGCCGGGTCTTGCCGCAGTTGGTGACAGAAGGTGAAGCCGTCCATGACTGGCATCGTGACGTCGCTCACCACTACGGTGGGACGATGTGACCGGGCCATTACCAGACCTTCGGCGCCGTGGCCGGCCAGCACTACGACGTAGCCCGCTCCGGTCAAGGTGCGGCGCAACATCTCGGCCTGGATACGGCTGTCTTCCACCACTAAAATGGTCGCGCCCTCGGTGGCACGCGTTTCGGTGGCGGCTAGTTCGGCTTTCACTGTCGGGCTCTCATTCGTCGGTTCGGATCATGGCTGGCAGCGTTGCCGGCCGTCAGTGCGCGCAGGGTCGGCCCAATGCGTTGCAGCGGCAACACCTGAGACGCCGCGCCGAGTTCAATCGCACGCATCGGCATGCCGAATACCACCGAGGATTCTTCGTCCTGCGCTATGGTGTACCCACCCGCGCGAATGATCTCGAGCAACCCCTGGGCGCCATCCTGTCCCATGCCAGTGAGCAGCACCCCCACCGCAGCGTCGCCATAGTGGCGTGCAATGGAGCTGAAGGCGATATTGACTGACGGTCGGTGTCCACCGAAAGGAAGTGCGGCGGAACAACGGAACCGGCCGTTGGCGTCAATTTCGATGTGGCGATTGTTCGGGGGAAAGTAGGCTGTACCGGGTCGCGGTTCAGCGCCTTCCACGGCGGTGCTCACGCGAATGCTGCAGGAATTGGCCAGCCAATCGACCAGCCCTTGCATGAAACCCTCGGCAATGTGCTGCACGCACACCAGCGGCGTTGCAAAGTCGGCCGGCAACTCCCGCAGGATCGCATCAAGCGCTTGCGGACCGCCGGTCGAGGCACCGAGGGCGATGATGCGCGGTGTGACTCTGGTGGGCCGGGGCAACGGCGGCGCTGGCTGGGCGGTTGAGGCGCTAGCAGCCCGGCGTCTGCTGATGACCTTGACGCCTTTCAGGATCCTGATCTTCTGAATCAGCTCGTGGGCGATGACGCCGAAGTCGGCCTCGAGTCCGCCGCGTGGCTTGGCCAGGATATCGACCGCCCCTGCCTCCAGCGTCTGGAAGATATTGTGTTCCTGCTCGGCCTGAACCGAAATGCTCAAGATCAGGATTGGCAGAGGGTGACGCGCCATCACCTCGCGGGTCAGCTCGAATCCGTCCATCTTTGGCATGTGCAACTCGGTGCAGATGACATCGGGCCGGAGCCGGGGAATCAATTCCAGCGCTTCGACCCCATTGGTTGCCGTGCCAACGATGTCGATGTCGGGCGTGTCGGCCAGCATTCTGCGGATCAGTTCGACCGAGATGGCGGAGTCTTCCACCACCAGCACGCGAATCTTGTGATCGCCTTCGGCGTCAACCCGTCGTTTCATCATAGCAACCTTTCCAGGCAGTCGAGCAGCGTCTGCTGGTCGAACGCGGATTTGATCAGATAGGCGTTGGCTCCTGCCTCGAGGCCGCGCCGCTGGTCCTCTTCCGACGCCAGAGAGGTCACCAGGATGATGGGCAACTCGGCGTACTTTGGTTCGCGGCGAATCTTTTCGGTGAGACCAAGTCCGTCGAGGCGCGGCATGTTGATGTCGGTAACCACCGCGTCGAATTTGCGCATCGCCAGCTGATTCCAGGCCGCAAGACCATCGGAGGTTGCGACCACCTCGTAGCCCGCGCCTTCGAGGATGCGAGTTTCCTGGGTGCGGGTAGTGATGGTGTCTTCCGCGAGCAGGATCAATTTTCGGTTTACCGCCGGCGCCTCGACCTCGGTTGGTCCAACCGGCGCGGCGCCACTGCGCATCGAGGCGAGCAGGTCCCGAAAATTGAGCACCATGCAGATCTCGCCGGTATCTAGAATGGTTGCTCCGGCGACGTTGCGCACGCGCTCGAGCAATGCGCTGTGCGCCTTGAGCACCACTTCCTGCTCGTTGAGCAGTTCATCGACGAACAACCCGAAAGATTCGCCGCCAACACCAACGAGCACGAAGGGCAGAGCTGTCGGCGTGTTGCGTGTCGAGCTATTCCCGGTCGTCGGCAATTCAAGCAAATCGGCGAGCCGGGCTACCGACACCGGCTGATTCCGGTGCAGGATCGCATCCCTCTCCTCAACCATGAAGATCTCAGATCGGTCGACCATCTTCACCATCTGTACGCATTCCGCCGGCAGGGCATACGGATGGCCATTGACCGCGACGATCAACACCCGGACGGTCGCCACCGTGATGGGCAGCTCAATAGTGATGGTCGTGCCCTGGCCCAAGGTCGATTGCAGCCGGATTGATCCTCTGAGCCGGGCGACGTTGGCGCTCACCACTCCCATCCCGACGCCGCGCCCCGAGACGTCGGTAACGAAAGCGGCAGTTGACATTCCGGGACTGAAAATGAGCGATTGGAGCTGCTCCGAATTCATCGTTGCGAGGGCCTCGGCCTCGACAAAACCACGCTTCGCCGCCGCGTTTGCGATCGCCACTTCGTCCAGACCTCGCCCGTCGTCGCTGACCTCGATGACGACGCTGCTTGCCGTCTGGCTGGCCTTGATCCGCACTGTCCCGCCGCGCGGCTTGCCGGCAGCCTGTCGTACCTGGGGCGACTCGATGCCGTGGTCGACCGCATTGCGCAGCATATGCATCAACGGGTCTTTGATCTCCTCCAGAATGCGCTTGTCGGCTGCAGTGTCTCCGCCCTCGATGACAAGCTCCACTTCCTTGCGCTGTTCCTGACCCAGGTCGTGGACCAGGCGCGGGAACAGTCGGAAGACATTGGATAGCGGCAGCAACCGCATCAGGTGAATTCCGTTTTCGAGCTCACCGGTGATCGTCGCCAGCCTCGCGCTGTCCTCGGCGATGCCGGTGCGCAGCGTCAACAGCAACTCATGGAGCTGCGCCGGCCGTGTCCCGGTGTCGGGACCGGCGCTCCCGGCACTGCGCCCATCCCCGCGGCGCACCCCCTCCGCTGAGAAGTCGATCAGCGCGTTGAGTTCCGTGAGGCGGCGTTCGATTCGGCTCCTGGTGACCGTCAACTCGCCCGCGTGAGTCATCAGGACGTCGAGTTCGCCGGTATCAACCCGCACCGATTCAATGTGGAACGGCGCCAGTGGGGCTGGTTCCGCTCCGTCAACCGCCGCCGCCTCAGTTGTTCTGCCGGGGGCCACGGGCGGGGTGGCTACGGTCACGTTCGGGGGGCGGCCGCAGGTTTGGCAAAGATTCTCTGGGGCGTTGTTGCCGCTCGATGTATTGGCCCGGGAGCGGCGAGTGCTTCAAACGTGAGCCGGCGCAGCTCAGCGAGCTGGATAGACATCCGCTCGATGCGGGAGGCGTCGAGGGCCTGGATGCCGCGCCGCGCCGCGTTGAGCTCGTCCTCGAGGCGGTGTGCCGGGGCCTGAACCGCGGCGAGGCCAAGCATGCGTGCCGCGCCCTTCATGCTGTGCGCCTCGCGAAACGCTTCTTCGAGCAGATTCTGATCGGCGGGGTTCTTCTCGAGTAGCAGCAAAGCGTCGTCGAGTTGCTGGAGATGTTCCTCACTCTCGACTTTAAACAGCTCGCGCAGCTTGGCGTCTTCAATCATGCGGGCTCCCGGCGTGCGGTGTGCTGCGCGTTAAACCATCGCCTGCAAGCCGCCGGCAACTTCATTTAGCTTCTGCATCCCTTTCCTGGTCTGCTCGGTGCCGGCTGCCAGCTGCGAAGAACCTGCCGCCAGGCTTTGCATCGCCTCGGTCACCTGACTCAGTGCAGCGGCCTGCTGTCGGCTGTTCAGCAGCATCTGTTGCGCACTCACCACGACGCTGTTGGCATTGTCCGAAATGGTTTCGAACATATCGATCGTCTGGCCAAACAATTTTCGAACCGTTGCCGTTGTCCGGCTGCCTTCCTCGGTCATCATGACCGCGGAGTTGGTGGCCTTCTGTATCTCAGCGACCAGCGCGTTGGCCTGCTGGGCCGATTTCTTGCTCTGGTCGGCCAGTTTGCGGACTTCCGCTGCCACGACCGCAAACCCTTTTCCCTGCTCGCCGGCGCGGGCGGCTTCCACTGCTGCATTGAGCGCCAGCATGTTGGTCTCGCCGGCCAGTTCGCCAACCACCTTGGCGATGTCGCCAATCTGCCCTGCCTGCTCCGAAAGCCGCAGAATCTGCTGCGCAACCGAGTCCACTTTCTCCTTCATCTCAGCCATGCTCTCGGAAACCTGCTTCGCGAGCGCAATTCCCTCCTGAGTCACCGCGAGCGCCTGCTTGGCCGCTTCAGTCGAGGACTCCGCCTGAGCGGCCGATTGGCGCGATGAGACGCCCAGTTCAGCGATGGTGGTGGTGGTTTCAGTGACCGCCGCAGCCTGCTGCGTCACTACGCGCTCATGTTCGTTCACCGTGGCGGCGATTTCAGAAGAGGACGTACTCATGTCGGCGACCGCCGCGACCAAAGTCTGGCTGATTCTGGTCGCAATCCACCAACCGATCACCAGCGCCAGGGTCACCGCCGCGGCGGTGAGCCACAGCACCAGGTTTATGAATCGGGCCAGGGACTGGCTCTCCTCGAGCTGGGATGCCACCAAAGACTCATTCTCGAGCTGTTCGAACTGACCCACTAACGTGTCGATTTCATCGCCAAGGGCGACGCTGGACTGAGTGCGGTACAGATTCACCGCTTCCGGCGCCTTCCCGTCGCGAACCAGGCCTTGCAGCTTGGCCGTGAATTCCAGCAAACGCTGATGGGAGGCGACAATCTCTTGCAGTTTCGCGCTGTGCTTCGCCTTGTTCTCCTGAGCGGTCAATGATTTCAGAAGTTGATCCACATTCGCGCGCGAACTGGCGAATTCCTGGTGCGACAACTCGTCATTGGCCAGGAGAATGCTGCGGGTGGCGCGCTGCATCTGCGCAATACCCAGATGTACGTTCTGGACCTTGTTTACGAGAGCATGGGCCTCTTCGACAGACTTCGACAACCGTTCGGTGTCTTGCGTACTCCAGATCACTGCGACGCAGACGATCAGCACCAATGCCAACGGCGCGAGATAGCCCAACAGGATGCGTTTTCTCAAGTTCAGCTTGCTCATCATGGTTACCCTTTACTGGAAAATCGATTCATCGGTAGTCTGAGACCGTCTGTTGGCCGGTTCCTCACCGCACTTCCTCGGCCACCTGCAGCACGCGGTCAGCGAGCATCTTTTCAAGATCCAGAATGGCGACCGCCGCAGCGCCGATCGTGGCGATGCCCTTGCAGTAGGCATGGCCCGAGCGATCGGAAGCTACCGGCAAAGCGGCAATATCAGCCGGGGAAATTTGCACTACACCTACGATTTCCGTCGCGGGCAGACCCAGCCGCAATTGACCGCTGCGCACCACCACGACCTCACTGGTTGCGCCGGCCATGGTCATGCCCAGCGCCGGCCGGATGTCTGCGAGCGTGAGAATGTCTCCGCGCAGGTTCATGTTCCCTACGATATGGGGAGGGCAGCACGGCACCGGCGTAGTTTTGCGCCGATGGGCAAATTCGCGCACCAGTTCCAGTTCAAGGCCGAACAGCTCGTCGTTGAGCCGGATCACGGCATAAGCGCCCAGGTCCTGGCGGGTGGCTTCAGCCGGCGTCCGCGCGAGGTTATGGGCACGACCGCGCAGCAGTTCACATTCCTCTGGTGCCAACGTGCCGAACCAGCGCGACAACTCCTGGGACGTGCCCGGCGGAGCATCGAGCTCGAGCTCATCGGTGAGCGGCGCGCTGCGCAGCAACGCGGAGACGTCGAGCAGCATGGCGAGATTGCCGCTGAGCTTGGCTTCGCCAAACACGTAACGCGCCGCGCCGCCTGCCCCCTGATATTCGCGCGCGTCGTCAATCGCAGCTGCTGGTAATTGGAGAATGTCGTAGATTTCATTGGCGATGATGCCCACGGTCCCTTCGGGGCCGTCGATGATGATCACTTGGTCGTGCGTTCGGTACGGTTCACGCGTGTAGCCGAAGCGCAGGCACAGGTCCATCACCGGCACCACGCGCCCGCGCAGGTTGAACACGCCGGCAATGTAAGGCGGCAGTTCCTCGATCGGAGCAAGCGCCGGTAGCCAGACGATTTCGCGCACGGCGCGCACATCCACGCCGTAGCGCGCATCACGATGGCCAAAGATGAGATAAGTCTGTTCGATGACGTCAGGCTCCAGGTTGCGCCCGTGATATCGCAGTGGCGACCGGAGGCGGAACAGGGCGTGGTTCGGCTAGCAGTCGCTCGATGTAGCCCAGAATCTCGCCTGCCGTCGACTTGTCGTAGGGCGCAATCACGGTTTGCGGCGGCAGCTTTGCGAGCGCCGAGCGGACCGTTTCATACATCCGACGCGCCCGATCATCGTCACCCGTTTGCGCATGCAGGCCGCCGAGTTCCAGGTAGGCGGCAATGAACGACGGATCCAAATAGAGCACCTTGCTCAGCAAGGCCTTCGCCTGCGCCACGTCCCCGCGTTCCTGGGCGAGTTGGGCCAGCAGGAAGTACGGGTGGTGGTCGAGATCTGCAATTGCGATCACCTGATGACAATCGTGTTCTGCCGCTTCGCGCATGCCGCCGTCCGCGTGACGCCAGGCTTGTTTCATCAGCGCGGCGCAATCCTGCCGGGGTTTGAGAGGCGGCGGTGGGGAGAATGCGCGCGCCTCATTGAGTGTCGGCTTCCTGTCGATGCTGATGGCGTGACGACCGGTTGCTATGGTCGGCGCCTGCACCTGGGCCAGCGCGGCTCCGGGGCTTACCTCCACCGGCGGTTGCGTGGTTCGCTGGTACACCGCGGACTGGGGATACAAGCGCACCCGCAGTGGCGTAGTGTCGTGGCCGAACAATTCATTGTGGCCGGCCATGAGATGACCGCCATCGGCGAGCGCGCGTGCGAACTTGGATGTGATACGGTCAGTTGCGTCAGAATCCAGGTAGATGAACACGTTGCGACACAGGATCAGGTCGAATTCAGCCAAGTCGGTGGCGGCGTCGGGGAAGGGGTCGCGGACCAGGTCGACGCTGCGAAAGGTCACCCGATCACGCAGCCGCTGATCAACCAACCAGTGATCGCCGTGACGCCGGAAATAGCGTTGCTTGCGAGCGTCATCGAGCGTTCTGAAGGACCAGTCGCGGTACTCGCCGCGACGCGCCCGCTCCAGGGCCTGGGTATTGATGTCGGTGCCCAGGATCTGAACGTTCCAGCCGGTCAAACTGGGGGCCAGTTCGTCGACCAGCATGGCGAGCGAGTACGCTTCCTCGCCCGCCGCGCAGCCTGCGCTCCACAAACGCAGTGTCCGCGCCTCGGCCCGGCGCGCGATCAGCTCGGGGAGAATGGTTGACGAGAGCAGATCGATCTGACCGAGGTCGCGAAAGAAATAGGTCTCTCCGGTCGTGAACTGCACCAGCAGGCGTTCCCGCTCCTGACGCCCGAAGGGAGTGTTCTGGCCGAGCAGCTCGATATATGGTTCCATGCCAGGGAGTCGCAATTGCTGCAAGCGTTCCTGGGTCCAACGAACCAGCCCATCGATGTGCAATTCACCCACCCGCAACCCCGCGATACGCGCCACGTGTTCTGCGTCTTCAATCGCGATACGCATTAAGTTCCTGGCGCACGTTCGGTGAGGTGTCGGCGTGTGGTGGGGCGTGACTTGAGAGTCGTACATTCTGGCGCGGAGTATCCCCTAGTGGCGCGGAGTCACCACCGGGGAACTGACCACCGGCCGCGAATTCGGTGCCGGTGGCGCCTTGTTTCCCGATCAGTCGAGCTTGGGGCTGGCTTAAGCTTGCCCGCCCTGGTGAAAGGAACGCACGCCGAGCACGACGCCGGCGACCAGTAACGCCGCGCCGGAGAGCGTGGCACCACCTGGAAAGCTGCCGCGCCACAGGTACGCGTAGGACAAGGCCGAGAGCGTCTCAAAGACGATCAGCTGGCCGACCAGTGAGGTCGGGAGCAACTGGCTGGCCCGGTTCCAGAGGATCGTACCCAGCCATGATCCAATCGGGCTAGAGGAGTAAACACCGTGACCCTGAGCGGTTCGCACCTCGTTGCCGAACTGTTGGCAAGGGTACGGCGGGGGTCTTCTTCCGTCTAGGCACTCAAGCCGCCATCGCCTAGAATGGCGGTTCAAGGCAGTCGTAGCGGCTTGTCGAGCAGCGGCGTCCAGAAATCGCACTAGATCGCGGTGGGCGGCGGCAATGCGCCAACTTATGCGCACAACAGTGCCAAGTTATGCTTCGCGAATCGTCCGGAACCCTTGTCCCTGCTAGCCGGGCTCTGACAGGTTTTTCTACCGGCTACATCACTGGATTGCGGGCACGCCCGCTTCTTCGGGCTCGCCGCCCCTCAGGATCCCAGCAACTGGTCGGTCAACTGCCGTAGCGCCGGCTCGATCTCCTCGAGCTCGATGTCGGGTTCGCGGATGAGGCGTATCGCCAGACCTTCCATCAGGCACTGCAGCAGGATCAGCCGTGCTTCGCGCTCCTGTTCGACGCGCTGGCCAGTGCGCTTGCGCGCGTCCGCGTCAAACCACGACTGCAGGTCGGCACGCGTCTGCTGGTCCGCCGAGCGCAGGGCCGCGCCGATCTGCGCGTCGCGGCTTCCCTCGGCGCTGGTTTCCAGGAAGAGCGCCCCGTGCATCGTCGCCGGATCGCCTTCGCGCCACTTCCTGAACGACTGAATGATCGCGGCCGGAAGATCGCTCGATCCCCTGAGCTCCCGGATGCGCAGGCGCGAATGCTCGAGCTGGCGCGCGATGATCTCCAGCACGATGGCGTTCTTGCTCGGGAAGTAGCGGTACATCAGGCCGGGACTCATCCCGGCGGTCTGCGCGATGCTCGCCATGCTCGCCCCGTGGAAGCCACGCTCGATGAAGCACTGTCGGGCGGCCGCGAGAATGCGCTCGCGCTGGGCCGCGGCACGTGCTTCGGCTTTGGTCGGCGCCGCCGCGCCCGCCACCGGCCTTCTGGCGCCGCCGCTCATGGGTTGCGCTCGCGCCAGCCCCCGCCGAGCACCTTGTAGAGCGTCACGCGATTGCCCTGTTCGGCCAGACGCGTGGCGATGAGCGCCTGCTGCGCGCCATACAGCGCGCGCTGCGCGATCAGCGCCGTCTGATACGGGTCGCGTCCCGCCTGGTAGCGCGCGAGCGAGATCTCGTTGGCCCGCGTCGCGGCCTCGACCAGCGCCTGCTGGGCTTCGCGTTGCCCGGCGAGCGAGCGCGTCAGCGACAGCGCATCGGAGACCTCGCGAAACCCGCTCTGGATGGCGCGCTCGTACTGCGCCAGCGCGATCTCCTGATCGGCCTTGGCGAGCTCCAGGTTGCCCTGGAGCCGACCGTTGTCGAAGATGGGCAGATTCAGGCTCGGGCGCAGCGCCCAGAATCCCGATCCGCTGCTGGCGATGCCGCTGAGTTCGCTGCTGGCGGTGCCGACCGAAGCGGTCAGCCGGATCGACGGAAAGAAGGCCGCGCGTGCCGCGCCGATGCTGGCGCTGGCGGCGCGCAGTCGATGCTCGGCGGCCATCACGTCCGGCCGGCGCAACAGCACCTCGGAGGGCAGGCCCGCCGGCAGCGTGGGAATGCCCAACGCAAGCACGCGCTCGAAGTCGGGCGCCGCCGGCACCGCGGTTCCCGGCCGCCCGGTGAGCAGGTTCAATGCGTTGATGTCCAGCGTCACCTGCCCGGCGAAGCGCGCCACGTCGGCGCGTGCGCTCTCGACCGTGGTGCGGGCTTGCGCGAGATCCAGGCCGGAAATCGCGCCGAGCTCGTGGCGCTTCTCGGTCAGCCGGAACGCTTCGTTCTGATTGGCCAGCGTCGACTGTGCCACCGCAAGGAGCGCCCGGTCCGCGGCCAGCCGCAGCCAGGCATTGGCCACTTCGCCGATCAGCACCAGTTGCGCGGTTCGCCGCGTCTCGGTCTGCGCCAGATACTGCTGCAATGCCGCGTCGCGCAGGTCGCGCACGCGTCCGAAGAAGTCGAGCTCGAAGTCCGCCAGACCGAAACTGGCGCTGTACGCGTCGGGTGCCGGATTGCCGCCCCCGCCGCCACGCGACGCGATCGCCGCGGCGCCGAGCGCGGGCAATTGATCGGCGCGCTGAATGCCGTACTGCGCGCGGGCCCGTTCGATGTTGAGTGCCGCGACGCGCAGGTCGCGGTTGTGCTCGAGCGCGCGCTCGATCAGGGCCTGCAGCTGCGGGTCGGCGAAGAAGTCCCGCCAGCCGATGTCCGCCGCCGCGCGCGGATCGTCCCCGGGCGCAGCGCTGCCTGCTTCGCCCGTGGTGGCGGGCAGGGGCCACGTGGCCGGAATCTCGGCGACGGGTTCGGGAACGCTCGGCGCGAGGCTCGCGCAGGCGCCCAGTGACAGCGCGATCGATGCGATGCAGAGGAAAGTGCGGCTATTCATGATCGGCTCCCGGTGCGGCGGCCCTGCCGGGCTCGGCAACCGACGCCTGGCGACCCACGAACAGGCGCTCCACGACCACAAAGGACAGGGGAATGAAGAAGATGCCGAGGAAAGTTCCGGCCAGCATCCCGCCGAGCACGCCGGTGCCGATCGCGCGCTGGGCGCCGGAGCCGGCGCCGGTGGCGAGCGCCAGCGGCAGCACGCCCAGGCCGAAGGCCAGCGAGGTCATCAGGATCGGCCGCAGCCGCTGGCTCACTGCCGCGAGCGTGGCCGGGATCAGCTCGATGCCTCGATCGACGTTCGCCTTCGCGAACTCGATGATCAGGATCGCGTTCTTGCTCGAAAGTCCGACGGTGGTCAGCATGGCGACCTGGAAGTACACATCACGCTCCATGCCGAGCAGCAGGCCGGCGAGCGAGGTGCCGAGGATGCCGAGCGGCACGACCATCAGCACGGCGGTCGGGATGCTCCAGCTCTCGTAGAGCGCTGCCAGGCACAGAAAGACGACGAGCAACGACAAGGTGTAGAGCAGCGGCGTCTGCGCGCCGGCCGCGCGCTCCTCGTACGACGTGCCGGTCCATTCCAGGCCGAAGCCCGGCGGCAGCTGCGCCGCCAGCGCCTCGACTTCGCTCATGGCAGCGCCGGAACTCACGCCGGGCGCCGCCTGGCCATTGATGTTCATCGCCGCCACGCCGTTGTAGCGCTCCAGTCGCGGCGACCCGTAGTCCCAGCGCGAGGAGGCGAAGGCCGAGAACGGCACCATCTGACCCTGGTTGTTGCGCACCGACCAGCGCTTGAAGTCCTCCGGAACCATGCGATAGGGCGCGTCGGCCTGAATCAGCACGCGCTTCACGCGTCCGCGATCGATGAAGTCATCGATATACTGGCTGCCCCAAGCGGTGGACAGCGTGGCGTTGATGTCCGCGATCGAAAGGCCGAGCGCGCCGGCCTTGCGGTGATCGATGTCGATGCGCAACTGCGGTGCGTCCTCCTGCCCGTTGGGCCGCACGTTGGCGAGCAGCTTGCTCTGCGCGGCCGCGCCCAGAAACTGGTTGCGTGCCTGCGTGAGCGCGACGTGGCCCAGTCCGGCGTTGTCCTTCAGGTAGAAGTTGAAGCCGCCGGAAATGCCGAGCTCGGGAACGGCCGGTGGGGCAAAGGCAAAGACGAAGGCGTCCTTGATCTGGCTGAAGGCCATCATCGCGCGCCCGGCCACGGCGTCCACGCCAAGATTCGCGGCCTTGCGTTCCGACCAGTTCTTGAGGCTGACGAAGGCGATCCCGGTGTTCTGGCCGGCACCGCCGAAGCTGAATCCCTGCACGGTGAACAGCGAGTTGACCGCGTCCTTCTCGTTCTCCAGGAAGTGCTTCTCCATCGTGCGCATCACGCGCTCGGTGCGCGCCTGCGTCGCGCCCACCGGGGCCTGCACCTGAGCGAACAGGATGCCCTGGTCCTCGGCGGGCAGGAAGGCGCTGGGCAGGCGCAGGAACAGGAAGATCATCAGCGCGACCATCAGCACGAAGATCAGCATGAAGCGCACCGGCCGCGTGACGATGCCGCGCACGGCGCTCCGGTAGCCCCGGTTGGAACGATCGAAGCCGCGGTTGAACGCGCCGAAGAGTCCGCGATCCGAGGCGTGCTCGCCCTTCGCGATGGGTTTGAGCATGGTCGCGCACAGCGCCGGCGTCAGCACGATGGCCACCAGTACCGAGAGCGCCATCGCCGAGACGATGGTCACCGAGAACTGTCGATAGATCACGCCCGTGGAACCGCCGAGGAAAGCCATCGGCACGAACACGGCCGAGAGCACGAGCCCGATGCCGATCAGCGCGCCCGTGATCTGATCCATCGACTTGCGCGTTGCTTCCAGCGGCGAGAGGCCTTCCTCGCTCATCACGCGCTCGACGTTCTCCACCACCACGATCGCGTCGTCGACGAGCAGGCCGATCGCGAGAACCATCGCGAACATCGTCAGCATGTTGATCGACAGGCCCAGTGCGGCCAGCACGCCGAAGGTGCCCAGCAGCACCACCGGCACCGCGATCGTCGGAATCAGCGTCGCGCGGAAATTCTGCAGGAACAGGTACATAACGGCAAAGACCAGCAGGATGGCTTCCAGCAGGGTCTTCACGACTTCCTCGATCGAGGCCCGCACGAAGGGCGTGGTGTCGAAGGGGATGACCGCCTTCAGGCCGGGCGGAAACGAAGGCTGCAGCTGCTTCATCAGCGCCTCGACCCGTTGCGCCGTGTCGAGCGCGTTGGCGCCGGTGGCCAGCGATACGGCCACGCCCGCGGCGGGCTGACCGTTGAAACGGGCCACGACGCTGTAGTCCTCGGCGCCCAGTTCGACGCGTGCGACGTCGCCGATGGTCAGCGTCGAACCGTCGGACTGGCTGCGCACGACGATGGCGCGGAACTGCTCGGCCGTGTTCAGGCGGCCCTGCGAGATGATCGTCGCGTTGAGTTGCTGCGTGGCGACGGCCGGAGTGCCGCCGAGCTGGCCGACGGCAACCTGCTGGTTCTGCGCGCGCAAGGCGGCCACGACGTCCGCGGGCGTCAGCTTGTAGGTGACCAGTTTCGCGGGGTCGAGCCAGATGCGCATCGCGTAGCGGGCGCCGAAAACCTGCACGCTGCCCACGCCCGCCACCCGTCCGATCGGATCGGCAAGATTCGTGACGATGTGATCCGCGATGTCGCGCTGGACCATGCTGCCGTCTTCGGAGACGAAGCCGATGACCATCAGGAAGCCGGGGTTCGCCTTGCTCACCTGGATGCCCTGCTGCTGCACGATCTGCGGCAGAAACGGGGTGGCGAGTTGCAGCTTGTTCTGCACCTGCACCTGGGCGACGTCCGGATCGGTGCCGCTGCGAAAGGTCACCGTGACGGCCGTTGCGCCGTTGGACTGGCTCGTCGAGGACATGTAGATCATGCCGTCGAGTCCGCTCATCTTCTGCTCGATGACCTGGGTCACCGAGTCCTCGACGACTTGTGCCGATGCGCCGGGATAGACCGCGTTGATCGTTACTGTCGGCGGCGCGATCGTCGGGTAGCGGGAAATGGGCAGCTGGGTGATCGAAATCCCTCCGGCCAGCATGATGATGAGCGCAATGACCCACGCGAAAACCGGTCGGTCGATGAAGAAGCGTGCCATGGCTGCCGGCGCCTAGGGCTTGGCCGCGGGCGCGGCGGCCGGGGCGGCCGGGGCGGCCGGCGCGGCGGCTGCCGCGCGAGCCGGCATGCCCGGCCGAATCTTCTGCAGGCCCTCCGTGATCACCTGGTCGCCGGCTGCCAGGCCTTCTTCGACCAGCCACTGATCCCCGATCGTGCGGCTGACCTTGAGCGCGCGTTGCTCGACCTTGCCGTCGGCGCCGAGCAGCATCGCGAAGGCCTCGCCCTTGGGGTCGCGGGCGACTCCCTGCTGCGGAACGAGCAGCGCGTTCTTGCGCACGCCACTGCCGAGGATCGCGCGAACGTACATGCCTGGCAGCAGCACATTGCCCGGGTTGGGAACCACGACGCGCAGCAGGTAGCTGCCGGTCGCCGGATCGACCGTCACGCCGGCGAAGCTGAGCTTGCCCGGATGCGCGTGGGGGGTTCCGTCCTCGAGCAGAATCGAGACCGGCAGGTTGCGCGCTTCCTCGAGTCGACCGGCCGCCACCTGCTTGCGCAGGTCGAGCAGTTCGGCGCTCGACTGCGTGACGTCAATGTAGATGGGATCGAGTTGCTGGACCGTGGCCAGAGGCGCGGCCTGCTTGGCCGTCACCAGCGCACCCTGCGTCACCGAGGACGCGCCGATGCGTCCGCTGATCGGCGCGACGATGCGCGCGTAGCGCAGCACGACTTCGCCGCGCGCCACGGCCGCCTGCGCCGAGGCGAGGTCGGCCGCGGCCTGCTGCAGCGCCGCGATCGCGTTCTCGTTGTCCTGCTTGCTGACGGCGTCGATCCTGGCCAGTTCAGCCGAACGGGCGGCGTCCAGGCGCGCCTTGTCGAGCGACGCCTGGGCACGCGCCAGCGCCGCTTTGGCGGTGGCCTGGTCGGCGCGCGGAATCGCGTCGTCGAGCTGATAGAGCGGCTGGCCGGCCTTGACGCTGCCGCCTTCGGTGAACAGCCGGCGCAGCACGATCCCGTCGACTTGCGGCCGCACCTCGGCCACCAGGGTCGGGCTCGCGCGCCCCGGCAATTCGCGGGTCAAGGTCACGGTCTTCGGCGCGAGCGTCACCACCGTGACCTCCGGCGGCGGGGGCGCCACGGCCGGCGGGGGCGGCGGCGGAGTGCACGCGGCGAGGGCCAGCAGGGCGATCAGGATGAGGGGTTTCTGGGTCATGGCGGCTTGTTCTGGCTTCGGCGGCGAAGGAGGGTGCGCCGGGCAGGCGGGGACCGCGTGCCTCTGCGCGAGAAAAGGGAGAATAAACGATCATTCTCTTTTCTGCGCGATCTCCACGACCAATGCGGGGGCAAGGAGCCGGCGGGCCGCGGCGCTGCGCGGCCGCGCAGCGGCATAATCGTCGCCTCGGGAGAGCGTCAGGGCATGTACTGTCCGCCGTTGACCTCGATGACCTGGCCGGTGACATAGCCGCTCAGTTCATCGGAAGCCAGGTAGAGGAAGGTCCCCGCGCACTCCTCGGCGCTGCCCAGCCGGTTCATCGGCACCAGCGCCTGCATCGCCTTCATCTGCTCGGCGCTGGAGTAGCGGTCGTGGAAGGGCGTGATGATCACGCCGGGCGAGACCGCGTTGACGCGGATGTGATCGCCCGCCAGTTCCTTCGCCCAGCCGTGGGTCGCCGCCGAGACGAAGCCCTTTGCGCCGGCGTAGATGATCGCGCCGCCGCCGCCGCCATGGCGCGCGGCGACCGAACTGACGTTGATCACGTTGCCGCCACCCTGCTTCTTCATGATCGGAATGACTTCGTGCATGAACATCGCCACCTGGGTGACGTTGAGTTTGAGCACCTGGTCGATGTACGCCTCGCTGTAGTCCTCGATCAACTTGCGGCCGATCATGCCGCCGGCGTTGTTGATCAGCACGTCGATGCGCCCGAAAGCGGCCAGCGTCTCGGCGACGATGCGTTTGACATTGCCGGTCTGCGTCACGTCGCCGCCCACCAGCAGCGCGTCCGCACCCAGCGCACGAACATCGGCCGCGACCGTTTCCGCGGCGGCGCGGCTCGCGTTGTAGTGCACGACCACCTTGCTGCCGGCGCGAGCAAACGCGCGCGCGGCCGCCGCGCCGATGCCCGTCGATGCGCCCGTGATCAGGACAGTCTTGCCTTTGAGGTCGGATGCCATGCCATGCTCCAGGTAGTCGATCGATGCGCAGCGTGGCCACCGCGCCGCCGCGGGCAAGACGCGCGCCCCCCGATCGGTCGATAATCCGAACAGGGCGCCGGGTCGGCGCGCATATTGCGGGGAGCCACCAGATGGATTTCGAATATACGCCGAAGGTTCTGGAACTGCAGCGTCGCGTCACCGACGTGATGGAGCGCTGGGTGCTGCCGAACAACCCGCGCTGGCACGCAGATGTCGAGCGTGGAGTCTTCCCGCCGCCCTTCGTCGAGGAGATCAAGGAGTACGCGAAGTCCGAGGGGCTGTGGAACCTGTTCCTGCCGGCGCTGCGCGACACCGAGCCGGGCACACGGCTCACGAACCTCGAGTACGCGCCGCTCGCCGAGATCATGGGCCGCATTCCGTGGGCCTCCGAGGTCTTCAACTGCAACGCGCCCGACACCGGCAACATGGAGTTGCTCCATCAGTTCGCCACGCCCGAGCAGCACAAGCGCTGGCTGGTGCCGCTGCTCGACGGCGAGATCCGCTCGGCCTTCGCGATGACCGAGCCCGACGTGGCCTCGTCGGACGCGACCAACATCCGCACCTCGATCCGGCGCGAGGGCGACGAGTACGTGATCAACGGGCGCAAGTGGTTCATCTCGAATGCGGCGCATCCGCACTGCAGGATCGCGATCCTGATGGGTGTCTCCAACGAGGACGAAAACGCGCCGCGCCACGCGCGCCACAGCATGATTCTGGTTCCGATGGACGCGCCGGGTGTCACGGTGGTGCGCAACATTCCGATCATGAGCCACGTCTCGCCCGACGGGCACTGCGAGATGCTCTTCAAGAACGTGCGGGTCCCGGTCACGAACCTGCTGGGCGAGGAGGGCGCGGGCTTCGCGATGGCGCAGGCGCGCCTCGGCCCCGGGCGCATCCACCACTGCATGCGCACGATCGGACAGTGCGAGGTGGCGCTCGAGCTGATGTGTGACCGCGCGCTCGAGCGGCGTACCTTCGGCAAGTATCTCGCCGACTTTGCCAACATCCAGGACTGGATCGCCGAGTCGCGCGTCGAGATCGATCAGGCGCGGCTGCTGGTGCTGCGCGCGGCGTGGAAGATCGACGTGGCCGGCAACAAGGCCGCGCGCATCGACGTCTCGGCGATCAAGCTGGTCGCGGGCCGCTTGCAGACGCGCGTCGTGGACCGGGCGATGCAGGTCTTCGGCGGCATGGGGCTTACGCCCGACACGCCGCTCGCCTACCTCTGGACCTGGGGTCGTGCGCTGCGCTATTTCGACGGACCCGACGAGGTGCACCTGCGCAACGTGGCGCGCGACGAACTGGGTCGTGCGCGCGCCAACCCGGGGCGCAGCGCGCCGTACTTCACGCTGCCCAGCGACCTGGATTTGCCCGCCGACACGAAGCGCGGTTGACGCACGACGCGCCGGACGCCGCACATGTCGTCGGCCGCCAGCGCGTCGCGAACGGTGAGCGCCGCGCTGGGCGCGGAGCTGCGCCGCGCCGCGGCCGAAGTTCCCGACCAGCCCTTCCTGCGCATGATGGGCGGGGAGTGGAGCTATGGCGAGATCGACGCCGAGTCGGATCGCGTGGCGGCGGGTCTGCACGCACTGGGTGTGCGACGGGGCGAGAACGTGAGCCTGATGTTGCCAAACTGCATCGAGTTCGCGTTTCTGTGGTTCGCGCTCGCCAAGCTCGGAGCGGTCACCGCGCCGGTGAACACCTCGTTTCGCGGCGAGGTGCTGCGCAACGCGATCAACCTCGTCGACAGCAAGCTGCTCGTCGTGCACGCTTCGCTGCTCGACGCGCTCTCCGCGGTGCGCCCGGCGCTGCGCTCGGTGACCGAACTGGTGCTGGTCGGAGCGCCGGCGCCGCCCGGTTTCCGGGCCTACGAGGCGCTGCGCCAGGCGCCCGCCGGCGCGGGGCCGTCGCCGTGGCCCGACGTCGGCTTTTCCGAGCTCTGCCTGCTGCTCTACACCTCGGGCAGCACGGGTCCGTCGAAGGCGGCAATGATTTCGCACCGATTCGTGCTGACCCATGCCCGCCTGTCCATCGCGGGTCTCGGGCTGCGCCCCGACGATGTGCTCTATTGTCCCTATCCGATGTTTCACCTGGACGCGGCGGTGACGACGATCGCGCCCGCCCTGCTGTTGCGCGGCGTGGCCGCGATCGGAGAGCGCTTCAGCGTTTCGCGCTACTGGGACGAGGTGCGCGCGCTGCGCGCCACGGTCTTCGATTTCATGGGCGCCACGCTGACGATGCTCTTCAAGCAGCCGCCCTCACCGCGCGACCGGGATCACCGCGCGCGCCTGGGGTGGGGCGTTCCGCTGCCCGACTGGGCGAGTGAGTTCGAAGCGCGTTTCGGATGCCGGCTGGTGGATCTCTACGGGTCGACCGAGGCGGGAGCGATGGTCTATCCGCCGCTGGACGAGCCGCGCCGGCCGGGATCCTGCGGCAAGCCCACGGGCCCCTTCGAGCTGCGCATCGTCGACGAGGCGGGCGTCGAACTGCCGCGCGGCGAGGTCGGGGAACTGGTGATCCGTGCGCTCGAGCCGTCGGTGATCATGGACGGGTACTACGGGACGCCGGAGGCGACCCGCGCGGCGTTTCGCGGCGCGTGGTTTCGCACCGGCGATCTGCTGCGCCAGGATGTCGACGGCTATCTCTACTTCGTCGGGCGCTGCAAGGACGTCGTGCGCCGGCGCGGCGAGAACATCTCGGCGGCCGAAGTGGAGATGGTGATCGAGTCGCATCCGGATGTGCTCGCGTGCGCGGTGATCGGCGTGCCCAGCGAACTGAGCGAAGAGGACGTGATGGCCTGCGTGGTTCCGCGTCCCGGCGCGGACCTGCGCCCTGCGGCGCTGACCGAGTTCTGTATCGCGCGAATGGCGCGCTTCATGGTGCCGCGCTACCTGCGCCTGATGCCGGCACTGCCCAAGACGCCGACCGACAAGGTCGAGAAATTCCGCCTGCGCGACGAGGGCCTGACCGCGGATACCTGGGATCGCGAGCGGGCGCCGGACGCTCCGCGACGTGCAGAATGAAGCATTCAGGGAGATGACGATGCGCTTTGTGACGCTTTCCAACGAAGGCCCGGTCAGCGTGGTGACCCTCGCGCGGCCCGAGCGCCTGAACGCGATCAGTGGGCCGCTGCTCACGGACCTGCACGACGCGCTGGAGCAGGCGCAGCAGGACCCGGCCACCCGCGTGATCGTGTTCACCGGCGCGGGGCGCGCCTTCTGCGTGGGCGACGACCTCAAGGACTTCGACGAGCAGGCGGCGACGCCGGAGGCCATCGCCGAGACCTGCGCACAGATCCAGCAGATCACCCGCGACATCATGTTCGGGCCCAAGCTGGTGATCGGCGCAATCCACGGCTACGCGGTGGGCGGCGGCTTCGAGTGGGTGCTCAATTGCGACCTGGTGGTGGCCGCGGAAGACCTGGTGTGCTTCTTTCCCGAGATGGCGCTCGGGCACTTCGTGACCGGCGGCGTCACCTGCCTGCTGCCGCAAACCCTTGGGCATCAGCGCACCATGGAACTCATCGTGCTGGGCGAGCGCCACGACGCTGCCGCGCTGCACCGGCTGGGTCTGGTCAACCGGGTGGTTGCGCTGCCGGACCTGTTGCCGCACGCGATGGGGCTGGCGCAGCAGGTGGCGTCGCGCTCGGCCGGCGCGACAGCCCGCCTCAAGCGCGTGCTGAGCACCCAGCTGCGCGCGCGGCTCGAGAACGCGCTGGAACTCGAGACGCAGGAGGCGATGGCCTGCTTCGCCGACGCGGACACCGGCGCGCGAATTCGCGCGTTTGCCGAGAAGCGGCTCTAGGTGCGTCGCGCACGCCCGATTCCGGCGGCGGCCGCGAACTAGCGGGTCAGCTTCGAACCGATCGCCTCGCCCACGCTCTGGAGCGGACCCAGCGGGTTGCGGGTGAGTTCGCGCTCGCGGATGTTCGGCTGACCGCCCGCGAGCGTGTACACGACCGTTTCGTCGACCAGCACGATCAGCGCATTGAAGCTCCATCCGGTCACGTCCGTCTCGCGCCGGATGTTGAGGGTGTCGAGCCAGAAGCTGCCGATGCGCTTGCGCTCGGTGCGCCGCACCGCGATCGCGAAGCCGCGGCAGGCCCTGCCCGCGGCGAAGCAGTCGCGAATGCCGCGCTCGAGGTCCTCGGGGCGTATCGCGGCGCCCGCCGAGAAATGGCGCAGCAGATCCGAGTAGGTGAGGATCGTGATCGATGGCGAAGCGAAGGGATCGATCCCCGCCGTCGTGAGTTCGTTCGTGGTGGTCACGTAGGGAACCACGCGATCGATCGCGCGTTGCGCATCCTCGAAGGTGTGCCAGGGCCCCTGCGTCGCCCCGGCTTTCCTGCCAGAATGAGTTGTTGCCGATGCGCGTCGGCGGGGTGCGCCGGGCCGGAAACGGGAGCCCCGCGCACGCACGCGGTCACGCTCGGAGAGCACCGTGAAGCAGATTCCCGCAAGCGAGCCGTCCTCGCATCCCGATCCCTATCCACAACGCCTCGGCGCGCCGGCACGGCCACAGGCCGAATTCGTCGCCATGCTGCGCGACCGGTTGCGCCTCGACGCCGAGAGCATCGTTGCCGAGGCCGCGACGCTGATCGCCGCGGCGCGCCGCGCCGCGCAGCGCCGACCCTTTGACATGCAGACTTTCCTCAAGGCCTTTCCGATCACCAGCGCGCTCGGCGTGGACCTGCTGCGACTGGCCGAGGCGCTGCCCCGCACGGGCGACTTCGGCAACCAGGTCGCGCTGCTCGCCGACAAGTTGCGCAGCCATGATCGCGCGTCGGGCCCGGCCACCGAGGCGGGGGTTCCGCAGGACGCGCAGGAGGCCAAGGACGCGCCGGCTGTGCGACCGCGCGCGGCCTGGATGCGTGCCGCGGACCTCGCGATCGAGACCGCGGAGAGCACGCTCCCCGAACCGGATGTCGCGGCCACCGGCCGCTTCACGCCGGGCGTGCTCGCCGGTGGTGTGGTGCGGCCCATGGCACGCGCCACGGTACAGCGGCTCGGCCGCCAGTTCGTCTTTGGCGAGGCCATCGAACAGGCGCTGGCGCTGGCGCGCGAGCGCCCGCCAGGCGTCAGCTACTCCTTCGACATGCTCGGCGAGGGCGCGCGCAGCTGGGTCGATGCCGACCTGAACCTGGGACGCTACCGCGCGGCGCTCGAAGCGGTCTGCGCCACGGCGGGGGAAGGTCGCTGGCAGGACAACGACGGGGTCTCGATCAAGCTCTCGGCGATCCACCCGCGCTTCGAGACCGCCCAGTATCCACGCGAGAAGGCGCAATTGTTCGCGCGACTCCTGGAACTGGCCCAGCGCGCCGCGCGCTCGGGGGTGCACCTGGCGATCGACGCCGAGGAAAGCGAGCGGCTCGAGATGCACTTCGACCTGTTCGTCGCGCTCGCGCGCCACGAGAGCCTGCACGGCTGGGGCGGGCTGGGGATGGTCGTGCAGACCTACCAGCTGCGCGCGCTCGAGCTGGTCGAAGCCATCGCGCGGCTGGCGCACGAGCGCGTCGCGGCGGGCTGCGCGCCGCTGGCGGTGCGGCTCACCAAGGGTGCCTACTGGGATCGCGAGATCCAGCACGCGCAGGAGCTCGGTGTCGCCGGCTACCCGGTGTTCACCGACAAGGGCGCGACGGACGCGAGTTACGCGGCCTGCGCGCAGGCGCTCTTCGCGCACGCCGACGTGATCTTCGGGCAGTTCGCCACGCACAATGCCGTCACGGTGGCGCTGGTGCGCGGGCTCGCGCAGCAGGCCGGGGTGAGTGACGAGCAGTACGAATTCCAGCGGCTCCACGGCATGGGCGAAGGACTCTACGACGCGCTGCTCGCGGACGGGGGCGCGACCTGTCGCGTCTACGCGCCGGTGGGCGACCATGAGCAGCTGCTGGCCTACCTGATCCGGCGGATGCTCGAGAACGGCGCCTCCACCTCCTTCGTGCGTGCGCTCGCCGACGACGCGATCGCACCCGGTGCGCTGGCCCATGACGAATTGCGCGCGCTCCAGGGCGCCGGCGCGCGGCACGCACCGCCGCTGGTCCTGCCGCCCGATCTCTACGGCGCCGCGCGGCGCAACGCCGCCGGCTTCGATCCGCAGGATGGGGCGACGATCGCGCGCTTCGCGGCGGCCGCCGCGCGGCCGCTCTCCGGCCTCGTGGATCCGGCGCTGCAAAGTGCCGCCGCTCGGGAAGCGGGCGCGGCGGAGGTGAGCGCAGCCGTGACCGCGGCGCAGGCTGCGTTCGCGAACTGGAGTGCGCGACCGGTCGCCGAGCGCGCGGGGCTGTTGCGCGGCTGGGCCGACGCCCTCGAGGGCGCGGTCGACGATCTGGTGGCCCTGTGTGCACGCGAAGGCGGCAAGACGATCCCCGACGGGATCGCCGAGGTTCGAGAGGCGGTCGACTTCTGCCGCTACTACGCCGAGCGCGCGGAAGCGACGATGGGCGACGGGCTCCGGCTGCCCGGACCCACCGGCGAAGACAACACGCTGCGCCTGCGCGGACGCGGCGTCTTCGCGTGCATCAGTCCGTGGAACTTTCCGGTGGCGATCTTCGTCGGGCAGGTGGCTGCCGCGCTCGCTGCCGGGAATACGGTGGTGGCCAAGCCCGCGGAACAGACGCCGCTCGCCGCGCTGTTTGCGGTCGCGCTCGCGCATCGCGCCGGCATTCCGCGCGACGTGCTCCACGCGCTGGTCGGTCCCGGCGAGGTGGTCGGCGCCGCGCTCGTCGCGGACCCGCGGATCGCGGGCGTGGCCTTCACCGGGGGGCTCGCCACTGCGAAGGCGATCCAGCGCGCGCTGTGCGCGCACCCGGCGATCATCCCGTTGGTCGCCGAGACCGGTGGCCTGAACGTGATGGTCGTGGATTCGACGGCGCTCCCCGAGCAGGTCGTCGACGCCGTGCTGCAGAGTGCGTTTCGCTCGGCCGGCCAGCGCTGCTCCGCGCTGCGCGTGCTCGCGCTCCAGGACGAGATCGCCGAGCCGATGCTCGCGCGCCTGCGCGACGCGATGGCCACGCTCATCGTGGGCGACCCGTGCGACCCGGCGACCGACGTCGGACCGATCATCGATGCACCGGCCGCCGCGGCACTGCGCGCGCATGTCGAACGGATGCGCGCCGCCGGGCATGTCATCCACGAGCTTGCGGTGGCCGACGCACCGGTTGCGGGTTCCGGCGCCGCGACGGCGTCGCATGCCGCCGCGCCGCGCATCGCCGTCGCGCGTTTCGTCGCGCCGACGCTCATCGAGATCGACGCGCTCGATCAGGTGGGCGGCGAGCACTTCGGGCCGATCCTCCACGTGCTGCGTTTCCCGATCGCGGGCCTCGAGTCCCTGATCGACGCCATCAACGCGACCGGCTTCGGGCTGACCTTCGGCGTGCACACCCGCATCGACGCGCGCAGCCGCCATGTCTGCAACCGGGTCCGCGCCGGCAATCTGTACGTGAACCGGAACCTGATCGGCGCCGTGGTGGGCACGCAGCCCTTCGGCGGCGAGGGCCTGTCGGGAACCGGGCCCAAGGCGGGCGGCCCGCACTACCTGCTGCGCTTCGTCACCGAGCGCACGCTCACCATCAACACGACCGCGGCGGGGGGAAACCTGGAACTGCTGGCAGGCGGTGGCCCACGGACCTGACTTCCGGTGGGCGCTTCGACACGCGGCCGCGCCGACGCCGGAATTCCGGATTGACCCTTTCTCAGCTTCGGGTATACGCTGCGCCCTCCGGTTCGCTTCTCATCCATTCGAGGTAGACAACATGAAAACTTTCGATCCATACCGCCGCGGACTCCGGTTCGCCGCAGGTGCGCTGCTCGCCGGCATGCTCGCCGTCGCCGGGCCGGCGCTGGCCAGCAAGAAGGACGACACGATCCGCTTCGCCTATGACCAGGCGCCCGAAAGCGTGGACCCATTCTTCAATAACGTCCGCATCGGGGTGATCATCGGCGCACAGGTCTGGGACACGCTGGTCTACCGCGACCCGAAGACCAACGAATACGTTGGCAATCTCGCCAAGAGCTGGAAACAGATCGACGATCGCACCATCGAGTTTGATCTGCGCGAGGGCGTGAAGTTTCACAACGGCGAGGATTTCGATGCGGATTCAGTCGTCTACACCCTGAACTTTGTCGCCAATCCGGCCAGCAAGGTCACGACCCAGCAAAACGTCAACTGGATCGAGAAGGCGGAGAAACTCGGCCCGTACAAGGTCCGGGTGATAACCAAGCAGGTGTTCCCGGCGGCGATCGAATACCTGGCGGGTCCGGTGGTCATGCATCCAGCCAAGTATTACGCTGCGGTCGGCCCGGCGGGGATGAACGCCAAGCCCGTTGGCACCGGACCGTACAAAGTGACGGCCTATACCCCGGGCAAGTCGATCACCCTGGAGCGTAATGCCAACTACTTCAAGGATTCGCCCAAAGGCGCGGCGAAGATCGGCAAGATCGAGATTCGCTTCATTCCCGATCGCCAGACCCAGATGGCCGAAGCG
>JAGXFR010000006.1 GCA_024637155.1 Burkholderiaceae bacterium | reverse complement strand
GGTGGTGATCGTGACCGGTTTCGGTTCCGAGGAGAGCGAGGCGCGTGCCACCGCGGCGGGTGTGTCGGCCTTCCTGCACAAGCCGCTCTCGCCCGAGATGATCGAGGGCAGTGCTGCCGAGGCGTTGCGCACCAGCGTGGCACGGGCCGAAGCGCCGGTGGCGGCCCCGGTCGCGGCCCCGGTCGCGGCCCCGGTCGCACCGGAAGCGGCCCCGGCACCGCGCAGTGTCGGCGGGTTCGCGAAGAACGTCGCGCTGTTCCTCGCCTCGCCCTTCATCGGACTGGCCTACATCCTGGCGATGCCCTTCATCGCGATGGGAATGGTGGCGATGATCGTGGGCAAGGCGCTCAAGGCGAACGCGACCGCCCGCAGCGTGGGTCGCTTCACCAAGAACGCAGCGCTCTTCCTGGTCTCGCCCTTCATCGGACTGGCCTACATCGTGGCGCTGCCCTTCGTCGGAATGGCGATGATCGCCAAGATCGCCGCCAAGGCGATCGCCGCCAAGTACCCGGCGCTCGCGGGTGCCGCGAAAATGGTCGCCGCCCCCTTCATCGGGCTGGCCTTCCTCCTCGCGCTCCCCTTCGTGGGCCTCGTGATGATCGGCCGGATCGTGCTCCGCGCGGCGCTCGGAAAGCCGGCGGTTCGCTGATCGAGAATGAATGACATCTTAGAAAAGACTTACAGAGTTGCACAGAAAACGGTACGATTATGAGCGGCGCGGGGCACGGTGTCCCGCGCCGCTTTTTCACGTCGGTCGGTACCCCGGGGCTACAGGGTTCACGCGTGCGGCGCTAACGAAGAGAGGGTGCGATGAGGGAAGGTTGGATGACGGGCGGTGAGTCGCTGGCACGCGGATGCGGTCCCATGGCGCGCGTCGCCGCGGCGATGGCGGCGTTCGTGCTGGTGCTCGCCTGGGCCGGGCCCGCGGCTGCCGCGGAAGCGAAGGTGGCGCTGCCCGAGGCTGCCAAGGCATGCGTTGCGTGCCACAAGCCGGAATTCGTGGCGAAGCTCGCCGCCGACGGCAAGCCGCTGCCGCAGCACACGCAAGTCGCGGACCTGAAGAAATCGGTCCACGCCGAGTTGGAATGCACGGACTGCCACAGCGACAGCGACCCGGCGCGCCCGGCCGGCACGGATCGCAAGGCGAAGGAAGCACGGGAATATACGGCGGCGATGTCATCGAATTGCCGTGACTGCCACAAGAAAGAGGCGAAGAAGAACGACACGAGCATCCATACCGCACGGCTGAAAGACGGCGTCTTTCAGGCGCCGGTCTGCGCCGACTGCCACTCTGCGCACACGGTGACGCGCAAGGTGGCCGCGCGCGATCCATGCCTGGGTTGCCACGAGAAGGCGCAGGCCACCCACGCAAAATGGCTCCCGAACACCAGGCGCCACCTGGAGGCCGTCGCATGCGCGATGTGCCACGCGCCCGCGGGCAAGTCGATGGTCGTCCTCGCGCTCGCTGACCGCGCGACCAAGAAACCGGCCATCCAGGGGGAGGGCGCGCGCGATTTCGCCGCATTTTTCGAGAAGGCCGACACGGGCGAGAAGGGAATCGACCCGGTCGAACTGCGCGCGCTGCTCGGGCTCGTCAATGCCGATTCGACGCTGCCGCCGATCAGCCTGCGCGGGCGGATGGAACTCGTGGCGCCCGCCGACGAGCACGGGCTGGCGGACAACAGCAAGGCGCGGCGTGACTGCGCAAGCTGCCACGTGGCGCAGGCGGATGCGTTCCGGCGCGTTTCGCTGGCCTACATCGACGAAGACGGCAGGAACGTGCGCTACCCGGCGGACAAGGAGGTGCTGACCTCGATCTTCTCGATTGACTCGGTGCGCGAGTTCTACGTCGTGGGCGGCACGCGGATCGAACTGCTCGACCTGCTGCTGCTGCTCGCCGTGTTCGGCGGCATTTCGATGCCGATTGGGCACCAGCTCGTCAAACGTCTGGTGGGCAGTCCCGCGGAGCCGCACACGCCACCGCCGGGTGATTCGACCAACCAGGCTGCGGACGACGACGCCTCGAACAAGTAGCCAGGGAGCGAGAAACCATGACCAAAATCTACATTCATCCTCTCCCGGTCCGGCTCTGGCACTGGGTGAACGCCGTCGGCTTCGTGCTGATGATCCTTACCGGGTTCCAGCTGCGCTTCGCCGGCACCGTCAGGTTGCTGTCCTTCGAGACGACGGTCGATTTGCACAACTGGATCGGTTTCGTGCTGATCGGGAATTTCTTCGTGTGGCTGCTGTTCTACCTGTTCTCGGACCGCATCCGCGCCTACCATCCGGAGCTCAGCCCGCGGCTGCACTTCGAACGCAGTTTCCGCCAGATGCAGTATTACGGCTACGGCATCTTCAAGGGACAGCCGAACCCCCACAAGCTCGGCATCTACGACAAGTTCAACCCGATGCAGAGCATGATGTATCAGGTGGTGATGCTCATGCTGGTGCCGCTGATCGCGGTTACCGGACTTCTGCTCTGGGATTCAACCGTCTTCGGCGGGGCAGTCCAGTTTTTCGGCGGTACCCGCGTAGTGGGAACGATTCACTACCTGCTCTTCGTCTTCTTCTGCTTCTTCATCTTCTTCCACGTCTACATGGGCAGTCTCGGGCACACGGTGACGGCGCACTACAAGGCCATGTTCATCACCGGCTACGAGGATGCCCACGACGAGCCCCAGGAAGACACGGAGAGTCCGAGGTCCGGAGCCTGACGGGCGCGCCCTGCGCGCCTGACTCCCCGGGGAACACCCCGGGGTGATTCCGCGAGCGCCGGTCGGCGCTCGCGTTCCATGAGAAGATCGTGACTTGGGGCAGCGCGCTCGCGCCGCCCCAATGAGCTCCGGCGCGCGATCGCGCGCCGGAGGTGCTGGTTACACGCTGGACAGTTGTTCCGGCCGGGGGCAGGGTCTTATGGGTCACGAAACGGGAAACGATCGCTTCGACATGCCGAGCATGGCGCTGTTTTGCGACTTCGAGAACGTCGCCCTCGGGGTGGAAGAGGCGAAGTACCAGAAGTTCGACATCAACAAGGTGCTCGAGCGACTCCTGCTCAAGGGCAGCATCGTGGTGAAGAAGGCCTACTGCGACTGGGAGCGCTATCGCGCGTTCAAGGCGCAGATGCACCAGGCGTCATTCGAACTGATTGAAATTCCGCATGTGCGCATGTCGGGCAAGAACTCGGCGGACATCCGCCTGGTCGTCGACGCGCTCGACCTGTGCTACACGAAGGCCCACGTCGACACCTTCGTGATCATCAGCGGCGATTCGGATTTCTCGCCTCTGGTGAGCAAGCTGCGCGAGAACGACAAGATCGTGATCGGCGTGGGGGTGAAGAACTCCACCTCGGATCTGCTTACCGCCAACTGCGACGAGTTCATCTTCTACGACGATCTGGTGCGTGAGGAGCAGCGCGCGCCG
Organism: Burkholderiaceae bacterium; assembly: GCA_024637155.1. GTDB lineage: Bacteria > Pseudomonadota > Gammaproteobacteria > Burkholderiales > Burkholderiaceae_E > JAGXFR01. Next base: position 7,572 of record JAGXFR010000006.1, on the reverse strand, counting down.
CGCACGCGAGCGCGCAAGCCGGCCGCCAAGCGCGCCGCGGGCAAGGCGAAGGGCGGCAAGCCGGCCGAGGTCGCCGCCGAGATCGCAACCGACGCCGAGGCTGACGTCGAGACCGACGACAAGACGCAGGAAGCGATCGACCTGGTTGTTTCGACGATCGAGGCGATCGCCGTGGAGCGGGGCGAAGACGAGAAGATCTGGGGGTCGATGGTCAAGCAGACGCTCAAGCGCCGCAAGCCGGGTTTCAACGAGACCTACTACGGATTTCGCACCTTCAATCGGCTGCTCGAGGAAGCCCGCGACCGCGGGCTGATCGCCCTCGAACAGGATGACAAGTCGGGCGGTTACATCGTGCGCGAGATCGTCGGCGACGCGCGCTGAGTGAGCCTCTCGATGAGCCCCGACGCCCCCGTGGTGACGGTCGCCGCGAGTGAAGTCGAATTCACCGCGATCCGCGCACAGGGCGCGGGTGGGCAGAACGTCAACAAGGTCTCGAGCGCGATCCAGTTGCGTTTCGACGTCGCCTCCTCATCGCTTCCCGCTGCGGTGAAGGATCGGCTGCTCGCCGTTTCGGACCGGCGGATCACCGCGGAAGGCGTCGTGGTGATCAAGGCACAGCGCTATCGCACGCAGGAGCGCAATCGGGTCGACGCGCTGGAGCGCTTGCAGGTCCTGGTCGATCGCGCGGCCGTCGAGCCGCTGGTGCGTCGCCCGACGCGACCGACGCGCGCGTCGCAGCGCCGTCGCCTCGACGAGAAGAAACAGCGCGGGCAGATCAAGGCGCTGCGCGGCCCGGTCGAAGACTAGGCTCGGCTCGGCATCGATTCAACCGGCCGCAGCGACCCGGTTGCGTCCGCCGTCCTTCGCGACGTAGAGCGCGCCGTCGGCGGCGCTGAGCACGACCTCCGCAGTGGTGTCGCGCTCGGGCACGAATGCGGCAACTCCGATGCTGACGGTGACGACGCCGTACGAGGACTCGCTGTGGGGAATCCGCAATTCGGCGATTGCTGCGCAGATATCGCGTGCGATCGCCTGTGCGCCGGCGAGATCCGTGTCGGGAAGCAGGATCGCCAATTCCTCGCCGCCGTAGCGCGCGAGCAGGTCGGTCGGCCGGTGGACGTGCACGCCAACCGCCTGTGCGACCGCTTTCAGACAATCGTCGCCTGCAATGTGGCCGTAGGTGTCGTTGAATAACTTGAAATGGTCGATATCGGCCAACAACAATGCGATTGGGTGCGTGTTGCGCATCGCCCGCTGCCATTCGACCTCCATCACCTCGTCCAAATACGCGCGATTGGCAATGTCCAGCAATCCATCGGTGCGCGAAAGCGTTGTCAATCGCTGATTTGCCTCGCGCAGTCGATCATTGACGAGATCGAGTTCCGCAGTGCGCGCTGCGACGCGTGTTTCGAGTCGTCGGTTCAACTCGGCGAGCTCGTGGTTCAGATCGATGGTCGCCTGATACAGATTGCCGATCGCCTTGAGCAGAGCGCTGGTCCGGGGCGACGCGTCGGTCCTTTCCGCCTCGTAGGCCTGCTCCGCCGTGTCCCCCGCGCGCATGCGGCTGATCTGGCGGGCCATCGCCTGATCCTCGCCCAGGATGTGATATCCGAGCCACGCGACCAGAAATTCAACGATCGCCGTTGGTCGCCCGGCGCGCCCGCGATGCGCAGCGCGCAGCGTCGCGACCTGGACGATGAATTGTTCGTGCCGGGCGACATGCGCTTCCCTGTATGTGGGGAAAAGCCCCGCATCGCTCATCAACTTCTCTTCGTCGGCGAAGTGCTGCCGCGCGTAATCGGCCAATTCATCCAGAACCGCATCGGCAGCCGTGTCGTCGGTTGCCTGGCCGTGCGTAATCGCTGCGCTCAGTCGGTTGAAAAGCTCGACCAGCGCCCGATGTTGCTCGTCGACCAATTCGATCCCGGTGATGAAGTCCTGGTCCCAAACAAAGGTATTTGCAGCTGCATTCAATTGCGATTGCCCCTAATTCCGAGAAAGCATAGTACGATATTTGCGCAGTTCAATATTTCTTATTGGAGAACGGGATGGAACTTGGCTCGATGTCGGTCGAACAACTGCAGCGCCTGCAAGCGTCTGTGGCGGATGAACTGAAGAAACGCGAAAAATCGCAGAAACGCGATGCACTGAAGAAGATACGTGAACTGGCAGAGGCGAGCGGGTTTACGCTGGAGCAACTCCTGGATGCAAAGGCGGGCCGTGCGCCCCGCGCAAAGGGTGTTGCCCGGTACCGCAACCCTGCCGACGCCAGCCAGACCTGGACCGGACGCGGGCGCAAGCCGGCCTGGGTCCTCGCGTGGCTGGAGGCGGGCAAGTCCATCGACAAGCTCGCGATCTAGCTTGCCGATTGCGCCGGCGCGCTCGCGTTTCCGGCGATGCTTGAAGCGACGGCCTCCGCGACGCGGATGCCGTCGATCGCGGCCGACATGATGCCCCCTGCCTGGCCGGCGCCTTCGCCGGCCGGGTACAGGCCGGCCGTGCTCACGCTCTGGAACTGCGCGTCGCGCGGAATGCGCACCGGCGACGAGGTGCGGGTCTCCACACCGGTAAGAACGGCGTCCGGCATGCTGAAGTCCGGGATCGTGCGCTCGAAAGCGGGCAGCGCTTCGCGCAGCGCGGCGACGGCATAGGCCGGCAGGCATTCGCTGAGGTCGCTGGGCCGTACAGCGGGCTGATAGGAGGGAATGACCGCACCGAGTCCGGTGGATGCCCGGCCCGCGAGGAAATCGCCCACTCGCTGCACCGGCGCTGCGTAATTTCCGCCCCCGAGTGCGAACGCGCGCTGCTCCCAGTACCGCTGGAAGTCGATGCCGGCGAGGGGGCCGCCGGGAAAGTCCTCCGGCGTGACGCCCACCACCAGCGCGGCGTTGGCGTTGCGTTCGGCTCGCGAGTACTGGCTCATTCCGTTGATCACCACGCCGCCGGCTTCCGAGGCCGCAGCCACCACCTGCCCGCCGGGGCACATGCAGAAACTGTAGACGCTGCGCCCGTTGGCGCAATGATGCACGAGCTTGTAATCGGCGGCGCCGAGCAAGGGGTGCCCCGCATGGGCACCGAAGCGCACGCGGTCGATCAGCGACTGCGGGTGCTCGATGCGCAGCCCGATCGAGAAGGGCTTGGCCTCCAGCCGCACCCCGCATGAGTCGAGCAACGCGAAAGTGTCCCGCGCGCTGTGGCCGATCGCGAGCACGACATGGTCGCTGCGGATCACTTCACCACCTTCCAGGGCGACGCCGCGGATCCGGCGCGCCGCACCGCCCGCCATCGGTGCCGCGAGCGGCTCGGTGAGGAAGTCGACGACCCGGCTCTCAAAGCGGAACTCACCACCCAATGCCTCGATGCTGGCCCGCATCCGCTCGACCATCTTGACCAGCCGGAAGGTGCCGATATGGGGCTTGCTCACGTACAGGATTTCCTCGGGCGCGCCCGCAGCAACGAACTCGGCCAGCACCTTGCCACCGTAGTGCTTCGGGTCGCGAATCTGGGTCCACAGCTTGCCGTCCGAGAAAGTGCCTGCGCCACCCTCTCCGAACTGAACGTTGGACTCCGGCTGCAACTGGGCGTTGCGCCAGAATCCCCAGGTATCCTGCGTGCGTTCGCGCACTGCCTTGCCGCGCTCGAGAACAATCGGTGCGAGTCCCATCTGCGCGAGCACCAGCGCGGCCAGGAAGCCGCACGGTCCCGCGCCCACGATGACGGGGCGCGACGTGTCGGGTGGCAATCGGGTTTCGCCCGGTGCAACACGTGGGAGCACGAATCGGTAGGTGGTGTCGGGCGTTGCGGAAACATTCGCAACGCCGCGCAGGCGTGCGAGCAGCGCCGCGTCGTCATCGGTCGCGACGTCAACCGAGTAGGTCAGGAGGATCGCGCTGCGCTTGCGCGCGTCGTAACCGCGCCGCGCGATCACCCGGTCACGCAGCATTCCGGCGTCGATGCCGAGGCGCGCGGCGATGGCCGCATCCAGCGCTGCGGGCGGGTGATCGAGTGGGAGGCGCAGGTCGGTGATCCGGATCATGGGGGGAGGCGTGTGGCGCGCAAACGCGCCGCTGGGAATGGGCGCACGGGGCCGGGCGAACATGCCGCATCGGGTCGCATCGAGCGCTAGCCTATCACTTCCTGAAGCGCTCCTTACCCGTCCAAAGCATTCAGTTATCGCAAGCGGAATATAATGAACTGTGAGATGCAATCCCGCAGGGTGAGAAGAACATTTTCATTCTGGTTAAGCTGGTGGGATCGCGTCCGGCGTGGGTCGGGCCGGCCAAGTCGGTCGGACTTTGGTTGATTCGCTCATCAGGAAGCCCAAGGTGAACAAGCCACATCAGCAAGTCTGCGTCCCGTCGAGGGCCGCCAAATGAACGCACCGCTCCCGGCAATCTCCTCGCTTCGCGAGGCCGCCACGCCGCAGGCCCGATTCGCCGATCACAGTTCCTTCGAGGTTCGCTTCGAATCGATTGGCGGGCTCGGCGCCCATGCCGCCGGACACGTTCTGGCGACCGCGGCCGTGCTGCGCATGGGCCTCAACGGTGCTCACTTCTCGTCCTACGGCTCCGAGAAGAAGGGTTCGACCGTGCGCTCCTTCGTGCGCCTGAGCGCGGCCGAACAGCCGATTCGCGTGAGCGCGCCGGTCGAGACGCCCAACGTGGTCGTCGTGTTCCATGCGGTGTTGTTGCGCAACCCGGCCACACGGGGTGGTCTGCGCCGTGACGGAACCTTCATCTACAACGCGCCCGCCGGGGTGATTCCCGAGGAACTCAAGGCACTGCCGCGCACCGCACGGGTGATTCGCGTCGATGCATTGGGCATCGCGCTCGCCGAGAAATCGCGCCCCAACGCAGTGTTGCTGGGCACGATTTGCGGCGCGTTTCCCTGGATCGACACGGCGGTCGTGCTCGAGGCGCTCTCGGAGGAATTCGCCGGCAAGAACCCGGCGGCGGTGGCGACCAACGAACGGGCGTTCCAGCGTGGCGCGACCGAGTACGAAGTGCTCGAGGGGGTCGGCGAGGCGGAGGGCGATCTGCCGATCTCCCGCGCGGATCCGGAGTGGGGCTTTGCCACGCAGCCGGCCGGCGGCTTGCTGCCGGAACCGGGCAACACGGCGTGGAACGACCTCTCGGCATCACGCACCGGCCTGATGCCGGTGCTCGACGGCGCCAAGTGCATCCACTGCGGGGTATGCGATCTGGTATGCCCCGACTTCTGTCTGGTGTGGGGCGCCGGCGCCGACACCAGCAAGTTCGAACGTGAATTGATGGGCGTCGACTATCGCTACTGCAAGGGCTGCATGCGGTGCGTCGAATCGTGCCCGACCGGTGCCTTTGGCGAGGCAGTCGAAACCCCGGGAATGGCAGATCGCCTGCGGGTGCCGCTGTTCCCGGAACTGATCAAGTGAGGTGGTGACGATGACGACACAGACCCTGACAAAGCCAGCCGGGGAGGGCGCTGCCGCCCCCACGGAAGCTGCCGGCCAGCAACTCGATTTCCGCAGCGGCAATGAAGCGGCCGCACTGGCCGCAGCACAGGTCGGCTACCACGTGATGGGCTACTTCCCGATCACGCCGTCGACCGAAGTCGCCGAGTCGCTCTCCAAGATGCAGGCGGCGGGCGAACACGAGATCGTAATGATCGCGGCCGACGGGGAACATGGCGCGGCCGGCATCTGCTACGGAGCGGCGCTCGGCGGCGGGCGCGTGTTGAACGCGACCAGCTCGCAGGGTTTGCTCTATGCGCTCGAGCAACTCCCGGTGCAGGCCGGCACGCGCGTTCCGATGGTGCTCAACGTGGCGGCGCGAGCGGTCTCGGGGCCGCTCGACATTCGCGGTGACCACTCCGACATCTACTACGCGCTCAACACCGGCTGGGTCGTGCTGTGTGCCCGCGATCCGCAGGCCGTCTACGACCTGAACTTCGCGGCGGTGAAGATCGGCGAACACCCGGACGTGCGCCTGCCCGTCATCGTCGTTTACGACGGCTTCTTCACGAGCCACCAGAAGCGCCGGATTTCGACCTTTACGGACCCTGAGGTGCTCCAGCGCTTCCTGGGTGTGCGCCCGAATTTCCCGTCGCCTCTCGACACGGAGAACCCGGCGACCTTCGGCGCGTACATGAACGACCCGGATCTGATCAACAACAAGGTGCAGCTCTCCGAAGCAATGGAAGCCGCGCGACGGTTGATTCCGCAGGTGTTCGCCGAACTCGAGGCGCTCACCGGTCGCGCGTACCCGGTCCTTGACAGCTATCGCATGGACGACGCGCTGAGCGCCACGATCGTGCTCAACTCCGCTGCCGAGACCGCGAAGGAGGCCGCTGACCTCCTGCGTGAGCGCGGCGAACGGGTCGGCGTGCTCTCGCCCAACGTGTTGCGTCCGTTCCCCGCCGACGAGTTCCGCAGTGCCCTGCGCGGTGTCAAGTCCGCGTTGATCGGGGATCGCGCTGACTCCTACGGCGCGGGCGGTGGCAACCTCTCGCTCGAAGTGCGCGCCGCCATCCAGACGGACCCCGAGAACCACACCCGCGTGCTCTCGCGCATCTACGGGCTGGGCGGCAAGGATTTCTACACCGCCGACGCCGAGGCGTTTTTCGCCGAGGCGCTCGAGACGGAGAAGTCAGGAGCCGTGGCGGTTCCCTTCGCCTACCATGGTGCCACGCCGGGTGCGCCGGAGCGCGGCGCGCGTCCCGGATTGCCGGCGATCACCGGGGCAGACTTCACCGAGTCCATGGCGGACGTGCGTCGGGACGCGACGACCGGTCGACTCAAGGTCGATCTGGCACCGATCTGGAAGATGACCGCGGTGCCCAAGCGCATTGCCCCCGGACACGGCGCCTGCCCCGGCTGCGGGGCGTTCCCCACGCTGAACCAGTTCTTCCGCGTGCTCACGGGTGACGTGGTCGTGCTGTTCCAAACCGGTTGCGCGATGGTCGTGACCACGGCCTACCCGGCAACGGCGCATCGAATCAACTACATCCACAACCTGTTCCAGAATGGCGCGGCAACGCTCAGCGGACTGGTGGAGATGTATTACGAACGCGTGCGCCGGGGCGAAATCCCGGCCTCGAAGGACATCACCTTCGTGATGGTCTCGGGCGACGGCGGCATGGACATCGGCATGGGTGCGGCGCTGGGCGCCGCGCACCGCAACCACCGGATGATCATTCTGGAGTACGACAACCAGGGCTACATGAACACTGGCGCCCAGCTGTCCTACTCGACGCCGTTCGGCCACCGGACCTCGACGAGCGAGGTGGGCGGAAAACTGCCGGGCAAGCGCTATCACCACAAGGACACCGCGCAGCTCTTCGCCGCGTGCCACGTCCCCTATGTGTTCACCGCCACCGAGGGCTACGCCGAGGACCTGATGCGCAAGGCCGCCAAGGCCCAGTGGTACGCGAAGAACGAGGGCCTCGTCTACGGGAAGGTCTATTCGGCCTGCCCGCTGAACTGGCGCGTCGAGGACAACTCCGCCGAGAACATCCTGCAGGCCGGGATCGATAGCTGCTTCTTCCCGCTCTACGAAATCGAGAACGGGCACACAACGCTGAACTACGATCCTGACC
>JAGXFR010000060.1 GCA_024637155.1 Burkholderiaceae bacterium | reverse complement strand
GACTCGCTGCGCGAGGCGCTCGCCGTGCAACTCTCCTCGTGGGGCGCCGTCGTCGAGACGGCGGCCACCTGCGCGGAGGCGCTGACCGCAGCGCGAAACGGCGAGCGCCTGATCGACGCAATCCTCACCGATCTCAAGCTGCCGGGCAACGAAGACGGGATCGAGGTGATCCGCCAGGTTCGGGGCACGCAACCGCACTGCGTTGCGGCGGTGCTCACCAGCGGTGAGTACGCGTTCGACCGGCTCCGGCTGGCGGACATGGAAGCCGTGCGCTTTCTCCCGAAACCGATCGAGCCCGAGGTGCTGCGTGCCGAGTTGGCGCACGCGATCCGCGCATCGCTCGCGGCAGCAACGCAGCTCCAGTAGTTCATCCACGTTACCTGGGCGCAGACCAGCGCCCCACGGCCACCGGGCGCTTCGTTTATGATCGTCCACGCAGCGTTCGCTGCTTTCCGGGAGCCCCCATGTCCGGCATTGCCTATCAGAAGGACGCCGATGCGATCGTCACCCTGGTGATCGACGCGCCGAACGCTCCGGTCAACACGCTGAACCAGGCATTGGAGGACGATCTCGTCGCGACGCTCGATCGCCTGGAGGCCGAGCGCGAGAGCATCCGCGGGGTCATCCTCACTTCGGGCAAATCGACCTTCTTCGCGGGCGGAGATCTGCACGCTCTGGTCGCGGTCACGGCGGACAGCGCGGCGCAGCTCTTTGTCGAGGTCCAGGCGATCAAGGCGATCCTGCGCCGCATCGAAAAGCTCGGGCGCCCGGTCGTGGCCGCCATCAACGGCAGCGCGCTGGGCGGCGGGCTGGAACTCGCGCTGGCCTGCCACCGGCGCGTGTGCCTGGACGCGCCCGGCATTCAGATCGGCTTCCCGGAAGTCACGCTGGGCCTGCTCCCGGGCGGCGGCGGCATCGTGCGCTCGGTGCGCATGCTCGGCTTGCAGGCGGCTCTCCCCTTCCTCCTCGAAGGCCAGCGCATGGACCCGGGCGCGGCGCTGGCGGCGGGTTTCGTCGATGCGCTCGCACCGAATCAAGAGGAGATGCTCGCGCAGGCACGCGCGTGGATTGCGGCCAACCCGGCACCGGCGCAACCGTGGGACGACCCGAAGCATCGGATTCCCGGCGGCTCGCCCTCGAGCCCGGCCGTGGCGGCCATGCTGCCGGTCGCCGCCGCGATGCTGGCGCAAAAGACCCAGGGCAATTACCCGGCGCCGGCTGCGATCCTCGCCGCAGCGGTCGAGGGGGCGCAGGTGGACTTCGACACCGCGCTGCGCATCGAATCGCGCTACATGGCGCGGGTGACCAGCGGACAGGTCGCCAAGAACATGATCGGCACGTTCTTCTTCCAGTTGAACGAGATCAAGTCGGGCACGGGCCGGCCGCCGGGAATCGCGCGCGCGAAAGTCGGCCGGGTGGGCATCGTCGGCGCCGGAATGATGGGCGCGGGCATCGCCTGGGCGTGCGCGTCGCGCGCGCTGCCGTGCGTGCTCCAGGACACGACGATCGAGAATGCCGAGCGCGGCAGGGAGCACTCGGCGAAGATCCTGGCCAAGCGCGTCGCGAAAGGCCGGATCGGCGCGCCGGCCGCGCAGGAGATCCTCGAGCGGATCGTGCCGGCCGCGGATCCCGCGAGCCTTGCGCATTGCGACCTGGTGATCGAAGCGGTCTTCGAGAACCGCGAACTCAAGGAGCGCGTGATCCGCGCCACCGAACAGGCCGTGCCGCCGGAGACGGTGTTCGCATCGAATACCTCGACGCTGCCGATCAGCAGCCTCGCGCATGCGTGCGCGCGCCCCGAGCAGTTCGTGGGGCTGCACTTCTTTTCCCCTGTCGAGCGGATGCAGCTGGTGGAAATCATCAAGGGCAAGCAAACTTCCGCGCAGACGCTCGCCCGCGCGTACGACTTCGTGCTGCAGATCGGCAAGACGCCCATCGTGGTCAACGACGCGCGCGGCTTCTACACCAGCCGCGTCTTCGCCACCTACGTCAACGAGGGGATGGCCCTGCTGGGCGACGGCGTTGCGGCACCCCTGATCGAGAATGTCGGCGTGCAGGCGGGCATGCCGACCGGCCCGCTGGCGGTACTCGATGAGGTTTCACTCCAGCTCGCCGACGACATCCTGCATCAGGAACTCGCGGATCTCGCCGCTGCGAAGAATGCGGGAAACGGACACGGGGGCAAGCCCGCCGGGCATGAGCACGGGCACCATCATCACGATGGCGAGGCGCATCATCACGGCGACGCGGAGCATTTCCACGAGCCGGCCGGGGCCAGCCGCCGCGTCCCGCCGTCGGCGACCTACGTGCTGGAGAAAATGGTCCACGGATTCCGGCGGCTGGGACGCGCACACGGCGCCGGTTTCTACGACTACCCGGCCGACGGGAAGAAGTCGCTCTGGGAAGGTCTGGATGGCTTCCGGCGCGGTTCGATCCTGGTCATGCCCGAGGATGTCCGCGACCGCCTGCTCTACGTCCAGTCGATCGAGACCTTGCGCTGCCTGCAGGAAGGCGTGCTCGACGCGCACCGCGACGCCAACATCGGTTCGATCTTCGGCTGGGGCTATCCGGCGTGGACCGGGGGCACGGTCCAGTTCGTCAACCACGTCGGCGTGCGAGCGTTCGTGGCGCGGGCCAACGAGTTGGCGCAACGCTATGGCGAGCGCTTCGCCGTGCCCGAGTGGGTTGTGGAACGCGCCACCAAGGGCCTGCCCCTGTGAGCGCCCCGCACCAGTTTCCACGATGACTGCGGCCGGCACACGTCACGGACAAGCCGCGCTCCAACCCGGCGTGCCCGACCCTGCCGAATCCCCGCCACCCGAATCGATTTGAGACGCGCACCTACCGGACCCGCAAATGCCCCGAACCGACAAGCAACTCCACGACTGGCGCGAGCCGCCGTCACCGCGTCCGGCGGCAACGATCCTGCTGCTGCGTGACGGGGACGACGGCGTGGAAGTGCTGATGACCCGCCGCTCGCGGCGGGCGAGCTTTGCGCCGGGCGCCTTTGTCTTCCCCGGCGGGACCCTGGATGTCGCCGACAGCGCTCCCGAGACGCTGCGCGCGGCAGTCATCCGCCCGGAACAGACGCAACAGGAGCAGGCGTTTTCGGTGGCTGCCCTGCGCGAGGCCTTCGAAGAGCTCGGCGTGCTGATCGCCTACGGATCCGACGGGGCCCTGCTTGATCAGTCCGCCCTCGACGGGCTCGATCGCGGACCCGGTGCGGACCTCGCGAAGCAACTCGTCAGCGCCGGCCATCGCCTCGCGGTCGACCGAGTCTGGCGGCTTTGCCAATGGATCACCGACCGCGATCTGCCGCGGCGCTTCGACACCCATTTCTTCGTCGCGCGCATGCCCGATGGTCAACATCCCGTGGCCGACGGCACCGAACAATTCGAGCCGCTTTGGATCGCCCCGCGATTGGCGCTGGAGCGCCATGCGCAACGCGACTTCGCGATGATCTTCCCGACGGTGCGCACCTTGCGCGGACTCTCGGGCTATCGTTCGGTAGAGGCGGTGCTCGCGGCGCTTGCCGACGGTCCGGTGTGGCCGGTTTCGTGTCCGCGCGCCGCCTTGTCGGGCGGGCGCGAGGAGCGCTATGCCGAGAGCGACCCGCCTTACGGCGAGCTCGAACTCGTGATGCCGGAGGGCGGCGGCACGCATTCGATCGACTGGCAACACGAGACGCCCGTGGCGCTGTTGCGCCACGTCTGGCGCTTGACCGCGCCGAACCCGGGCCGGATGACGGGACCCGGCACCAACACCTACATCATCGGCGATCCCGAGGCCGGTTACGTGGTGGTTGATCCGGGACCCGATATTGGGGAGCACGTCGCGCGCATCGCCGCGCGGGTGGGCAACCGGCTGCACCACATCATCTGCACGCATCACCACCTGGACCACTGGCCTGCGGCTCCGCGGCTGCGCGACGCCTGCGGCGGACTCATTCGGGGATTGCCGGGAGGCGCGGCGGCGCCGGGGATGACACCCTTCGTCCCGGAAATGCTGCTGCGCGACGGTGAGCGCGTGCACATCGGAGACTCGACGCTGCGCGCGGTGCATACCCCCGGGCACGCTTCGGGTCACCTCTGCCTGGTGCTCGAGGAGGACGAACTGCTGTTCTCCGGAGATCACATCATCAACGGTTCCACCGTCGTGATCGATCCTCCGGACGGGAGCATGAGCGAATATCTCGCCTCGCTCGAACGGCTCCTCGAGGAGCCGGTTCGCTTCATCCTGCCCGCGCATGGATTCGTGCTGCGCGAACCGGCGCAGGCCATTCGCGCGCTGATCGCACACCGCCTGCGCCGCGAAGCGAAGGTGATCCGCCGTCTCGCCGAAGCCGGCCCCTGCGAGATCGCGAAATTGCTGCCGCGCGTCTACGACGATGTGCCCGTGGTGCTGCACCCGGTCGCCGCGCGCTCATTGCTGGCGCATCTGGAAAAGCTTGCCGAAGACGGCCGGGTCGCGCTTCGCGATGCGCGCTGGCGCCTGCCCAGCTGAGGAAACCGGGCGACGGCGTCTCCCAGCCGCCGAAAGCAGGACGACCGGGATGAGGCGGTGCCCAGGCAAAACAGCCGGCTTGCGCCGGCTGTTCTGGTGGTGCGGGCCGCAACCCTGCGACCCGCCCGACATCCCTGCCGCAGCTTACTGCGGCGGCGCCGCTTCAGCTGTCGCGGCGTCGTCCGCCGCTGCCGCCTTCGCCGACAGGCGCAACCGGCCCTTGTCATCGGCCTCGATGACCTTGACCCGCACGGCCTGCCCTTCCTTCAGGTAGTCGCTCACGGCATTGACACGCTCATTGGCGATCTGCGAAACGTGCAGCAGTCCGTCACGTCCCGGCATCACCTGCACGATCGCGCCGAAGTCGAGGATCTTGAGCACGGTGCCATCGTAGATGCGGCCGATTTCCACTTCGGCCGTCAGGTCCTCGATGATCTTCTGCGCGCGCTTGGCGGCATTGCTGTCGACCGCTGCAATGGTGATCGATCCGTCATCCTTGATGTCGATCTGCGTGCCGGTGGACTCGGTGATCTGGCGGATGGTTGCACCGCCCTTGCCGATCACGTCACGGATGCGCTCGGGGTTGATCTTCATCGTGTACATCCGCGGCGCGAAATCGGACAGTTCGGCGCGCGCGCCGCCCATCGACTCCTTCATGATCCCCAGGATATGCAGCCGCCCCTCGCGTGCCTGGGCCAGCGCCACCTGCATGATCTCCTTGGTGATGCCCTGGATCTTGATGTCCATCTGCAGGGCGGTGATCCCCGCCTCGGTGCCGGCCACCTTGAAATCCATGTCGCCGAGATGATCCTCATCACCGAGAATGTCGGTGAGCACGGCGAACTTGCCGCCATCCTTGATCAGGCCCATTGCGATGCCCGCGACGTGCGCCTTGATCGGCACGCCGGCGTCCATCAGCGCGAGGCAGCCGCCGCAGACCGAAGCCATCGACGAGGAGCCGTTGGACTCGGTGATTTCCGAGACGACACGAATCGAATACGCGAACTCCTCCGGAGTCGGCAGCAGCGCCGCGAGGGCACGCTTGGCAAGCCGTCCATGGCCGATCTCGCGGCGCTTGGGTCCGAACATCCGGCCGGTTTCGCCGGTGGCGTACGGGGGCATGTTGTAGTGAAGCATGAAGCGCTCGCGATACTCGCCGTTGACCGCGTCGATGATCTGTTCGTCGCGCGAGGTGCCCAGCGTGGCTGCGACCATGGCCTGCGTCTCGCCGCGCGTGAAGAGCGCCGAGCCGTGGGCGCGCGGCAGCACGCCGGTGCGGATCGCGATCGGGCGCACGGTGCGCGTATCGCGCCCGTCGATGCGGGGCGCACCGGAGAGAATCTGGCCACGCACGATTCCGTACTGCAGGTCGAACAGCACGCCGTTGAGGACGTTGCCGTCCAGGGGCGCGGTTCCGGCCGCTTCCGCATCGGCCGCGAGTTGCACCGCGACCGCCTTCTCGATTTCCGAGATCCGCGCGGTGCGCTCCTGCTTGTTGCGCAACTCGTAGGCGGCACGCATGCCGGCATCGGCCAGTTCGTTGACGCGCGCGATCAGCGCTTCGTTGCGCACCGGCGGCTGCCAGTCCCACTCAGGCTTGCCGGCGATCTCGACGATCTCGTTGATCGCATCGATCGCGATCTGCATCTGCTCGTGCCCGAACATCACGCCGCCGAGCATCACATCCTCGGGCAGCTCATGCGCTTCGGACTCGACCATCAGCACGGCCGCTTCGGTTCCGGCGACGATCAGGTCCATCTTCGATTCGGGCATCTGGGCGGTGAACGGGTTGAGCACGTACTCGCCGTTGATGTAGCCCACGCGCGCCGCGCCGATCGGACCGTTGAACGGAATGCCCGAAATGGCCAGCGCCGCCGAAGCGGCCAGCATCCCCGGCACGTCGCTGTTGACTTCCGAGTCACTCGACATCACGGTGACCATCACCTGCACTTCGTTGAAGAAGCCTTCGGGAAAGAGCGGCCGCACCGGACGGTCGATCATCCGCGCGATCAGCGTCTCGCGTTCGGTCGGACGTCCCTCGCGCTTGAAGAACCCGCCCGGGATGCGGCCCGCGGCGTAGAACTTCTCGGCGTAGTCAACGGTAAGCGGGAACCAGTCCTGCCCCTTCTTGGGAGTCTTCGCCGCCACCACCGTGGCCAGCACGACGGTATCGTCCATCGTGACCATCACCGACCCCGTGGCCTGACGAGCCACCTCGCCGGTTTCGATGGTCACCGTGTTCTGTCCCCATTGGAACGTTTTCTTTGCGATTTCAAACACAGCGGTTTCCTTTATTTACGTTGGTGGCGCACCGCACAGCGGGCGCGATTCACTGGCCATATATGACAAGAGCCCGCAAACGTCTCGTGCGGGCTCTGTCCTTGTTGACCCTGTAACCTTTGTTCCGTCAGTTACGCAGTCCAAGTTTCTCGATCAGTTCCTTGTACGCGGCGACATTCCTCGACTTCAGATAGTCGAGCAGCTTGCGACGTCGGCTGACCATGCGCAGCAGACCGCGGCGCGAGTGGTTGTCCTTGGCGTGAATCTTGAAATGCCCGGTGAGTTCCTGAATGCGCGCGGTCAGCAGCGCGACCTGGACTTCGGGCGAGCCGGTATCGTTCTTGGCTCGTTGAAAGTCGGAAACGACCTTCGCCTTGGAGGCAGCGGTAACAGACATGATTTCCCTACTCCTTCACTTGCGACTCCGCCGGGATGCGGGTCGTGCATGATCGTTGAAAAATACTCTGCGGGATGCAAAGCCTTGAAATTATAGCCTATTTCTCGGGGCGCACCATCGTGCAGCGGTGCGCCTGGGCGTTCGCGCCCGCCGTGACCGAGCGCTCGGTCCGAAACCCGAAGCCGCTGCCCTCCACATCATGGCGCACCGGCACTCCGGCACCGGGGGCTCGCGCGCCGCCCGGCGCGTTCGTCGCGCGCGTCATCACCGAGACGTAGAGGGGCGTAAGCAACTGGTGGTCGTCGCGGCGCATCGTTGCCTCATATGGCGCTCCGCGATGGGTGCGCCCCTCCAGCGCACGCGCCACGGCGATCGCCTCGGTGCTCCCGGCGGCCTCGACGGCGGCCACCAGCATCTCGATCATCACGACGTTGCGCAGGTTGAAGTAGTCGTCGCGTGCATCCTTGAGCGTGGCGCGAAACTCGCCATAGATCTGCTCCGCGCCTGCGCCACCCGCATTCGGGTGCCACTCGGAGACCGCGCGCACGCGCTCGACCCCGGCCTCGCCGATGGCGCTCGGCGCCCCCAGGCTGTTGCCGTAGAAGGTGTAGAAGTTCGCCGCAACGCCCAACTCACGAATCGCGCGCACCAGCTGCGTCAGGTCGTTACCCCAGTTGCCGGTGACGACGGTGTCGGCTCCGCTTTGCGCGATCTTGGCCGCATAGGGCAGGAAATCCTTGATCCGCCCGAGCGGATGCAACTCGTCGCCGACGATCTCCACATCCGGGCGCTTCGCGGCGATCGCCAGACGCGCGAGCCGCGCCACCTCGCGCCCGAAGCTGTAGTCCTGATTGAGCAGGTAGACGCGCCGAACCGAGCGATTCGCGGCGAGCGCGTCGCCCAGCGCGCTCATGCGCATCTCGGCGTTCGCATCAAAACGGAAATGCCAGAAACTGCAGCGTTCGTTGGTCAGCACCGGATCGACCGCGGAGTAGTTGAGAAACAGCACGCGGTTCCCCGGTTCCCGCTCGTTGTGACGCGACACCGCGTCGCTCAACGCGGCAGCGACCGCCGAACTGTTGCCCTGCAGGACGAAGGGCACGCGCCGGTCGGTGGCGGCGCGCAGCATCACCAGGGCCTCCTCGGTCTGACCCTTGCTGTCGAAGCGCACCAGCGCCAGGTTCCGATTTCCCTCGGGCAGGCGCACGCCACCGCGCGCGTTGACCCGCTCCACCGCGAACTGCAGGTTGCGCAGCACCGATTCTCCGGCGTTGGCGAAGGCGCCCGTGAGCCCCTCGATGACTCCCAGCCGGATCGGCTCGGCCCCTTGCGCGTGCGCCGGAGGGCTTGCCGCCAGGCACAGCATCGAGGCCGCCAGTGCGGCGCGCAGCGCTGCCCGGACCGAGCGGCGCGGGCCGCCGGTCAGACTCTCCATCGTCAACTTCATGGAGTTCCGTTTTGCGGATTGAGCCGCTCCGCCTTCGAGTGAAGCCGGTTGAGCGCCGCCAGGTAGGCCTTGGCCGAGGCGACGATGATGTCCGGGTCGGCACCGACCCCGTTGACGACCCGGCCGCCCTTGGCCAGGCGCACCGTCACCTCGCCCTGCGCTTCGGTTCCGCCGGTGATCGCGTTGACGGAATAGAGCGTCATCTCCGCGTCGGACTTCGCCATCGTCTCGATCGCCTTGAGCGTCGCATCGACCGGGCCGTTGCCCGTGGTCTCGACGGTCTCTTCGCGGCCCTCGATCCACAACGTCACCCGGGCCTTGGGCTGCTCGCCCATCTCGGAGCTCTGACCCATCGAGACGAGCCGCAGGTAGTCGTCCTGCTCAGCGTGCACCGACTGGTCCGAGACCAGCGCCTGGATGTCCTCGTCATAGATCTCCGATTTGCCATCGGCGAGATCCTTGAAACGCTGGAACGCCGCGTTCACCTCCTGTTCGCTTTCGAGCGCAATGCCGAGGTCCTGGAGACGCTGCTTGAACGCGTTGCGCCCGGAGAGCTTGCCCAGCACGATCTTGTTGGCCGCCCAGCCCACGTCCTCGGCGCGCATGATCTCGTAGGTGTTGCGCTGTTTCAGGACGCCGTCCTGATGGATCCCGGAGGCGTGGGCAAACGCGTTGGCGCCGACCACCGCCTTGTTCGGCTGGACCGGGAAACCGGTGATTCCCGAAACCAGCCGCGACGCCGGGACGATCTGGGTCGAGTCGATGCCCAGCTCGAGCCCGAAGAAATCGCTGCGCGTGCGCACAGCCATCACCACTTCCTCGAGCGCGGTGTTGCCCGCGCGTTCGCCCAGCCCGTTGATCGTGCATTCGACCTGTCGGGCACCGGCCATCACGCCAGCGAGCGAGTTGGCGACCGCCATCCCGAGATCGTTGTGGCAGTGAACCGACCAGACCGCCTTGTCCGAATTCGGGATGCGCTCGCGCAGCGTGCGGATCAGTTCGCCGAAGAGCTCCGGAACGGCATAGCCAACGGTATCGGCGATGTTCACCGTGGTTGCGCCTTCGTCGATGACGGCCTCGAGCACCCGGCACAGGAAATCAACGTCCGAACGGCTGCCATCTTCGGGCGAGAACTCGACGTTGTCGGTGAACTTGCGCGCGAAGCGCACGGCCAATCGCGCCTGTTCGTAGACCTGGTCGGGCGTCATGCGCAGCTTCTTCTCCATGTGCAGCGCGGAGGTCGCGATGAAGGTGTGGATGCGCTTGGAGCGCGCATTCGTCAGTGCCTCGGCCGCGCGGGAAATGTCGCGATCGTTGGCGCGCGAGAGCGAGCACACCGTCGAATCCCGGATCGTGTCCGCGATGGCCTTGACCGACTCGAAGTCACCGTTCGAAGCCGCCGCGAAACCCGCCTCGATCACGTCCACGCGCAGCTTCTCGAGCTGCTTGGCGATGCGCAGCTTCTCTTCGCGCGTCATGGAAGCGCCCGGACTCTGCTCGCCGTCGCGCAACGTTGTGTCGAAGATGATGAGTTTGTCTGCCATTTGAATGCTCCTCGGGCCGGCGCCCGGACTCGGGTGCCTGTGGAGATGAACGGTGGTGGGGGTGGGGGGTTTTTAGCGCGCGGGGCGCAGCAGCCCCAGCGGCACTCTGTGGAGCGCGCCAAGGCCACGGGGAGCCTGCTGGCGAGGCCCCCGGGAGAATGCAACGATGAACGAAAATCGTTTCATGCCGCCGACTATAGAGCTTTCAGGGCGCAGCGGCAACCCTTCGGGCCGCGTGGCCGCCCGCGATCAGGTCCGTGGCAGCGTGACGCCCTGCTGTCCCTGATACTTTCCGCCGCGATCCCGGTACGAGGTTTCACAGACTTCGTCCGCGCCCAGGAAGATGACCTGCGCGCAGCCCTCGCCCGCGTAGATCTTCGCCGGCAGCGGCGTGGTGTTCGAGAATTCGAGCGTGACGTGGCCCTCCCACTCGGGCTCGAGCGGGGTGACGTTGACGATGATCCCGCAACGCGCATAGGTCGACTTGCCCAGGCAGATCGTGAGCACCTCGCGCGGGATCCGGAAGTACTCGACCGTGCGCGCCAGCGCGAAGGAATTGGGCGGGATGATGCACACCGGCCCGTCGAAATCGACGAAGGACTTCGCGTCGAAGGCCTTCGGGTCGACGATCGTCGAATTGATGTTCGTGAAGATCTTGAACTCGCCCGCGCAGCGCAGGTCGTAGCCGTAGCTCGAAGTGCCGTACGACACGATCTTCTGCCCCCCGACGGAGCGCACCTGGCCCGGCTCGAATGGTTCGATCATGCCCTGCGCCGCCATGCGGCGAATCCACTTGTCCGACTTGATGGTCATGGGGGTTCCGAAAAACGAGAATTCGCGCCATTCTAGCGCGCCCTCACCCCCCGCCCCGCTGCGTATGCCGATCGAAGCGCGTGATCCAGGCGCGCGCGGCCTGCCGCGCTGCCGGCGGGTAGGAGAAGTGCACGGCAAGCGACGGGATGGCGATCAGCCCGACGCGCCGGGGAGCGTGATCGCTTAGCTGCACGGTCATGCGCACGCCCTCGACCGCGAACTCGAAACCGTCGGGAAGAACGCGGATTTCCCCGGCGACGAGTTCACGCAGCCAGCGCTCCATGTCGCGACGGTCGCACGCCATCACGCGCGAGTCACCGAAGAAGGGCACGACGCTCAGCCGCCCGCGATCGGCGGCCAGATCGCCACGACTTCGCCATCGCGGAGCACGCGCGTCGCCCGCGCCTGCGGCTCGACATAGGTGCCGTCGACCAGCACCAGGTGCACCCGCTTCGGGGGGAGTGCGAAGCGCCCGATCAGGTCCGCGACCGTCGTGCCGTCGGGAAGATCGAGCAGCAGCGAATTCCCGTCACGCTGGCGCCCGGCGTATTCGCGCGGCAGGTGGTCGGCAAGCATCGCGAAGAGCTTGAACGTGATTTGCATCGTCGCGTGCCCGGACTCAGGCCGCCCGGCGGGGCACTCCCATCGCGGCGGGCAGCGCCCGGTCTTCCTGCCCCTGCGCACACGCGAGGTAGGCCTGCATCAGGCGCGAGGGTTCGCGCAGCAGGCGCTCTTTCCATTTGCCCAGCGGCACGCGGTTTTCCACGAGGTTGCGCAGGACCCCGATATGCTCGGTCCAGCCCACGCTGTTCGCACCGATCAGCAGGTTGCCGTCGAACTCGAGGCGCAGGTAACGCAAGCGCTGCGGGTCGGCGAGTTCGGCGTGCTCGCCGCCGCTGACCCCCTGCCATTGTCCGAACGAACACGATACCAGCCCCATCGTGTCGATCACGTTGATCTGCGTCACGCAGTGGGTCTCGGTGGGCAGTCCCGCCATGTTCAGGCCCGCGATGCGTCCCTGATCCACCGCGTTGGGCTGAATCGCGGAGACGATCCGCGCGTGGGAGGCGTCATCCCAGGCCTGCGCGCAGTCGCCCGCGGCGTACACATCGGGCAGCGAAGAGCGCAGGTGCTCGTCGACGATGACGCCCAAGTCGCACTCGACTCCGCTGCCCTCCAGGAACTCGACATTGGGCCGCACCCCGGTCGCCCGGATCACCAGGTCGAACTCCTCCTTCGACCCGTCGGCAAACACGGCGCGGACCGCGTCGGCGGGCGCGAGCGATTCGAGCCGGGTCCCCGTGAGCACGCGCACGCCCTGCTTCTCGCACCACGCACGGATCATCGCGGCCGCGCCCTCGCCCATCATCCGGGGCACCATGCGCGATTCCATCTCCACGACGGTGAGTTTCGCGCCACGCCGCGCCATCGCCTCCATCAGGATGCACCCGATGAAGCCGGCGCCCAGCTGCAGCACGCGCGCACCCTTGGCGGCGAGCGCCATGATGCGATCGGCGTCGGCCAGGGTCCAGCACGGCTGCACGGCCGGCAGATCGATCCCCGGCACCGGCGGCAGCACCGGCACCGAGCCGGTGGCGATCAGGCAGCGGTCATACTCGAGCCGAGTCCCGTCGTCCAGGCTGAGCGTGTGCGCGCTCGCATCGAGCTTCGCCACCCGCGCCACCCGCAGCTCGATGCGCTGCGCCTCGTAATAGCCGGGTTCCTTGCGCAGCCACGTGCCGCGTTCGTCGATGGCGCCGGAGAGCAGGTACGGGATCGCCATGCGCGAGTACGGCGGCGAAGATTCGTCGCCGACGAGCACGATTTCGTCGTCGTGTCGCTGCGCACGGATGGTCTCCGCCGCGATCAGCCCGGCGGGTCCATTGCCGATGATGACGTGTCGCACGCCGCCTCCCCTTGCCGGGGCCTACAGCCCCAGCCGTTCGCGCGTTTCCGGCGTGAGCCGCCCCTTGTCGTCCCAGCCGCGGAGCTGGTAGTACTCCGGGAGCATCTTGTCGATGCCCGACACCAGCCCCTTGGCCGGTCCCGTCTTCGCGGGCTCGGTCTTGATACGCACCGGCAGGTCGTCGTCCTTGTTCGTCATTCCGGCGCGGTTGTTGAAGTCGCGCTCCATGTTCCAGATCCGCTCCCCGATCAGGTTGAGGCTCTCGAGGTCGAACCCGGGTCCGCAGGCGGCCTCGAGTTGCGGCGCGAGGTCGGCGAGCGTCCAGGCGAAGGTGGTGAAGATGCAGACCCCCGCGGAATCAAAGGCCGCGGTCGCGTCCTGGAACGCCTTGACGAGTTCCGCCTTGCCTTCGGTCACCAGCGGATCGGTCTTGACCGGGATTCCCGCGATCTCGGAGGCGACCGTGTAGGAGCGCAGGTGACAGGCGCCGCGATTCGAAGTCGCGTAGGTCAGGCCCATGCCCTGGATCCCGCGCGGATCGTAGGCGGGAAACTCCTGGCCCTTGACGGTCATCGCGAGCTCGGGATGGCCGTACTTCGCGGTGAGGCGCTGCGAACCCAGCGCCATTTCCTTGCCGAAGCCCTCGCCGCGCGCGGTCAGTTCGGCGAGTTCGCACAACGCCTTCGCCGAGCCGAATTTCGCCTCGATCCCGACCTGCTCCTTGGTGAGCACGCCCATCTCGCACAACTCGTATACGGCGCCGACCGTGGCCCCGAAGGAGATCGGGTCGAACCCGTCTTCGTTGCAGATCATGTTCGCGTAGTGCAGCGCCTCGATGTCGTCGACGCCCGCCGCCGCACCCAGCGCCCAGGCCGCTTCATACTCCAGGCCACCCGTCGCGCCCCAGTACTGCGACTTGTTGACCACCGAGAAGTGCGTCGCGTCGATCTTGGAGATGCGCCCGCAGGCGATCGTGCACGCGAAGCATGCCGCGTTGGTGACGAGTTGCGCCTTGCCGTCGCTGGGGCGCTTCTCGGCCATCGCCTCGGCGCCGATGCGCTTGGCGCCCTCGAACTGCACGTCACGCGCGTTGCGCGTGGGCAGGGCGCCGGCCTCGTTGATCATGCTCATCATGACCTGCGTGCCATAGGTGGGCAGGCCCTGCCCGGTGATCGGGTGCTCGTGCAGGATCTTCTTCTTCTCCGCGGTGACCTTCATGAACGCCTTCGCGTCGTGCAGGTTGTCGACCCCGAGCGTGCCGCGCACCGCGATCGCCTTGAGGTTCTTGGAACCCGCGACGGCGCCCACGCCCGAGCGTCCCGCCGCCCGGTGCAGGTCATTGATCACCCCGGCGAAGAGCACGCCGTTCTCGCCCGCGCGCCCGATCGAGGAGATGCGGGTCAGCGGATCCTGCAACTCGCTCTTCAAGGTCGCCTCGGTATGCCAGACCGTGGTGCCCCACAGATGCGCCGCGTCACGCAACTCGGCGCGGTCATCGACGATCCTCAGGTAGACCGGCTTCGCACTGCGCCCTTCGACGATCACCATGTCCCAGCCGGCCATGCGCAGCTCGGGGCCGAAGTAGCCACCCGAGTTGGAGCACGCGATGGCGCCCGTGAGCGGCCCCTTGGTGATCACCGAGTAGCGCCCGCCCGTGGATGCCATCGTCCCGGTGAGGGGTCCGTTGGCCCAGATGATCTTGTTCTTCGGCGACAGGGGATCGACCTTCGGGTCGACCTCCTCGGTGAAGTACTTGGTCGCGAGCCCGCGCTGTCCAACGTACTGGTGGGCCCATTCCATGTTCAGAGGTTCGGCACTGCACGTGCCATTCGTCAGATCGACGCGAAGAATCTTTCCAGCCCAGCTCATCTCGTACCTCCTTGATCGCTGTGGTTCCCGGACGGCGAAGCGGCGCTGCGCACGGCTCAGGCGGCCGGCTGGTTGCCGAGCTTCTCGGCCCACTGCTTCATCTTTCCGAGGCCGGTCCAGTTGGCGTCGACGTAGGTGATCGCGGCCGTCGGGCAGGCCTCGGCACACGCCGGCTCGCCTCCGCACAGGTCGCACTTGTGCACCTTGCCGGTCTGCTGCACGTAGTTCACCGTGCCGAACGGGCAGGCGATGGTGCAGACCTTGCAGCCCACGCAGCGATTCTCGAGGACGATCTTGGCGCTGGTGGCCGCGTCGAGCCGGATCGCATCGACCGGACACGCGTGCAGGCACCACGCCTCATCGCACTGGGTGCAGGTGTAGGGAACCTTGCGGCCCGACTCGTGAAAATCGAAAACCTTGATCCGCGAGCGCGCGGTGGCAAAAGTGCCGTAGTTCTCGTAGCTGCAGGCCATCTCGCACTGCAGGCAGCCGGTGCACTTCTCCGGATCGATGTGCAGGGATTTTTGCATGCGTCCTCCCACGGGAGAATCGGCGGGCCGAACGACGAAGGTCGGGGCCCCGTCAACGTCTCTAACTATAAACCGGTGATACGTGATTGCAAGCGCGCGCCAGACGTGAATGCGAGCTGTTCGCGTCGGGGGGTACGGCGGGGCACGCGCGAGAAAAACCCGGGCGCGCGGGACCGGCGGCGGGGCGCGCGCGGGCCCGCTGATGCGGCGGGCGCCGCGCGTCGAATCAGGTGTTCTGGACGACGATCGTGGGGAACTTGGACGACAGGTCGCGTGCCTTCTCGGCAATCCGCACCGCGACGCGGCGCGCGATCTGACGGTAGGTCGCCGCGATTTGACCGTCCGGATCGGCCACCACCGTCGGGTTCCCGGAATCGGCCTGCACCCGGATGCCCATGTCCAGCGGCAGGCCGCCAAGATACTCGACTTCGTACTGGGCGCACATGCGCTCGCCGCCGCCCTCGCCGAAGATGTGCTCGGCGTGGCCGCATTGCGAGCAGATGTGCACCGCCATGTTCTCGACGATGCCCAGGATCGGAATGCCCACCTTCTCGAACATCTTCAGGCCGCGCCGCGCGTCGAGCAGCGCGATGTCCTGCGGCGTCGTGACGATCACCGCGCCGGTCACCGGAATTTTCTGCGACAAGGTCAGATGAATGTCGCCGGTCCCCGGCGGCATGTCCACGACGAGGTAGTCGAGGTCCTTCCAGTTCGTGTCGCGAAAGAGCTGCTCGAGCGCCTGCGTGACGATCGGCCCGCGCCAGACCATCGGCGTGTCCTGGTCGATCAGGAAGCCGATCGACGCGACCTGAATGCCGTGCCCGGTCATCGGCTCCAGAGTCTTTCCGTCCGCCGTCGTGGGCGTGCCGGTGATGCCGAGCATGGTCGGCTGGGACGGCCCGTAGATGTCGGCGTCGAGCATCCCGACGGTGGCGCCCTCCGCGGCCAGCGCGAGGGCGAGATTGACCGCAGTGGTGCTCTTGCCCACGCCGCCCTTGCCGGAGGCCACGGCGACGATGTTCTTGACGTTGGGCAGGGGCTTGACGCCGCGCTGCACCGCGTGCGGGACGATCTTCTGGTACACGTTGG
This sequence comes from Burkholderiaceae bacterium, assembly GCA_024637155.1. GTDB lineage: Bacteria > Pseudomonadota > Gammaproteobacteria > Burkholderiales > Burkholderiaceae_E > JAGXFR01. The sequence continues at coordinate 76,695 of JAGXFR010000060.1, read as the reverse complement.
CGGCGACGCCACGCACACCGGCCAGCGCCTCGATCGCGGTGACGACCTGTTGCCGGATCGGGTCGATCTGGCTGCGCGCCGGGTAGCCCAACTCCACGTTGACCGTAACGTGTCCGTCGTCAACGCGCAGGCCGCGCGCCGATTTGCTGCTGACGAGGTCCTTGTGGGTATTCGGGTCGACGATGCCGCGCAGGGCGTCGGTCACCATTTCGAGCGTCACGCTCATGGCTGCTCCGGGTGGGTCGGTGGAAAAGCGTCGAGTCTAATCCAAGCCCGGGATTTCCCCGAAAAACGGGCTGGATTCCCTATAAAATGAAAGGTTTGGCAGAACTGCGAATCCCATGACGGTCGCCACCCGCAAGATTTTCGTCACCACCGCGTTGCCGTACGCCAACGGGGCGTTTCACATCGGCCACATCATGGAGTACATCCAGGCCGACATCTGGGTGCGGTTCCAGCGGATGCGCGGCCACAGCGTGCATTTCGTCTGCGCCGACGACGCGCACGGCGCGCCGATCATGATTGCCGCCGACAAGGTCGGGAAGACGCCCCAGGAGTTCGTGGCCGAGATCGCCGCGGGCCGCCGCCCCTATCTGGATGGTTTCGCGATCGCCTTCGATCACTGGCACAGCACCGACTCGCCGGAGAACGTCGAGCTCTCCCAGGGGATCTACCTGGCGCTGCGTGCGGCGGGGCTCATCGACGTGCGCGAGATCGAGCAGTTCTACGATCCGGTCAAGGGAATGTTCCTGCCCGACCGCTACATCCAGGGCGAGTGCCCGGTGTGCGCGGCGCCGGACCAGTACGGCGACTCGTGCGAATCCTGCGGGGCCGTCTACGGGGCCACCGAACTGCGCAACCCGCGCTCGGCGCTCTCCGGAGCCACGCCGGAACTGCGCCGCTCCGAGCACTACTTCTTCCGCCTCTCGGACCCGCGCTGCGTGGCGTACCTGCAGGACTGGACCCGCCAGAGCGATCGACGCGGCGTCCCGCGCCTGCAGCCGGAAGTGTTCGCGAAGGCGCAGGAGTGGCTTGGCGGGCCCGAGGGCGGGAAGCTCGCCGACTGGGACATCTCGCGCGACGCGCCCTACTTCGGCATCGAGATTCCCGATGCGCCGGGCAAGTACTTCTACGTCTGGCTCGACGCGCCGATCGGCTACCTCGCTTCGCTCAAGGCCTACTGTACGGGCGCCGGACTCGATTTCGATGCCCTCGTCGCCGATCCCGAGCTCGAGCAGTATCATTTCATTGGCAAGGACATCATCTATTTTCACGTGCTCTTCTGGCCGGCGATGCTGCATTTCGCCGGACGCAAGACGCCCGAGCGGGTGAACGTCCACGGATTCATCAACGTCAGCGGCGAAAAGATGAGCAAGAGCCGCGGCACCGGGATCTCGCCGCTGCGCTACCTCGAACTCGGACTCGACCCGGACTGGCTGCGCTACTACCTCGCGGCGAAGCTCAACAACAAGGTCGAGGATGTCGACTTCAATCCCGACGACTTCGTCGCGCGGGTGAACAGCGACGTCGTCGGCAAGCTGGTGAACATCGCCAGTCGCTGCGCGGGCTTTCTGACCCGGCGTTTCGACGGCGTGCTCGGCAACGCGGACGACGACGCGCTTGCCGCATTCGCGCGCAGCTGGGCCGGCGCCGACGCGCTCGCCGACCTGTACGAGCGGCGCGACTCGGGCAAGGTCGTTCGCGAAGTGATGCAGTACGCCGACGCGGTCAACCAGTACATCGACGCCAGCAAGCCCTGGGAGATTGCCAAGGACGCCGCGCGCGGCGACGAGCTGCAGACAGTGTGCACGACCGCGATGACCGGCTTTCGCGATCTCGTGCTGCTGCTCGCCCCGATCATTCCGGGACTCGCGCAGCGGGCGCTGGCCCAGATCGGGCAGACCGATACCCGCTGGGATGCGATCGGGTTGCCGCTGCCGGCAGGGCACCGGATCATGGCCTACCAGCACCTGAGCGCCCGGGTCGACCCGAAGCAGGTCGACGCCCTGTTCGAAGCGCCCGCGAGCGCGGTGACGGCCACGGCGACGCCAGCGGCGGTGAAGCCGGCCGCGGCGGCGGCGCTTTCCTCGGTCGCGGCACCAGCGCCACCGGAGCCCGGCAGCGAGGCGATCTCGATCGACGACTTTGCCACGCTGGACCTGCGGGTGGCGCGGGTGACCGGGGCGGAGGCGGTCGAGGGCTCGAAGAAGCTGATTCGGCTGACGCTCGACGTGGGAGCGCTCGGCGCCCGGACGGTCTTTTCCGGCATCCGCTCGGCGTACGCGCCCGAGCAGCTGGTGGGCCGCCATGTGGTGCTGGTGGCGAACCTCGCGCCCCGAACCATGAAATTCGGCGTCTCCGAGGGGATGGTGCTCTCGGCCGGCTGGGACGACCCGGCGCAGGGCAGCGGAATCCACCTTCTGGAGCCCGATGACGGGGCGGCACCGGGCATGAAGGTTCGTTGAGCCGTCGATTAGAATACGAGCGACACGACACCATTGCGGAGCAGCAGGACATGAGTGACTCGCGTTTCATGAAGTTCGTCGCCGGCATCTTCCAGCGCCCTTCCTACGTCTCCGAGCCGGAGCAGTTCCTGCAGGACCTGGTGCGCGCGCGCCCGGAAATCGCAGTCGACCAGCGCAAGGCGCGCGCGATGTGGTGGGACCACCCGCAGGAGCTCGAAACCGCGAAGCGGTACCGCGAGGCGAAGGTTCCCCAGCCGGCCTATGTCTACTACCCGGTGAAGGACTGAAGCGGTGAGCGAGGCGCTCGTCGGGGCGAGCGTCGACGAGGACGAGCCGGCCCAGCAGCTCGAACTCAAGGTCTTCGCCCGCCTCTACGGCGAACCGGTCCTGGACGTTCCGCAGGACCTCTACATCCCGCCCGACGCCCTGGAGGTCTTTCTCGAGGCCTTCGAGGGTCCGCTCGACCTGCTGCTCTACCTGATTCGACGGCAGAGCTTCAACATCCTCGACATCCCGATGGCGGCGGTGACCCGCCAATACCTCGCCTACGTCGAGGAAATCCGCAACCGCAGCCTGGAACTGGCGGGCGACTACCTGCTGATGGCGGCGATGCTCATCGACATCAAGTCGCGGATGCTGCTGCCGGTGCGCAAGGCCGATACCGGCGAGGAAGCCGAGGACCCGCGCGCGGAACTCACGCGGCGCCTGCTCGAATACGAACGCATCAAGTTCGGCGCCCAGCGCATCGACGCGCTGCCGCTGGTCGGGCGTGACTTCCTCCAGGCGCAGGTGAGCATCGAGGAGACGCTCGCGGCGCGCCAGCCGGATGTCGATCCGAACGACCTGCGCGACGCGTGGCGCGACATCCTGCAGCGCGCCCGGCTGATGCAACACCACCGGATCTCGCGCGAGGAGCTTTCGGTGCGCGAATACATGACGATCGTGCTGCGCCGGCTGCGCAACCGGCGTTTCGCCGAGTTCGGCGAGCTCTTCGACCCCGCGCTGGGGGTTCCGGTGGCGGTGGTCACCTTTCTGGCGCTGCTCGAACTGGCCCGCGAGACGCTCATCGAAATCACCCAGGCCGAGGCGTTCGCGCCGATCTATCTGCGCCTCGCCTATCGGCCGACCTGAGTCGCGCACGCGTCCATGGCACTGTCGATCGTCCATGATGCCCCGCTGCGCGCGCTGAACTCCTTCGGCGTCGCCGCGCAGGCGGAGCGGCTGATCTCGCTCGACGACGAGGCGCAATTGCCGGAACTGCATGCCGCGCTCGCCGATGGACCCGCACCGTTCGTGCTCGGCGGTGGCAGCAATGTGCTCTTCACCGCGAACGTGCCGGGAACGGTGCTGCGCGTCGCGCTGCGCGGAGTCCGGATGCTGGGCGAGGATGGCGATGCGGTCACCGTCGAGGCAGCCGCCGGCGAGAACTGGGACGCGCTGGTGCGCTGGAGCCTCGCACAGGGTCTGTGCGGGCTCGAGAACCTGTCGATGATCCCGGGAACGGTCGGTGCGGCGCCGATCCAGAACATCGGTGCATACGGCGTCGAGCTGCGCGAAGTCTTCGACTCGCTCGATGCCGTCGACCTGCGCACCGGCGAACCCGCGCGCTTCAGCGCCGCGGACTGCGCCTTCCACTACCGGGACAGCACCTTCAAGCACGGTGACGCAGCGCGCTGGCTCATTGTGCGCGTTCGTCTGCGACTCTCGCGCACTCCCCGGCTGCGCCTGTCCTACGGCGAGCTCGGACAGCGGCTGCATGAAGCGGGGATCGATGCTCCCGGCGCGAGCGACGTCGCGGCCATCGTGCGCCGGATCCGCACCGAGCGCCTGCCCGACCCCGCTCGGCTGGGCAATGCGGGCAGCTTCTTCCAGAACCCGATCGTGCCCGCCGCGTTCGGCAACGGCTTTTGCGCCGCGCACCCCGCGGCACCCACCTATCCGGCGACGCTCGGCGATGCGCCGGCGCTCAAGCTCTCGGCCGCCTGGTTGATCGAGCGCTGCGGCTGGAAGGGGATACGCGATGGCGATGCGGGCGTCGATGCGCGCCATGCGCTGGTGCTCGTCAACCATGGTGTGGCAAGCGGAGCCCAGCTGCTCGCACTGGCGACGCGGATTCGCGAATCGGTGCACGCGCGCTTCGGGGTCTGGCTCGAAACCGAGCCGGTGCTGGTGCCGGCGCGGTGAGCGGCGTCAACCGGGACGGCTCGCCGCGCGTTCGAAATGGATCCCCATCACGAGGAGCGCGCGTCATGCAGCGAGTCCGAACTGCCGTCCTGATGAGCGCCCTGCTGGCGCTCGCCGCCTGCGGCGTTCTGCCGCCGGCCAACCTGATCGCGCCGCGCCTGAGCTTCTCCGACCTGGCGATCCGCGATGTGGGTCTTTCCGAAATCCGCTTCGCATTGCAGGTCAGCGCCGAGAATCCGAACGAGGTCGACATCCCGCTGCGCAATGTCGCATTCGAACTCGATCTACTGGGTTCCGCTTTCGCGTCGGGAACCGTGGCAGGCGGTCAGGTCGATCTGCCCGCGCACGGCCAGCGCGAAATTCCGGTCGAATTCACCGTGCCGACCATGCGACTGATCGAGGTGTTTGCGCGGCTGCGCGACGCGAGCCTCGAGGGACCCGTCTACCGACTGCGCGGATCGGCCACCTGGGGACATTCGGGAATCGCGGTTCCCTTCGAGCGCAGCGGTGACCTGGAAGCGCTGCGCCGCCTGCGCCAGATCCTCGGCACGCCGGCGTCGCGCGCGCGGGGTCCGACCGACCCCGGTGCGCGCGACGCGCTGCTTCGTTACTCGATCTCTTCGTAGAGCGGCAGCGTCAGGAACTCGGCGTAGTCGGCGCTGGTCGACATCTTCTCGAAGATCACCGCGGCCTGATCGTAGGTCGGGGCGTCGTCGCCGACCACCTGCTTCACCTTGGCGAGTTCCTGCGGCACCATCGCACGCACCAGCTCCGGCGTCACCTTGCGGCCATCGTCCAAGACGCCCTTGGGCGAGCGGATCCATTGCCAGACCTGCGAGCGCGAGATCTCGGCGGTAGCCGCGTCCTCCATCAGGTCGTGGATCGGCACGCAGCCATTGCCCGCGAGCCACGACCCCAGGTAGTGGATGCCGACGTTGATGTTGTTGCGCAACCCCGCCTCGGTGATCGGCGCCTCGGGCCGAAAGTCGAGCAACTCGGCGGCGCTGACATCGACGTCGGGTCGCTGCTTGTCGATCTGGTTGGGCCGATCGCCCAGCACGCGCACGAATTCCCCCATCGTCACTTCCACCAGCCCCGGGTGCGCGATCCAGCCGCCGTCGTAGCCGTCATCGGCATCGCGTGCCTTGCCGTCGCGGATTCCCGCGAGCGCCTTTTCGTTGCGTTCCGGATCGTTCTTGATCGGGATCAGGGCACTCATTCCGCCGATCGCCGGCGCATTGCGCCGGTGGCAGGTTTTCAGCAGCAGCAGCGCGTAGGCGCGCATGAACGGCACCTGCATGGTGATCTGCGCGCGATCGGCGAGGCAGAAATTCTCGTCGAGGCGGAACTTCTTGATGCACGAAAAAATGTAGTCCCAGCGTCCGGCGTTCAGGCCCGCCGAGTGCTCGCGCAGTTCGTAGAGAATCTCGTCCATCTCGAAGGCCGCGAGAATGGTCTCGATGAGCACGGTGGCCTTGATCGTGCCCTGGGGAATCCCGATCTCGTTCTGCACCATCACGAACACGTCGTTCCACAGACGCGCTTCGAGGTGGCTCTCGAGTTTGGGCAGATAGAAGTACGGCCCGCTGCCGCGCTCGAGCAATTCCTTGGCGTTGTGGAACAGGAACAGCCCCAGGTCGAAGAGCCCGCCCGATACGCGCTGCCCGTCGACGAGCACGTGCTTCTCGTCGAGGTGCCAGCCGCGCGGGCGCACCTTGAGCACGGCGAGCTTCTTGCCGAGCCGGTAACTCTTCTCGCCCACCTCCAGAGAGATCGTGCGCCGGATTGCGTCGTGCAGGTTGACCTGCCCCTGCACCTGGTTCGACCAGTTCGGGGTATTGCTGTCCTCGAAGTCGGTCATGTAGATGTCCGCGCCGGAGTTCAGCGCGTTGATGATCATCTTGCGCTCGACCGGTCCGGTGATTTCGACGCGGCGGCACAGCAGGTCCTTCGGCAAGGGCGCAATCTTCCAGTCGCCCTCGCGAATCTTGCGGGTCTCGGGCAGGAAGTCGGGGCGCTCGCCGGCATCGAGCCGTTTCACCCGCGCGGCACGCGCGGCCAACAGCTCGCGCCGGCGCGGCTCGAAGGCCCGGTGCAGCTTGGCCACGAGTTCGAGCGCCTCGCGGGTGAGGATCTCGCCGAAGCGCGGCTCCATCGGCGCGTTGATCTGCATCCCGGCGGGAAGCGCCGGCATCTCGTTCGTCTTGGTCATCGTCGTACTCCCGTTGCGTTGTTTGAGCGCGCGGCCCTCAGGCCAGCCGCTCGCGTGCATAGCTGACCACTTCCGTGAGCAGGCTTCCGGTCGCGTGCGGGGCGGTGTCGAGCACCTCCAGCGGCGCGCCCGTGCGATTGATCCAGAAACTGCGATAGCCGTACCACGTGGCGGCAATCGCATCCCAGCAATTGGAGGACACGAACAGGATGTCGCTCACCGGAACGCCCAGCGCCTGCGGGCCGAGATCGTAGATGGCATCGCGCGTCTTGAAGGTCTGCACCGATTCGGACGACAGCAGATGCGCGAACAGCCCTTCCATTCCCGAACTGCGCACGGAAACCTCGATCATTTCGCGGTTGCCGTTGGTGAGGATCGCCAGGGGAAGGCCCAGCGCGCGCAGTTCGCGCAGCGCACCGATGTTCTCCGGGAACGCCGACAGGCTCGCGTACTGGTTCATCAATCGCGCCTCGGCGGCGGGGGCCAGTTCCGGCGCCAGGCGCGCGACGGCGAAGCGCAACGCGTCGCGGGTGATCTCCCAGAAGGGCTTGTAGCGCCCCGACATCGCCCGCAGCCAGGAGTACTCGATCTGCTTCTGGCGCCACAGCATCGAAAGCGCTTCGCCCCGTCCCGGACAGATCTGCTCGGCGAGGCTCATCACCGAATGGACATCGAACAGCGTGCCGTAGGCGTCGAAGGCAACCGCGCGGATCGGGTGATCGGAGTTTTTGCTCATCTTTTGAGTCTATTGCACTGCAAACCATAGTTAAAGTATCGTGTGAGCGTTTTACTTTTGTGTTTTTTGCAAAGCCGAGCATGGATCGCTTCAAACAGATCGAAACCTTCGTTGCCGTCGCCACCCGGGGCGGGCTCTCCGCGGCCGCTGTCGTCGAAGGCGTCTCCCCTGGCGTGATCGGGCGCAGGATGGACGCGCTCGAACAGCGCCTCGGGGTGAAACTACTCTCGCGCACCACCCGCAGCGTCACCCCGACTTTCGAGGGAGTTGCGTTTCTCGAGGATTGCCAGCGCATTCTGGCCGAGTACCACAATGCCGAAGCCTCGGTGTCGCTGGGCGGGGTCAAGGCGAGCGGCCACCTGAACGTCACGGCCCCGGCGGGCTTCGGGCGCCGGCACGTGGCGCCGCTGGTCGCTTCCTTCCTCGACGCGAATCCGGAGGTCAGCATTTCGCTCGACCTGGCGGATCGGCTCGCCGACATCGTCAACGAAGGCGTCGACCTGGCGGTGCGCATCGGTCTGCTCGACGATTCCAACCTGGTCGGCATTCGCCTCGCGGCGAATCAGCGCGTGATCGTCGCGAGTCCGGCCTATCTGGACGCACACGGCACGCCGCTGACACCCGCCGAACTTGCCGGGCATGAATGCCTGACCTTCGGCAAGTACGGCAACCAGGCGCGCGGCTGGCAGTTGCTGGTCGACGGAGAGCCGCACTGGGTGCGCGTCACGGGCTCACTCGCCTGCAACGACGGCGCGGTGCTGCACGACTGGGCGCTCGCGGGCCGCGGGCTCGCGTGGCGCTCGCTGTGGGAGGTGGGAGAGGACTTGCGCACCGGGCGCCTGCGATCGGTTCTCGACGAATTCGCCGCACCCGACAACGCGATTTATGCGGTGTTCGCCCAGCGCCGTCTGCTTCCGCTGCGGGTGCGGGTCTTCGTCGATTTCCTGAAGAACACCTATTCGAATCCCGCCTACTGGCGCGAGGCGCACTGAAGCCAGGGCCGGGCCGCATTGGCGAAAAAAAGGCGGCCTCTGGGCCGCCCTATCTGTCTCCCCCGCGGCGACCGTCGGTCGCCCAGGCTCCGGCATTCGCGCTGAATCTAGCTCAGGTGCTTGCCGATCAGTTTGGTCATTTCGAACATCGAGACCTGCTTCACGCCAAAGACGGGCATCAGCTTGGCGTCGGAGTTGATCATCCGCTTGTTCGCCGCGTCCTGCAGGTTGTGCTTCTTGATGTATTCCCACATCTTCTTGACCACTTCGGTGCGGGGCACCGGGGCGCTGCCGATCACGGCTGCCAGCGCGGCACTCGGCTTGAGCGGCTTCATGAATGCCGCGTTGGGCTTGCGTGGCGTTTGCGCGGCGGGCTTCGCTGCCGCCTTCTTGACGGCCGGTTTGGCAGCGGCTTTCTTCACGGCAGGCTTCTTCACGGCCGGCTTCGCAGCACCCTTTACTGTAACCATGGAATTGTTCTCCTTATGTGGGAATTTGGCGGCCCGAACGCGTAGGCACCGGGCACAGGCGCAAGGATGCAACGAATCCGTGCCGCCGACAACCGAAAAATGGCCCCAAGGCGTTTCGCGTCGCTTCCGTGGCGCGAATGACCCGCAGAACCGCCTTGAAAGGGCACTTCAGAGGGCAAGTTGCGCGGCCTTGAGCGACTCGACCCGGATTTCCTCGGTCAGTTGCGCCTTGTATTCGGAAAAACGCGGGGTCGTCTTGACCGTGTAATGGCGTGGATAGGGCAGATCGATCACGTGTTCCGACTTGATGCGGCCCGGCCGGGAGGTGAACACACCACAGCGGTTGGCCATGAACACCGCCTCGTCGATGTCGTGGGTGACGAACAGAACCGTCTTGCGGTGATGCTCCCAGATCGTCAGCAGCAGTTCCTGCATCAGCGCGCGGGTCTGGTTGTCGAGCGCGCCGAAGGGCTCGTCGAGCAGCAGGATCTTCGGATCGTTGGCCAGCGCCCGCGCCAGCGCCACGCGCTGCTGCATGCCCCCGGACAACTGGCGCGGATAGTGCGACTCGAAGCCGCGCAGGCCGACTTCGGCGATGTAACCCTCGCTGATCTCCCGCTGGGCCGCCGCCGTCATGCCCTTCTCGCGCAAACCGAAGCAGATGTTCTCGCGCACGTTCAGCCAGGGGAACAGCGTGTAACTCTGGAAGACCATGCCGCGATCCGCACCGGGTTCGCTGACGCGCTGACCGTCGACCAGCACTTCGCCCTCGGTCACGGTTTCGAGCCCCGCCACGAGGCGCAGCAGCGTCGACTTTCCGCAGCCTGAAGGGCCGAGGATCGTGAGGAAATCGTTCTCCGCGATTTCCAGGCTCACCGGCAGGAGCGCGCGTGTGGGTGCCCCGCCTCGCACTCCGGGAAAGGTCTTGGCGATCGCGCGAATCGAGACTTGGCTCATCGTCGCTCCGGCGGACTCAACGCAGCGACGACCAGGGGAACAGCCCTTGGTTGATGCGCTTGAAGAGGAAATCCGACACGAGCCCGATCAGTCCGATCACGATGATGCCGAAGATGATCTGATCGGTCGCGAGCAGCGCCTGGCTGTCCATGATCATGTGTCCGATACCCGAGGAGGCGCCGATCAGTTCGGCGACGATCACGTAGGTCCACGCCCAGCCGAGCACGAGCCGCAGCGTCTCGGCGATCTCGGGCGCGGCGCTGGGCAGCAGCACGCGCCGGACGACCCCCCGGTCCGATGCCCCGAGCGTGTACGCGGCCTCCACCAGGTCACGTCGCGTATTGCCCACCGTCACCGCAACCATCAGTACGATCTGGAAGAATGACCCGATGAAGATCAGCGACAGCTTCTGCGCCTCACCGATGCCGGCCCACAGGATCAACAGCGGGATGAACGCCGAGGCCGGCAGATAGCGCGCGAAAGAGACGAAGGGTTCGAAGAAGGCCTCGATCGGCTTGTAGGCGCCCATTGCGACACCGAGCGGCACGGCCAGCGCGGCGGCAATCACGAAGCCGCCCACCACGCGCCAGACCGTCATCCCGATGTCGAACGCGAAGCCGTGCAGGGTCATCAGTTCCCAGCCGGCGCGCAGCATCTGCAGCGGGTCTGCGAGAAAGGTCTTCGAGACGTAGCCGCTGAAGGTGAACGCGCTCCAGATCGCGACGAAGATCACGAAGAAGGAAACGCCCAGGACGATCTTCGCCCCGGGTGCGACGGGTCGCAGTGGCTTCAATTCGATCGCGTCGGGCGGCTACTTGATGAAGCTCGTGTCGGCGAGCGTGCTCAGGTCGGGGATCGAACGAATGACCCCGATCTCGAGCAGCAGGTCGGCCGCTTCCTTCGTGAAGGACTGGAACTCGCCGGCGAAGAACTTCTGGTTCGCGGCGCGATCCTGCCAGCGCAGGTACGCCTGTGATTTCTCGAAGGCTTCGCCGGTCTGCTTCACGTCCGCCCCCATGATCTCGTAGCTGCGCTTCGGGTCGCTCTTGATCATTTCGAGCGCGTCGAAGTAGCCGTCGGCCAGCGCCTTGGCGGCTTTGGGATTCTCCTTGAGGAACTTCGGCGTGCAGCCGAAGGTGTCGAGCACCATCGGGTAGTCGAGCGTCGTGGCGATGATCCGCCCGGCCTGCGGCGCGGCGCGTACGCTCGAGAGGTAGGGCTCGTAGGTCATCGCGGCGTCGAGGCCGGCCGTGCCGGCAACGAACGCGCTGGCGGCGGCCTGCGGCTCGAGGCTGACGATCTTGATGTCCTTGAGCGAGAGCCCGTTCTTCTTGAGCATCCAGGCCAATCCGAAATACGGTGAAGTGCCGGGCGCCGAAGCGGCGACCGTGCGGCCGCGCAGATCGGAGATCTTCTGGATGTCGCTGCGCACCGCCATGCCGTCGGCGCCGAAGCTCTTGTCGAGCTGGAAGATCTGCGTCGTGGCGACGCCGTTGGCGTTCCAGACGATCCACGTCTCGACCGTCGTCGCGGCGCACTGCACGTCGCCCGAGGCGATTGCCAGGTGGCGATCTTTTTGCGGAATCTTCTTGATCGTCACGTCGAGGCCGTGCTTCTTGAACAGCCCCGCCTCGCGCGCCAGCGTCAGCGGGGCGAAGCCGGTCCAACCGGACATCCCGACGACGACTTTCGTCTCCTGCGCTGCGGCAACCCCGAGCATGGCTGCAAGCGCCACCCCAACACCGGTCCGAATCCACTTGTTCATGTCGTTCCCCTCTCTCGGAAAACAGCTGGTCGTGCCCGTCACGCGATCGCCGGCGGCATGCGCCAGCGCCGCATGCCTCGGGGACCACCCGGGAAGGGGCGAGTGTAGACTAGGAAGTCGTCCCCGGACAACCGCTGTGGGACACACGCACGCGCGCCCCTGGCAATGGACCAACCCGCATACGAACTCTCCGCCGGAGCCCTCGAACCCCGCGTGATGCATGCCTGCGCGACGGGGCGCCTGCGCTGCACGATCGGTCCGGAGGCGCTGCGCCGGATCGAGGACAGCGCTGCTGCGGTGGCCGCCATCCTGGGCACCGGCGCTCCGATCTACGGCATCAATACGGGCTTCGGCAAGCTCGCGCAGACCCGGATTGCGCCCGAGCGACTCGCGCAGCTTCAGCGCAACATCGTCCTTTCGCACAGCGCCGGCGTTGGCCCTGCGCTCGAGCCCGAGGTCGTGCGCCTGATCCTGCTGCTCAAGGCGGCGAGCCTCGCGCAGGGTTTTTCCGGGGTCCGACCGGTCACCGTGCAGGCACTGCTGGAACTGCTCAACGCCGACCTGCTGCCGGCGATCCCGTCCCAGGGCTCGGTCGGGGCAAGCGGCGATCTGGCGCCGCTCGCGCATCTCGCGGCGGTGCTGATCGGCGAAGGCGAGGTGCTTGGCGAACGTGCGCCGGCCGCGGGGGCGCAGGCGCTGCGTGAACACGGCCTCACCGCCCTCGTGCTGGGTCCCAAGGAGGGCCTCGCGCTGCTCAACGGAACGCAGGTCTCGACCTCGCTCTCGCTCTGGTCGTGGCTGCGCCTCGAGCGGGTCATGGCTGCGGCGATCGGCGCCGGCGCGCTGACGCTCGACGCGGCCTGCGGCAGTGACGCCCCGTTCGATGCGCGCATTCAGGCGCTGCGCAATCAGCCTGGCCAGCAGCGCGTGGCCGCAATGTTTCGCGCGCTGATCGCCGCGAGTCCCTTGCGCGCCTCGCACCAGCACTGCGAGAAGGTGCAGGACCCGTACTGCCTGCGCTGCCAGCCTCAGGTGATGGGGGCATGCCTCGATCAGATTCGCCACGCGGCCGGAGTTCTCATCGCCGAAGCGAATGGCGTTTCCGACAACCCGCTGGTCTTCGCCGACACGGGCGAAGTGATCTCGGGTGGGAATTTCCACGCCGAGCCGGTCGCCTTCGCCGCCGACAATCTTGCGCTTGGGATCTGCGAGATCGGCTCGCTGGCCGAGCGCCGCATCGCCATGCTGATGGACCCGGCGCTCTCCGGACTGCCTGCGTTCCTGACCCGCGACGGCGGGGTCCATTCCGGGTTCATGCTGGCGCAGGTGACGGCCGCGGCGCTGGTCTCGGAGAACAAGACGCTCGCCTTTCCCGCGAGCGTCGATTCGATCCCGACCTCGGCCAACCAGGAAGACCACGTGTCGATGGCGACGCACGGCGCGCGCCGCCTCGCGACGATGGTCGAGAACTGCGCGGCGGTGATCGCGATCGAATGGCTGTGCGCGGCGCAGGCGCTGGACTTTCGCCGTCCGCTGCGCAGCTCCGCGCCCCTTGAACGGCTCCACGCGGCGCTGCGCGCGGCGGTGCCGGCCATGGACGAGGACCGCGCGCTCGCGCCGGATATCGAGGCAGTGCGCCGCCTCGTGCTCGACGGAACGCTGGCATGCGTCGATGGCCCGGGCTGGACGCTCGCCGACGCGCCGCAAATCGATGACGCTGGACGCGCCCCCGGAGGCGACGCAGGGAGGATGAAATGAACGACCGACTCGAAGCGATGCCCGCCGCCGGTGCGCGGATCGTCCGCGCCCCCCGTGGCGCCGAATGCAGTGCGAAATCGTGGCAGACCGAGGCCGCGCTGCGCATGCTGTGCAATAACCTCGATCCGGAGGTCGCCGAAAATCCGGCCGAGCTCGTGGTCTACGGCGGGATCGGACGCGCCGCGCGCAACTGGGAGTGCTTCGACGCGATTCTCGCCACGTTGCGTCGGCTCGAGTCCGACGAAACGCTGCTGGTGCAATCGGGCAAGCCGGTGGGGGTGTTTCGCACGCACGAAGACGCGCCGCGCGTGCTGCTCGCCAATTCCAATCTCGTGCCGCGCTGGGCCACCTGGGATCACTTCAACGAGCTCGATCGGGCCGGGCTGATGATGTACGGCCAGATGACGGCCGGCTCGTGGATCTACATCGGCAGCCAGGGCATCGTGCAAGGCACCTACGAGACCTTCGTCGAGGTGGCACGCCAGCATTACGAGGGCGACTTCGCGGGACGCTGGATTCTGACTGCCGGGCTCGGCGGGATGGGGGGCGCCCAGCCGCTGGCGGCCGTCTTCGCGGGCGCGTCGATGCTGGCCATCGAGGTGCAGCAATCGCGCATGGACATGCGTCTGCGCACCGGCTATCTGGACCGCCAGGCGCGCGATCTCGACGACGCGCTCGCGCAGCTCGCAGAAGCGTGCTCGCAACGCCGCGCGATTTCGGTGGGACTGTGCGCGAACGCCGCCGACGTGGTCCCGGAAATCGCGCGGCGCATCGCGCAGGGCCAACTCGCCGCACCCGCGCCCTCGCTCGTCACCGACCAGACATCGGCGCACGACCTCGCCAACGGGTACTGCCCCGCGGGCTGGAGCGTCGAGCGCTGGGAGGCGTCGCGGCGCAGCGACCCGAAGGCGCTCGAGGCCGAAGCGCGCAGCTCCGTGGTCACGCACGTGCAGGCCATGCTCGCGCTGCATCGCCACGGCATTCCGACGATCGACTACGGCAACAACATCCGCCAGGTCGCGCTCGACGAGGGCGTCGCCGACGCCTTCGACTTCCCGGGCTTCGTGCCCGCGTGCATCCGGCCGCTGTTCTGCCGCGGCAAGGGACCGTTTCGCTGGGTGGCGCTTTCCGGCGACCCGGAGGACATCCGTCGCACCGATGACGCGATCCGCGAGCTCTTCCCGGAGGATGCGCACCTGCACCGCTGGCTCGACATGGCCAGCCAGCGCATCAGCTTCCAGGGCCTGCCCGCGCGCATCTGCTGGCTGGGTCTGGGCGAGCGCCACCGCGCGGGACTCGCTTTCAACGAGATGGTGGCGCGGGGCGAACTGCGCGCTCCCATCGTCATCGGCCGCGATCACCTCGACGCGGGTTCGGTGGCTTCGCCCAATCGCGAGACCGAAGCCATGCGCGACGGGTCGGACGCCGTGTCCGACTGGCCGCTGCTCAATGCCCTGTTGAGCACCGCGGGTGGCGCCACCTGGGTGAGCCTGCACCACGGCGGCGGGGTCGGCATGGGCTACTCGCAGCACGCCGGGCTGGTGATCGTCTGCGACGGCACCGCCGCGGCCGCCCGCCGCATCGAGCGCGTGCTGTGGAACGATCCGGCCACGGGCGTGATGCGCCACGCCGACGCAGGCTACGCGGAGGCCATCGCCTGCGCGCGCGAACAGGGCCTCGACCTGCCGATGATTCCGCGCGCACGTTGACGAAGCCCGCCGCGCGCACTCTTTGGTGGACTCGACCATGACCCTGCCCTGCTTCGAACTCCATCCGGGTACGGCACCGCTGCTTGTTTCCTTCCCGCATTCCGGCGAAGGACTCCCCGAGGAAATCGCGCGGCGCATGACGCCGTTTGCGCGCGTGCTCGCCGACACCGACTGGCACCTGCCGCGTCTCTACGCCTTCGTGCGCGAACTGGGCGCCTCGACGCTCGTGGCGACGCACTCGCGCTACGTGATCGATCTGAACCGCCCGCCCGACAATGAGAACCTCTATCCGGGACAGGACACGACTTCGCTGGTGCCGATCGACACCTTCGCCGGCGAACCGCTGTACATGGCGGGCGAGGCGCCCGACGCTGCGGAGATCGACGCGCGGCGCGAGCGTTACTGGCAGCCCTACCACGAGGCTTTGCAGGGCGAGCTCGCGCGCCTGCGCCGCGCGCACAGGCGCGTCGTGCTGTGGGACGCCCACTCGATCGCCTCGCGCGTGCCCCGCTTCTTCGACGGGCTGCTGCCCGCGCTCAATCTGGGTACGGTGGACGGCTTGAGCTGCGCACCGGCGCTCGAGGCCGCGGTGACCGACGTACTCGCCGCGCAGCGCAGTGTCGACTGGGTGTGCAACGGGCGCTTCAAGGGCGGCTTCATCACGCGCCGCTACGGTTCCCCGGACGCCGGCATCCACGCGATCCAGCTCGAGATGAGCCAGCGCTGCTACATGGACGAGGAGCCGCCCTTCGCGTACCGGCCCGAGCTCGCGCAGCGCACCGCGCCGCTCCTCGCGGCGATGCTCGCGGCCGCACTCAAATGGGCCGGCCCGCGCTGATGCGCTGGCGCAACCGCCGTCCGCCGAACGCGTAGCTCAGTTCAGCGGGGGACTCGGCATCCCAGATCGCGATATCCGCCTGCATCCCCGGGGCGAGCGTTCCATGGGTGGCCCCGATGCCCAGCGCCAGCGCGGCGTTGCGGGTGACGCCCGCCAGTGCTTCCGAGGGCGTCATCCGGAACAGCGTGCAGGCCATGTTGAGCATCAGCAGCAGCGAGGTGCACGGCGACGATCCCGGGTTGCAGTCGGTGGCGATGGCGATCGGCACGCGGTGACGACGCAGCGCCCCGAGCGGTGGAAGACGCGTCTCGCGCAGGAAGTAGAACGCCCCCGGCAGCAGCACCGCGACGGTGCCGGCGCGGGCCATCGCAGCCACCGACGCCTCGCTCGCGTACTCGATGTGATCGGCCGAGAGCGCGCCGAACTCGGCGGCGAGCCCAGCGCCACCCAGGTCCGAGAGCTGGTCGGCGTGCAGCTTGACGGGAAGTCCCAGCGCGCGTGCCGCTGCGAACACGCGTCGCGTCTGCTGCGGCGTGAAGCCGATCCCCTCGCAGAACGCGTCAACCGCGTCGGCAAGCCCCTCGATGGCGATGGCAGGCAGCACCTGCGCGCAGACGAAATCGATGTAGTCGTCCGGGCGCCCGGCAAACTCCGGCGGCAGCGCGTGCGCGCCCAGGAAGGTCGTGCGCACCCCGACGTTCAGCTCGGCGGCGAGGCGACGCGCGACGCGCAGCTGGCGCGCCTCGGTCGCGAGGTCGAGCCCATAGCCCGACTTGATCTCGACCGTGGTTACGCCGTCGGCGAGCAAGGCTGCGAGGCGCGGGCGACTGGCTGCCAGGAGCTCGGTTTCGGAGGCGGAGCGGGTCGCGGCAACCGTGGCGACGATGCCTCCGCCGGCGCGGGCGATCTGCTCGTAGCTCGCCCCTTCGAGGCGCTGCTCGAACTCCCGTGCGCGGTTGCCCGCGTGCACGAGGTGCGTGTGGCAGTCGATGAGTCCGGGCGTGACCAACGCGCCGCCGGCATCGATTTCGGCGAAGGGGCCGCGGTTCGGGTCCTGCGCGATCTCGCTCATCGGCCCGAGCGCGGTGATACGCCCGTCGCGCCAGGAGAGGAAACCGCGCTCGATCAACGGCGCGCCGGATGGGGTGCACGGGGCGATGCGCGCGTGAATGATGCGACCCTGCGTCATGGTGCGAACTCCGGTCGCGCCTGTGAATGGCTGGCGCTGGGCGCAAGAGTACCCCAATGGTGTGCACGTGTGATTTGAGCCGCACACGCCAAGCCCCTACACTCGCGTCATGACCGAACGAAGGAAAATCCGCGCGCTCCACGCCGCGCATGCACGGCTCCCCGGGGCCTGGGCACGCGACGTGCGCATCACCATCGATCCGGATGGCAGCATCGGCGCGGTCACGCCCGGAAGCGCCCCCGCGCCCGGCGACGAGCGAGTGGGCCGGGTATTGCCGGGAATGGCGAACACGCACTGCCACGCGTTCCAGCGCGCTTTCGCCGGCCTCACCGAGCGCGCGTCGGGCCCCGACGACGATTTCTGGTCCTGGCGCGAGGCGATGTACCGGCACGTGGCCGCGCTCGATCCCGAGGCCTTCGAGGCGATCGCGGTTCAGGCGTACGCGGAGATGCTCCGCCACGGTTACACGTCGGTATGCGAGTTTCACTACGTCCACCGTGATCCGGATGGCCAACGCTACGGCGATCCCGCCGAGTTGTCACGCCGGCTGATCGCCGCCGCGCAGCGCACCGGAATCGCGCTGACCCTGCTGCCCGTGCTCTATCACCATGGCGGCTTCGGACGCCGGGAACTGTCCCCCGCACAGCGGCGTTTCGCCGCGGACGCGGACTTCGTGCTGGAGATCGTCCACGCGCTCAAGCCGCTCGAACACCCGGAGTTGGTGATCGGCGCCGCTGCGCATTCGCTGCGCGCCGCAGAGCCCCTCGAGATCCGCCGGCTCGTCAACGAAACACCCGGATCGGGCCCCTTCCACGTGCATGCGGCCGAGCAGCTCCGCGAGGTCGAGGAATGCGTCGCCGCCACCGGACGCCGCCCGATCCAGCTGCTGCTCGATACGGTCGGGATCGACGAGCGCTGGACCGTCGTGCACGCGACGCACCTCGACGATGCCGAGGTGGCCGCGCTGGCCGCGAGCGGCGCCACGGTGTCGATCTGCCCGAGCACCGAGGCCAGCCTCGGCGACGGACTGTTCCGCTTTCCCGAATACGCGACCGCGCGCGGTCGCTGGGGAATCGGCAGCGACTCCAACGTCTGCCGCGACCCGCTCGAAGAACTACGCCTGCTCGAGTACGGTCAACGTCTCGTGCGCCGGCGCCGCAACTTCGAGGCGCGCCCGGCGGGAACCGAGATCGCCGAGTGGCTCTGGGAACAGGCGGCAGGCGGTGGCGGTGCCACCGGGAGAGCCGCAGGGACGATCACGCCCGGCGCGCGGGCCGACCTCCTGGCGCTGCGCGCATCTGCGCCCGAGCGCGATGCCGGCAGCGAGCGCGGCGAACCGCGGCTCGGCGCGGCGATGTTCGGCGGCGAGCCGCTCGCCATCGACTGGGTGGCGGTCGGCGGCCGCATCGTCGTTTCTCGATAGCGATTGCCCGCGCACCCGAGTACCCGCGCACCCGGCGCGGTTCCGCCGGGCCGGATTTGCCTCGCGGCATTCCTTCGCCGATGATGAACGCCAAATCCGACAGACCAGACAGCCAGAAAGGGACAATCATGTACGAAGAACTGGGCCTCTACATCGACGGGGAATTCATCCGGGGCGGCGGGCGGCGCGAGCAGGACGTGCTCAACCCGGCCACCGACGAGGTGCTGGGCAAGCTGCCGCACGCGAGCACCGAGGACCTCGATCGGGCGCTCGCCGCGGCGCAGCGCGCCTTCGAAACCTGGCGCAAGACCTCGCCGCTGGAGCGCTCGGCGATCCTGCGCAAGGTCGGCACCCTCACCCGCGAGCGCGCCGAAGCGATCGGCCGCAACATCACGCTCGACCAGGGCAAGCCGCTTGCGGAAGCCATCGGCGAGGTCACCACCTGCGCCGAGCACGCCGACTGGCACGCCGAGGAGTGCCGGCGCATCTATGGACGCGTGATCCCGCCGCGCCTGGACGGGGTGCGCCAGCTGGTCGTGCGCGAGCCCATCGGCGTGTGTGCGGCGTTCACGCCGTGGAACTTCCCCTTCAACCAGGCGATCCGCAAGATCGTCGCGGCGCTCGGCGCCGGCTGCACGATCATCGTCAAGGGACCCGAGGACGCGCCCAGCGCCGTGGTGGCACTGGCGCGCCTGTTCCACGACGCGGGTCTGCCCGCGGGCTGCCTGAATGTCGTCTGGGGCGTGCCGCACGAGGTGTCCGAGTATCTGATCCACTCGCCGATCGTGCGCAAGATCTCCTTCACCGGTTCGGTGCCGGTGGGCAAGCAGCTGGCCGCGTTGGCCGGCTCCCTGATGAAACGCTGCACGATGGAACTCGGCGGGCACTCGCCGGTGATCGTGTGCGACGACGCGGACCTCGAGCGCTCGGCCAAGATGGTCGCGGCGCTCAAGTTCCGCAACGCCGGGCAGGTGTGCGTGTCGCCGTCACGCATCTACGTCGGCAAGCCCGCGTACGAGCGATTCGTCGAGACCTTCGTCGCAGCGGCCGAGAAGATCAAGGTCGGCGACGGCACCGATCCCGCGACCCGGATGGGTCCGCTTGCCCACGCGCGGCGCGTCACCTCGATGGGCGAATTCGTCGGCGACGCGAGCGAGCGCGGCGCCACGGTGCTGACGGGAGGCGCGCGCATCGGGGAGCGCGGCAACTTCTTCGCGCCGACCGTGCTCGCCGAGGTGCCCGACGACGCGATGGTGATGACCAGCGAGCCCTTCGGCCCGGTGATCCCGGTGACGCGCTTCGACTCGCTCGAAGAGGCGCTCGCGCGTGCCAACCGGCTGCCCTACGGGTTGGCCTCGTACGCGTTCACGACCTCGCTGCGCAACGCGCACCTGATCTCCAACGGACTCGAGGCGGGGATGGTCAACATCAACCACTTCGGGATGGCACTGGCCGAGACGCCGTTCGGCGGCATCAAGGACAGCGGGTACGGCAGCGAGGGCGGCACCGAGACCTTCGACGGTTACCTGAACACCAAGTTCATCACGCAGATGGCCTGAGGCAAACGGGACGCGAGGGACAGGTGATGGACCGGAAAGTGGAGTTCTTTTTCGACGTCGGCAGCCCGTACACCTATCTCGCGTGGCACGCGCTGCCCGCGGTAGCCGACGCTGCCGGCGCACGAATCGTCTGGCGCCCGGTCCTGCTCGGCGCGGTGATCAAGGCCGCGAAAAACCAATCCCCGGTGGAGGTTCCCGCCAAGATGCGCTGGGTCGAGGACGATCTGGCGCGCTGCGCACAGGCGCTCGGCGTCGCATTCCGGCTCAATCCGCACTTCCCGGTCAACACGCTCACCGCGATGCGCGTCGCCACCGGCATGCTCGCGCGTCGCCCGGCGGAGTTTCCCGCGTATCTCACGGCGGCGTTCAACGCGATGTGGGTGGGCGGCCGCAACCTCGCGGATCCCGCGGAGTTCTCATCGGTGCTCGAAGCCGCCGGGTTCGACGCCGGGGAATTGCTCGCCCTCGCGGCGGACCAGGAGATCAAGGACCTGCTGCGCGGCGCCACCGAAGTGGCGGTCACGAGCGGCGTGTTCGGCGCGCCGACCTTCTTCGTGGGCGAGAAGATGTTCTGGGGCCACGACCGGCTGGAGCAGGTGGCGCGGGCGCTGACCGCCTCGTAGCCGCCCACTCGCCGCCTACTCGCCGCGCGCGCCCAGCGCGCGCATGCAGTGCCTGCCTACCGCGGGTTGGACCACTTGATCTGGAACTCGATCTCCTCGTCCTTCTGCGTTCGTTCGTGCTCGACGTTGTACACTGCGCGCGCGGGCACCGAGATCCGCTCACCGTCGATCTGGATTTCGAAGCGCCGGTCGCGTTCCAGCGCATCGGCCAGACGCCGCAGTTTGGCGATGAACTGCGGCAATGGATAGCTCTTCTGGATGTCCTTCCTGGCTTTGGCTCTCATGGTGTCGGGTCTCGATGAAGATGAATGCGCGCACGCGCGCTCCGCGGGGTTCGCCGCTCAGGGTGCCACACTGGCTTTGAGCGCGGCGATGCGCTCTTCCAGCGGCGGGTGGGTCATGAACAGGCGCTTGAGTCCCGATGCGCCGCCGCCGCTGATGCCGAAGGCGGCCATCTTGTCGGGCAACGGCTGTGGATGCAGGCTCGACAGGCGCTCCAGCGCGGCGATCATCGCACCGCGCCCCGCCAGATGCGCTCCGCCCGCGTCGGCCCGGAATTCGCGCTGGCGCGAGAACCACATCACAATGATCGACGCGAGAATGCCCAGCACGACGTCGGCGATGACGACCGTGATCCAGAATGCCGGACCATGGCCATTCTCCGTCTTGAAAATCAGCTTGTCCACGGTCTGCCCGATCACCCGCGAGAGGAACAGCACGAAGGTGTTGACCACCCCTTGAATCAGCGCCAGGGTCACCATGTCGCCATTGGCGACGTGGGCCACTTCGTGACCCAGCACCGCCCCGGCCTCTTCGCGCGTCATGCGCTGCAGCAGGCCAGTGGAGACCGCGACCAGCGCGCTGTTCTTCATCATGCCGGTGGCGAAGGCGTTCACGTCGGGCGAATCCCAGATGGCCACTTCAGGCATGCGGATGCCCGCGGCCTCGGCCTGGCGCGCGACGGTCTGCAGCAGCCACTGCTCGGTGGGCGTGCGGGCTTCCACGATCACGCGGGCGCCCACCGATCTCTTGGCCATCCACTTGGACAGCGCCAGGGAGATCAGCGAGCCCCCGAAGCCCATGATCGCGGCGAAGACCAGCAGCGAGTTCAGGTTCAGGCCCTGCGCCGTGAGATAGGGCTCCACGCCCAGCAGGCGCATGCTGAGCGAGAGGATGAGGACGACCGCCAGGTTGGTGGCGAGAAAGAGAACGACCCGTTTCATGAAGTGCTCCTCGGGAGGGCATTGGGCTGAACACGGACCGGTCTCGTCAGGATGAGACTCAGCATCACCGAAACCGCAATCAGGGCGCCGACTACGGCCAGCGACCAATGGATCGGGACGTGAAGCCAGGGAGCAAGCACCATCTTGCCGCCGATGAAGACAAGCACAAGAGCCAGGCCGTACTTGAGCAGATGAAAACGGGTTGCCAGATCGGCCAGCAGAAAATAGAGCGCGCGCAACCCCATGATGGCGAAGATGTTGGAAGTGAAGACGATGAAGGGATCGCGGGTGACGGCAAAAATCGCCGGAATGCTGTCAATCGCGAACACCAGATCACTGGCTTCGATCATCACCAGCACCAGGAACATTGGGGTGGCGTAGCGCAGGCCGCCGATGCGCACGAAGAAGGCTTCCCCGTGGTATTGCGGGCTGATGCGAAGGTGGCCCCGCATCCAGCGCAGCAGCGGGTTGTTCGCCAGATCTGGCTCATGGCCCGCGACGACCAGCATCTTGATCCCGGTGAGCAGGAGAAACGCCCCGAACACATACAGGACCCAGGCGAACTCCGACACCACCCATACGCCGGCCAGGATCATCGCAGCGCGCATGACGATGGCCCCCACCACGCCGTAGATGAGCACGCGGCGCTGCAATTCCGGCGGCACCGCGAAGTAGCTGAAGATCATCACGAAGACGAACATGTTGTCCACCGACAGCGACTGCTCGATCAGGTAGCCGGTCAGAAATTCCAGCGCCTTGCGATTCGCGATTTCGCGACCGACCGTCCCGTCCAGATGCCACCACAGCAGGGCACCGAAGGAAAGGGCCAGAGTCACCCAGGCGAAGACCCATCCGCCGGCCTCCCAGGCCGAAGCGCGGTGTGCCTTGCGTCCGCCGAAGACGAAGAGATCCAGCGCCAACATGGCGATGATGAAGATGATGAAGCCAGCCCACATCGGGCCGCTGGCGAAGGTTTCGATGCTCACGTCTCAGATCCTCAATCAAACCGGCGAACGCCACTCGAGTTGATGTCGCCCGCCCCGGGGTGTGGCACAGCGCCACGGCACAGCGCGAATATAAGGATGCGGACATGACTTGTAAATTCGCAAGATTTACGCATATCATTCGTATAATTCTTCCTGTTCAGCCATGAACTACAAGCACCTCAACTACTTCATGCGGGTGGCCAAGACCGGCAGCGTGACGCGCGCCAGCGAGCAGTTGCACTTGACGCCACAAACCATCAGCGGACAGGTGCAGTTGCTCGAAGAAGCGCTGGGCAGCGCGCTGCTGACCAAGAGCGGCCGCGGGCTGGCGCTCACCGAAGCCGGCCACCTGGCCCTGGGCTACGCCGAGCAGATCTTCTCGCTCGGCGCCGAGCTCGAGGAGGCCATTCGCGACCATTCCGCCGACGCCCGCATGCTCGAGTTCCGGGTCGGCATTGCCGACGCCGTGCCCAAGTCCATCGCGTACCGGCTGGTCGAGCCTGCGACATTGCTCCCCGAGCCGATACACATGGTGTGCCGCGAATGGCCCCTCGAGAGCCTGCTGGCGGAACTGGCCCTGCACCGGCTCGATCTGGTGATCTCGGATGCACCGATTCCGCCCCACGTCAGCGTGCGGGCCTTCAGTCATCGGCTCGGCGCCTCCGGCCTCAGCTTCTTCGCCGCGCCCGAGTTGCTCAAGCGCTGCGCTGGTGCCTTCCCGCAGTGCCTGGACGGCGCGCCCCTGCTGATGCCGGGAAAGGACTCGGCGGTCGGGCATCGCCTGCGCGACTGGTTCCAGGCGCAGTCCCTGCGGCCGCGCGTCGTGGGCGAGTTCGACGACAGCGCGCTCTCGGATGAGTTCGGCCGGCGCGCTGCCGGCATCTTCGTCGGTCCAACCGTGCTGGCCGCGGAAATCGAAAAGCGGTTGAACGTCAGAACGCTGGGCGCCACCCACGAAGTGCTGGCCGATTTCTTCGCGATCTCGATTCAGCGGCGCATGACCCACCCCTGTGTGGTCGCGATCACCGAGTCGGCCCGCAACAAGTTGTTCGCCGTCGCCATGAAGGCCGTGCGCAAGCGCGGCGGCAAGGCAGCCGCTGGCGCGCGCATCGCGCGCTAGCGCCGGTTCACGCCAGCGCGTGGTTGGCGCGCCGCCAGTCGATCATCCCTGAACGGCCGCCTGCGCAGCCGCCAGGCGCGCGATCGGCACACGATACGGCGAGCAACTCACGTAATCCAGCCCGGCACGGTGAAAGAACGCCACCGACACCGGATCTCCCCCGTGTTCGCCGCACACGCCGATCTCGAGGTCGGGCCGCGCCGCGCGCCCATTTTCCACGGCCATCTGCACCAGCATCCCCACGCCTTCCTGATCGATGGTGCGGAAGGGATCGCGTTCGTAAATGCCCTGCTTGCGGTAGTCGGGGAAGAACTTGCCGGCGTCATCTCGAGAAAAGCCCAGCGTCATCTGCGTCAGGTCGTTGGTGCCGAAGGAAAAGAAATCGGCCTGCTTCGCGAGATGCTCGGCGATCAGCGTGGCGCGGGGGGTCTCGATCATGGTGCCCAGCAGGTAGGGCAAGGTTTCGCCGCGCTCCGCAAAGACCATTGCCGCCACGCGCCGGATCACCTCGGCCTGCGCGTCGAACTCGCGCACCGTGCCGACCAGCGGCACCATGATCTCCGCCTTCACCACGACGCCCTGGGCCTGGATGTTCAATCCGGCCTCAAAGACGGCGCGCACCTGCATTTCCGTGATTTCCGGGTAGCTGATCCCCAGGCGGCAACCGCGATGCCCCATCATCGGGTTGAATTCATGCAGTTCCTCCACGCGCATCCGGATCTTGCTCAAAGGCACACGCATGTCCTGCGCCATCACGCGCTGGCTGGCCTCGTCGTGTGGCACGAACTCGTGCAGCGGCGGGTCGAGCAGGCGGATGGTCACCGGCAGCCCGTCCATTTCGCGGAACAGACCTTCGAAGTCGCCGCGCTGCATGGGCAGCAGTTTGGCCAGCGCCCGGCGCCGACCGGCCTCGTCATCGGCCAGAATCATCTCGCGCACCGCCACGATGCGCTCGCCCTCGAAGAACATGTGCTCGGTGCGGCACAGGCCGATGCCGGTGGCGCCCAGAGCGCGCGCGATCCCGGCCTCCTGCGGCGTGTCCGCGTTGGCGCGGACTTCCAGGCGCTTGTAACGGTCCGCCAGGGCCATCAGCGCGCCGAAGTCACCGCTGAGTTGCGCATCGACGGTGGGAATCTGGCCGGCGAAGACCTCGCCCGTCGAGCCATCGAGCGAAATCCAGTCGCCTTCGTGATAGGCGGCGTCCATCACCGTCATCGTGCGGGCCTTCAGGTCCACGTGCACGGCACCCGCGCCCGACACGCAGCACTTGCCCATGCCGCGCGCCACCACGGCAGCATGCGAAGTCATCCCGCCGCGCGCGGTCAGGATGCCCCGGGCCGCGCTCATTCCGCGCAAGTCCTCGGGCGAGGTTTCCTGGCGCACCAGAATCACGGCCTTGCCCTGCCGGGACCAGGCCTCTGCCTCGTCGGCGAAGAACACGATCTGCCCGGTTGCCGCGCCCGGCGACGCCGGCAGGCCGCGCGCGATGGGCTCGGCTGCCGTGAGCGCCTTCGGATCGAAGACCGGATGCAGTAATTCGTTCAGGCGGTCCGGGCTGACGCGCAGCAGCGCGATCTTCTCGTCGATCATCCCCTGCTGCAGCATCTCCATGGCGATGCGCACCATGGCTGCGCCGGTACGTTTTCCGGTGCGCGTCTGAAGCATCCAGAGCTTGCCTGCCTGGATGGTGAACTCGATGTCCTGCATGTCCTTGAAGTGCTTCTCCAGCGTGGTCTCGGCGTGCAACAGTTGCGCGTAGATTTCCGGCATGAGTTCTTCGAGCGACGGGTACTTGCCTAGCCGCTCCTCCTCGCTGACCAGGGCCAGTTCCGCCCAGCGCCGCGAGCCCACCAGCGAGATCTGTTGCGGCGTGCGGATGCCCGCCACCACGTCCTCGCCCTGCGCGTTGACCAGGAACTCGCCATTGAACAGGTCTTCGCCGGTGCCCGCATCGCGCGAGAAGGCAACGCCCGTGGCGCTCGTCTCGCCCAGATTGCCGAACACCATCGCCTGCACGTTCACCGCCGTTCCCCAGGACTGCGGGATGTCGTTGAGCTCGCGGTAGGCGCGCGCGCGATCGCCGTTCCAGCTGTCGAACACGGCCCACACCGCACCCCAGAGTTGTTCCCATGGATCCGTGGGAAAGTCGCACCCCAGTCGCGCGCGAATCAGCGCCTTGAAGCGCTGCACGAGTTCCTTCAGATCATCGCTGTCGAGCTCGGTGTCGAGCTGCACGCCACGCTGTTCCTTGAGCACGTCGATGATGACTTCGAAGGGATCGTGCTCTTCCTTGGAAACGGGTTTCAATCCCATCACCACGTCGCCGTAGCCCTGCACAAAGCGGCGGTAGGAATCCCAGGCGAAACGCTCGTTGTTGGCCTGGCGCGCGAGGCCCAGCACCGCTTCGTCGTTCAGGCCCAGGTTGAGGATGGTGTCCATCATGCCCGGCATGGACGCGCGGGCGCCCGAGCGCACCGACAGCAACATGGGGTCGGCCGCGTCACCGAAACGCTTGTCCATCTCCTGCTCGATGAACGCGATGCCCGCACGCACCTCGGTCTGCAGCCGCTCCTGCACGGCTTCCCGACCGAGTTCGGTGTATGCGGTGCAGGCCTCGGTGCTGATCGTGAAGCCCGCGGGCACGGTGATCCCGAGGCGGCACATTTCCGCCAGATTGGCCCCCTTGCCGCCGAGCAGGTTCTTCATGTCGGCCGCACCCTCGGTACGGCTGGCGCCGAAAACATAGACGTACTTGCTGGGAATGGAGTTCATGAGCACAGCTCCCGTGTCGGTTCGATGCAACCCCTTCGGAAACGATCTCCGCCTTGCGGACCACCGAATTGCTCGGCGGATGATTCAGTTTATCTTAATTCTAGTGCGCCGCGTGCTGGGCGCGCACCTGCGGGTGCGGCGTGGCGTGCTGTCGTCAGGCCCCTTCGCTCGCGGCTTTCCGTCGTGGCGTGCTGTCGTCAAGCGTACTGAGTCGCGGCTCGGGACCCGCTTGTCAGGACGCCTGACCACATCACGCTTTGAGGCATCTCCGCGCACGGTTCAGCAATTCGGCGAGCACAGCCCTCGTGCCAGCGGCCGCCGCGCGTGCCACCGGTGTCTCACGCTCAGGTCTCGCGCGGGCGCTCGCGCGGCGCACCGCGCTCCCGCGAGCCCGATCGGCCCGTTATCCGATCGGGCACGCGTCCGCCAGCGGCGCGCTGGGAAATGCGGCGGCGTGCATGTGTCGCGCGTCTCGCTTGCACGCCCAAGCTGTTGCCGGCGGGCGGCCTCGCGGCGCGTGGCGCCCGGGTAACGAGCCGGGCGCCCGCCGCGAGACGCTTCGCCGTCACGGATGAGCGCGTGGAGCGTGAGCCGTGCCGCGACAACGCAGCGATCTGCGGGCGAGCCGAATCGCCACCCAGCGCGGTGTGGTCAGGCGTCCGCACAAAGCGGGTCCCGAGCCGCGACTGCGGGCGCCTGACCGCGGCGCGCCATGCGAAGATCGGTCGAAGAACCGGGCGCCTGACCGCGGCGCGCCGAGATGAAGATGCAAGTGCGCAAGCGGAACCGCTGCCGACCTACCCCTACCCCAGCGTGACCGTCTCGCGCGACGCGCGCTTGCGCTCGTGCTCGACGAGAAAGCGCTTGCGCAACCGAATGCTGTTCGGTGTCAGTTCAACGAGTTCGTCATCGGCGATGAACGCGACGGCCTTCTCGAGTGTCAGCTGCATGGGAGGCACCAGCACGATGTGCTCGTCCTTGCTCGAGGTGCGGATGTTCGTGAGCTTCTTTTCGCGCACCGGGTTCACGACGAGGTCGTTGTCACGCGAGTTGGTCCCGATGATCATCCCTTCATAGAGCGCTTCGCCCGGACTCACGAACATCTTGCCGCGTTCCTGCAGCTTCCACAGCGCATAGGCCACTGCCGCGCCATCGTCCTGGGAGATCAGCACGCCATTGCGCCGACCTTCGAGCGGGCCGGCCCACGGGCCGTAATCGTCAAAGACATGGCTTGCGACCCCGGTCCCGCGCGTGATGTTCAGGAACTCACCGTGAAAACCGATCAGGCCGCGCGCCGGCACCCGGTACTCGAGCCGCACCCGGCCCTTGCCGTCCGGATCCATGTTCTGCACTTCGCCACGACGCCGACCCAGCAGTTCCATGACCGCGCCCTGATGGGCTTCCTCAAGGTCGGCGGTGAGCAGTTCGTAGGGCTCGCGGGGTTCTCCGTCGACCACCACGATGCGCGGTTTGGGTCGCGACACCGCAAGTTCGTAGCCCTCGCGACGCATGGTCTCGAGCAGGATCGTCAGATGCAGTTCGCCACGTCCGGATACCACGAAGGTGTCGCTGTCGGAGGTGAACTCCACGCGCAACGCCACGTTGGACTTCAGCTCCCGCTCAAGCCGCTCCCGGATCTGGCGACTGGTGACGTACTTGCCTTCGCGCCCGGCGAGCGGCGAGGTGTTGACGAGGAACTCCATCGTCATCGTCGGCTCGTCGACCTTGATCATCGGCAGCGCATCGGGCATGCCCATGTCGCACAGCGTCGCGCCGATGCTGATCTCGTCGATGCCATTGATCGCGACGATGTCGCCGGCTTGTGCCTCCTCGACCACATCGCGATCCAGACCGCGGAAGCACAACACCTGGTTGATCTTGGCGACGATCGGCGCAACCCCGGTGCGCGCCGGGTCCCCGTGGAGCACGAGCAGCTGCTGACCGGGGCGAACCCGGCCGCGATTGATCCGCCCGATGCCGATCTTGCCGACGTAGCTGGAGTAGTCGAGCGCGGAAATCTGGAACTGCAGCGGAGCGTCGGCATCGTCGTCGCGGGCCGGCACCTGGGCGAGAATCGCCTCGAAGAGCGGGCGCATCGACAGCCCCTTCCCACCACCCTCGCCGGAGGTCGCCGCCGGCAGATCCTCGCGCCGAGTCACCGCGTAGCCATTGATCGCCGAGGCGTAGATCACGGGGAAGTCGAGTTGCTCCTCGCTGGCGCCGAGCTTGTCGAACAGGTCGAAGGTGTGGTCGACCACCCAGTCCGCACGCGCTCCGGGGCGGTCGATCTTGTTGATGACGACGATGGGTCGCAGCCCCAGCGCGAGCGCCTTGCGGGTGACGAAGCGCGTCTGCGGCATCGGCCCCTCGACGGCGTCGACGAGCAGCAGAACGCCGTCGACCATCGAGAGCGCGCGCTCGACCTCGCCGCCGAAATCCGCATGACCCGGCGTATCGACGATATTGATGCGCGTGCCCTCGAAGTCGACTGCACAGTTCTTCGCGAGGATCGTGATGCCGCGTTCGCGCTCCAGGTCGTTGCTGTCCATCACCCGCTCGGCGAGGTGCTGGTGGGCGCGAAAGGTCCCCGACTGGCGCAGGAGCTGGTCAACGAGGGTGGTCTTGCCATGATCGACGTGCGCGATGATGGCGATATTGCGAATTGGGGCGGACATGGGGACACGGAGCCGCGGGGGCAACACGCGGCGAAAAGGCAGGGGGGTCGAATTCTACCTTACTGGGGCACTCTGTGCGTCGCTGACGAGGCGCTCGGGTGTGAGAAGGCCTGCGGCGTCGAGCCGGCCGACCCCCAGCAGATCGGTCCCGCAATAGATGCGCACCCGGCCGGAAACGGGCCCGCTCGCTGTGCCCGTGCCCAGCGTCACGCATTGCCCGTGCACGATGCGCGCGGCGTTCGCCGCGTCCACCATGCAGGCGGGCAGCGTCGAGAGCAGCGCATCGACCGGGCGCAGCGCCGCACGCACGGCCGCGCGTGCTTCGGCGAGCCGCTCCGCGGAAACCTCGCCGAGCTGCAGCGGCAGCCCGATGCGCAGCGCACCTGCGATCCCGAGCACGCCAACCTGCGTGCGCCGCAGTCCGGTGAGATGCGCCACCGTGCCCAGCGCCAGTCCGATATCCTCGGCCAGCGTGCGCACGTAGGTGCCCTTGGAGCAGCGCACCCGCACGCGCGCACTCCCTGGCTCGCAGGAGAGCAGATCCAGTTCGTGAATGGTGACCGTGCGCGCCTCGCGCGCCACGGTCTGACCGGCACGTGCGTACTCGTAGAGCGGACGACCGTCGCGCTTCAGGGCTGAATACATCGGGGGGACCTGCTGGATCGGCCCCCGGAATGCGGCCAGGGCCCTCTCGAGATCCGCGCGCCGCACCTGCGCGCTGCCGTGCGCGATCACAGCCCCTTCCGCGTCACCCGTGTCGGTGGCGATGCCGAAGCCGATTTCGGCCTCGTAACTCTTATCGGCCTCGAGCAGGTCGTGCAGGAACTTGGTGGCCTCGCCCAGCGCGATCGGCAGCAGCCCCGTCGCCATCGGGTCGAGTGTTCCGCCATGCCCGGCCTTGGCGGCGTTGAGCAGGCGGCGCACCTGCATCAGCGCGTCGTTCGAGGTGATTCCGCGCGGCTTGTCCAGCAACAACGCACCGTCGACGCGCTCGCGCGGCGCACGGCGCGGGGCGCTCACGCAGATTCCGCAGATCCGCCGCCCGCCCGGGGCGCGTCCGCACCGGCCGCGTCGTCCTCATCGTCCGCGCCGGCCGCATCCGGCGCGTCCAGATCCGCGTCTGCCGCCCGCCTGGCGTTGGCCTCGTCGATCAGGTGCGAGAGTTCCATCCCGCGCTCGATCGAGGCATCGTGAACGAAGCGCACTTCGGGCGTGGTGTGGATGCGAACGCGACGCCCGAGTTGCGAGCGCAGGAAGCCCGCCGCATGGCGCAGCCCTTCGAGCGTGTTCGCGACCGTCTCCTCGTCGCTCGGAAAGACGGTGAAGCGAATCGTCGTGTATGCGTAGTCCGCCGTGATCTCGCAGCCCGTGACCGTGACCATGCCAATGCGCGGGTCCTTGAGTTCCCCGCGGATCATGGCCGCGATTTCGTGGTGGATCTGCTCGGCAACGCGCGCGCTGCGGCCGCCGGCCGGCGCCTGGTGTCTGCCCATGTGATTCGACCTCCCTGGAACCCCGCTGGCGCCGCGCGCAATCGTGCGCGC
Source organism: Burkholderiaceae bacterium (assembly GCA_024637155.1). GTDB lineage: Bacteria > Pseudomonadota > Gammaproteobacteria > Burkholderiales > Burkholderiaceae_E > JAGXFR01. Next base: position 45,495 of record JAGXFR010000060.1, on the reverse strand, counting down.
GCCGGGCACCGGGTTCCCTGTGCGGCAGCGCGCTACAGCGTGCGCGCAACCTCCTTCACTTCGAAGACCTCGAGCGTGTCGCTCTCCTTGATGTCGTTGTAGTTCTTCAACGACAGGCCGCACTCGAACCCTTCCTTGACCTCGCGGACATCGTCCTTGAAGCGCTTGAGCGAGTCGAGTTCGCCGGACCAGATGACGGTGTTGTCGCGCAGCAGGCGAACCTTGCTGCCGCGGCGCACCAGCCCCTCGAGCACCATGCAGCCGGCGATGTTGCCGACCTTGGAAACGGAAAACACCTGGCGGATCTGAACCAGCCCGAGGATCTCCTCGCGCTTCTCGGGAGAGAGCATCCCGGACATCGCCGCCTTCACCTCATCGACCGCTTCGTAGATGATGTCGTAGTAGCGCATGTCGACTTCATTGGCCGCGGCGAGCCGCTTGGCCTGCTGGTCGGCGCGCACGTTGAAGCCGATCACCACGGCGTTCGAAGCCGTCGCCAGGTGGACGTCGGATTCGTTGATGCCGCCGACCCCCTGGTGAACGATGGTGACCTTGACCTCCGGGGTGGAGAGCTTGACCAGCGCGTGGGCGAGTGCCTCCTGTGAACCCTGCACGTCGGCCTTGATCACCAGCGCCAGCGTCTGCACCTCGCCTTCGGTCATCTGACCCAGGATGTTCTCGAGCTTGGTGGCCTGCTGACGCGCCAGCTTCACGTCGCGGAATTTGCCCTGACGGAACAGCGCGATCTCGCGGGCCTTGCGCTCGTCGGCAAGCACCATCACCTCCTCGCCCGCCCCGGGAACATCGGCCAGGCCCTGGATCTCGACGGGAATCGACGGACCGGCAAATTCGATCGACTTTCCGGCCTCGTCGACCATCGCACGAATCCGACCGAAGGATGATCCGGCGAGAACCACATCGCCCTTCTTGAGCATCCCCGACTGGACCAGTACGGTGGCGATCGGGCCACGCCCCTTGTCGAGCCGGGCTTCGATCACCAGCCCCTTGGCCGGACCCTCGGCAACGGCCTGCAGCTCGAGCAGTTCGGCCTGCAGCAGCACGTTCTCGAGCAGCGCGTCGATGCCCTCGCCCGTCTTTGCCGAAACCGGAACCACCGCGACGTCGCCGCCAAATTCCTCGGCAACGACCTCGTGCGCAAGCAACTCCTGCTTGAGCTTGGCCGGATCCGCCTCGGGCTTGTCGATCTTGTTCATCGCCACCACGAGCGGCACCTTGGCCGCGCGCGCATGGTGGATCGCCTCGATCGTCTGCGGCATGACACCGTCGTCGGCCGCAACCACCAGGATCACGATATCGGTGGCCTTGGCGCCGCGCGCGCGCATGGCGGTGAAGGCCGCGTGACCCGGCGTATCCAGGAAGGTGATCACGCCGCGCGGCGTTTCCACGTGATAGGCGCCGATGTGCTGCGTGATCCCGCCCGCCTCGCCGGCGGCGACCTTGGTGCGCCGAATGTAGTCAAGCAGCGATGTCTTGCCATGATCGACGTGGCCCATGACCGTGACGACCGGCGGACGCGGCACGGCGGCTGCGTCAACCACCGTGATGTCGTTTTCGGCGAGCATCGCCTCCGGATCATCGAGCTTCGCGGCCTGCGCCTTGTGGCCCATCTCCTCGACGATGATCATCGCCGTTTCCTGATCGAGCACCTGATTGATGGTCACCATCTGCCCGAGCTTCATCAGCACCTTGATCACGGCCGCGGCCTTGACCGCCATCTTGTGCGCCAGTTCGGCAACGGTGATCGTCTCGGGAACGTGCACATCGTGAATGATCGGATCGACCAGCACTGCCGGGCTGCTCGTCTGCGACTGTCCGCGCGACGAGCGCGAACGCCCGCCGCCCTTCCCGCGCCAGCCCCGGTCGGCGGGCCGGGCCGGGCCGTCACTGCGTCCCTTGACGCCGCCCTTGCGCTTGTTCGCCTCCTCGGACCAGGTCGATGAGAGCTTCTCGGCCTTGACGTGCTTCTTGGCCGCAGTCCCGGGCGCAGCCGGCGCCTTGCCGTCTGCCGCCTTGTGCAGGGTTCCGGTGACGCCCGCTTTGGCCGCCTCCGCAGCCGCCGGTTCGGGCTCCTTCTTCGGGGCGGGCCGGCGGCGCTCTTCCATCGCGCGATTGAGTTCGGCAACTTCGCGCTCGACCGAGCGTCGCGCCTTCGCCTGCGTCTCGGCTTCCTTGCGAGCCTGCTCCGCAGCGTCGCTCGCGGCCTGGGAGGTGGCGGCTGCTGCGGCCTTTGCCTGGGCGACCGCGTCATCCTGAACCGCAGCCGCGTCGTCCCCGGCGCCCGACTCATTCCCCGACACTTCGGCGAGGTGCTCGCGCTCGCGACGCGCCTCGTCTTCACGGCGCACGGCCTCGGCGGCGGTCGCGGTTTCGCGCTCCCGCTCGCGTTCGAGCCGCTCCTGCTTCTCTTTCAGATCCGCGATCTGGCGCTCGGTCAGTTCGCGCTGGCGGCGCTCCTCCTCCGCCCGCAGCTGACGCTGCTCCTCGTCGATGACCACGGCTTCCGGAACGAGCTCGGCGGTGCTGGTTCCCGACGCATCGGCGGCCACCTCACGCTTGACGAAAACGCGCTTCTTGCGAACTTCGACCTGGATCGTGCGTGCCTTGCCGGTGGCATCGGCCTGCTTAATCTCGGTGGTCTGCTTGCGGGTGAGCGTGATCCTGCGCTTGGGCGCTTCCTCGCCCCCGTGCGAACGGCGCAGCGCGAGCAGCAGGCGCTCCTTGTCCGACTCGCTGATCTCGTCGGACGCGGCGCTCTTCTCGACGCCTGCTGCCCGGAACTGCTCGAGCAGCACGTCGACCGGCACCTTCAGTTCACCTGCGAAAGTCTCTACGTTGTTACTGGTCATACTCATCCTTGGCTACTCCTGCCCGTCGTGCGACGAGAACGGCTTCAGGCCTCTTCGCCCTCGAACCAATGCGCGCGCGCACCCATGATCAGCGCCTTGGCCCGTTCCTCTGCGATGTTGACGATTTCGAGCAACTCGTCGACCGCGAGTTCAGCGAGGTCTTCCCGGGTCAGCACCTTGGCATCGGCGAGGGCTGCGGCCAGTTCGTGATCCATCCCCTCGAGCGTCAGCAGATCCTCCGCCGTCGAATCGATCTTTTCCTCGGTCGAAATCGCCTCCATCAGCAGCGCATTGCGCGCGCGGGTGCGCAGTTCGTTGACGGTTTCCTCGTCGAAGGCCTCCATCTCGAGCATCTCGGCGAGAGGCACGTAGGCGACTTCCTCGAGCGAACTGAAGCCCTCTTCGACGAGCGCGTCTGCCACTTCCTCGTCCACGTCGAGCTTGTCGATGAACAGCGACCGCACCGCCAGGCGTTCCTGCACGGAGCGCTGCTGGGACTCGTCGGCGCTCATGATGTTGATGTGCCAGCCGGTGAGTTCGCTGGCCAGACGCACGTTGCGTCCGCCGGTGCCGATCGCCAGTGCGAGGTTGTCCTCGTCGACGACGACGTCCATGCTGCGTTTGTCTTCGTCGACCAGGATCGACGAGACGTTCGCGGGCGCCAGCGCGCCGATCACGAACTGCGCGGGATCCTCCGACCACAGCACGATGTCGACCCGCTCGCCACCCAGTTCGCCGGTCACCGCCTGCACCCGCGAGCCGCGCACGCCGACACAGGTTCCGATCGGGTCGATGCGCCGGTCGCGCGTAAACACGGCGATCTTCGCGCGCACCCCGGGGTCGCGCGCGGCCGCCTTGATCTCGAGCAGGCCCTGCTCGATCTCGGGAACCTCGATGGCGAAGAGATGCTTGACGAACTCGGGCGACGTGCGCGAGAGCATCAGTTGCGGACCGCGCCCTTCCCGGCTGACCGCGCCCACAAACGCACGAACCCGATCGCCGACCCGCAGGTTTTCCTTCGGAATCATCTGGTCGCGCGGCAGCCGCGCCTCGAGCTTGCCGGCTTCGATCACGGCCCCCTCGCGATCCACCCGCTTGACCGTGCCCGAGAGGATCGGTTCGCCGCGTTGCAGGAATTCGCCGATGATCTGCTCGCGCTCGGCGTCGCGGATGCGCTGCAGGATCACCTGCTTGGCGGCCTGCGCGCCGATCCGACCGAGTTCCGCCGGCTCGAGTTCCTCTTCGATGTACTCGCCCACCTGCGCGTCGGGAACCCGCTTCTCGGCCTCGGAAAGGATCACCTGCAGATCGTGATCCTCGAGTTCACCGTCGGGCACGACGAGCCAGCGGCGGAATGATTCCGACTCGCCGGTGAGACGATCGATGGACACACGCACATCGGCGTCCTCGGGAAAGCGCTTCTTCGTGGCGGACGCGAGCGCGCTCTCGAGCGCCTCGAAAACGATCTCACGGGGAACGTTCTTCTCGCGCCCAAGCGCATCGACCAGCAACAGAACCTCTCGGCTCATCTCAGACTCCTAAAACGCCAAGTTCGGCACCAGCCGAGCCCGCTCGACTTCGTCGAGCGAAAAATTCAATCTGCGTCCGGACGCCGCTGCGTCGGGACGCGCCTTCTTCGGGCTCGCCGCCCGCGCCGCCTGCGCCTTGGCCGGCGGCTTTGTCGACTCGACGAGATCGAGGCCGAACGCTCCATCGGCCTCGCGTACCAACACCCCGGTGAAGTTGCTCCGCCCCTCGAAGGGGCGGCGCAGCTTCAGCGCGACCAGGTGACCGACGAAACGCTCGTAGTCGCCGAGTCGCTTCAGCGGCCGGTCGAGCCCCGGAGACGAGACTTCGAGGCGCTGATAGTCCGCATTCTCGACGGTCAGCACGTGACTCAGCTGACGGCTGACCCGCGCACAGTCCTCGATGCGCACACCCTCGGGCCCGTCGATGAACACGCGCAGCAGACCGCGCGGCGCAAAGGCCACCTCGACGAGCTCATAGCCCATCCCGGTCACCGTGTCATCAACGATTTGGGCAAGCGGCAGCAAGTCGCGAATTCCCCTCTCAGCATCAATCGAGAAAAAAAAATGGGCTGCTAGCCCACCTTCTCGAGCACGCTTGGACGGATCAATCGCGCGCACTGCGCCCATCGAACCGCCCGGCGCGCCCTGCAATACGCCCAACGTTCCCTGGAACCGTTGAATTATATAGCTAAAGGCGGCACAAGACCAGTGCCTGACCCGCGCCTGACCCGCGCCACGCACATGCGCGCGGCGCGGGTACGAATTCAGGCGGGCGTCCCGCCGCCATCCTGGTTTCCGCCCCCGCCTTTCGGTCCGCGCCGACCGCCGCGACGACCGCTGCCACGTCGCGCGGCGCCGCCGCTGCCAGCCTCGGCCGCCGGGCCGGCACCCGGTCCGCCGGGCCCCGCCGGGCCGCCGCGGCCTTGGCCCCCGCGTCGTCGCTTGTTCCCGGATGCGGGCTGTCCGCTGCGGGGTTCGCCGGGCCGTGCCGGCCCGCCACGCCCGGATCGCCCTTGACCGGGTTGACCCTGTCCCTGGCCCTGCCTTTGGCCGCCGCCGCGCGCTGGCTGTCCCTGGGGCGGCTGGCGGCTGCTGCCGAGCCCGTCCATGGGACCGCTCAGGGAACGGCTGCCACCGCGACCGCCACCGCCACCGCCACCGCCACCGCCGCGACCGTACACGCGCCGCGCGCCGCCACCGGCACCACCCCCGCCGCGCACCTTGCGGGTGATTCCTTCGAGATGCGCGTCATGCGCGCTCGGCTGCCATTCGTCGTCGAGGTGTTCCGCACGGATCTTTCCGCTCTCCGTCTCGACGGGATGGTTCGCCAGCATGTGGACCTGCGAATCCAATTCGTCGTCCGCCCCTTCGCCCTCGCCCTCGCCCTCGCCCTCGCCTTCCCCTTCCGAGTCGTCGTCAACCCCGCCCGCCGCCTCGCGAATCGCCAGGGTCAGCGCACGCAGATCGTCCGGGTTGAGTTCCATCCAGCGTCCGCGCGCCAGCCCGGAAGGCAGCGCGACGGGGCCAAAACGCACCCGCACGAGCCGGCTCACGGTCGCACCGACCGCCTCGATCAGCCGGCGCACCTCGCGGTTGCGCCCCTCGCTGATCACGATCCGGTACCACGCGTTGGCGCCGTCGCCGCCGAGATCCTCGATGGCCGAAACCCGCGCCATGCCGTCCTCGAGTTCGACGCCCTCGAGCAGCGCCGTGCGGGCCTCGTCGTCGATGCGACCCAGCACGCGCACGGCGTACTCACGCTCCCAGCCGTAACGCGGGTGCATGAGCTTGTTGGCCAGTTCCCCCGAGGTCGTGAAGATCAACAGTCCCTCGGTGTTGAAGTCGAGCCGTCCCACGCCCACCCAGCGCGCGCCCTTGATTCTGGGCAGACGCTCGAACACGGTCGCACGCTGACCCGGATCGTCCCGGGTGCAGATTTCACCGGGCGGCTTGTGATAGATGAGGATGCGGTGCGGCGCCGGAGTCGCCGAGCGCTTGAGCGGGCGACCGTTGACCCGGATCTGATCCTGTGGGCCAATGCGTTGTCCCACATGAGCCGGCTGTCCATTGACCGATACCCGCCCGGCGACAATCAACTCCTCCATGTCGCGACGCGAGCCGAGTCCCGCGTCGGCCAGCAGTTTGTGCAGCTTGGGCAGATCGTCGAACACCGGATCGGCACCCTGCGAGCGCGCCGGGGCCTGGCCCGGGTCGCCGCCAATCGCGGCACGAATCGGGAATGCCGGAAACGGCTCGTCGACCTCCACAGCCCCGCCTTCGCTCTTTCCCGCGGAGCGACGGCGTCGCCGCTTGCCCGGGGTCCCATCCTGCGCAACTGCGGGCGCCGCGTCGTCGCGCTTGCCGCGACCGGGTCGGCGCCGGGGAAAACGCGAGCGTCCCGGGCGTCCCTCGGCGCCAGCCGCCTTGTCGGCGCCCTCGGCGGTGCCGCCTTCGCGCGGATCGGGGGAACCTTGCGCCTCACGCGATGAAACCGGGGCGGCCTGCCCCTCGTGGGACGAATCCGGCCCGCCGGGCGATTCGGTGCGATCGTTTCGTGAAGCGCTCATGAGGCCATTGGTTCCTTCGGAAGTGTCTGCAGTCGCGGCGCATCGCGCCGCTCGTCATGGAATGCCGTGCCGCGTTCAGGCATCGGCCTGCCCGGGCGCAGCGGACCCGTCAAAACCGATCTCGCGCTGCACCGAAGCGTCGTTGCCCTCCTGGGGCGCGCCCGGCGCATCGGCCTCGGTGGGCTCGACTCCCGGCCCTCCGGCAGCGAGCAGTGCGGGCAGATCGGCGAGCGAGCGCAGGCCCAGATCGTCGAGAAAGCCCCGCGTGGTGCCGAGCAATTCCGGGCGACCGATCACGTCCTTGTGGCCGATCACCTCGATCCAGCCGCGCTCCTCGAGCGTGCGGATGATCTGCGACGACACCCCCACGCCACGAATGTCCTCGATGTCGCCGCGGGTCACCGGCTGGCGATACGCGACGATCGCGAGGGTCTCGAGCACGGCACGCGAGTAGCGCGGCGGCTTCTCGGGATGAAGTCGGTCGAGAAACGGCGTAATTTCCGGCGCGGTCTGAAAGCGCCAGCCCGATGCAACGCGCAACAGGCGGATGCCGCGATCCTGCCACTCGAGCACCAGTTCGTCGAGCAGGCGGCGCACTTCAGCCGGCTCGATCTCCTCGGCAAACAGGCGACGCAGGTCCGCAACGGCGAGCGGCCGCTCGGCGCACAGGAGCGCGGACTCGATCACGATCTTCGGTTCAACGGTACTCATCGGTACAGGACCACCCAACGCGGTAGCACCCCCGCCCTCAATGGGTGCGGGAACCCGGCGCCGCGGACGGCGACCCCAAATGCGGAGCAGCCAGCGCAGAACAACCAACGCCTGGGAAATTCGGGGTGCGCATCGAACTTCGCATCACACCGTCGCAGTTCGCCGTGCGCCCGCGACCTCGTCGCGAAAGCCCTGCGAACCGCCGTCTGCAGCGTGCACACACAGACGGGTCGAACGGCACGAATCGATGGTTGCGGGGGCAGGATTTGAACCTGCGACCTTCGGGTTATGAGCCCGACGAGCTGCCAGACTGCTCCACCCCGCGTCCGGAAGCACGGATCATAACATCGAATCTGAATCCCGGACAGCGCGCGACGCGGCGCGTGTCGAACTCCGGGCGCCGCTGCTACACTGAGCCGCTTCCGCACCCACGACACCCGTTGCATGCGACGCGATGCCTGGCGGGCGGGGCCCAAGCGACTGGCTCAGGGGGTTGCCTGCAACGATGAAGTTCTGCTCGAACTGCGGCGAGGAAGTGCGCCACGAAATTCCACCCGGGGACAATCGGGCCCGCTATTGCTGCGCGAGTTGCGGGACGATCCATTACCAGAATCCCACGGTGGTGCTGGGCACCATCCCGATGTGGGGCGAGCGCGTCCTGCTGTGCCGGCGGGCGATCGAGCCGCGCTACGGCTACTGGACGCTGCCGGCAGGTTTCATGGAGAACGGGGAAACGGTCACCGAAGGTGCGATGCGCGAGACCCTCGAGGAAACCGGGGCCTCGATCGAACTCGGCGACTTGTTCTCGGTGCTCGACGTACCTCACGTGCGCCAGGTCCACATGTTCTTTCGCGCGCGGCTGCGCGACGAACACCTCGACCCGGGTGCCGAAACCCTTGAGGAGCGTTTGTTCGCCGAGGAAGAAATTCCGTGGGATGCGCTGGCCTTTCGAACCGTCGAGTACACCCTGCGCCGGTACTTTGAAGACCGGCACAAGGGCAGCTTCGACATGCACGTCGCGGCGATCCACCCGCGGACACGCCCGACTGCGCCGTGAGTCCGTCTCGTCCGCTGGCGTGGGTCGCGCCGGGTGACGCACTGCCCGCTCCGGACCTGGCCCTCGCCGAACCGAACGGGCTGCTCGCGGCCGGTGCCGATCTGTCGGCCGAGCGCCTGCTCGAGGCGTACCGGCGCGGCATCTTCCCGTGGTACGCGCCGGGGCAACCGGTGCTCTGGTGGTCACCCGATCCGCGGATGGTTCTCTACCTGGATGAATTCCGCCAGCATCGCTCGCTGCGCAAGACGATCCGCGGAATGCGCGCACAGGGAACCTGGGCGGTGACGCTGAACCGCGATTTCGCCGCCGTCGTGCGCTGCTGCCGGGCACCGCGCGCGCAACAGCCGGGAACCTGGATCACCGACGAAATCGCCGCGGCGTACCTCGAACTTCATCACCACGGACTGGCTCACTCGGTGGAGCTGTGGCACGGGACGGGTGCGCGCGCGCTGCTTGCCGGCGGACTCTACGGCGTGTCGATCGGACAGATGTTCTACGGCGAATCGATGTTTGCGCGGGTTGCCGATGCGTCGAAAGTGGCGCTCGCGGCACTCGTGGAAACGCTGCGGGGCGAGGGGTTTCGCATGCTAGACTGCCAGCAGAACACGCGCCACCTGGCGTCGCTGGGGGCTCGTGTGATCCCGCGGGCGCAATTCCTGGGGGAAATTGCCGGGCTGATCGATCGGCCCGGGCCGAATTGGTCGGCTTCGCACATCGACTTGCCCGTGTCATGACGTATCTGAAGGAACTGCCCCTCGCCGCGCTGCAGTTCTATACGACCAGCGCCTACCCCTGCAGTTATCTGCCAGGGCGAACCGCGCGCTCCCAGGTCGCCACACCACATCACCTGATCAACGCCGACGTCTACGGCCACCTGCTGCGTGCCGGCTTCCGGCGCAGCGGCGTGTTCACCTACCGTCCGTTGTGCGACGGGTGCCGCGCCTGCGTGCCGCTGCGGGTCGATGTAGCGCGCTTCTCGCCCAACCGCAGCCAGCGGCGCTGCTCGAACGCGCATCGAGCGCTGAGCACGCGCATCACGCGGCTCGGATTCTCGGCCGAGCACTACGACCTGTACCTGCGCTACCAGGCGCGCCGTCATCCCGGCGCGGGCATGGATCGGGACAGCCGCGAGCAATACGCGCAGTTCCTGCTGCAGAGCAAGGTCAACACGCGCCTCGCGGAATTCCGTGACGAACACGATCGGCTGATGATGGTGTCGGTGATCGACATCCTCGAGGACGGCCTGTCCTCGGTCTACACGTTCTTCGATCCCGACGCCAAGGGCGCGCCGCTGGGCACCTACGGCGTGCTGTGGCAGATCGAGCAGTGCCGCCGGCTCGGCCTCCCCCACCTCTACCTGGGATACTGGATCGAGGCGAGCCGCAAGATGTCCTACAAGGCGCAGTTCCAGCCGGTCGAGCGCTTGCGCGCGGGCCGCTGGCAGGCGCAGGACGAGGAGACACCCGAGCGCGATGCAGCGCCCGCCGCCGGCTCGATTCCGGGCGCTGGCGACGCTCCATGAGTTTCTACCCGCTGCTGCGTCCCCTGCTCTTCGCGCTCGAGGCCGAGACGGCCCATGAGGCGGCAACGCGCGGCCTCGCGCTGGCTGCGGCCACCGGCACGCTGCGCTTCGCCGTGGACGCGCCGCTCGAGGATCCGGTGGAGGTGATGGGCTTGCGGTTTCGCAACCGCGTCGGGCTCGCCGCGGGCCTCGACAAGAACGGAGTGCACGTCGACGCGCTCGCCGCGCTGGGATTCGGATTCGTCGAGATCGGCACGGTCACGCCCAAGGCCCAGCCGGGCAACCCCCGTCCCCGCATGTTCCGACTCCCGGGGAGCGAGGCCCTGATCAATCGGATGGGATTCAACAACCTCGGGGTCGACGCGCTCGTGCACGCGGTCCGTCGCTCGAAATATCGCGGCGTGCTGGGAATCAATATCGGCAAGAACGCGGGCACGCCGCTCGACGAAGCCGAGGACGATTTCGTGTACTGCCTCAAGCGCGTATACCGTCATGCCAGCTACGTGGCGCTGAACGTCTCCTCGCCCAACACCGCCGACCTGCGCCAGCTTCAGGGTGCGAACGAACTTGACCGTGTGCTGGGCGCCATATGCGCCGAACGCTCCCGACTGGCCGCGAAACATGAGCGCTATGTGCCGCTGGCGGTGAAGATCGCGCCGGATCTGGCGGACGAGCAGATCGAGAGCATCGCCGCCCGGCTCACCGCGCACGGGATCGATGCCGTGATCGCGACGAACACGACGATTGCGCGCGAGGCGGTCGCGGGACAGCCGCACGCCGAGGAGGCAGGCGGGCTGTCCGGTGCGCCGCTGCGCGAGCCCGCGAACCGGGTCATCCGGGCGCTGCGCGCAGCGCTCCCGAGCGGCTATCCGATCATCGGCGTGGGCGGAATTCTCAGCGGCGCGGATGCCCGCGCGAAGATCGACGCGGGCGCGACGCTCGTGCAGCTCTACACCGGGCTCGTGTTCCGGGGACCGGCGCTGGTCGCCGAGTGCGCGCGCGCCATTGCGAGCTGACGCCCGCGCCCTGCGCAGCATCGATCTCGCGGGGGAGATCGTGCTCGCCACGCTCAATGCGCGGCACACGCATGCTTCGCTCGGGCTGCGTTATTTGCACGCGAATCTGGGCGAACTCGCGCCGCGCACCCGGATGCTCGAATTCGTGATCGGCATGGCCTCCGAAGCGATCGCGGAGCGAATTCTCGACGAGCAGCCGCGCGTGCTGGGCCTGGGCGTCTACATCTGGAACGTCGTGGAGACCGAGCGCCTCGTGGCGATTCTCAAGCGGGTGGCGCCCGATCTGGTCGTGGTTCTCGGCGGCCCGGAAGTGAGTTTTCCGGCCGATGCCCCGCCGATCTGCGCACTCGCCGATTACGTCGTCTGCGGCCCCGGCGAGATCGTGTTCGCCCAGCTGTGCCGCGAACTGCTGGCCGAGCCGGGGACGGTTCCGCGAGTCGCTTCCGCGCAGCGCGTCATTGCCGCACCGTGGCCGGACCTCGCCACACTCACGCTGCCCTACGCGCTCTACGGCGACGAGGATCTCGCGCACCGCAATATCTACGTCGAGGCCTCGCGCGGCTGCCCCTATCGCTGCGAGTTCTGTCTCTCCTCGCTCGATCGCACCGCGGTGCCCTTCCCGCTCGAGCCCTTCCTCGCCGAGTTGGCGCGCCTGCACGAGCGCGGCGCGCGCGCCTTCAAGTTCGTCGATCGCACCTTCAACCTGCGCGTCGCGACCAGCCAGCGCATCCTCGAGTTCTTCCTCGAACGCATCGCGCGCGACCCCGGCGACCCGGTGTTCCTGCACTTCGAACTGATCCCCGACCACCTGCCGCAGCGCCTGCGCGACCTGATCCTGCGCTTCCCGCCTGGCACGCTGCAGTTCGAGATCGGCATCCAGACCTGGGACCAGGAAGTGGCCACACGGATCGGTCGGCGCCAGGACAACGACGCCGCCGAGCAGAACCTCGCATGGTTGCGCTCGGCGACGCGCGCGCACCTGCACGTGGACCTGATTGCCGGACTCCCGGGCGAAGACCTCGCCGGGTTCGCGGCCGGTTTCGACCGTCTGCGCGCACTCGATCCGCACGAGATCCAGCTGGGCATCCTCAAGCGACTGCGCGGCGCTCCCATCGAGCGGCATACGCAGGCCTGGGGAATGCGCTACAACCCGTGCCCGCCCTACGACCTGCTCGCCAACGGCCAAATCGGCTTTCACGATATGAGAAGGATGGCCCGATTTGCCCGCTACTGGGACCTGATCGCGAACTCGGGACGCTTTTCCGCAACCCTGCCTCACCTGCTGAGCGAGGCGCCGTTTGCGCGCTTCATGGCGTTCTCGGACGGGCTGTTCCAGAGCACGGGGGCGACCCATGCGCTGGGCCCAGAACGCCTCGCCGAGGCGCTTCGGGACTGGTTCGGCGGGGAGGAGGAGGCGGCGCTCGCCGCGCTCGAGGCAGACCTCGCGCGCTTCCATGCGATCGCCCGGGAACGGCGTGGACAGCGGAAAGCCGCGCGCCTGCGTCAAGCACGGCACGTCGATGGGGAAGACGCTGCGCGCGGAGCAAACTGAAGCACAGCGCTGCGCAACCACCCCCTAATTTCATCACGTGGTATAGAATTTCAGCACACCAGTTTCCGGCAACCGACCATGGCCCGCCCGCGCACCCTCATCAGCAACGAAGACGGCAGCACCGTGATCCAAGTGATCGGGCGCATGGTGTCGCTGCTCGACGCTCTCGCACGGCGCTCGGATCCGGTCAGCCTGAAGGATCTGGCGGCGGGCACCGGACTGCACCCGTCCACCGCCCACCGGATTCTCAACGACCTGGTCAGTTCACGGCTGGTTGACCGGGTCGAGCCGGGCGCCTACCAGCTGGGGATTCGACTGCTCGAGCTGGGCAACCTGGTCAAGGCGCGCCTGAGCGTGCGCGACGCGTCGCTGGCCCCGATGCGCGAGCTCCACCGCGCCACGGGCCAGCCCGTGAACCTGTCGATCCGCCAAGGCGACGAGATCGTCTACATCGAACGTGCCGTCTCCGAGCGCTCGGGGATGCAGGTCGTGCGCGCCGTCGGCGGACGCGCTCCGCTGCACCTGACTTCGGTGGGCAAGCTCTTCCTGGCCGAGGACGAGCCGCGCAATGTGCGCGCCTACGCGGCGCGCACCGGACTGCCGGGTCACACGCGCAACAGCATCACCGCGATCACGCGGCTGGAGAGCGAACTCGCCCAGGTGCGGGCCGACGGATTCGCGCGCGACAACGAGGAACTCGAACCGGGTGTGCGCTGCATCGCTTCCGGGATTCGTGACGATGGCGCGGAACTGGTCGCGGGCTTGTCGATTTCGGCGCCGGCCGACTTCATCCAGGAGGACTGGATCGAGCAGCTCTGTCGCTGCGCCGGTCAGATCTCCGCGGCGCTCGGCTTCGAGCGAGCCGCAGTGTCCTGAACCGACGGTTTAGGAATTCTCGGACAGCGCCGGCATGGCCTGGCTGATCGTGCGCGCCGGTGAGCGCCGGTCGGTGCTTTCGAGCCAGACGCGCACGCGCTGGGCGTCGCCGAAGCGCGAATAGCGGCCCGTGGAATCGAGCAGCACGAGCACGATCTGGCGGCCGTCGAGTTGAACCTGCATCACCAGGCAGCGCCCGGCCTCGGAGATGTAGCCGGTCTTCTGGAGTTCGATGTCCCAGCCTTCCGAGGAAATCAACCGGTTCGTATTGCGAAACGCATGCTGCCGATAACCGCTGTCGACGGTGAGTTCCGGAGCGGTCGAATACTCGCGAATCAACGGATAGCCCGCTGCGGCACGCACGAGCTTGGCGAGGTCGCGTGCGTTCGAGGCGTTGGCGCTCGATAGTCCGGTCGGCTCGACAAAGGTGGTATCCCGCATGCCGAGGCTGCGCGCGCGCGCGTTCATCGCGTCCACAAACGCGCGATAGCCCTGCGGGTGGTGGCGTCCGAGGGCGTGGGCAGCCCGGTTCTCGGAAGACATCAAGGCCAGTTGCAGAAGTTCGGCGCGCGACAGGCGCGTACCGGCGGGCAGGCGCGAGCGCGAACCGCGCTCGGTGTCGACATCCGCCTGGGTGATGGTGAGCATCTCGTTCATGGACGCCTGGGAATCCAGCACCACGATCGCGGTCATCAGCTTGGTGATCGACGCGATCGGCAGGACGGCGAACGCGTTCTTCTCGTAGAGGATCTCGCCGGTCACGGCGTCGGTGACGAGGGCCACCGACGAGCGCAGATCAAGCGCGTCGCTGGCCGCGTGCAGACCCATCGACTGTCCGAGCGACGGCCGCGCCGGGGCGTCCCGGGTTGTGCGCTTCACTGAAACGGTGTGCGCTGAGGCAGGCTTGGCCGAGGCCCTCTTCGGGGAACTCTTTGCCTTGGCGGACTTGCGCGTGGCCGCCGACCGGGAAGACGCGGTGGCCCTGGCCTTTGCCGTGTTCTTTGCGACCGCTGCCTGCGCGCTGGCGCGCGGCGCCTTCTTCGCGGCAGCTGACTTTTCGGCAGGGGCGGGTGACTTGGCCTGCACCCCCGCCGGTCCGATCACCAGCCAACATCCCAGGATCAGTCCCGCCAACCCGCCACCCAGCGCTTTTTTCATGGTCTCCCCCCGCGCCAGAGGCGCCGATTACGCACGCAGTGTACCAAGAAATTCCTTTGGGAATAGTTGCTTAGCGCATACACCTCGAATCGTGGTGAGATCGTTTCTGCGTCCAATCGGGGCAATTGTCAAGCCCCCGGCGACGCCCGGAGGCAAACCGGGCGCCCGGCGGCGCGCGCTGCCGCGCACTATGCCGCGGGGGCTTTCGCTGCGCGCAGGCCGGCGAGCCCGGTGCGGATCGCGGCCTCGACGCCCTCCAGGTCGTCGTGCGCCGCGAGGCTGCGCGCGTAGACCTTCTTCTCGTCGACGTTGGCCAGCCGCCCAATCATGATCCGCTGCGCCTGGGGTGAGCCCGCGCCATGCATCGACTCGGTGAGGTACGCGACCGCGCCGCGCCCCATCGTCAGGTTCTCGATGAGTCGCAGCATCCGGATCCGCTCCTCAGGATCCGACCCTTCTGCGCCCGCAAGGTACTTGCGCAGCAGCGCGGCGGTCTCCGGGTTCAGCCAGTCCTTCGCCGAGGGCAGCGTCACCATCAGCCCGCCGGCGATGTCCTGGAGCAGGCGCGCGATCTCGTAGGGAAAGCGCGTCACGTTCTGCTTGCATACGTTGGCGAGCAGCGGATCGACGAACCAGTTGCCCGCGGGCAGCTGCGTGCCGTTGGCCGAGCACGCGATCCCGCAGGCGAAGAGCGTCTCGTTCAGGTGATTCATCTCGATGATCTTGTCGCGGATGTGCGCGGCGCGCTCGACACCGTTCAACTGTGCGATGGTGGCCGCCGCGCCGATCGCGACGTCTCCCTTGCCGACCTTGCAGCCGCCGTAGCTCTGGCGGTGATAGCTGGCGAACAGGTCGACCAGCAGTCCTGCGAAGGCGATCTCGCCGTCCATGAAGACGGACTCATTCGGGACGAAGACGTCGTCGAAGATCATCAGCGCTTCCTGCCCCCCGTAGCAGGCGCTCCCGGAGTCGATCGCCGAGGCGGCATCGCCGCCGAGCTTGCGCTCGTCGCACGACTGGCGCCCGTAGATGTAGGTGATGCCCTCGGCGTCGGCGGGCAGCGCGCAGGCGATCGCGTAATCGCCTTCATCGTCGCGCAGCGCCACGGTCGGCATCACCAGCACCCAGTGCGAGTTGATCGCCCCGGTCTGGTGGGCCTTTGCGCCGCGAATCACCACGCCATCGGCGCGGCGCTCCACGACGCGCAGGTACATGTCCGGGTCCGACTGCTCCGCCGGGCGTCGGCTTCGATCACCCTTGACGTCGGTCATCGCGCCATCGACGATCCAGTCGTTGGACTCCATCGCGAGTGCGAACGCGCGAAAGCGCTCGTGGTAGTTCGTGGCGAACTTTCGGTCGATTTCAAAGGTGGCCGCGAAGAGCGCGTTCAGCGCGTCGAGTCCGACGCAGCGCTGGAAGCAGGTGCCGCAGCGCTGACCGACCAGACGCTGCATGCGAACCTTGTCGATCAGATCGGCGCTGCTCTGGTGCAGGTGGCAGAAGCGGTTGACCGTTTCGCCCGAGAGCGCGGAGCGCGCGGTCATCAGCGCCCGGTGCTCGGGATCGTGCGCGAGTTCGTAGGTGAGCGCGACGCTGTTCACCGAAGCCTGCACGGAGGGATGCTCGAGCGGGTTCTCCAGCCGTTTTCCGTCGAGATAGATTTTCATGGGCCGCCGCCGCGCAAGGCTCTCGCGGTACTGGTGCGCATTCATCAGGGTCATTGCGATCCTCGCTGGCGAGCGCGACGCGCCGGGACGTATGTCCGGCGCCGCTTCACTTCCGTTGCACGAGCGCGACCCCGACGGCCGTAACGCCCATGCCGATCATAGCAAACCACCCCGGGGCCTCGCCGAAGAGCAGCCAGATCATCAGCACCGTGCACGGCGGGACCAGGTAGAAGAGGCTCGCGACCCGCGTCGCGGCGCCGCGCCGGTAGAGTCCGAACATCAGGAAGATCGCGCCGATCGACAGCGCAAAGACCGACCAGGCCAGTGCGAAAATGAGCTCGCCGCCCCACTGGAAGGGCTCGTCCTCGAGCCACCACGCGAGCGGCGCAATCACGGCCAGCGACGCGGCGTACTGGATGAAGGTGCCGGTGCGCAGGTCGAAGGAAGCGACGTGCTTCTTCTGAAAGACGGTTCCGACCGTGATCGCCAGCAGCGCCATCACGCTGAGTGCCAGACTGGCCCACGACAGCCCCGCAGTCGTGAACCAGTGCGCGACGACCATCATCACCCCGCCGAGTCCCAGCACCAGTCCGAACCACTGGCGCACGCTCACGCGCTCGCTGAGCCAAGTGCTGAATCCCGCGGTGACGATCGGCTGGAGGTTGACGATCAGCGCCGAGACGCCGGCCGGCATGCCGATCTCGATCGCGCACCAGACGCCCCCGAGATAGCCCGCGTGCACGAGGATTCCGGAAACCACCAGCAGGCCGGCGTCGCGCCGGTTCGGCCACGCCGCGTGCGCGAACAGGATGAGCGGAAGCAGCACGGCGAGCGTGAGCAGGAAGCGCACGGTCAGGAACGACAGGGGTGCAGCGTATGGAAGACCGAATTTGGCCACCACGAAACCGGTCGCCCACAGCACCACGAAGAGCGCCGGCGCCACCCGGACGAGCCATGCCTGCGTGCCCGGCGCGCCCATCACCGGGCCGCCTCGCCGCCGTGGCGTACGCGGGTGTGCCCGCTCGGCTTTGCGCACCGCAGCGACCGGCACTCGCCCCGACCACCTCGCTTCCGGGCCGCTGTCGCGCCCGGAAATGGAATGGGAATCCTTGTGAAACGAATTCCTTTTCCTTTATAATACAACGCGTTAGAAAATTTCATCGGGGGAAGTGCAGAAAAATGACGCACTGCACCAAAAAGTTCTTGACATCTGGGCGACGATCCGTAGAATGTGAATTGTTGCGACGCACCATTGACGACGCAAAACCCATCTGAACCCCCGCAAGGAGCAACACCATGATCCAGAACACGGAACAACTGACCCAGATCCAGAAGAACCTTTTCGAGTCCCTCCAGACCGCCACGATGAAGTCGATCGACGGTTTCGAGAAACTGGCCGAACTCAACCTCCAGGCATTCCGCGCCTCGATCGAAGAGGCCACCGAGCAGGCCCGCACGATGATGTCGGCGCAGGACGCCAAGTCGCTTGCCGACCTGGCCACCAAATCCGTGCAGCCGCGCGCCGACCAGTTCGCCGCCTATGCCCGCCACGTCTATGAAATCACCAGCGCGACGGGTGCTGAGCTTGCCAAGCTGGGCGATAAGCAATACGCCGAAGGCAACAAGCAGGTGCAATCGGCGATCGACGCGATGGCCAAGACGGCCCCCGCCGGTTCGGAAGGCGTGATCACCCTCGTTCGCACCGCGGTTACCGCAGCGAACGCTGCGGTGGACCAGGTGAACAAGGCGACCAAGCAAGCTGTTGAGCTCGCCGAGTCGAACCTCGAAGCCGCCACCAAGAACGTGACGCCCCGCGGCAAGAAAGCGGCCTGAGCGGCAACGCCTCTCCTGCGCCGAGCGCCTCCGGGGCCTCCTCCCAGATTTCCCGGTAGCGCTGTACGGCCCGGCTCGCAAGAGCCGGGCCGTTTTACTTTGCGCCGCACCGTGCGACACGCCCCGGCTGCCTGAGCCCTCCACGCGCGCGCCCGCCCTTCAGGGCGCCGGTGGCACAAGTTCGAGTTCCACCCCCATCTCGCGCAAACCTGAGAGCAGGCGGGCGAAAGCCTCCTCGATCCGCTCGGGCGCGGCCTTCACGCCGATCTCGATGTGCTGACGCCGGCCATCCTCGCCCACCGACGGCAGGCTGAAGACGCGCGCGCCGGCGAATTCCACCTCGAGCGCTTCCATCAGCGGCGTCACGGCCGACTCGGGTGTCCCGTAGACGAGAGCCGAGCGTTCGACGCGCGGCTCGCGATGGAACAGATGCCGATAGCGCGAATCCAGCACCCCTTCGATCATCGGCCAGGCCATCACCGGGAAGCCGGGCACGAAGTGGTGGTCGCCGATCGAGAAACCGGGGATCTTGTTGTAGGGATTGGGAACGATCTCGGCGCCGATCGGAAACTCGCCCATGTGCAGCCGGTGGCGATTCTCGGGGGCGTTCATGTCGGCAACCCCCCTCCCGATCGCGGCGAGCTCGGCGCAGCGGATCGCGATCATCCGCTCGGCTTCCGGGTGCAGCGCGAGCTCCAGCCCGAGCGCCGCGGCCGCTGCCTGGCGGGTATGGTCGTCGGGCGTGGCGCCGATTCCGCCGCACGAGAAGACCGCGTCCCCCGCGGCGAAGGTGCTGCGCAGCAATGCCACCAGCCGATCACGATCGTCACCGAGGATCTGCGTCCAGGCCAGCCGCAACCCGCGGGCGCCAAGCAATTCGACGACCGTCGCGAAGTGCTTGTCGGCGCGCTTGCCCGAAAGAATCTCGTCCCCGATGATGATCAATCCGAATTCCATGGCGCTTTTCATCTCCCCGATTCTCTGAATCCGGCACGATGATAGCCGCCGGCGCGCGGCGCGTCGCGTGCGGCGGATGCGCTCGCGCGCCGTGGGACGACATCGTGCCGGCTGGCTGCGCTGAATCCGTGCTGCCTCAGGGCGCGACCACCCGCGGCAGGCTCCCGTCTCCCCGGCTTTCGCGCAGGGCCGTCAGCGAGAAATGCACGAAGACCAGCGCCGAGAGAACGGGCGTGAGCAGGAACAGCGGCGGCACGTAGTTGAGCGACGTCACCATCATGGCGAGCACGAAGGCACTGCGCCGATAGCGGGCGATCAGTTCGCGGCGCTCGGCGGGATCCGCATGCTCGACGAGGCTGTCGAAGCGCATGATCCGCGCCGTGAGCCAGCTCCACCACAGCCAGGGGATCACGAAAGCCAGCGGCGGAATCAGCCACAGCGGCAGCGTTACGAGATAGCCGACGATGAAGATCGCCACGCTGGAGAAGGCGTTCCAGACGCTCGCGGACACCGACCACGAGCCGTGACGCGCCACATCCGGGTAGGCGCGCTGGCCAAGGTGGCGGTTGACCACCGGCATGACCAGCACGCCGATCACCACGAGCGCGGTGACGAAGGGCATCGGCAGCAGCAACAGCAGCGCCATCACGAAGACGACCACACCCTGCAACCCCTCGAATCCGAATCGCAGCGCCTGCGCGTCAATCCAGTGCATCACCCCATCGGCGCCGAAAGTCGCCCCGCGCAGCCAGGCGAGCAGCGGATCCCATGCGAACCACGCGATGGCGACCCAGAAGACGATCGCGACCACGAAGGGGATGACCAACAGGCCCAGCATCGCAGGATGAACCTGACTGACGATGCCGCGCCACATTGCGGTGAGGGCTCGTTCCATGGCGGCCATCATACCGCGCAGCGCGGCGTGCACACGAGCCCCGAGGGGGCCATAATCGCAACCGTGAACTTCCTCTGCCTGATCCGCTTCGTGCCCGGGAAATCCGGGCCGCGCTACGCGATCGCCGCGTGCGACATCTTCGAATCCCGGCTCCCCGTGCTGGGGGCCGCCACCATCCATCGCGAGAGCCTGCAGCTGCTCGTGCATTTCCCCGACCTCGCGAGCGCGCTGAGCCTGCTCAGCGACACGCTCGAGATCGCCGAACAGGAAGGCCTCGTGGTCAGCGCCGGGCTCGCGCAGGGAATCCGGTCGCGGGCGACCGTTGCGACCAGCCTCGCGGGATTCACCGAGGGTTCGATCGAGGCGCTTTTCGAGATTGCGGCGGCGGCCGCGCCCCAGCAGGTGGCCATCAGCCAGAAGCTCTCGAGCTTCGTCCGACTCGCCGCTCCGCATTTCGAGTCGCGGTTCCGACCGGGCACCGTATCGGGCCCGGATGCAAAGATTCGCTCGCCGCTGGTGATGACCCCGCTCGCCCGGCCGCGGGACGATTCCGGCCGGGACTGACGGCCGGCGCGGCGTTCAGGAGGCGAGCGCCTGCGCCGCCTTGTGCAGCCGCTTCACCGACACGGGCACCGCGGTGCGCAACTTCTGCGCGAACAGCGACACGCGCAGTTCCTCGAGCAGCCAGCGGAACTCCTCGAGCCGTGGGTCATGCTGGCCGCGGCGCGCCACGGTCAGGCGGCGGCACTGCGCGAGCAGCGGGGACAGCTCGGCCAGTCGCTGCGCGTCCCGTTCGGGATCCTCGCGCAGCTTGTCGAGCCGCATCCCGATGGCTTGCAGGAAGCGCGGGAGGTGCGGCCAACAAGCCTTCGGCGTGCGGGCGACGAAGCCGCGCGGCAGCAATCCCGCCAGCTGCTCTTCGACGTCGGCGTGGGCCTGCGCGAACGCGCGTGCGCCAGCGAGCTTCTTCATCACCGCGGCCCGCTCGGCGAGCGTCGCCGTGAGCTGGCGCACGAGTTCCTGCCCGATCAGGTTCAGGCGTGGCCGCGCCTGCGCCACGCGCGCCGCGAACCCTTCCCCGTCAGCAGGCAGCGGCTCCTCCATGCAGGCGCGCTCCAGCAACGCCGCGACGAGCTCGGCGCGCAGCGCGCCCGCGTCACCAAACGCGGCATACGCGACGGAAAGCTGCTGGAAACCGGATATCCCGCCCTCGAAGTAACGCAGCGGCTCGCGCAGGGCCAGCGCGAAGAGCCGGCGAACGCCCGCGCGATGGGCCGCGGCGGCCTGCCCGGGATCATCGAAGACCTGTACTTCGACCGCGTCCCCGTCGTCGACGAGCCCCGGGTAGCCGATCAGGGTCTCGCCCGCGCGTGCGCCCGCCATCGGAATCTCGAGCAACTCGGGAAGCTCGCCGAAGCTCCAGCTCGTATGCCGGACGCCGGGAGTCGGCGGCGGCGTGGCGCAGGCAGCAGAGGGCGCGTTGGCGGCAGCGGACGTGCCGGCGATCGCGTGCGCGGATGGGGCCGATTGCGCGGCCGATGCGCGCGGCCCCAGCTGCCGGGCCGCGCCGGCGAGCTCCTGCTGAAATGCCCCGCGCGCGCGCTCTCCGTGATCGGCGCGCAATTGCGCGAGATTGCGCGACTGCGCGATGTGGCGCCCGTGCGCTTCGACCAGCCGGTAGTTCATCAGCAGATGCGCCGGCAAGGTCTCGAGTCGGAAATCGGTCGGCGCGGCGCGCACCGAATGCTGTTCGCGCAGGTCCACGATCAGCGCGTCGAGCAGCGCCTGCTCGCCCGCGCGTTCCTGCCAGCGGGCGGCGAAGTCCTGCGCGGTGTCGGCGATCGGCACGATGTGGCGGCGCAACTTCGGGGCCAGTGAGCGCAGCACGGCGGCGACCTTGTCACGCAGCATGCCGGGCACCAGCCACTCGCAGCGCTGCGCGTCGATCTGGTTGAGCAGCGCCAGCGGCACGACCATCGTCACTCCGTCATCGTCGGCGCCGGGCTCGAAGTGATAATCCAGGTCGAAGCCTGCGGAGCGCATGCCCAGGTGGCGCGGAAACGCCTCGCTGGACACGCCCTCGGCGTCCTTGCGCAGCAGTTCCTCGCGCGCGAGCATCAGCAGCTGCGGGTTCTCGTGCACCGCGCGCCGGTACCATTGCTCCAGCATCTGCCCCGAGACCACGTCGGCGGGAATGCGCGCGTCGAACCACTCGAACAGGAATTCCTCATCGACGAGCAGTTCGGGGCGGCGGATTTTGTGCTCGAGCTTCTCGATCTCGGCCATCAGCTTGCGGTTGTGGCCCAGGAAGGGCAGGCGCCGGGCTTCATCCCCGGTCATCCAGTCGCCGCCCACCAGCGCCTCGCGGATCAGCACCTGGCGCGCACCGACCGGATCCCGGCCCGCGTAATCGACCCGGCGCTGCGCGTAGATCACCAACCCGTAGAGCATCCCGCGCTCGCTGGCGACCACCTGTCCGGCGTCCTTGGACCACCGCGGATCCGACCAGTTGCGCTGGAGCAGGTGCGCGCCGGCACTCTCGATCCATTCCGGCTCGATGCGTGCGACGCTGCGCGCGTAGAGCCGGTGCGTGTCGACCATTTCCGCGGCCATCAGCCAGCGCGGTGGCTTGCGCGAGAGCGTCGACGAGGGATGGATCGTGAAGCGCGTCTCGTGCGTGCCCGCGTAGACCGGCTCGTCGGGGGCCTTGCAGCCGAGATTCCCGAGCAGACCGGTGAGCAGCGCACGATGCAGCGCTTCGTGTCCGCAGGCGGTGTCGTGGACCCGCCAGCGCAGCTCGCGCACCGCGTCGGTGAGCTGCGCGTGCACGTCGGCCCACTCGCGCAGCCGCCGCGCGGACAGGAACTCGCGCTCGAGCCGGCTGGTGATCGCGCGGTTGGATTCCTTCTCCGCCTGCGCCTGCTGCCAGTAGTCCCAGAGGCGGATCAGCGCGCCGAAATCCGACTTCTCGTCGGCGAAACGCCGGTGCGCCTGGTCGGCCGCCTGCTGCCGCTCGATCGGACGCTCGCGCGGATCCTGGATCGAGAGGGCTGCGGCGATCACCAGCACCTCGCGCAGCGAACCGAGCTCGTGGCCAGCCAGCAGCATGCGCGCCACGCGCGGGTCGAGCGGCAGACGCGCGAGCTGGCGTCCGGTATCGGTGAGCTGGTTGGCGTCGTCAAGCGCGTGAAGTTCGCGCAGCAGGGCGAATCCGTCGGCGAGCGCGCGTCCCGAGGGCGGATCGAGGAACGGGAACTGGTCGACCTCGCCGAGCCGCAGCGCCTTCATGCGCAGGATCACGCCGGCAAGCGACGAGCGCAGGATCTCGGGATCGGTGAAGCGCGGCCGGCGCGCGAAATCCGCCTCGTCGTAGAGCCGGATGCACACCCCGCCCATCACCCGCCCGCAACGCCCGGCCCGCTGGTTCGCCGCCGCCTGCGAAATCGGCTCGATCTGCAACTGCTCGACCTTGCCGCGCAGCCGGTAACGCTTGACCCGCGCGATCCCGGCATCGACCACGCAGCGGATGCCGGGAACGGTCAGCGAGGTCTCGGCGACGTTCGTCGCAAGCACGATGCGGCGTCCGTTCGAGGGCGCGAAGATGCGCTGCTGTTCCGCGGCCGGCAGGCGCGCGAAGAGGGGCAGGATCTCCAGCGGGCCGCGTGCCCGCGCGCCGGCGCGCTGCCCCGGATCCAGGCCATAGGCACGACGCAGGTGTTGCGCGACGTCCCGGATTTCCCGCTCGCCCGGCAGGAAGACCAGCACGTCCCCGGGCGCTTCGCGCCAGAGCTGATCGATGGCGTCCTCGATCTGTCCCGGCAGATCGGTCTCGTCGTCATCGTCGCGGCGGCGCACACCGGGCGCGCCGGCGCTGGCCGCCGCGGCGGCACCGGGCAGCGCCGGCTGGTAACGGATCTCCACCGGGAACAGTCGCCCCGAGACCTCGATCACCGGGGCGGGAACGCCCTGGTTCGCGAAGTGGTTGGCGAAGCGTTGGGCATCGATCGTCGCGGAGGTGATCACGACCCGCAGGTCGTCGCGCCGGGGACCATCGAGCAACTGGCGCACGTAACCCAGCAGAAAATCGATATTGAGGCTGCGCTCGTGTGCCTCGTCGATGATCAGCGTGTCGTAGCGCGCGAGCAGCGGATCCGCGAGCGTCTCGGCCAGCAAGATGCCGTCGGTCATCAGCTTGATCGACGCGCCCGGCGCAATCGTCTCCCCGAAGCGGATCTTGAACCCGACGTGTGTGCCCAGCGGCGTGCCGATCTCCTGCGCGATGCGGCGTGCCACCGAAGTGGCTGCAAGACGGCGCGGCTGCGTGTGCCCGATCAGCCCGGAACGCGCCCGCCCGGCGAGCAGGCAGATCTTGGGCAGCTGGGTGGTCTTGCCCGAGCCGGTCTCACCGCATACGATCACCACCGGGTGGGCGCGAATGGCAGCCGCGATCGCTTCGCGCTGCCGGCTGACCGGCAGTTCCTCGGGGAAACGCAGCTCGGGGAGCGGCGCCGGGGCGAAAACGGCGGGTTCGCGGCGGCGTGCACCACCTTCCCGCGCACCGCGGCGCCCGCGTTGCGCGGATGGTGGTGTGGTCATGACCTGTAATTATAATGAGCCGATGGAACCTACCGAGCCCGCCATGCACGCGCCGACCCCGCAGGGCCGCCCGGGCCTCGACCCGAGCGGCGAAACCGTTGACGAGCGCGACCAGTTCGTCACCTGGCTGCGCGCGGTCGCACCCTATATCCACGCGTTTCGCGGCAAGACCTTCGTCGTCGCGATCGCCGGCGAGCTGATCCAGGCCGGCAAGCTCAACACGCTGGTCCACGACCTGAGTCTGCTCAACGCGATGGGCATGCGTATCGTCGTGGTGCACGGCTCGCGCCCGCAGGTGATTGAGCAGCTGCGCCTGCGCGGCGCCGAGGCAGCCTACGCCAAGGGACTGCGCGTCACCGACGCCATTGCGCTCGAATGCGCGAAGGAAGCCTCCGGCGAGATCCGGCTCGACATCGAAGCCGCGTTCTCGCAGGGCCTGCCCAACACGCCGATGGCCCATTCGACGGTGCGCGTGATCTCGGGCAATTTCGTCACGGCGCGTCCGCTTGGCATCGTCGACGGGGTCGATCACCAGCACACGGGCGTCGCGCGCAAGGTCGACGCGCAGTCGCTGCGCTTCGCGCTGCAAAGCGGCGCGGTGGTGCTGGTGTCGCCGCTGGGCTTCTCGCCCACCGGCGAAGCCTTCAACCTGACGATGGAGGATGTCGCCGCCGCCACGGCCATTGCGATCGACGCCGACAAGCTGATTTTCGTCACGCAGCTGCCGGGCATCGTCGGACGCGACGGCGCGGTGCTTGGCGAAATCTCCGAAATGCAGGCGCGCAGGGTGCTCGAAGAGGGCCTCCTGGACGAGGACAGTGCGTGCTACCTGCGCCACGCGCTGCGGGCATGCGACGGCGGCGTCGCGCGCGCGCACATCATTCCGTACCAGATCGACGGCAGCGTGCTGCTCGAGCTGTTTCGTCACGACGGCGTCGGCACGATGCTCGTCGAGGAGACGCTCGAGGCGCTGCGCGAGGCGACCATCGACGACCTTGGCGGAATCCTCGCGATCATTCGTCCCCTCGAGGAAGACGGCACGCTGGTGCGGCGCGACCACGCGCAGATCGAGCGCGACATCGAGAGCTTCAGCGTCATCGAGCACGACGGGGTGATTTTCGGTTGTGCGTCGCTGCAGATGTTTGCCCCCGAGCGCATCGGCGAGATGGCCTGCCTGGCGGTGAGCAGCGGCGCGCAGACGCAGGGCGACGGCGAGCGCCTGCTGCGCCACCTCGAGCAGCGCGCGCGCGCGGCCGGACTCACTCGTCTGTTCGCGCTCACCACGCGCACAATGCACTGGTTCCTCAAGCGCGGATTTCGCCCGGGATCGGTCGACGACGACCTTCCCGAGAGCCGGCGCGCCTCCTACGACTGGCAGCGCCGCTCCCAGGTGCTGGTCAAGGTACTCTAGCCTCTTGGGCGCACGTGCGCCCGGTTCACTTCAAGGAAACCCAGATGGCACGAATGGTTCAATGCATCAAGCTCCAGCGCGAGGCGCCCGGGCTCGACTTCCCGCCCTATCCGGGGGATCTGGGTCGGCGCATCTACGAAAACGTCTCGGCAGAGGCATGGCAGGGATGGCTGCGGCTGCAGACGATGCTGGTCAACGAGAATCGGCTCAACCTCGCCGACGTGCAGGCGCGCAAGTACCTCGCGACGCAGCTTGAAAAGCACTTCTTTGGCGAAGGCGGCGACACGCCCATGGGTTACGTTCCGCCCAAAAGCTGAGCGGCAACGCGCGCGCGTGCTCAGCGCGCGCGGCGCGTTTCCACTCCGTCGGCTGTCGCCACCAGGACGAGGTCCGCGGGCCGACGCGCGAACAGCCCGTTGGTGACCACCCCCGGCCACTGGTTGATCTGTGTTTCCAGCGCCACCGGGTCGGTGATCGACAGACCGGCCGCGAGGACGATCAGGTTGCCGTTGTCGGTGACGAAGCCTTCTCGCACCCGCGGCGTGGCGCCGATCTCGCGCAGCGCGCGGCACACCAGTTCGCGCGCCATCGGGATCACTTCGATGGGCAACGCGAAGTTGCCGAGCACGTCCACGCACTTGCTCTGATCGACGATGCACACGAAGCGCCCGGCCGCCGCCGCGACGATTTTCTCGCGGGTCAGCGCGCCCCCGCCCCCCTTGATCATCCGCAGCCCCGGATCGATCTCGTCCGCGCCGTCGACGTGCACGGGGATGGGCTGACCCGAAGCGACCACGTCGTTCAGGTCAAGCACCACGGCGCCGTGCCCGCGCAGGCGCTTCGTGCTGTTCTCGGAACTCGACACCGCGCCGGCGAAGCGACGCCCGGAACGCACGAATTCGTCGATGAACAAATCCACGGTGGAGCCGCTGCCGACGCCGACGACGGCGTCATCGACGAGCAGTTCCACCGCAGCCCGCGCCACGGCGCGCTTGAGGTCGTCCTGATTCATGCGTGGGAATTCTACCCGCTGGCCGCCCCAGGCGCGGCGACGTTCAACCGTCAACCGGCATCCCGTGCACGCGCTGTCCGGCTCCGCCCGAACCCAGGGTGAAGAAACGCAGCACCCCGCGCCCGGCGCGCTTCGCTTCGTACATCGCGGTGTCCGCATGGCGCAGCAAGGTGTTCGCGTCTTCCCCGTCGCGCGGATAGAGGCTGATCCCGAGGCTCGCGTGCGGGTCCAGCCTGCCGAAACTGACGATGCAGGGCGCGGCCACCGTGTCAAGCACGCGCGCCGCCGCCGCGGCAACAAAATCGACGCTCTCGACGTTCTCGAAGAGCAGCACGAACTCGTCGCCGCCGAGCCGGCCCACCGTATCCCCCGCGCGCACGCACGCCGGCAGGCGCCCGGCAATATCGATCAGCAATTCATCGCCGATGTCGTGCCCGAGACCATCGTTGATCGCCTTGAAGTGATCCAGATCGAGCAGCATCACCGCAAGCATCGCGCCCGAGCGCTGGGCATTGGCGATCGCATGATCGAGACGGTCGCGCAGCAGCGTGCGGTTGGCGAGCCCGGTGAGCGCATCGTGCTGCGCCAGGCGGCGCAATTCCTCCTCGGCGCGCTTGCGCTCGGTGGTGTCCCGCCCGACGCCGCGAAATCCCTGAAACACACCCTGCGCGTCGAACACGGGATCGCCGCTGACGCTGCGCCAGCGCAGTACACCGTCGGGATCGAGCGCAGCGTATTCGCGGTCACGGTAGCGACGGCGGCCTTCGAGGGCGAGGATGATTTCCCGGATCGCGCCACCGTCGCCAAGCTGCGCGAGGATGTCAGTCATCTTCTGCCCGAGCAGCGCATCCGGGTTGGTGCCCGTCACCGCGAAGTACGACGGCGAAACGTATTGGACCCGGAGTTCATCGTCGAGTTCCCAGAACCAGTCGGTGGCGATCGCGCTCAGCCGACGGAAGCGCTCCTCGCTCACGCGCAGGCGCTCGACGGTCTCCCGACGTGCAGTGATGTCCCGCGCGGTACCCCGGTAACCGAGAAAAATCCCGGACGGGTCGAAGAACGGCTCGCCGGACATCGAGCGCCACAGGCGCCTGCCGTCGGGGAAGACCCGCAGGTATTCGACACCCGCGAACGGGAGTCGCGCGTGGACCGTGCGCATCAGCTCGGTGCGCACGCCCGGGTCGAAGTCCTCCTCGCGTTCGCCCCAGACACTCAAACCCATCCGCGACGCCGGGTCGATCCCCGTGCGCTCCCGAAACGATTCCGAGAGAAAAGTCAGCCGCCACTGCGGGTCACATTCCCAGTACCAGTCGGCCGCCAGCGCAGTGAGGCGCCGGAAGCGTTCCTCGCTCTCGCGGAGCCGAATCTCGATGAGCTTGCGCTCCGTGATGAATCGGGCCGTGCCCCGGTATCCGGTGAACGCCGCGGCGGCGTCGAACACGGGCACGCCACTCGCCGCGACCCAGCGGTCCGGCTTTCCGGGTTGGCGCACGACATACTCGAATTCGGAAAAGCGGCCATGCCGGGCCATGAGGCGACGCAGGTTGGCCCAGGCATTCTCGGGCTGCGTGACACCGGGCATCTTCCACGGATGACGCCCGATCCACCCGACACCGGCTACCGTGCCATGCGCGTCGGTGATCGATGTGAAGCAATGCGCGGCGTCGGTTTCCCAGTGCCAGCCCAAACTCAACTCATCCCGCTCCCGGCCGGGCTGCGTCAGGGACACCTTTCGCTTACGAGTCGTCACGCTGACTCCGCACCTCACACCGGGATCGGACGCACGGTGCGCAAACCACGACCCCGTCATCGTTCAGTATGCCACGATGGGGTGAATTCCCAAGCGTTCTGCTAGTCCAGCGAAACCGCCGCGAGCATGGCCGGCTCGATGCGCGGCGAAACCCGTGCCGCGACGATCGCGGCCTTCAATTCCTCGCTGGTGAACAAACCGCTGCGCACGCCGTAGGCAGCCGAGAAACGCAGCGCAAATGCCTCGTTGGGGTCGAGGAAAGCTTCGGCCGTGTGGGTCCAGCAGTTGTGGTTGACGAAGTCGCGTGCGAAGTCGTAGGCGTCGAGCGGAGTGAAGGGCATGCAGTCCACTCCCGGCCTTACCTGTCCGACGCGATACGCGGTCTCGGTGCTCGCCGCGACGAAACCGCGGTCGCGATGCATCACCTGGTGCACGATGAAGAGCTTGTAGAAATGAAAGCCATGGAGAACCGGAGCGGCACGCAGGGTCCCGTTGCGCAGGGGCGCGACGTGGATCTCGTCGCTGCCGGGGACCCACGTGGCAACGTGCTTGGCGAGCGTCTCGCTGGGCGTGCGCCGAAACGCAATGCGCACCTCGCCGAGCCATTCGCGGGCACGGACGATATCGTTCAGACCCATCCGCGTCAGTTCGATGTCGGGCAGCAGCGCGGAAAGCGTCGTCTCGACCTCGCCCGGGAGGTCGAGCTGCTCGAGCGCCGGCAGGCTGGGCACCCGGTCGACGAAGGGCGTCACGTCGAAGAAGAAGCGCTCGGTGCCTCCCGATGCCCCGTGCTCGAACTCGTGCACATCGTAGGTTCTGCCGCCGGAGAAAGTCCTCGCAAGCACCGGCCGATAGCCATTGCGATCGTCGAAGAATTCGGGTCGGGTGTGGCGGAGATAAATCTGTGCCTGGGTGCCCGTCATCGCTGGCAGGGCCCGGTCGATGCTGCCAATCTCGTTCATCGCTCCTCACCGTTGGCGTCCGGGCTCTCTTGCCCATGCCGTTCACACGATCCTAGCCGGACGCAACACGCGCCGGTATCGCCAATAAGGATGAAGCACCGTGCGGTTTCGCACGGATCGGTTATCTTCGCGGCACCATGACGTCCCTCCCCCGCATCGCGCACGTCGACATGGATGCGTTCTACGCGTCGGTCGAACTGCTGCGCTACCCGGAATTGCGCGGCTTGCCGGTCGCGATCGGTGGGCGGCGCGAGCATGAGCCGGTGCCGCTGCCCGACAGCACGCGGCGCTTCGCGCGGCTGCGCGACTACACCGGGCGCGGCGTGCTGACGACCGCCACCTACGAGGCGCGCGCACTCGGCGTCAGCTCGGGAATGGGCATCATGAAGGCCGCGCTGCTGGCGCCCGATGCGGTGCTGCTGCCGGTGGATTTCGACGCGTACCGCGACCATTCGCGGCGCTTCAAGGAGGCGATCGCGAAGATCGCCCCGCGCATCGAGAACCGGGGCATCGACGAGATTTTCATCGACCTCTCGGAGTTGCCCGAAGAGACCCTCGCGCTCGCGCGCCGGATCAAGGCTGCGGTGCGCGACGCGACAGGGCTGTCGTGCTCGATCGGCATCGCGCCCAACAAGCTGCTCGCGAAGATCGGCTCGGACCTGGAGAAGCCGGACGGCCTGACGATTCTCGGGATGGCCGACCTGCCGGGACGCATCTGGCCGCTGCCCGTACGCCGGATCAACGGCATCGGACCGAAGGCGGGCGAGCGACTTGCGGCGCTTGGCATCACCACGATCGGCGAGTTGGCGCAGGCTGACACGACGCTGCTGCGCGAGCACTTCGGAGCGAACCAGGCGGCCTGGCTGGGCGAGGTCGCGCACGGCATCGATCAGCGCGCGGTGATCACGAGTTCCGCCCCGAAGTCGGTCAGCCGCGAGACGACTTTCGAGCGCGATCTGCACGCACGCGCCGATCGCGCGGCCCTCACGGAAATCCTCACGACGCTGTGCACGCGCCTCGCCGAAGACCTGCAGCGCAAGGGCTGGGCCGCCCGCACCGTCGGGATCAAGCTGCGCTACGCCGACTTCAGCACCGTGACCCGCGACCTGACGCTGGCCGCACCGGTCGCCGATGCGGGGGCGATTCGCAGCGCCGCGACCGCGTGCCTGCGCCGGGTGCCGCTCGATCGCCGGTTGCGGCTGCTGGGCGTGCGCGCCGGGGCGCTGCAGCGCCCTGGACAGGACGCGGCCGACGCCGGGGAAGATCAGGGGGAATTGCCGCTGGACTGGGACTCGCCGTGAGGCGCGCGCCACGAGTGCGAGCGCTTGTCGACTCGCGGGCGCGGCAAGCGCGAGACTCAGGCCCGACGCCGGGCCACGAACAGGAACTGCTTGGTCCAGAGATCACGCCAGCCGGGCAGCGGGATCAGCACGTGCATGAGCTTGCGCACATCGCGAATGCGCAGCCGCTCGACGCGCTCGATCTCGAAGCCGCTGGCCGAGATCATGCCGAGCGCCGACCGGCGCGTGAAGAAACGCAGGTGCGTGCGATCCAACACGCCTTCGTCGGTGTAGTCGAAGCGCCCGAACAGCAGGGGCACGCTCACCTTGATGTACTGGATATTCGGCAGCGACACGATCAGGCGTCCCCGCGGCTTGAGCAGAGGCGCGAGGCGCTGCAGCGCCGCGCCGGGATCGCGCAGGTGCTCGAGAACGTCCAGGCACATCAGCACGTCGAGCGAGCCGGGATCCACCTGCGGCATCTGCTCTTCGATGTTCAGGGGTTCGAGTTGATCCAGCGTGGCGTAGGCCGGCGATTCGAGCGGCACGATTTCGACCCCGGCCAGCCAAGCGTCCGGGCGCTCCTGGCGGATGCGCGCCAGCGTGCCCGCGGCTCCGCAGCCCACTTCGAGCAGCCGCATCGGCTCCGCGTGGGGCGCAGGCAGGTGCGGCAGCACCTCGGTGCGGGCATGCTCATAATAGTTCATCGCCCTCCAGCGTAGCGCAGAATGCCCGCCGCCCGGCCGCAGACCCGCGCCGCGCGCAGGCGATCCAGCACGAGGAGCCGCAGCAGCAGCTCGAGCGACGCACCGCCGAAGTAAACGGCGCGCCGCCACGATGGAATCTCGCGGCCCAGGTGCTTGCGGTGAAACCGGAACTTGGACTGGATGTGATGATAGCCGCGCGTGAACTCGGCGTGCGCCCGCCGGGGTCCGCGCACCGACTGTCGCGAGCGGTGCATCACGCGCGCAGCCGGCTCGACGACGAGCGCTCCGCATTCGCGTTGCAGGCGCAGGCACAGGTCATCGTCTTCGTAGTACAAGAAGAAGGATTCATCGAAGCCGCCGATCTGACGCATGGCCGCGGTGCGGATCAGCATGCACGCGCCGCTGACGAAACCGACGCAGGCCGTGCCTTCGGCCCCGGGGCCCCGCGATGCCCACCCGGTGCGCGCCCAGCCGTAGGTCGTCTCGACCCGCCCCGCCGCGTCGACGAGTTGCCGGCCGACCAGGCACGCGTCCGGATGGCGGTCGGCGCACGCGACCAGCGCCGCCACCGCCGCGGCTTCGCAGCTGCAGTCCGGATTGACGAGCAGCACGAATTCGGTCGACGCCTCCGCCACCCCCCGGTTGTTGGCCGCGCCGAAGCCCAGGTTGCGCCCGTTGGCAACGAGGCGAGCCTGGGGGATCGACTTGCCCACTTCGGCCGCCGTGCCATCCTGGCTGCCGTTGTCGACCACCACGACCTGCGGCCAGAACGCGAAACATTGCGCCAGGCTCGGCACGCAGTGCGCGCTGTTGAAGGTCACGACGATCGCCGTGACCCGCTCCAGTGCCGAAGCCTGGTTCTCGTGCATGCTCCGCGCTCAGCGGCCCCAGCGCAGCACCAGCGGGTCGAGCCGCCGGGCCGTTTCCATCAACCCGCTGCGCACCTCGGGATGCATCGCAGGGAAGGGATGACGCGGCGCCTCGCAGGCGATGACGCCGCCCTCCTTCATCAGCGCCTTGGCCGTGAGAATGCCGCCCTGGCGGTTCTCGCAGTTGATCAGCGGCAGCCAGCGCGCATACGCGGCTACCGCCTCTTCCCGCTGTCCCGCGGCATAGGGGTCCATGATCTGGCGGATGCCGTCCGGGTAGCCGCCGCCGGTCATGGCGCCGGTGGCCCCGGCATCCAGGTCGGCGAGCAGCGTGATGGCTTCCTCGCCGTCCCAGGGGCCCTCGATCGCGTCGCCACCGAGGCGGATCAGTTCGCGCAGCTTGGAGGCCGCGCCGGGCGTTTCGATCTTGAAGTACGCCACGTTCCGGATTTCGGCGGCCATGCGCGCCAGAAAGGCGGCCGGGAGCGGCGTGCCGCTCACCGGCGCGTCCTGAATCATGATCGGGATGTCGATCGCGTCGGACAGCGCGCGGTAGAACTCGTGGATCCGGGTCTCGGTCGCGCGAATCGTCGCCCCGTGGTACGGCGGCATGACCATGACCATCGCAGCGCCCAGCTGCTGCGCCATCCGCGAACGCTCGGCGCAGACCTGGGTGCTGTAGTGCGTCGTGGTGACGATGACGGGAACGCGACCCGCAACATGTTCCATGATCGCGCGGGCGAGCGTCGCGCGCTCGTCATCGGAGAGCGCAAACTGCTCGGAGAAGTTCGCGAGAATGCACAGCCCCGTGGAGCCCGCGTCGATCATGAAGTCGACGCAGCGTTTCTGGCTCGCGAGATCCAGTTCGCCGGATTCGGTGAAGGTCGTCGGAACGACCGGGAAGACGCCCTTGTAAGGCCGCTCGTGTTGCCTCCCGGCAGGGGAAGGAGCGGCGTCCGGTTCCGACTTGGCCATGGCAGTGGACCCCTGGTTGGCGCCGGTCCGAAGGGGACCTTGCGGGCCGGCTGGAGCGTGCATTCCCGGGGGGATGTTGGGGTGGCTGACGGGGGACCACCAACCACGATCCAAACCCAGCATTCATGCGGCTTTCCAGCCAGTGTTACACGGCGTTGTGTGTCAGATAGTGTAACAAGTCTGGCGCATCCAGGAGGGGAGAGTCACGGCGCGTTACGCGGAACCCGTTTGCGCCAGCGTGACACTGGCGTCACCTGCTCCAGGGTTGATGTGCAGCGTCTGAGTTGGAAAGGCAAACTCGATCCCGTGCCGCGCAAAATCGCGTACCAGTTGGAGATTGATCGCCTGCTGCACATCCATGAGGAAGCTGTAATCAGGTTTCAAGACGTAATAGGCCGCTTCAAAGTCGAGTGAAAACGCACCAAAACTCTTGAAATGAACACGGTCAAGGCGGACATCCGCTTGCGCTTCAATGGCTTCTCGAATCAGCGACCCAATTTGTTCAAGCTTCTCCACCACCGTGTCGTAAGTAACGCCGATGGTGAATAAGGCGCGCCGCTCCTGCATGCGTTTGTAGTTGCGAATGCGGCTCTTGAGAAGATCCGTGTTGGAGAAGATGATCTGTTCGCCACCCAGACTGCGGATGCGGGTCGTCTTCAGGCCAACGTGCTCGACGCTGCCCATCACTTCATCCAAGACGATGAAGTCGCCAATCACGAACGGTTTGTCGATGCCAATCGACAGCGCGGCGAACAGGTCGCCCAGGATATTTTGCATCGCCAAAGCCACCGCAATGCCGCCAATGCCCAGGCTGGTGACCAATGCGGTGACATTGATTCCCATGTTGTCGAGCATCAGCAGTAATATCAGCGCCCACAAGACCAACCGGCCCACGAAAGACAGCAAGGACAAAGTCATGGCGCGCGCGCCTTCGTCTTCCTTTTCGCCTTGCGAGAAGTGGTGTCGCAGCCAAAAAATGAGTCCCCGACTGATCCAAAAGCCAATCTGCAAAATGATGATTGCGACAAAAGCGCGTTCAACGAATCTTTCCAGATTGGCAGGCAGCGTCAGAGAATGCGTGCCCAAGTACAACCCGGTGCCGACTAACAGCAAAGTTCGCCTCGCTGACAGGATGTCAACAAAGAAGTCGTCAATCACGGTATCGGTGGTTCTTGCGATGCGCCCCAGATGACGGAGGGAGAGTTTGAGCGACACATGCAGCACCAGCATGAAGGCAATGGCTGCCAGCATCGCGTAGGTGGCGTCCTGGATGGTATTGCTGGCGATCAGTGCACGAAACATCGCGGTCGGGTTCCTTGTTTTTTTTGGAGTATCTCTCAGTGAGTTTGCGTGACCTTGCGCAGCGCTGTGTGCTCGTCCGGATTGATGCCATAGCGCTCGGCGAGTTCCGTGCAAGTCAATTGCGCGATGTAGGCCAGAACTGAAGTGCCTGCCCAGCGCGCGTCGGGAAGCGGCAGCGGCAGTTGGGCTGCGGGGGACTGCTCGCAATCCAGACAAATGAACGGCACTCCCCGCGCCAGCAAGGTGGTTGTCACCGCCTGTTTGCTGTCGGTGGGTTCGCCTGTGCCCGAGAAGAGCACCACCCGATCATCCGAGTTGGCCGCGGCGATGGGTCCGTGCAGATACTCGGCCGTTGAGTAGCCAAAGGCCGGAATGCCAACACTCTCTTGTAGCTTGAGCGCCGCGTCCAGCGCCCCGCCAACGGACGGTCCACGGGCCAGCCAGGCGACGGTGCGCGCGCCTGCCAGAAACGTGGCCAGCTTGGTCGGAACGCCTTCGGCATCGATGCGCAGCATGCAGGCGGCAGTCTGCTCCGCGGCTTGCGTGATGTCGAAACCCGCCAGGGCCGCGGCGACAAAAAGTTGCGCGACTACGCTCTTGGTGGCGGGCACCGCCAGCTCGGGTCCACAGCCCAGCCGAATGACGTGGTGAGCAGGTTTCAACAGATGCGTATCGGCAATCCCTGCCTCGGTGATCGCCACCACCAGCGCACCCCGCGCACGCAGCCACTCAGCGCCGGCGGCAATGTCGGTCGATTGGCCGGAATAGGAAAACGCGTAAGCGACGGCATCGCGCCAGTCGGCCTCGGGCAGCGTCTGCGTTGCCAGCCAAGGCCTGAACTCAATTGGTTGGCGCCCGGATTGCAGTGCAAACAAGTAGGAGGCGAAGGTGCATACGTTGCCCGAACTCCCCCGACCCAGCAGCACTGAGGTCGGGCGCTCGGCCACCAGACGGCAAACGGCGTTGGCTTCGCGCTGCCACCGTGTGGCCTCAGAGCGAAGCGCCTGAGGTGCCTGGCGGGCTTCCTTGGCCATGATGCTATTCGACATGTGAATTGTCCTTCGGTGTATAGGGGTGCAACGGCAGCGCCTGCCAGTAGAACTCACTGGGCACGCCGTCATGAGAATGGTTGGCGATGCGCGCACGCATGCCGCTGTCGTCGCCAAACAAGGGCGGAACCTGGGTGGCGTAATGGCGCAACAGCGTCATCTTGGCGTCGACGTCGACCGGCATCACCAAACGCTGTGTGGGCGACAGGTGCAGACGGGCGAGCGCCTTCGGTGGATCATCTTGATCGCCACCCCCGACGTGCGGATCGGCCACGTACGGGAAGTCTTCGTAGAACAGCAGCTCCGCGCCGGCATTGGTGGCGGCCATTCGCACCGCCACCTGCGCGGCAATCTGGTGATCGACGTGAAGTCCGATACCCATCGG
Source organism: Burkholderiaceae bacterium (assembly GCA_024637155.1). Taxonomy (GTDB): domain Bacteria; phylum Pseudomonadota; class Gammaproteobacteria; order Burkholderiales; family Burkholderiaceae_E; genus JAGXFR01. The sequence goes on along the minus strand of JAGXFR010000060.1, from coordinate 8,990 downwards.
ACTGAGCAAGAGAAGGCGTCCGAGATCCAGACACAAGCGGCGCAACACCAGGTACAACTCCTCAATGTGTGCCAGGTCGTCGATGCGGGGTGCGATCCAGCGCTCGCGTGCGTAGCGGTAGATCAATCGGCCGGTCAAGGGGCTTCTGCGGTAAATGCCATCGGCGAAACTGAGGTGGACGAAGGCGGTGTCAACCGAGTGCATCGCGGCAATGTCTTCGCGCCGGCGGGTGCGCGAGCTCACATGGCCCCTGCGGCTGGAGAGCTTGGTACTGCCATCCGCGTTGACAACGCGCAAACTGCCGCAACAGATACTCACCACCAGGGTCGAGACGCGGTCACGCAGGGCGTGCAGCAAACCGCCGCAACTCAGGGCCGCGTCGTCCAGATGGGGCGACAAGATCACCACTCGTTCAAAGTCGTTCCATTCGAAACGCTCCAGCAAGGGCAGTGTCTTCATGCGCGGGCCGGCAAGAAGGTGCCGTAGGTGACCAGAGCCCGCTCCAGCATGCGCTCCGCCACCGAGGCCTGGCCTACGAGCGGGTTGGCGGCGAGCGCGGCGACCAGCGCCTCGCGTTTGCCGCCAGCAGCGGCACGTGCAGTGAGCCTTTGGTAGTGCTCGAGCTGGGTAGCCAGATCCATGAAGGCCGCGGGCAACGCCGGCACGGTCATGCGCTCGATCCCGGCGCGCGATACCCGTACGCGCGTCTCAATGACCGTGTCCGCTGCGAACGCAGATGTAGCGCCATGATTGGGCAGGTTGAGCACCAGTTCGTGCGGGGTGTCGGATGCCAGCGCCCGAATGACCGTCACGGCCAGGTCGCCGAAACCGGCCGAGCCGCGGAAGAAACGCAACTGCGGCGTCGCCTTCTTTCCTTCCGCCTCGAAGTGCGCATAATATTTGTCGAGCGACGCTGCCACCACATCGCTACGCGGCCCGACGCGGCGTGCTTGGGCGACAAAGGCATCCGGGAAAAGATAGTAAGGCAAGTAGGAGTTGGGCCAGTAGCCTGGAGATTCCCGGGCCATCGCCAGCGAGAATGCAAAGCGCAGCTGGTGCTCCTCGTCGAATTCATCAGGCGCCACCAGGGACTCTGTGAGTTCGGTCAGCGGCGCACTGTCGATCCAGATATCGCTGTACCAGGTTGCGTGATTGAGACCGTTGCAGCGAAACGCATAGCGCTCGGCGCGGCCCAGCGCATGGCAGATGGCCTGCAGATCTTCGTCGGATTGGTCACACAGTCCAATGACGTTCACGCCACCCTGATTGACCAGGGCCTGGGTGACGATGTTGCTCGGGTTGGTGTAGTTCAGTAGCGTGGCCTGGGGCGCCAGTTCCTGCATCGCGACAGCTACCCGCAAAGCCTCCGGCACTGAACGCAACGCAAAAAAGAAACCACCTGGCCCCACCGTTTCCTGGCCCGGAATGCCGAATTCCAGTGGCAGGGTTTCATCGATTCGGCGCGCTGCCAAACCGCCCGGCCGGGTTGAATTCAGAACCAGATCAGCCCCCTCAATCGCCGCCTCCAGCGTGTTGACCGCTTCTACCTTGAAGACACCTGCGCTTCTCGCCATGGCCGCGCTCAGCCGTGCAACGATGGCCAGGTGGCTGGCATCGGTGTCGTACAAGCGCACGGTGTCGAGCGGGAGCTCGGCGGCATGTGCAATCAGGGCTTGCAGCAAACCAGGGGTGTAGGCGCTGCCGCCCCCCAGAATCGTCAGGGTTTTCACAGGCCTTCCTTGGCCAAATCACTCATCAGACCGGGGTCTGTGACCAGCCCGCCGATTTGGTTCAGTATCTTTTCCGCGGCGCTGGCACCGAGTTGCACCACGGCTTCGTCTGCCAGGCCGCGCACGAAGCCGGCGATCACACCGGCGCAAAATGCGTCTCCGGCACCGGTGGGGTCGAGCACTTTCACAGGTACGGCGGGCACGCGCACCGGCGCCGCGTTCAGCATGCCGAAAGCCCCATTGGCACCGAGTGTGACCAGCACCGAGTGCGCTGCTTGCGCCAGGTGCTGCGGTGCGGCCGCGACATTGCCGCACGCAGCCAGCGCCTCTTTCTCGTTGAGAACCAGCAAATCCCAGGCTTGGCCCTTGCGCCCGGCGAGCCGACTGAGCTGGTGCGGGCTCCAGCTGGCGCTGACCGATATGCGCGCACCGTCTTGTCGCGCTTGAGTGAGCGGCTCTTCCAGGCGGCTGGCTTCTTCCAGACCTGGCACATGCACCCACGCCGCTTTCGGTAGGCGCTTGACCTGGGCCAGCACATCAAGCCGAGCCGAACTCACGAACGCACGATCCAGAGCGTCTGAGAAGACCAGCGAGACGGCGGGATTGTCAGGGGCGGCCAGCGGCACCAGTGTGATGCCCAGCCGCTGGGCCAGCAATGCCACGGCCTGATCCACGATGCCGTGCCCCATCGGGATGCAAAGCGTCACTTGCAAGCCGAGCGCGGCGGCGACCGTTGCCGTGTTGAGTGCGCCGCCCAGGCCCAGTTCAATGCCATCGACAAACAACTCCTGCCCCGGTGCCGGGCGCACGTGGGGCGGGACAAAGACTTCAAAGTAAGCCATACCGACCACGACAAGATCAGTCAAAGGCGCTGCGCCTGCTGCTGGATCCAATGGGCGCTCACCTGCCACGAAGGCCCTTCAAACGAAACATAAGACTCCCTTTCTCAATAAATTAGCCCTGAAGCCAGAAACTGGATTACGCGGCTTGGACTGCATGCATAAATTCATCACCCCAGCGCACCACATCGTTATCGGTGACGATGGCTGCCATGCGCTGGCATCGATACGCCATCTCATCCGCACCCATGGTCAGTGCCTGGTGCAACACCTTGGACATCGAGTTCGCGTCGTAGGGATTGGTCAGCAGCGCACCGTGCATTTCGACCGCGGCACCCGCGAACTCCGAGAGCACCAGTACGCCACTTGTGTTGGTAGCTTGCTTGGCTGCAACAAATTCCTTGGCGACCAGGTTCAGGCCGTCACGCAGCGGCGTGATCCAGGCCACTTCGCAAGCTGCGTAATGCGCCACCACATCTTCAAAGGGCAGGGATCGGTACGAGTAGCGCACCGGTGTCCGCTCCAGGGTCGAGAAGCGGCCGTTGATGCGCCCAACGGTCCGATCCACCTCAATGCGCAAGGCGTCGTAGATTTCCATACCGGGCGCGGCGGGCGTGACGATGTAGATCAAGGTCACGTGACCAATCAGTTCCGGATGATCTTCCAGCAGCCGCTCAAAGGCTTGTAGCTTTTCGAGCGAGCCCTTGACATAGTCCAGCCGCTCAACCGAGAGAATGCCTTTGGCACCGCGCAGGAGCGCCTGGATGCGGGCAATCTTCTCTTGCACTGCCGGCTTTTTGGCAACTTGCTCGACCAAGCTCACGTCGATGCCGACTGGGTGTGCACCCAAGCTCACGCGGTGGCCGCCCACGTCCATGCCCAAAGTGACGGAGTAGGTCCCCAGCGCACAGCCATAGGTGATGAAACGCGGCGCGCAAGGCACCGATTCAAGCACTTCCACAGGGGTGTAGGAGCGCACCGCATCGACAAAATTTTCGACATAGCGCGGAATGTGAAACCCGATGTAGTCGCATTGCAGCAGGCTGCCAATGATTTTCCGGTACCACGGCAGGATGTTGAAAATGTCACTCGACGGAAATGCCGTGTGATGAAAAAACGCGATGCGCAAGTCGGGCCGCAGTGGGCGCAGGTACGCAGGCACCATCCACAGGTTGTAGTCATGGATCCAGACCACCGCCCCTTCGGCCGCCTCACACGCCGTTTGTTCTGCAAAAATCCGGTTGACCTCAAGGAAACGTTCCCAATGCGCCTCGTTGAACTCGGCCTTGTCGGGGAACGAAAAGATGATCGGCCAAAACGCCTCTTTGGAAAATTTCTTGTAAAAAATGTCGACGTCATCCGGAGTCAGCGCAATGCGCGCCACCTTCAGGTTGGGATAGCGCTTGGCGTCCACCGGCACGTGCCGGACGAAGTCTTCGGGCGTGCGGCTGTCCTGCATCGACCAAGCCACCCATGAGCCTTTGCGCCCGCCGGCAAAAAATCCCAGCAGCGTCGGGATGATGCCGTTCGGACTCTTCGGCCGTTTCATCTTCATCACGCCGTCTTTCACGACCTCGTCGAATGGTGGGCGATGGTAGACCATGACCAAGTCGGCATCGCCGCGCTCGTCCATGCTGCGCTGGGCTTTGGGTGTGCTCTCAACCTGCGTTCCGTGGTGAGCGAGTCCCGCCAGAATGCCGCCGCAACCTTCATCCTTGGCGATGTACACGCGTGCCATCTTGCCCACCTGATGGATCAGCGCCGGCTCGGCGCCGCCGACCACAATGCCTTTGAAGCCGGTGGTGTACATGGAGAGGTCGTTCAGGGTATCTCCTGCGACGATGATTGCTTCCAGGTCAAACCCTTGTGCTGCGGCGAGCTGGCGCAGTGTCGCTCCCTTGTTTACCCCACGCGGCAAGACATCGAGATAGCGCCCGGCCGAGAACAGCAGTTCGCAGTCGAGCGCATCAACCGCTGCACGCAGTTCGGTGGAAATACCACCTTCACCGACAAAGAATGAGCAACGTCGCTCCTGTGGCACGGTTTGGCGCTGCAACAAGGGAAACCCCGCGAGCTGTCGCAATACGGCTTGTGTGCCTGGCCAGCGCGCGGCAATCTCATGGTAGAGGGGATCAACCGGCCGCAAGTCACCATACACCACCGTGGCGCCCACATCGGCAATGATGTAGTCGGGTTGCGGCAGTGTGGAATCACTCAGCAGGGGAATAATCGACTCCAACCCACGACCGGTGACGTAGACCAATCGGGCTCCGGCCAGACCGCCACTGAACAGATCACGGATGCGCCGTCTTGCTGCCCGCGTACCGGCCAGCAGCGTGCCGTCAAGGTCGGTGGCCAGGACCAGATCGGTTGACGTTCCTGTGGTTGGTTGTGCGATTTGATCGATGGTTCTCAAATTGAGTTCCCTTGGAAGAACGGGCTCATCTGGTGAATCGAATTCTGCCGTATTGCCCAAACTCATGGCTCCCAAGCCTACTCCACAGAACAATTCATCGCTCTTGGCTCGCTGCGGCGTCACTGATTATCCGCAAGTTCCAGGTTCGATCCCGGGTCGGGGAGCCAAGGAATTTTGAGAAATGGGCAGGTCACCGGCTTATAGCGTGTCAGCTGGCGGCTTCGCTTCAACGGCGATTGGCAGGGTTGTCTGGTAAGAACCGCTGGGTTGTGATGCCCGCGAGCACAAGGCAGCGCGCCGCGCCTGCGCTCCGGCAATCTGCGCCCACCGGGCAGCCGAGCCGGCGGGCGGATCACTCTACGTTGTCCACCGAACAGACTGAGGTGGTCGCCGCTTGTACCCTGTTTACCAAGCGGGATAGAGGCGAGAAGCCGACGACATCCGAACGGATTCGTTGAAAACGAGGTCTCGATTGCGCGGCCGATAGTCAAGAATACCCGACACCAGTCATGGAGGTTTTGCCTTATCGTTTCGTCGTCCATGCACACGTGGCGTCAGAACGCATAGTCGAGACCTTGCGGCGACCGATCGCGCTTCTTTACTGTTCAATTCGTCGATTGCCCGTTGTTCGATACTCTCGAAGGAGAAAGACATATGTTACGCACCATGAACGATCTGGAGGACTACGCCATCCGCGCGACCGACGGCACCATTGGCCACGTGAAGGATTTCTATTTCGATGACGAAATGTGGGTTATCCGCTATCTCGTTGTCGACACCGGCACCTGGCTTTTGGATCGAAGGGTGTTGATCTCGCCGATCGCGATCGACCACCCGAACTGGACGGAAAAGATACTGCCCGTCTCAATCACGAAAGAGCAGGTGAAGAACAGCCCCGAAATTGACACCCAAAAGCCGGTCTCGCGACAGCATGAAATACGCTACCTCGGGTACTACGGCTATCCCTACTACTGGGGTGGTGCCGGGCTCTGGGGCGGTGGACTGTATCCGAACATAATGATGCCGGGAGACGTCGGTTTCGCATCGACACCGCCTGCGGCGCAGTCTGAGGTGCAGAAGGCTTACGTGCGCGCTGAAGCGGCGCGGCACGAGAATGAAGACCCCCACCTGCGCAGCTGCAAAGCGGTAGAGGGCTATCACATCCAGGCGACCGATGGCGACATCGGTCACGTACAGGGCCTGCTCGTCGAGGAGGAGACCTGGGCCATTCGATACCTCATCGTGGACACCAGCAACTGGTGGCTCGGTCACAAGGTGCTCATCGCGCCGCAATGGATCCAGGACGTGAGCTGGTCCGACGCCACGGTCTCGGTCAATCTGACTCGCCAAGCAGTGAAAGACGCGCCGCCGTATGACTCAGCGGCGCAGCTGGATCGAAAGCAGGAAACGGGCATCCACGAACACTATGGACGTCCCGGCTATTGGGCGGACGGCGAGTAGCGCGACGCCGCTGAGACGCGGAAGTGGTCGGCCGAAGCGTAGTGGCGGGAAATCCAAACTTGGTCGTGGAGAAACCATATTGAACGAACAAGTGCTTCAAGATACCGCAAGGAGACTGGTCTCCGGCGACAAGGGCCTGCTGGCGATGGATGAAAGCAATCCCACCTGCAACAAGCGATTTGCCAATTTGGGGATTCCCCAGACCGCGGAGGCCCGCCGCGCCTGGCGCGAGTTGATCGTCACCACGCCCAGGCTCGGCGAGTGCATCAGCGGCGCGATCCTCTACGACGAGACCATCCGGCAGCAGAAGAAGGATGGCACACCCTTCGTCAAAGTTCTTGCCGATGCGGGAATCATCCCTGGCATCAAGGTCGATGCCGGGGCGAAGGACATGGCGGGTCATTCCGGGGAAAAAATAACCGAAGGTCTGGACGGACTGCGCGACCGCCTGGCCGAATACGTTCAAATGGGCGCCCGTTTCGCCAAGTGGCGCGCAGTGATTGCCGTGGGCGATGGTATTCCCAGCCAGGCTTGCATCGATGCCAATGCGCATGCCTTGCCGCGCTATGCCGCGTTGTGCCAGGAGGCCGGGCTGGTCCCCATCGTCGAACCGGAAGTGCTCATGGACGGCGCGCATACCCTGGAGCGCTGCGGCGAGGCAACGGAGCAAGTCCTGCGAACGGTCTTCTACCAGCTTTATGTCCAAGGGGTGGTGCTGGAGGAGATGATCCTGAAGCCCAATATGGTGCTTGCGGGACTGAGCAGCCCCAGGCAAGCGCTGGTGGACGAGGTGGCCGACGCCACGGTGGGCTGTCTCCTGCGCGCCGTTTCCGCTGCCGTTGCGGGGATCGCGTTCCTGTCGGGCGGCCAAACCGCCGAACTGGCTTCGGCGCGCTTGAATGCCATGAATGTGAGGTTCAAATCGCGCCTGCCCTGGGCGTTGGCGTTTTCCTTCGCCCGCGCCATCCAGCAACTGGCCTTGGAGAATTGGCAAGGAAAGGAGGTGAATGTGCCGGCGGCACAGCGGGCTCTGTATCATCGGGCCAGGTGCAACCGTGCAGCGCGCCGCGGCGAATACAGTGCCGCGATGGAAAGCGAATGAGCACGACAGCAAGACTGGCTATGCCACTGCGCCTTTACCTGGTTCAACACGGCGAAACCGAGTGGTCGCTCGCCGGCCGGCACACCGGTCGCACGGACCTCACGCTCACCGCGCGCGGCGAGGACGAGGCGCGGGAACTTGCACCGCGTCTGCGGGAAATCCAGTTTTCCCATGTGCTGAGCAGCCCGCTCGAGCGTGCGCGGCGAACCTGTGAACTGACAGGGCTGGGTGCGGCCGCCGCAATCGATGCGGACCTGGTGGAATGGGACTATGGGGATTACGAAGGGCAGCGCTCCGTGGACATTCGCAAGCAACGCGCGGACTGGGATCTTTTCCGGGACGGCAGTCCGCACGGTGAAATGCCCGCGCAGGTTTCCGATCGCGCCGATCGGCTCATCGCAAAACTACGCGCGCTGGACGGAAACGTCGCGCTGTTCTCGCACGGCCAATTCGGCTGCGTCCTGGCAGCGCGCTGGATCGGATTGCCGCTGATCGAGGCGCAGCATTTCACGCTCGGCACGGCGTCGCTCAGCATACTCGGCCATGACCCCCACCACCCCGGGGTCGCGGTCATCGCGTTGTGGAACGCCGCATCAGGCGAACAATCTGACCCGATGTCCTCTTCAAACGCTGGCGAGACCAAGACCGTGAATCCGCGCGCGATTCAACGCTGGGAAAACGAGGGCGGAGAGGTTCCGATGAATACAGGTTCCGATTTGCCGAAGTAAGTTCGAAAGTACGTGGATCCCTTCGACTCCCGGCATGGATGTGCTGGGCTCTGAGTCCATAGCGGAAGCGGTCAGTTCAAAGTGCCAGGGTCGGACAATTCCCACGCCACGTCGGCTCCCGTGCTGATGGCAACTCCGCCGCAGTCTATTGAACATACCTGTGCGGATGTGTCTTTCGAGCGCACCGGAACGACGGTGGCTTTGACCAACAAACGCGCCGACTATTTCCAGCATTCCCAAAGGGAGTCTCACCATGAAGATAACACCATCACTTACCGCCGTCGCCGCCCTACTGGCAACGAGCTTCGCGTTCCATGTTGCCGTTGCCCAAACAACCGACAAGAAGGCCACGGCGCCCGAGAAAATGACGGTACCGGCCGACAACAGCGTGAGCTACAGCGATCGCGTACGCATGAGGGCCTGGAGTAGCGACAAAGAAGTCCTGGCGCAAGCGCTTAAGCTCGGTGCGAGCAAAGCGGATTACAGGAAGATCATCGCTGACAATGGCTACACCATTACCGCCATCAACGAGGACCAGCCCGATTACGTCGAATACGAAGTGGTCAAGGGTTACCATTCGTATGAGGTGCAGATCGACTTGGACAAGAAGACCAAGTTGGGCACCAAGGTCGACGTCGACAGCAACCTGTGGCGCGCCGATGCCACGAAAGCAGCGCTGCGCAGCGGCAAGCCAGTCATGGCCACGAAGCCTCT